>JAZDMG010000017.1:0-13794 GCA_043801165.1 archaeon
TGCGACTATGATGTCGAGGGAGAGGTCATAGGCCTGAACTGCATAAGGCTTGCCTGCGGCCAGAAGGACGCCCAGAGGATGAAGTTCTCGACCTTGACAAAGGATGACCTGATCGAGGCCTATGAGCACAAGTCAAAGACCATTGACTGGGGATTGGCCTATGCAGGGGAGACAAGGCATTTCCTTGACTGGATGTACGGAATAAACATCTCAAGGGCATTGACCCTCGCTGTCAAGAGCACCGGAGCTTTCAGGATCCTAAGCAGCGGAAGGGTGCAGGGCCCTGCCCTCAAGATATTATATGACAAGGAGAAGGATATAATGGCCTTCAAGCCCACTCCCTATTGGCAGATAGTCCTGGGGATAGAGAAGGAAGGAAAGAAGATTGAGACCTTCCATGAGAGGGATAAGTTCGAAAACAACGCAGAGGCAAAGAAGTGCTTTGAGAACTCCCTCTGGAAGCCTGCGCTGGTCAAGAGCATTGAGAAAAGGGACAGCCTGCAGCAGCCTCCCACTCCATTTGATCTCGGAACCCTGCAGACAGAATCATATAAGCTGTTCGGCATAAGCCCGAAGGAGACCCTTTCTCTCGCCCAGAACCTTTACACTTCAGGAGCGATATCTTATCCGAGAACCAGCTCCCAGAAGCTTCCAGCAAAGCTCAACTTCAAGAAGGTCCTGAATGCTCTCGCTAACAATCCTGATTATGCATCAAAAGCAAACACAGTCCTAGGATTCCCAAAGCTTGTCCCTAACGAGGGAAAGAAGGAAGACCCTGCCCACCCAGCCATCTATCCCACGGGCGTAAAGATAGGAAAGATAACCGAGAGGGAGTTCAAGGTCTATGATCTCATCGTCAAGAGATTCTTCGCTACATTCGGAGAGGCTGCTGTCAGGGAATCCATGAACCTCAAGATAGCTGTCAACGGAGAGATATTCACGGCAACAGGATTGAGGACAAAGCAGCGCAACTGGTTCGAGCTCTACGAGCCCTATGTCAAGCTGAAGGAAGAGGAGTGGCCTAACTTCATCGAGAACGAGATCCTGAAGATCTATCGCCTTGACCTGCTGCAGAAGGAGACCTTGCCTCCTAAGAGATACACTCCTGCCAGCATAATCACAGAGCTTGAGAAGCAAGGCCTTGGGACGAAGGCCACCCGCGCAGAGATTGTTGATTCTCTTTATCATAGGAAATACGTCCAGGACGAGTCATTGAAAGTGACTGAGATGGGCATGCGCATCATCGAGACCCTGGCAAAATACTGCCCTGACATAATCGATGAGCAGCTCACAAGGCACTTCGAGAGCGACATGGACGAGATAATGGAGAAGAAAAAGAACGAGAGCGAAGTGCTCGATGAGGCAAAGAAGATCCTCACCAAGATCCTCAAGGAGTTCAAGTCAAAGGAGAAGAAGATCGGCGAGGAGCTCAAGACAGCCCACCACGAGACCCTGCAGAAGGAGAGCTACATATCGAAATGCCCCAACTGCAAGGACGGAGTGCTGAGGATGCGCTTCTCCAAGAAGACAAGGATGAGGTTCATTGCCTGCGACAAATATCCTGACTGCAAGACAACCTTCGCGATACCCCAGAGCGGCGCAGTGAAAGGAACAGAGAAGCTCTGCCAGCACTGCAAGAGCCCGCTGGTCATGGTCTTCATGAAGAAGAAAAAGCCGCAGGAAGTATGCCTGAACAAGGAATGCCCTGCGAAGAAGCAGGAGTCAGACAGGCCTGACGTAAAAAAGGAAAATGGAGTCCAGAAAATCGAGAAGAAATGCCCTAAATGCAGCAAGGATCTTGTGCTCAGGACCTCCATCTACGGAAAGTTCATCGGCTGCACAGGCTATCCTAAGTGCAGGCACACCGAGAAATTGAACAGCGGCGAAAGCCAGCCAGCAGCTGCGGCGGCCACCGTGGCCAAGCCGGTCGAGAAGAAAGCTTGAGATATCCTATTTCTTAGCGAATTTTCAAGCGCGCCTTTAATCGGATGTGAAGCGGAATAAGGCGCGGTTTATGTGACGTTGAGAATGCCCATAACAAAACCACGGTTTAGCAATACATTTAAAAAAGGAAGATTATCCTCAACCTGAAGAGTTGCCCTCAGAATGGGATTATATAAGCTCGCTTATATGACATTAAGCTGTGGGGTAGCTTGGTTCAGCCTCTTTGGTTTGGGCCACAGGGAAGGTTTCTTCTCTGCGAAAAAAGCCAGATGACCCCGGTTCGAAACAAAAACGCGGTTTTTGAATCGTCAAAACTACGTTTTAACGAAATTCCGGGCAGCCCCATATTATTTTTATTCTATTAACACTTCTATCAGCACATTTAAATAAAAAGCCGCCAATTATGAGCATTATTAATCAATGCGAGGTAGATAATATGGCAAAAAAGATTAAAAAAGAAAATGATGCTTGCAAACCGCAAACAAAACTATGGTGCCTATCAGGCATGGCAGTTGCGATAATTGTCCTGACATGGCTTGCAAGCTCTAGCCAAACCTGGTCAAGGGTTGTTGTGACAATACTTGCAGCGCTGATATTTATCAGAAGCATGGTAGTTAACTGTAGCAAATGCTGCCAATAAGGATATACAAATATAAAACAAATTTTTTATAATTTTCTTATTCCTCTCATCATTCTTATTCTCATCATCATTTCCATCGCATTTGAAGCTTACTCTAGGTTATAAATAGTTGCTATGCTTTACCGATTGTAAAGATGTTCGAAGCACTAGCACAGATGAAGAGCGCAGCCATTGTCGAGACGACATACCAAGGGTACAGCTATGTACATACCTCGGTGGTTAAGATCTACGAGTATCTCCTTGTGATCGCTTTCATACCGATGTTCCTGTTCGAGGGAGTGCTTATCTATGTCTATCTCAACAAGCACGGCATCAGCCTGATGAAGAGCATGTACGCCAGCTTCTTCGCCAACCTTGCCTCGATATTCTCGACACTGCTACTTTTCATAGTGGAGAACCTGATGAATGAGATGCATTTCAATAGCATATTCACAGCAGTCTACCTCGTGATCATAAGCTTCGTGCTGACCTTCATGGTGGAGACTGCTGTGATCTATAGGTTCATCAGGAACGATGTGAAGAAGGACCCGCTGAACCAGGCAGCCATAATATCATTCTGCGCGAACCTGGCCAGCCACATCGGGATGCTGGTGTTCCTGAGCTTTGTCTAGATAGCTTTAGGAGAAGCGCGATTCATGATCTGTTGATTGTACTGCGCACAGATTCGCCCTTGAGCTTTTTATAATCAAGCATATCAAGCCTGAACTGCGGCAGGACGACATCGTGGTAGAACTCCCATCCTTCTGATCCTGGCACAAATGTCCATAGGCTCCTGTTCTGCTCAAGATATTTTCTTGTGAAGGCATAACAAGGAAAACGATTGACCTTTTCTCCAACAGATATTGAATGCAGGACCGTGCCGATATCTCCTGTATCAGTATCTTTCACGATCATGCAAAGCTTACTATCAGCCACGTATCTCCAATGAGTTCCATAAAGATTAAGAAGGTCATGCTTATGAACGGCTTTCTCTGCGACAGGATATATAGGAAAACCATCACCCGCATAGTTGGCATCTACGAAGAATGTCCTAGACGGAAATAACAAGCTCAGGCTATCGATCCTCTGGAGGCCTTTTCTCTTAAGCATCAATTCTTTTTCATCCCGGGCCGATATTTCATCCATGGTTCAGGGAGAGGCGGATTGATTTATAAATATTTTCATTTTATCTACCTATTAGTAACAACATGATATCCTACCCTCCCTGTTGGCGGATGAAAACCGAAACCATCACCTTTATAAATAACCAATTAATCCAGAGGCATAGCAACATAACAACTCATATTCAGAGGTTTTCAAGATGGCCAAGAAGGTAACATACGGAAGCGTAAAGAGGCTAGGCGCAAGATACGGAAGGACTGTTAGGTTCAAGCTTGGAAAGATTGAGTCTGAGCAGAGGAAGAAGCACAAATGCCCCTACTGCGGCTACATCCAGGTCAAGAGAGTGAGCGCAGGCATCTGGCACTGCAAGAAGTGCGGAGCCACATTCACCAATAGGGCCTACAGCGTCCAGAAAGTGGCCAACATCAAGAGCGTACTCCAGGAGGAGAACGCCGAGATAACTCACAGTTCTGATAACGAGATGAGCAATGTCGATGGGGCAGGCTCTGATTTGCAGGAGTCTGAGTGATTCCTAGGAGAGGGTGCTAAACATGGCAGAATACAAATGCTTTTTTTGCAGCAAGACCATATCCGCTGACCAGATCAAGAGACGAGTCAGGTGCATCTACTGCGGCTCAAAGATGATTTACAAGGCAAGGACCAGGTCTGTCAAGGTCAAGGCCATCTAGGCGATAAGATGAAGCTTAGCGCAGAGATCGTCGTCAAAGATGATTCGCACAACATCGAGAGGCTCTTTGCCGCTGAGGAAAAGGAATTCACCAACCAGCGCGCAAGCTATGAGCTGAAGCAGGAGAAAGACAGGATTATATTCAAGATCAATGCCGAGGACAGCACTGCTCTGCGGGCGGTCCTCAACTCAATAACAAAGATGCTCTCAGTCTATGAGAAGGCGAAGGGCATCGTAAAGGATTGTGAGGGAGAATATGAATAACGATATCCAGGAAAAGATAAACCAGCTTTCTATGCTCGAGCAGAACATGCAGAACTTCTCCCTTCAGAAGCAGCAGTTCCAGAGCCAGCTCCTGGAGATAGAATCCGCTGAGAAGGAGATTGAGGGGGCTAAGGAGTCATTCAAGATCATAGGCAGCATCATGGTATCCATGGACAAGGAGAGCCTGAAGAAGGAGCTCAAGGACAAGCGCGAGATACTGCAGGTGCGCATAGAGTCATTCGAGAAGCAGGAGAACAAGCTGAAGGAGAAGGCTGAGAACCTGCAGAAGGAAGTCCTCTCCGGCATGAACCGAGGAGAGAAAGAAGAATAGGACGATCAAAGCAGGAATGCTGATGGTGGATGAAGATGACAGGAGCGGAAGAAGTTATATCGGCGATAAACGAAATATTGGAGGATCCTGCTCTCCAGAAGAACATAAAGACCAAGCTTGAGCACATAGCCAACACATTGAAGGCAACCACCAAGAAGGATGTGCGGCTGAAGGCAGACAAGTGCATCAGTGAGCTTGACGAGATCTGCAACGACGTCAACATCCAGCCTTTCGTGAGGACCCAGCTCTGGACCCTCATCGGCATGATTGAGACTGTGCAATAATTCTATTAATTTTTTATCAATCGAGAATATGTTTTTCAGAATATCTATTTCTTCTTAACAGCAGCCGCCTTCTTCCTGACAACGACCTGGCGCTTGTTGAATAAAGAATTGGGAATAATCACTTCTTCCTTGAAGTGGGTCAATAGCCTTGTCTCGAGGAGGTTTATGGCAGTAATCTTTCCCCGCACTTCCTTTATCTGTATCTCATCTCCCTCAGCGAAGAAGTGCTTCATCTTTATCCTGAGGCCTGCCATCATGTTGGGGAAGAAATCCTTGACAGCCAGCAGGAATGAGACCGCCAGCACGAACAGTATTATGGCTGTTATTATTATGAGCATCGCCGCAGTCAGCCCAAGGCTGTTGAGAGTAAGGATTATTGTTATGAAATAGATGAAGTATGAAACCAGGTTGCCCAGGAACTTCTCGAGCGAAATCCTGAAGCCTGTGCCTGAGCGTACATGCTTATCAAGCTGCACCTCATTGAGTATGCGCCTCATGAGGTTGCCCAGCAGCTTCCCCACTATCAAGCCCACCAGCAGTATAAGCACAGCTAGCACAATCCTTGATAGGAGCGGGCTTATGGTCTGGCTGACCCCGCTGATGACCTCTAACGAACCATTGACTGCGTCTGCCATGGAGCACAGGTATAGAAGATGGTTTATAAAACTTTTCAAGAACAACGAGAGAAAACAACGGCACCAGCGGCGTCAATGCTATCACAGCCAGATGTATCTAAGGCAGGAATGCCAACCATGATCTCATCCCAGATCGGCTAGATATACCGACTGATTTGAGGGCCAAACCAATCATTTTATTTCATTTTGATTTACGTCTAAGCTCAAGCAAATGCCGATATTGCCAATCTCGTTCTTTGGCTGTGCTAGCATCGGCATCAGAGGGATTGGTGGCTCTGTAGATGGCCTGTTGAGCATAAATTGCAGAACCATAAGAATGTCGGGAAACATGTGCAGTTGCTACAGCTTGACCTGCGGCACGGGCAGCAGAGCGAGCAGGACTATCTTCTCCTACCTCCCGGGCGGCAGCATGAGAGTCAAGCGAAGCCTTTCGGATAACAGCCATCTTAAATATTCCATTATCTACCCACGTCTTAAGTGTTTTGATAGCTTGTCGAGGGCGATTATCTTGGGGATATTTTTCCTCAAAAAATAGTAGAACACGCTCAGCACAATCAACTGCCCACAAAGCTAATGTTTTATGATCAGATTTGCTCACAAGCCTTAACATCTCTTCGTCTTTGTGTGCGATTGAAAATTTAGATTTCTTCATTTGTATTAGCCCTGATCTTTAAAAGAAAATTATAGTAGCCCGCCCAGGCTCTTGAGATAATCCTTCTTGAACTTGAACTTCTTCCTGCGAGCTAGCTTGTCTATGGCCTTATCAATCCTGCTGCCGTACTGGGCAGCTCGCTTCTGGCGCCAGGCAACTTCCTTCGGAAGGCCGAGCTCCTCTGCGACCTCGCGGAGTATCAGCTTCGAATGCTCTGAGTCAATCTTCAGCTTCGCAGGCACTCGCATGGCAGCCCCGATCAGTTTCTCGTCGAGAAACGGAGTCATGAACCTCACCCCCGATGCCTTAGCCAACGCAGCATCCCTGAGCAGGTCGCGCTCATACATCGCCAGCAGCCCATGCCAGCATTCTTCCTGGCGATCTTTCGCTTCCCTGTGGCGCTGGTATCCTGCGAATATCTCCTCTGAGCCAAGGCCGCCGAAAAGGCAATGCACATCATCCTGCTTTGCCATCTCTATGCAGCCGAGCTCGACTGCTGCGACGCCGACATTGACCACATTATTGAGAGCAGGCCCAAGCGCCTTGACTGTCTTCGCTATGAGCTGCTCTGCCCCTTTGGTATCGACTATCATCTTCCTGAGTTTCACGCCGATGAGCTTTGCTGCGCGCTCTGCTGCCTCGACATCCTCAGGCTCCTTTGTATCATCATCCTTGAATCCTACAGTATAGCAGTTGAATTCCTTGCCTGCTTTCTTCAGGAGCAATGCTATGATTGAGCTGTCAACTCCGCCTGAGAACATCAGGCCGAACTTTTCTTTGCCAGGGATCCTTTCCTCCACTGCGCGGATAAGCTGCTCCTTGATGGATGCCATGGCAGCTCTCTTCTGCCCAAGGTCCTCTTTTGAGGAGAACTTCAGCTCATTGATCACAGATTCCCATTCCTCGGCGCTGATAAGAGCGCCATCTTTCATGTAAAACTCCTGCATGGATTGATGTACTCTAGGCTGGTTTATTAAGATATTGCACCTCAAGGGAGGATTATAAGGAAAGTTTTAAAAATTCAGTAACAAAACCCAGTCCTTGTACATAATCATTACTGATGTGCATGTATAATCGTCATTACAGATAGCAATGGAGGAAGATAATCATGGGAAGACCACCAAAGAACGCTGAAAAGCACGAGAAGCAGGCAGATAAGCCGGCGGCAGAGGCTGTCACCAACAACATGAGCAAGGAGGAGCAGGTAGGGTTCCACAAGGGATCCTTGAGCACGCTGGCAAAGGAGAGGCAGGAGATGGGCAGGATACTGCAGATCGTCGAGCAGCTGATGCAGATGCACCTCGCAGCCCTGAAAGAGCTTGGCGTAGACCTTGAGAAAGAGGCATCAGCCCTCACAGGGCAGCCAGCAGCCATGAAGAAGCCAGAGAAGCCGATCGAAGATTTGCTCTGATCAGATAGCTGAGAACTGGTAACTTTTCAAAATTATTTAGTTTTTTCTATTCTATTAAACGGATGCCTCATCTTATTGTTTCTAGAAGTAATTTAGTATCAGTAGTAACTGCAAAAAAGTTTATAAGCCTATAAAGATATCTAATAATTGAATGGCATATTGCTTAGAAGAAAACTTAGACTGTAGTAGAACTAATGAAATGAGTAGATGGGGGAGAACTCACTCTTATCCCATAATGAGAGACCTTTTAAAAAATAAAAGAGGCACAATTCTTGATTTAGTCAATCATGGGCTGGCAATGGTTGATGATGAGCTCGATTCAAGTGCTGATCCATTAGGAAGATTGAGATATTTTCAAGCAATATTCCAGCAGAGTTATTCGGGAAAAATTATTAGAGCTTCAACACAAGCGCAACAAGCAATTGCTGATTTAGGCTATGCACTAAACGAGTTGTCCCGCGAACATGTTCTGCAGTTTACTGATCGCACAATAGGCAAACATACTTATGAAGAGGTGCTTAATTTTTGGAAGATTGAGGAACAAAATCTTCAAAGAAGGTGGAAAATCCTGGACGAAGCAACATTAGATGAAATAACGATGGGCATTGGTTCTTTAGTTGCGTCTCAATTCCTTTACATTTTAGACTCTCCAAGAGTTTTTAATGAATTTAAGCAATTAGTGCGAGCCTATGGTCTGGCAGTAAAACTGGCTGATAATCTCAGTGATTTCAGAGATGATATCCGAAAAGGGTTTGTTAATATTTCTCAAGAAAATATTCATCATGTTAGTGGCATTTCTGTAAAAGATGGTAGACTCACACAAATAAATCCAGAAATGCTTGCTTTAAGCACAGGATATATGATGAATGAATATCGGAGAATAGAACAAGCGTTTGCATCAGCAGATAGGCTCATGTTATTCGCTAGAGCAAGAAGACCTATTTGGGACGGCAGGTTAGATGAAATATTGTGTGTTTTTGGACAATTTTGTCATAGTTGGCTTGATCAAGCAAGAGAAGTCGTGTGTGCAGAGACAAAACATTAATCTTTTGAGATGAAGCTAAAGATCATCTGTTGAAATCCTTAAGCCATCTTATCTTTGAGAGCTGGTTCCTGACTTTCCCTTCTTTTATTATCGCGCTGCCCATGAAGTCGTCCCTGAACCGCACCATGAAGATGCCGCTCTCTCCGCTGATGCGCTCGCTCTCAGATGCGCTGAGATCAAAGTCCTGTCCCTTGACCCAGGGCTCAAGGTGATCCTCATCGATGTCAAGTATATGCCTTGTCGACCGCGGACCTATGAGCTGGCTTCCCTCGACATTGAGCTGTATGCCGTTGCTGAGATGCTTCGCTATATATAGCCCTGCGCGGTCGATCCTCAGCTCCTTGTCAGAGCCTGGCTCCAGCAGCTCTGCGCCTGAAAGGAGATAGACCTTCTGCTCCTTAGGGCTCAGCAAAAGATTGCCCTCAAGCTCTCCTGAGAATCCATAGGTCTTTTCCAGGCTCCTGAATAATTCTTTTCTCTCCCTGGAATTTAGGAATTTGAGGTTCTGCATCTAGATGCCCCAGACCTGGTTTGTCTTTCTCATCTGCTCTGCTATCTCACGCATGACCTGGACCTCTGCCTCGGTGAGATATTTCTTCAGCTTCTTGAGCTTCCTGAAATCCTCCTCGGGAATCGCGCTGTAGAGAATGTCCTGCTCTGCAATCTGCCTTCCGCAGACGACGTTCGGCAGGCTCACAGCCACCTGCTTTCCCTGCTCAGCTATGGTAAGGTTCTCCTGCTCTGCCTGGATCGACTTGATGCTGGTCAATGGCTTGCCGTTCTTCATCAATGGCAGCCCGACCTTCGCGACACCGACCATAACGTATATCCCGACGACAGCAGGATTGCTCTGGCGGAATATGCAGTTCTGCAGTATCTCGACCTTGCAGGGCCTGACAAGCAGGTCTATCTGCTCTGCCTCCAATGCCTTCTTCTTCTCCTCAGTCCATACAAGATAGTCATCCAGCAGCTTGTAGATTATGTCTCCAAGCAGGACTTTCACGCGCAGGTTCGGCTCCATGCCCCTGTCAAGCTCAACATTGAAGCCTATAATGGCGCTGAGCAATGGATCCTGCTCATAGTTAGATTCTGCATCGAGCATGTCCTTCTTTGAGATGTTCCCGATACTCGCTTTCCTGATCTTGATGTTCTTCTCACCGAAGAGCTTGATTATGGCCTCAAGGCTTCCAAGGCTGTCTGCCTTTATTATTATCCCTCTGGAGCCTGTGTCAAGCAGCACTTCCTCAATCTCTTTTTGCACCTTCTCCTTGGCCTCTTCTATGCTGCTGCGGTCGTCCTTGCATACGATGAGCGGCATGCCTGCGATGGCCTCATCAAGGTTAGGGGCGCTGATCCTCACTCCTGTCGCTGCCACAGCGCTCTTCACGCTGATGAAGCTTGATTTCTTGTCGCGCATCTCCTGCAGCGGAGCTGGCTGGAACAAAGCCCTGACTTTTGTGACAATCGGCTCGTTCATCGATCCTATCACTATTATATCGTTGACATTCACAGTGCCCTCGTAGACTATGACATCGATGGTCTTACCAAGCCCCTCTGTCTCCTTCACCTCTAGGATTGTGCCCTTGGCAAAGCCAGAGCTTACGATGTTGAGATGCTGCTCAAGATATTTCTGCGCCAAGCCTGCCACAAGCATCAGGATCTCGGCAAGCCCTGCCCTTGTCTTTGCGCTGCACGGTATTATGGCGATCTGCTTGGTGTAATCCTCCACTCTATCAAACCGCTCTGCGCTGATCTTGAATCGGTCATATACCTGGCCTATTATCTTGTAGATGCGCTCATCGATGAGCTGCAGGGTGTTGTCTGTCTGCTTCTTGAGATTGAAAGCCATGGAGCAGTCCATGTCCTGATAGCCAGGCACCAGGTCGACCTTGTTGGCCGCTATGATAAAAGGGGTCTTGCTAGCTCTCAATATATCTATGGCCTCTGCGGTTTGGGGCTTGAAGCCCTCGTTTATATCGACGACAAGGATGGCTATGTCAGCCAATGCTCCCCCTCTCTTCCTGAGGCTGGTGAAGGCTGCATGGCCTGGAGTGTCGATGAACAGCAGCCCTGGTATCGTGAAGGTGATCTTGAACTGGTCCTTGAGAGCGCTGCATTTCTGCTTGATGACGTCAAGGGGCACGATGCTGGCCCCAATCGCTTGGGTGATGGCGCCCGCCTCCTTGTCGACGATATTCGACTCCCTTATGGCATCAAGTATCGATGACTTGCCATGGTCTACATGACCGAGGACCGAGACTATCGGGCTCCTGATGCTCCTATGCTCTTCCATGGCGATGAAGAAGGGATTCTCATTTTTAAAACTTTGCTAAGGGAAGATTGCTTTATCGCTTCAATTGTTTCCTGAAGTTTTCTAAACATTTATATATTCTGGTCACAAATTAATCAGCATCATGGAGAAAATATTTTCTTGGTTATGGATGGCGGCATGCATCGGCGCGATAGGCGTAATAGCAATACTTATGCTCAGTATCGCAGGCTGCACCCCGAAGATCGACCAGTCTCCAGCCTACACGAGCGTGTGCGGCGACAGGGTCTGCAGCCCTGGCGAAGAGGGAAAGTGCGATGTCGATTGCTACAAGCCCACGCAGGTAGAGCAGGGCGCAGACGCGGTCATATTCAACACATCACAGGATTATCTTGAGGAGCTGAAGCAGAGGGTCAGGCAGTACACGCCAGAGGAAAGGCAGGGGATGAACACAACCAACACCGCGGTGCAGGATGACAAGAAGATCATCGTTGAATCGATAGAGGACTATCTTCCGTCCATAGGATTCAGGGTGGCGAACAGGTACAATCTCCTTGCGCTGAACGAGAACATCAGCGGAGTGATGGGAACCTTGACAGGCTACAACATGAGAGAAGTGCTTGGCGGAGGAAGGCTCAGCAGCAACACAGGCGCCTTTGGCCCGAGAGTTGCGCTCTACGAACAGTTCCTTACGCTCCGCTCAGGAAGGGTTGTCTTTGGATTTGAGGAAGAAAGCGAGAAAGTAACGACCTATCTGCAGTTCAAGGAAGGAGAGCCGATCTTCGAATACCTGCTGCGGATCAACGGAGGGATATTCAAGTTCTTCGAGAAGCAGCAAATACATTTCCTTGGCCATGACTATACAATAGAGCAGGTTGACAACAACAGCATGGTCTTCATCGGAGTGACGACGCCTGACAGCATAATGTTCAGGAATGGCCATGGCATACTAGTGAATGATAAGCAGATATCTCCTGAAGTGATCAATGTGACCGTTGGCATGGATTATCTTAGGGTGGTCATCATGGCAGAAGATGATATCAGCATACTGCCTGGCTCAAGCCTTGTGGAGAAGCTCAGCAACAGGGCAGTGCTGCTGACCAACAGGCTGGACCTCGAGTACCTTGGGCTCACCGACGCTCCAACTATCAACACCCTCTTCGAGAGAATCAACAACAGATATCGCCTTAAGATAATCAACAACCTCAACATGAGCTATGACATACCATTGGTATATCTCAGCCCCTTCAAGACAGGAGGAGAGGATTACAACCTTGTCTTCCAGGAGGGCGCCAGCAGCTCCGACTACAACATAAGGCGCAATGATTACTTCATAATCAGCAACAACAAGGAGCTGAACGGAATAACCAGCCTGATAAGGCTCCTTGATATCAGCGCAGAGGACGGCCTCTTGACTTTCCAGGATCCTGCGCTCGAGAAATTCTACGTTTATTTCGAAGGGACACCGGGCACCAATGCGACAGCAGACCTGCTCATCTATAATGTGCATCACAAGGTCAATATCGGGGCGAACAAGACCATGAGCGCCGACATGAATGGCGACGGAGCGATCAACGGAGGTAAGCCAAGCATTGTGACAGCAGGCAATGGCATAATAAGGATCAACCGCCTGGTCAACGGCCAGCTCAACATATCATTCATCACCCCGAAAGAGCTGAGGGAGAATGCGAAGACCAACCTCGAGACGGTGATCATCGTAAATAATGACGCGATAAGGGTGGACAAGGGCGGCCTTGTTCTTGAGGAGAGCCCTGACTCAGATACTCTGCTGGGATTGAATGATTACGGCACAGCCTTTATATTGAAGAAGAACGTCGACGATGACCAGCAGAGCGGAGAAGACCTGCTGATAATCAACCCCGTCTACCAGAGATTCGCAGACGTAGTCGTGAAGGCGTACGAGTGAGGTTTTTATCCTCTCTCTTCTTAATCTTTTCTCTTCAGGGATTTTGCAATTGAATCTCATGAACCAAAGGCAAAATCTGAGAATTAAGGAAATGCAGCGATATGAATTTGTTAAATGAAAAACAGCTTATCCGACGGCTCTTCGCACGTCTATCACTTCTACAGAATTGACCCCTTCAATCTTGGATATCTCTGCCTCCAATGCATCTGTGCCGCCTTTCTTGTCGTCGGTGACAAAGATTATCTTGACCGCCTTCAGGCCGAATGCTATGGGCTCTACCTCAGTCCTGGTCTCTCCTTCGCCTGCGAAGTCAGCTATTTTCCTCTTGGCCTCTGCCTCTAGCCGATCAAGGTCGACGTCAGGGCTCTCGGGCATTATCTTCAGGGTTATTATCACATTTGCCATTCCTCTCAGGTTTCGAGGATGGTTTATAAATCTTTTTGAAACGCCGATTGAAGCACCGCTGTCTAGGTTCACCTGATATGTCACCCCCTATTTAAAGCCCTTATTTTATCAAGGGTATGAAACTTGATAACCCTCTAATTTTGAAAGATTTGCGTAAGTTCTATCTTGAGCACAATTGGACACATAATGAAGTTCAGA
>JAZDMG010000007.1:0-236897 GCA_043801165.1 archaeon
ATCAGAACAATATTTTGCGCAGCTTCGCCCGCAGAACAATCTGCGGCGAAGCCGCCGCATAAATCTTTCTATAGAAAAAGAATTACTCGTCCTAAAGGACGGGGTATTAAACCCCAAAGCTCGCTACGCTCGCAATAAAAAACTTATTCTACGCATGCTCGGGTAAAGACATCGCAATTCACTGCGGGTCTCGCCACTGCTCGACCACGCAGGGTTCTTGCGAACCCTCGCACTAAAGTAAACTCCAACATACTTGTTCATTCTGGAGATAATACTTCTACTTTATCACAGAAGATAAATACTTTACTTCATAATAAAAGAACCTCCCCTCTTCCCAAAGAGTTCTTTGATGGGGCTAAAAATTCCTGTAGTGAAATAATCCACGCATTATGTTTAAAGAATTTTCTCAATTCTATTTTCGATGCTGCTTTATGCAAAACAATAGAAGATGCAAAAAAACTATTTCTTGATAGTCTAAGAATTCCGCCACATAAAACTGTTTATATAATCGGATGGGGGAAATCAGTAGATGAATTCTGTGAACTAGCATTTAGTAAAATAAGCAGCACAAATAATGTACGTTGCTTATATATCTCTTTAAAGAAATATTTTAAATATAAGAATATTGAGCGTTTGGAGTCATCACATCCTTTAGTGAGCCGAAAAAGCATTGTTGCGGGAGAAAAAATAATTGCATTTCTCAGGCGTCTGAAAAAAGAAGATATACTGATAATATTTTCTGGAGGAGGAGGATCCTCTATGTTTGAATTATTTGATGACAGAGTCAGTTTAACTGATGCTAAACACTGTATGAAATTGATGCTGTCAAAAGATGCGAATTCACGCCTAATTAATTATGTGAGGCGCAAATGCTCATTAGTCAAAGACGGCGGATTGCTTTCATATATCAGAAATAATAATGTACATACGTATATTTTATCAGATGACGTATTGACAGATAGCAAAGTTGATGCATGTATGTATGTAGCTTCAGGACCTACATGTGCAGCACAGTATAGCGAACGTGAATTAAATGAATTTCACTCACAAATACATTCTCTTGGAATTGATTGCATAATAGATAAAAATTTGTTAATGCAAAGAAAATCAGGAGAAAAAATACAGAGAAAAATAGAGCATAAGATAATTTGCAGCAATACAAACTTGATATTAAATATTAGAAAAGAACTAGAAGCTAATGATTTTAACTTGATATTAAGAAAAAAACCGTTTTATGGCAATACTAAAAAAGTTGCGAAAGAATTAATAAGAGAATTTTCAAATTTATGTAAAACATCAACTAAGCCTCTGGCGTATGTTTGCGGCGGAGAGTCGACAGTACACGTTACTGGAAAGGGTAAAGGAGGAAGACTTCAAGACTTAATAGCACGAATGATATATCCTATATCAAAAATTAAGAATGCGCACGCAGTAGGATTTGCTTCAGATGGACAGGACTATCTGCCAAAGATACGCGGCGCATATGCTAACTCAAACACATTTCAGCAAACAAATAATTTATATATTAGCAAATTTATTAATAATAATGATACCTATACTTTACACAAGAGTCTTGGGAACATTATTTACGCAAACGAAACTAATCTTAATGTAGGAGATATCGTAATCATGTTAAGCATTTAAATGAGGGGGAGTTTTTATGTATACGAAAAAATTAATCGGTGGGTTTGAAATGCCAGTTTTAGGAATAGGAACTTTCGGAATGGGAGGAGAACACGATAGAGATGATTCAAAAGATTCTCTATGGATAAATTCTCTGCGAACAGCCATTAAATTAGGGTACAGCCAAATAGATACTGCTGAAGTATATGGCGGCGGTCACACATATGAACTTGTAAGAGAAGCAATCAGAGGATTTCGGCGAGAAAAACTCTTTATCACAACTAAAGTCTCTAAAGGGCACTTATCCTATGATGATGTTTTATCAAGTGCAAAAAATAGTCTTCAAAAAATGGAAATAACCTATATTGATTTATTATTAATCCATGCATATAATTCAAACATTCCTATTGAAAATACCATGAAAGCGATGAATCAACTTAAGGATTCTGGCATCATAAGAAATATTGGAGTCTGCAATTTTTCTATTAATCAATTAAAAGAAGCGCAGAAATTTGGGAAAATAGTGGTCAATCAAATGAAACACAGCCTATGGGCAAAAGGCGGAGCTGACATTGAAACCATGAGATACTGCCAAGAACATGATATCATGATTGTGGCATATAAACTTTTTGGCAGAGGGAAAATGAATACTGAGAAAGTGGAGTTATTAGGACAATTAGCCAGAAAATATCATAAAAGTGAGGCACAAATACTTACTAATTGGGCTATATCAAAAAAGAATTTTGTGGCCATATTCCAATCAACAAACAAAGAGCATCTGAAAGAGAATATGCAATCAATGGATTTTATTATAGATGAAACAGATATAGTAAAATTAGACTCACTGTTCAATAAATGATCTTTGTTAAAATGAGTGGTGAAAACGTATATTTCTCGAGAGAAAAGAACCGGCCAGAATTCGTATTCGTAGTGACGCCAAAATGCCGTATGTCTTTCTAATCCAGGTCAATTTTCACGAATAGAGCGTTGTGATCTGACACTCCTTCTATTACCTGGAGATCCTGAAATTCTCCCTTTGATAGCAGAACATAGTCCAAAGTAAGGTTCTTACTTGGAAAAGAGATATATCTTTTGAAGGTAAAACTGCTCTTTTTGTTGAAATGCCTGGCTAATTCATCAGGCTGCATATTGAAATCGCCAGCGTAGATGTCTGCGTCCGGCAGTTTTGGCACAGCTATAGCCCTTGATTCTTCAAGCTTGCTATTATGCAGATTACAGACCGAGAAGCCATCAAATGAGTACTTGACAGCTAATCTTGGCCAGCGATCTTTGCCTTTTATGATGGGAAGGTCTTTTCTTTCTGATTGGAATGCCAACTTTGAGAGCATCCCCAGCCCTTCGATCACTGATTTCTCCTGCAGGACCCCTTTGCCGTAATCCTTTGAAAAATCGTGCTTAAACGTGAATTCCGAATGCGGAAAGTGGAGCTCATCTTGAAGCGTGTCTAATGCATTCTTCCCATCTGTTATTATGACCTCTTGGAGAATCACAACATCAGGGTTATGCATTTTTATCGCAGATATAAGAGTTCGCAACTCATCTAAGGAGTGTAATCCCCCTATGTTTGCTGTGATTAGCGAAATCATTAAGTAAAAACACCTTATTTAATCCGTTTTTTTCTTGTGAAGAAGCTAATAAAATCTTTAACAACCTGTTTCTGGTTGAATGCAAAATTAAGTTTAGATAGTATAGAATCGTTCATATCAAACCATCTGAATTCAGAAAACTCTTCGTTGATTTTAATCTGACCTTCTATTTCTCCATAAAAATAAATCGATCTCACGAGGTGAGCTTCAGATAATTTAACAGAATATGATCTAAAAAAGCTAAACTTTCTTATTGTACAATTCAGTTCCTCTTTTATTTCTCTGTGAAGTGCGATTTCGTAATTTTCGCCATCTTCAGGTCCGCCGCCGGGAATAGACCACATATCTTTAAAACCTTCTTCTTCAGAACGTTTAACCAGAAGAATCTGACTTCTTTTATTTATTACAATCAAATCCACTGGTGTCGAGATTTTAAGCATATTCCCGATTCGATATTGTAATTTATAAATTTTTGCATTATGCTATTTATTCCTGTGAATTCTTTGGACTATAAGATCTGTGCGAATTATTTGTACGGTTCGAGAATTAAAGCGAGATGATTTGAGCTTATGCTACAAAACTTCCGGGCGTCCTGCTCTTGAGACACGCAAGGCAAGATGCGCCCGTTGCATATTCTGCCGACCGAATCTTCTTTCTGGCGTTATCAAGGTAATCTTCAAGAACCTAAATCGTTGATGGAAGCTTCATTTTCTCCTGCCAAGCTCTTTCTTCTCGCAGTATCCCATGACCTCTTCAGAGCAATATATCCAGCTTCTTTTCAATCTCCCTCTTCGGCGCATTGATGTGCAGTTCAAGAGGAGATATGAAAAGCTCCCTATCGTTGAGGATGATTTTCTTCTTATTTTTTTCTCGGCAGGCTGCTTTCTAGAAGTATTCCTGAATCTTTTCCTGGTATTTTTTCATCTGCTGCTTGCTTAACCGTTCTATTGTTTCGCGTATTTTTGAGTTGAATTCTTCTGCTGTGTTTACCCCATCGTCCACTTCTTTTTTTGTCGCCTTGAAGTCTACATAATATTGCTTGTCCACTCTTTCTTTTTTTGCTTTTGCCATCCCTGTGTTATTGATGCCAAAGATTTCTTTTAGCAGGATTATTGTTCCAGCGTGATTTTCTGATTTGATCCCACATTTGTAGAAAAGCGCAAGCACTGCGTAATACATCGAGTAATAGGTCAATGCTGTCGCATCATCATAATTTTCTATTTCTAGAAGCTTTTTTGATGATAGCAGGGATTTTGCTGATTTGAGGAGATATGATGCTGCTATTTCGTCGCTTGGCTCCGTAAGCCTCAGTTTCTCTTCTGCTATGAGCTTTTTAATGAATGAGTTCATTATATCTGTCCACACCCTTAAGTATTATATGATTCTTGATGATTTCCTTGATCAGTAGGTTCTCTTTGTCGAATGATCCTATTTTCACGCTTATTTTTGAATCTAGAAGCTGCAGCTCTTCTTTAATCTTGCTGTTTTCCGTCTCTATGTAGATGTCGATGTCGCTTTCCTTTGCAGCAGTCCCTTTCGCAAATGATCCGAAAAGAATGGCCAGGATTATGTTATTTTTTGCTTTTATGCTGTGGGTTATTGCTCTTATCCTCGGATTCTTGGCGATGATTTCCATGAGCTTATTGTGCTCCACTATGCTTTTGTATTCTTCTGCTTCAAGCGATCCTTTCATGAAGTAAACCTTATTTCTTCCTTCCTTGCGATAGTCTACGATGTTTTTCTCTTCAAGATATCTCATTTTCCGTGCCATGGTCATTTGGTTGGTTTTTAGCGCTTTAGCAAGCCCTCTTATGTGATTGTCCTGTTTCACTAGTTCAGATACGATACTGTAACAAATTTGTTCCATATGCAACATAAATGTTGTTGAATTATTTAAATCTTTCGGTTCACTCAAGAAGCTTTCATAATCATTACTGCATGACAAAGAAACAAAAAAGCACCGCTTTTTTGAGCACTGGACAAGCTTGCGTGAAGTATATAAACCAAAACTTATTTCTTGCTAGAAAAGGCTTAAACTATGGACAAAGACAAATCACTCGTTGTTTTTCAGAATAAGAAAATCAGGAGAGCCTGGCAAGTTAAGGCATACTGACTGCAGAAATATCAAAAGCGGCTTTCGGCATCTCATCGGATTTCTTTGCGTGAAGCTTATAAGCTCAGGGATCTCCCCGTCAGGAAGGCCTGATGGAAAGATTTAAATAGATGTGTTACAAAAGAGTAACATATGTTACAAAAAAGTAATATGTTAAGTGTCTTGGAGCCGTTCTTCCAAGAGCCGACAAAAAGGCAGTACCTGCTGGGGATCAGCAGAAAGATCAAGCTGGCCCACACATCAGTGAAGAAAAGCCTCATCCAGTCAGTAAAAGAGGGGCTGATCACAGAATCAATAGAGAAAAAAGGAAAAAGAGGGTTCCCAGTATATTCAGCCAACATCAACAGCCAAAAGTTCAAGGATAAAAAGAAGTTATACAATCTCCAAAAAATCACGGAATCAGGTCTCATAGGGCGCCTAGAAGAAGAATTGACGCCGAAAAGCATAGTGCTATTCGGAAGCTACCAGCGAGGGGAAGACGCCGAAGACAGCGACATAGACCTATTCATTGAATGCAAAGAGGAAAAAATAAGCCTAGAGCCATACGAGAAAAAACTAAAGAGGAAGATACAGCTCCACTTCAACGAAGACTTCAAAAAATATCCCCCTGAGCTGAAAAACAACATAATAAACGGGACAATACTCAAAGGATTCCTAGAGGCATACGGATGATAATCGAGACAAGGATAGACGAACAAAAAGCAAGATCACTGGCAAAGATGGCAGGGATAACACTCGAAAGGCTCAAAACAACAGACCAGGAAAAATATCCTGCCAACACACTGACAGACTACTACGACGCGATCCACAAGCTGATGGAAGCCCTGGCGCTGCTCAATGGGATAAAAACAAAAGGGGAGGGAGCGCACCAGGAGCTCATAGACTACACAGCAAAAAAGGAAAAGCTAGACGAACAGAACAGGCAGCTCATGCAGCAGATGAGGGAATACAGGAACAGGATAAGCTATGAAGGATTCAACATAAACAAGAACTACATACAGCTAAACGAACAGAAGATGCAGGGAATAATACGGAAATTAAAAAAGACAATAGAAGAAAAAACAAGAAGCTGATTCTCATCCTCCCTCGGGCAGGAGAGCATGAAGAAAAAGAAACTGAGGAAAGAACTCTCATAATCACTCCGCAGTGACAAAACAACCTCATCAGATTATTGCTGTTTAAGAAATTCTATTAATGGCATCATGTTTTCTTTTTTTAGTGATTTTGATATTATCAGCTTAGTGAATCCTTTGTGTTTTCTGCTAAATTCTTCTAGTCCTTTTATTTCTCTCTCATTGATGTTGTCTGTGGCCGTTACGTTTATGGCTGTCTTTCCGATAATGAAGTCTACTTCTGATGCTGATTCTCCCCAATAGCTTATTTCTTGATTACTCAAGGCTAACTTGATCAGCACAGCGTTCTCGAACTTCTGTCCTTCATTGCTTGAATAATTATCATTTACGATGCTTACAAATCCGGAGTCTGAGCAGTACAATTTTGGCAGTTTTGAAACATCGTGCCTGATTTTTGCTGAGAACGAAAAATAAGTCACTTCAACCAATAGATAAGAATCGATCATGTAATTAATGTATGTTTGAAGGGTGTCTTTTGCCATTCCAAATACCTTTGATAATTTGTTTATGCTTACCTTTGATCCTGATGTTGAGACGAGATATCTTGCCAGGTCTATTAGCTGTTTGGTGTTTCTTATCGAGTATCTGTTGATGATATCCTTGTTTACTATGTCTTCGAAGTATTGCTGCAGGATTATTGTTTTTTTTTCTTCTGATTTTTCAAGGGTGACTTCCGGGAATCCCCCGTATCTCATGTATTCTTCCAGGCTTTTATGCTTGGTGAAATAAGTGAATTCTTGGAATGAGAGCGGCATTATGGTGAATGATATGTTCCGTCCGGTCAATAGGGTTGATAATTCTTTTGATAATAATGATGCTGATGAGCCTGATATGGTGAATTTTATGTTCTCCCCCAGGTCGTATTTTGTCCTAACCCATTTCTCCCAGGAGGGTATTTTTTGGGCTTCATCTATGAAAAAATATGTTTTTCCCTTGTTTTTTGAGTATCCTTTGTATGCCTCTAGTATTTCATCGAATAGCTCTATTTTAAGGTTGTCTGCGAAGCTGTAATCCTCTAGGTTGACGTATAATATCTGTTTTTTGCTTATACCTGCTTTTATCAGCTCATGGATCAGCTGTTTTATGATTGTTGATTTGCCGCCTCTTCGTATTCCCTTTAATACTATTATCTCTTTGCGTTCAAGGAACGGGAATATCTTCTTGATGTATGATTCTCTTATTATCCCTGAGTCTATGTCTTTTTCCCAAGGATTCCATTTAGCTAATATTTTGATTATATCTTCCATAAATAAGAGGGGTATTTGCTAGTTTATAAAGGTTTCCAATACGTTGGAAACATAGGTAGTTTATCATGTATTTTCATAATCACTCCGCAGTGACAAAAAACCGAAAGATTTATATATCAGCTAATGAACAAAAGTGTGTTATCCCAAAAGTATTTCCCTACGGTAGGTTTGTTGAGTGTATGAAATTCACTCAAAAAACATTATTAGAGACTGTCAGATGCAAGAATAATGGCTGGACGACCTATCAGGCGAGAAAAATAGCTCATGTTGGTGTTAGGCGTGTTAATCAATTAATGACTGTTTATCAAGAAACAGGCAGTCTTCCCGTGCTCGGGAAGAACATGGGCAGGCCTCATAAGCCCTTGAAAGAACGGGAGATCATAATTGTTAATGAGGCTTACGAGAAATACAGAGTGTCCGCTGACACTCTGGAAAGGATTATCATGAGGGATTATCAATTGCATATCCCTCATAACAGGATTCACAAAATCCTGTTGATTTTAGGCTTTGCCAAGCCTAAAGGCAAGAAGTGTATAAGAAAATTGGATTGGATAAGATATGAGCGAAGGCACAGCTTAACAGCTGTTCATATTGACTGGCATCATCGGCCAAATGATGGATTATGGGTTTTTGCAGTAATAGATGATGCCAGCAGAAAAATATTGGCCCTTATTGAGTGCGATAGCCCGACGACAGAGGCAAGCATTCATGGAATGGAGCTTGCATTGCAATATGGCAAGATTAAGCAGTGCATTAGCGATCATGGAAGCCAATTCACAACTAACCTTGACGGTGACAGCCAATTCAAGAATTGGCTGGAAAAGCATGATATTCAGCAAATACTTTGCCGAGTTAAGCATCCTCAGAGCAATGGCAAGGTAGAGAAATGGTTTGACACTTATGAGCGCCACAGAGATGCTTTTGACAGCATCAATAAATTCCTGGAATGGTATAATGAGGTAAGACCTCACAGAAGCCTCAATTTTGACGAGCTTGAGACGCCACAACAAGCATTCATACGCAAAATGCGAGCGGAGGCTATATAAACATGAAACGAATCCGAGCATCGAAGGGAAATAGTTTCAGGATAACACAGTTCGCCTGAAAACCGCAATATTTATAAACTAAAGATGAACCTGTTTTCATATGAACTGCATTTCATATGAAGACTTCTTTGGGAACTTCTCGAGCAGGACCAAGCTCAGGATAATCATGAGCCTGAGGAAGAAGGCGCTAAGCGTATCAGAGCTATCAAAGCTGCTGGGTGAAGAGCAGAGCAAGATATCGCATAGCCTCAAGAAGCTGGCCCGCTGCAACATACTGCTGGTGAAGCAGGACGGCAAGAAAAGGATCTATTCTCTGAACAAGGAAACGGTGATGCCTATGCTTTCATTGGTCGACAAGCATGTCAGGGACCACTGCGACAGGAGGTGCAAGGAATGCTAGGAATGAAGAAAAAAGATATATACCTTGATAATGCCGCCACGACACAGATGGATGAGAAAGTCATCAAGGCCATGATGCCATACTTCGACCAGAGGTACGGCAACGCCTCATCCACGCACAGCAAGGGACGAGAGGCAAAGGAGGCGATGGAGAAGGCGAGGAGAACGATCGCGAAATCAATCGGAGCCAATGCCGAGGAGATAATTTTCACATCAGGAGGGACTGAGGCGAACAACTTCGCGCTCAAGGGCGTGGCTTTCGCCAACAGGAGCAAAGGCAACCACATCATCATCACAAAGATAGAGCACGATTGCGTGCTCAACTCATGCAAATGGCTTGAGAAGCAGGGCTTCAAGGTGACATACCTCGATGTCGACAGCGAAGGCTTTGTCAGCCCAGAGGCGCTTGAGAAAGCCATCACCCCTCAGACAATCATAGTCTCAATCATCCACGGAAATAATGAGATAGGCACCATACAGGACCTGAAGACATTGGGCGCAGTCTGCAGGAAGAACAACATATACTTCCACACAGACGCATGCCAGAGCTACACCAAGACAGAGCTGGATGTCAAGAAACAGAACCTTGACCTTGTGACTCTCAACGCGCACAAGATACACGGACCCAAAGGAGTCGGAGCGCTATATATACGCAAAGGCGTCAACCTGCCCGCGTGGCAGCACGGAGGCGGCCACGAGAGGAACCTGAGGTCAGGCACAGAGAACATCCCAGGGATTATCGGATTCGCAGAGGCAGTGAACATCGCGATGGACTCAAAGCATGTGAAGAACATGACCAAGCTCCGCGATAAGCTGATCGATGGGATCAAAAAGAACATTCCGGAATCAAAGCTCAACGGTCCGCACGGCGATAAAAGGCTGTGCAACAACATCAACTTCGTATTCAATAGGATAGAGGGCGAGGCCATAGGAGGCTATCTTGACCTCAAGGACATAAGCTCCTCGACAGGATCAGCGTGCTCATCGCACTCGCTTGAGCCGAGCCATGTGCTCCAGGCGCTTGGGCTGAACAAGGGAGATGCCAACGGAAGCCTGAGGCTGAGCCTCAGCAGATTCACGACAGAGGAAGAGATAGACATTGTCCTGAAAGAGCTGCCGCCGATAATCAAGAAGCTAAGGATTATATCTCCGCTCTAACTATCAAGCCAAGAATCATTCGCATCGCTTTTCGAGCCGATAGTTAGTCACAATCCTTGTGGCTTTCTTTTTGTCAGGGAAGATCAGGTAGCTGGCTGAGAACTGCTCTCCGTTGCTGATGTCATATTCTGACCTGAACTCCTTGCTTTCTCCAGGGGCTATGTCCTGGGAAAGGTTGAAAGACACCTTGCCTTTTTCTGCAGTCTCAAATAATCTTACGACAGTGAACTTCCCAGGCAATAAATCTGCGTTCTGCACTTTCAGCACAGCCACGGCCCATTCATCATTGCCATCTTTGACGATGGTATCCCTGCTGTTCTCCACGATCTGATATTTTAGGTCAGCATCATAGCTCTCGTTCTTTTCATATGAGACATTGACATCTGTGCAGTTGGCGAAGGGATTCAGCTGCTTTATGCTGAAGCCAGTCGGGGAGGATGAATCCAAGACAACCCAAACAATACCGAGGGCAAGAAACAAGAAGGCTGGGATTATGATAATTGATTTTTTCATATGGTTCACCTAATAAAGACCTAGGATTTTTTTCTTATTTAAAAATAATTCCATTATCATTGTAGTCTCTCAAAAGTAGTGAACTCATCGAAAGATTTATAAATGAACATATTTACTCAGGATGCATGATGCCAGAAATAACAGGAGTGCAAACATCCGCAGGAAGAGGAACCCGATTCAGGCCGTTGAACCTATATTCACCCACATCCATGATTCCAAAAGGGATGATGCGAATAATGGGCATCCCGATAGCAGAGCTGCAGATAGAACAGCTCAAGACATGCGGCGTCAAAGACATCTATATAATAACCCAGTTCCACGAAAACAAAGAGTATATCTCATTAAGGTTCAGCGACGGGAAGAAAAGATTCGGGCTAAACATACATTATTCTGACACCATCGCCGACCGCACCAACAACGGGAGCGGTGATGCCATTCTCACTAACATTGAGAAGAAAAAACTCACAGGCAACAGCATAATCCTCCCGAATGACAACCTGTTTGAGTTTGATCTTGAGCACGTAATAAATGCCCATAATAAATCTGGCGCAGTCATCTCAATGCTCACAACAACAATCAGGCCGAGAGAAACAATAAAGACATACGGCCTGATAAAAACAGACCTATCGCACAGAGTAACTCAACTCAACGAGAAACCAGAAAATGAGCGAGAGCTGATGAGAGCACTAGGAATCAGCAATCCAACGCAACTCGATTCCATAAGAGCAATTATTAACACCGCAGGCTACATAATCGACAATGACCGATTTAGAGAGATTGCTAAAGAGCCATGGGTGGTCGAAGGAAGAAAGAAATCGAGCGGGGAGTTCGACATGGCAGGAAAATTCGTCGCAGGAATGATTGAAAGGAAATATCCTGTGTTTTCGATACCAATAAACGCATGGGGTGATTTCGGATCAACAAATTTCTTCCTGGACACATTCCCCGATGCGCTAAGCGGAAAATTCCCATCAATCCACTGCGTTCTAGAGAATCAGGGGTATTACCATGACAGCAAAAAAAACATCTGGATTCATCCAGAGAGCTTGAGAATGGAAGATATATCAGGCATGACCCTCAAAGAAAGGATGAATGCCGGAAAAGTAAAAATAGGCCCTAATGTGTTCATAGGCAGACAGGTCACCATTGAAGAAGGAGCAGAAATCAGCTATTCTGACATAGAAAAGAATTCTTTCATAGGCGAAGGAGCTCAAATAGAGCGAGCCTATCTCTCGCCTTTCTGCGAGATATGGCCATTCACAGAGATGAGAGAATGCGCATTAGGACAAAACGTCATAGTTGAATCATCAAGGGAAAAAAGAACATATGTAGATGGCAGGTCGGTAGTTGGATCCCAGATAATAATTCCTGCAGGATCGCACCTGATTGGGGCTATGGTCTACCCAGGATATGTTTTTAAAAAAGAAGCTGATGTAACCAACAAAAAACTTATTCCGACACAAAAAGATATAATGACTTTAGTCAAGCAATACCAAAAATAAGCATAAACTAGAATAAGTTATCTCATCTTCTCAACGATATCATTGAACACCTTCTCTATCGGCTGCTCGCCGTTAATCCGCAAAAGGACACCTTTGTTCTCATAGAACTTGATGACCGGCTCCGTCAAATGATGATAGTCATTGAGCCGCTTCCTGGCAGCCTCTGGCCGGTCATCCTCTCTCATGACAAGCTTTCCTCCGCATTTGTCGCAGATGCCTTCTTTCTTAGGCTTGATATATATTGTGTTAAAGCTTGCCTTGCATTGAGAACATATCCTGCGCGAGGTTATCCTGCGGACAGCCTCCTCGTCACCGATGTCTACAAGTATGCTCCTGCCTATCTTCTTCTGCTTCTCAAGCAGATCTGCCTGGGCGATGGTCCTAGGATAGCCGTCAAGGACAAATCCATTTACAACATCAGGCCTCTTGAAGCGCTCTGCGAGGATATCATTGACTATGCTGTCAGGAACTAATTGCCCTGAGTTCATGAACTCCTTGAGCTTTTTCCCAAGCGGGGAATCGCTGGTTGCCATCTCCCTGAACATGTCGCCGGTGGATATGTGAGGCACAGCCAACTTTTTAGATAGAAGCTCTGCCTGGGTGCCTTTGCCGCTTGCCTGGACTCCCAGGATGACAATGTTAAGGTTTTTTGCAGCCAAATCAATCACATCCTCATCCATGCACTCATCGAATCATCCAAAGTAGCCGAACTCCTCTTTTGGCCCGATCTCTTTACCCCAGGCTTCCTTTGTCTTCTGGAGCACCCTGAGGAAGTCTGATTTCATTATCTTCCAATCTTTCCAGAACTTATTTATCAGCTGGGCAGCTGTTTCGTCAGAATAGTCAAGATCTCGGATCAGGAACTCTTTGTGGTACACTAAAAATCTCCTGAAAAGGTTATAGATGCCTTTCTTCTCCTCGTCGGTGAAGGCCTCGGCCTCATGCATGTCGGCTATGTGGCTCTCTGGCTGGATCAAATCGCCCAATATCTTCAGCCCTTGCTCTATACGCTCCTTCATCTTGTCAAGTATGGTCCTGAGCGGGAAGTTCACCGGCTCCAGCGTACCTATGCAGAACTCCTTGTCAAGCTCGTTCAGCTCTGGAAGGGAGTATTTCTGCCTTATGGCCGCGTACTCCTTGATCATATCTCGCTCGGGTTTAGCTCCTGTTTCTTTTTTTTGGTCAATCATTTTGATTTGATGTTTCGTTGCCGCCTTTTAATGTTTTTCTTTTCAGACCTGCTGCGCCCGCACCTCATCCCATGGTTCGCCTCCAGATATGGCTGAATAGTAAGATTTAAATACTAGTTAATGTCATACATAGTGAACACTATACAATTACGTATACTGATATCAGCTGTTCAACGGAAGAAGAACACAAGAAAACAACAAGAAAAATACTCTTGCAATACAAGCGTCATACAGAGGTTTTGATTTGGCCAGGACTGAGGTGCTCAACGTCAGGATACCGGACGAGCTAATTCTAGAATTAGACTCCCTTGTGAAGAAACGCATCTTCAAATCACGCTCAGAAGCTATACGAGAATTCGCCAGAGAATACGTGCAGCAACAGATGCACGTGGAAAACGCCAAAGTATCTGAACGGGGAGGGGGAAGATGGTAGACGCTGTAGTGAGCGTGAGGATGCCATCCTCCCTTGTTCAGAGACTTAAACAGCTTTCAAAGGACAACCATTTCTTAGATGTGAGCGAGGAGATCAGGAGCCTGGTCAAATCAAAAATACGGACATACAAACTGCAGGCAGGAGAATCTGTCTCCGAAGAGCCACAGGCAAAAAAGAAAGATGATTTCAAGACAGAGAATGTTGTCAAGGAAGAGCTGGTCAAGCGGCTCAAGCAGATGATAAAGGAACTGGAGCATGACTAATATGGAAAGATTATTGATTGGGATGAGAAAAGCGGCCTTGGTCCTAGCGATGCTGCTCTTCACCATGATGATCATGAATATCGCGTCAGCAAGCATAGACCTGGTGAGCCCGGCGAACAGCAGCCAGCTCAATCAGCGGCCGGTTGTCTTCGACTATTATGCCGGCATGGAGAATGCCAGCAGTTGTACGCTAAAGATAGACTCATCAACTGCAGACGAGAGCACCAACATAACCAGCCTAGGATTCAATCAGATGAGCGCTAATCTGAGCCAAGGAGAGCACGAGTGGATGATAAGCTGCACAGACGGCTTGAACGTGGATGACAGCGAGACAAGAAGGCTCCTATTCGACGGCAGCGCACCGACAGTGGTGCTCTTCTCTCCGCAGGACAACGCCGCAATCAATCTTTCGTCGGTAGAATTCAGCTTCGTGGCAGTCGACAACATCGCAGAGAACATAGCCTGTGAGCTTATCATCGATGGCAGCATCAACGCCAGCATGAACGTGACCAACAGCGTCCCAACCTCCAAGATCGTCGGCTCACTGAGCGACGGGCTGCACCAATGGCAGGTCAGATGCAATGATTCTGCATCCAACTCAATGACTAGCGAAAGCATATCATTCACGATCAACACCACCCGGCCAGAACCTGTGTTCGGGCTGGTGCTTCCAAGGACAGAATTTTACGCCGGAGAGCAGGGCACAATGATGCTCGTATTCCCAACCGGAAGCAATGCAAGGGTAGAGACCTGCCCTGACAAGCCCGGATTCGTCGAGTGCAACATAACACTCAACAGCCAGAACCTTTCAGGCTCACCGATGGAGAAGGCGCTTCCCTACTATCTCACCGAGGGCAGATATATCGTTGAGGCATACTTCAATTATTCTGGCTACAGCGCCACTAAGGTCGAGAGATACAATGTGACCAGCAGCATAAGCATAGGAATAAAGGATGTTGACAGGCCCAGGAAGAACGAGGTCATAATCCTTGATGCGGACGCATCAGGCGGAATAGCGCCTCTCATATATAGCTGGCGCCTAAGCAACGGATCAGTGATTGAGGATGACAAGGTCAACATAACCTATGCCCTGCCAGGAAATTACACCAACACTGTAACTGTGAAAGACGCTTTCAACAACTCAAGGAACAAGAGCATAACATTATTGGTGAGCAACTCATTCAGCGCAAAGGTCTATATAAGAGATGCTGAGACCAACGCAGCCATCAGCAAGGCCACCGTTGAGCTCGATGATCTTGTGAAGACAACAGACACCACCGGTCTCGCAGAGTTCGCAGTCAGGGAGGGAAAACGGGATGTGCTGGTGCTGAGAGAGAACTATTCAGGCTACAATGGCGAGCTGAACATAACCAAGGACGAGAGTTTCACCATAGCTCTGCAGCCGACAAATTTCACAGCGACCAATCCAAGGGTCTCGCTTATCAGCCCGACCAATAATTCAGGCATTCCAATGACTGAGATAGAAGTGGCGTTCAGTGTCGAGCACAGGGATCGCGTGAACTGCACGGTCTACATCAACGAGCAGAATGATGGGTTCTACATAAACCTGGGAAGCATGGATGTGAATGCCAATGATTATTCTGAGCAGAGGTTCATGATATTCGAGCTGGAGAACAAGAGCTACTGGTGGAAGGTGGAATGCATAGACTCAAAAGGCAGGAGTGGCAAGAGCGAAACAAGGAGGATTCTGGTCGGCTCTGAAGCTATAAAGGCTTTCCAGACAGCCGATCAAGGACAGGGCGATGATATCACCCAGCGGTTCACAAAGCGCGTGAAGGAATATGAGCAGATTATCAATGATTTTAATTCATTGCCTAACAATGTCAGGGAAGCTGCTATGATGTTCGGCATCAGGACAGGATTGGAGAGCGCCATTAGCAAGATGAAGAACGCCATCAGAGACATAGATGGCCTGCAGTTCAATTCAGCCTTGACACCAGAACAGCTGGCTGCTGAAAAAAAGAGCCTTTCAGATGATGCAGAGATAGCTTACCAGAAAGCGCCGATCTCCATCGAGCTCACCGGCGAAGAGACATTTGTTGATTACATACAAAGTGAAGAGCTCGAAACGCTGATCAATGAATACTTCGCAGCCAAAGGCAACAACAATAGCGGTTTCAGCATGAACAAGGTCCTGGAGTTCACGAACGATCTGCAGCAGGAAGTGGTCATATCGAGCAAAGTGAAAGGGTTCAGTGTGACTTTAAAGGATGGGACTTCACAGGAATTCACAGGAATCATAAGAGAGGTAAAGACCTACAACATAACAAAAGGGGCATTCCTCCTTGAGATAATCCCTAAATCAGTAGCGACAGATGCCTCGGAGATCATGAGCGAGCAGAGGTTCGAAGTAATCAAGAATGACCCTATAATCAAGGTTCCTCTGAGCGGAGACCTTACATGGGCGTACTACTTTGCCAAGAAAATCCCTCTTGAGAACCTGAGAGATGCCAAGACCGCTGTGTTCATGGATCCTGATGCCATGCCCGCAGATAGGATAACTGGATTTTCCATAACAAAGATCAAGCTTCCGAACCTCAAGTTCGCATTCATTTCAGTGATAATAATACTGCTAGGGGGCTTGATATTTGTAGGAATCAAATATGACGGCCTCAACGCAGCCAAGTACGCGCTCTACAGGATGCAGAAGAAGCAGAGCCTCCATTACATAAATGTCATCCTCAGCGACATAGAGGATAATCTGCAGATGGGATACTTGGAGAAGGCATTCGAGCTCTACGAAGAGGCCAAGAACACATACTCATTCCTGCCGACCATGGCAAAGAACGACATATACCCTCGGGTGGTTGATATCAGCGGCAAAATGGAACTGTATTACAACAAGACAAATTCAGACATGAAAGATGATGATAGAAGAAAATCCCTGAACGATATCAAGTCAAGGATACTCACAATACAGGGCCTGCTGAACAGCGGGCGCATCATGCCTGCATTAGAGGAGTACAAGATAATCGAGCATGATTATAATTCATTGGATGATCAGACAAAGGCATTATTCCATCCAGCCCTAGTTGATCTGGGCAACAAGATCCAGATCGTGATTGACAGCAACAAAGGCTGACAAAGGCAAAAGAATGACTGCTGAAAGCAAAATATCGAATCTTGAAAAGATGGCATGGCTTATCTTAGCAGCCAGCCTGCTCTGCTTGAATGCTGCGATGGTCATGGGAGTGCAGGGAGCAGCCATCACACCGGGAGCCAGCAGCAGGGCCAATTTCAACCAGAGCTCGAGCGCCAGCCTTCCTGTGCAGGCAGGTAATGTCACACGCCTGGATATCTCAGGCAAGGCAATCAGCACCCATTGGGCTGGATTTTTTGGAAACGTATCAGGCAATCTGACATTGGAAGACGCGAGCGGCAACACATTCTACAATTGGGTAGGACTAGGCATACCTACCGGCGAAGTGTTCGCCTCAAACACAAGCACTGTCAATTGGAGCGGCATCAGCTGCGCAAACAGCACAAGGATAGCCATCATAGAGACCTCGCTGGGGATAGCATCCACCGATGCTGACAAGATCTCAGCGACATACACCAACAACAATCATCCTCCATTCAATGTCAGCAGTACCTTGCTCACTGGCTGCAACAGCACCAACGCCTACACCAACACAGGCCAGAGCGCTTCACTGTATTACCAGATACTCCTCATTGACAACCAGAACAGGCCGGTTTACACTACCCTGATAAATGATACGGCGACGAGTTTCACAGGAACAACCTATGACTTCGAGCTGCTCGTAGGAGAGGCTGACTCCGCAGGGACCACATCAATGTACTTTTACATAGAGATAGATTAGTATAGATGATATTTCATATAACGACTGAAGGAAAAAACAAGATGGCAGATGCAAAAAACAGGAGAGAGATGATGTTCAGGGTATTGATACTGCTGATGATCATCCTCTCATTCAAGGGACTCATCACCGTTGTTGAGTTCCTCGGCTACGCATCACTTGATTCAGAAGGAGGCACAATCTCAGAGATAGACCTGACTATAAAATATGATGTGGCGAGCTGGAGCGCGCTCTATGGCACTGCCTGGGGAGTTGGCTGGAGCCAGGACTGGGAATTCAACATGACAGGCAACACCTCGCTCTCCCAGGCGATGAATGAGAAGCATCTGCTGTTCAACTGCTTTGAAGCAGGAATCGAACATGAGATATACGCCAGCATGGTGCCGTCGATCGACATTGATTTCGCCAGCCTAACAGCCGCTACCACTGCAGAATATGACGCGTATATGGGTATTGGCTCAAGCTCATTTTATTCTGCCACCAACACTTTCACATCGATAGATACATACCAGATGGGAGAACAAACAATCAATGCGCCGACCACCTACACGTTTGTGACAGGCAACACGACCCCGACAAGTTTCGCAACAGGAATCCTGAGGGATTCATCAGGCAATCTTGTGCTGGTGACCAAGATACTGCAATATCCAGTCACTGGTTTCCAGGGTTCAAGATTCAACTATCAGATAATGCTGCCCATACCTCCAGAAACATTCCAGGATTATTTTGTCTGGAGCGACCCGACAGATGTCTGCCCAGAAGGCCAGGGCACTGCGCCATGGGAAGGGTGGGTCTATGGAAATGTCACCGATACCAACGGCAATCCAGTAAGCGATGCTATCGTAGAGGTGGCAGGAGAGACTGACCTAAGCGACAATATCACAGGAGCTTATAACATAACTTCAGAAGAAGGTAACAAAACCATCTATGCCATGAAGACAGGGTACCGAGTATACAGAGGGAACGTCACCATATTGAGAGGCAACGGGACTGTGCACAATATCGTGATGGTGATGGAGCAGCCGCCTAACCCTCCGTTGACAGGAATAGGCCCAGGAATCGACGCACCAGGCACCCAGACCCAGACAGGAGTTGACTCAGAGGGGATAAAGACAAAGGATGCATCCTATGACTTGCCTCCGGTGATGCAGCGCCCAAAAAAGATAGAAGGGACTGATTATATAGTATCCATCTCTGAGATAAATAGGAAGATCAGGCTAGGAAATTTCCTCCAGGAGAAAGTGACCCTTTACAGCTTCAAGGAGAAGCAGGCCAACATAAACTTCGCACTTGAAGGGAATGTATCACATCTCATAAAATTGGACAAGGAGAGCATGATGCTCTCGCCTCGCTCATCTGACTTCCTGACAGTGACCATCTTTGGAGTGGGAGAGCCAGGATTATATAACGGTAGCTTGGTGATGTCTGGTGATTTCAATGCCACAATCTCTATCACAATAGAGGTACTGGACAAGGAGAAGCTGCCTGTCGAGGCGCTGCTGATAGACCTTGAGATGAACAAGAAGACTGTGTTCCCGGGAGACACCATCCAATTCAAGACAGATCTCAGGAACCTGCTCACAGACCAACAATATCCCGTGGCCTTGTTCTATAGCGTCCAGAGCCTTGACGGAAAAGACACCCTATGGACCTATGAGACCAATGCCTTCATCAGGACATCGTTCTCCATGCTTAAGAGCGCGATGCTGCCAAAGAATGCGAAGACAGGAGACTATGTGCTGAGAGTGACTGCCAGCTATCTCGGTCTCACATCAGGGACCAGCACCATGTTCAGCATCACCACGCCATGGTACCTTGTGATATTGTTCGGATCATTGAGAGTCTGGCACGGATTACTTATCCTATTAGTCATAGTGCTCATGGGATTGGCCTATTGGCAGATCAAGAAGAAGATAGAATCAAAGAAGAAATTCCACCTGAAGGTCGAGATGGCTGAGCTGCCAAAGCCAGGGGCGAGGAGCATCTGGGTCGGAAAGATCGCAGAGACAGACCACAAGACCTATTTCAACATGGAGAGCTTCATGACTCACTGCATCGACGCAGGAAGCACAGGCAGCGGCAAGTCAGTATCAGCCCAGGTCATAGTTGAGGAGATGCTACAGAAAGGAGTGGCTGTGATCGTGTTCGACCCGACAGCACAATGGACAGGAATGCTCAGGAAATGCGATGACAAGACAATGCTTGCGCTCTATCCATATTTTGGGATGAAGCCGAAAGATGCCAGGCCATTCAACGGCAACATCAGGCAGGTCACCAACCCGCGAGAGATCATCGACATAAAGAAATATGTCAAGCCAGGCGAGATCCAGGTATTCGCCTGCCACAAGCTTGAGCCGAGAGAGATGGACATCTTTGTGACCAATAGCATCAGGCAGATCTTCAGGGCTAACTTCGGAGAGAGCAGAACCCTTAAAGTCCTGTTTGTCTATGATGAAGTCCACAGGTTGCTGCCGAAGTTCGGTGGTAGCGGCGAAGGTTTCCTGCAGATAGAAAGAGGCTGCAGAGAGTTCAGAAAATGGGGTCTGGGCATGCTTCTCATCTCACAGGTCCTGACAGACTTTGTCGGTACCATCAAGGCCAACATCAACACAGAGATCCAGATGAGAACAAGGGACGAGGGCGACCTTGAGAGGATCAAAGTGAAGTATGGTGATGATGTCCTCAAATCACTGGTCAAGGCAACCATAGGAAGCGGGATGATAGAGAACCCGCAATACAACCGAGGTAAGCCATATTTCACAGCATTCAGGCCGCTCATGCACAGTGTGCAGAGGCTGACTGACGAAGAGATCGAGAAATATAACGAGTACAATGACAAGATTGACCAGATGCAGTTCGAGCTTGAGCAGCTTGAGAAACTGGGCATCGATATATTCGACCTGAAACTAGAGCTGAAACTTGCGACTGATAAGGTAAAGACAGGAAGCTTCAACATGGCCCAGATCTACCTGGAAGGCCTCGCGCCAAGAGTGAAGAAGCACTGGGAAAAGCTTGGGAAGGTTCCAAAGAAGCTTGAGAAGAAGCTCATCTCAGATGAGGACCTGCAGGCAGATATTGCCAAGGCAAGGAAAGCAAGAGAGGATTATGAAGCAGAGACTAAGAAGAACAAGCCGGCAGAGGCAGCAAGCACAGAGAAGAAAGATGTGGATTTCTTCAGGAAGGATGTTGATCCTGACAAGATACTCAAGCTGGTCAATGGCATGCTGGTGATTAACATGGCCAGCCTCTACGATGAGATCGCTGCCATGAGGGATGATGATTATGATAAGCATGTGACTGCAGAAAAGAATGATTTCGCGAGATGGATTGAATTTGCAGTAGGTGACAAAGAGCTGGCCGACCATGTGCAGCTGGCATCTGGCAAGAAAGGGATACTCGATCTGCTTGACTTGAGAAAGACAAAGAAGCCATTGCCGAAGCTTGATCCTGAGCAGATCAAAAAGACCAAGGCAGCAGAGGCAGTGGCGAACCTCTCAAAGCCGCCTGAGGCGATAAAGCCAGCAGAAGCACCTGCTCAGGCAGCACCGACCATGCCTACTCAAACAGATGAAGCATCTACTCCAGCAGTGGCATCGATCGCTCAGGAGACATCAGCAACACCAATGGAATCCGCAAGTCATGAGTCAGTCCATGAATTCCAGTCAACAATAGAATCCACGACCGATGAGGAGGATTACTTCGTCAAGATGGTGGAACCAGAGAAGGTGCTCAGCCTGGACAATGGCATGCTTGTCATGAGCATCGAGAACCTTTACGATGATGTGAATGCCATGAGCCAGGATGAATTCAATCATTATGTGAATGCGAGCAGCAATACGTTCGCAGATTGGATCAAGGACGCCGTAGGCGACAAGACACTAGCTGAGAGAGCTACCAAGGCGATGGAGAAAGAGAAGTTCATGAAGCTGCTTGAGATGAGGAAGAACAAGCAGAAAATCGATTGAATAATTGAAAAACTGATGCGATCATGGAAGAACAGCAAAGTGACGAAAAGGAGCAGGCAGAAGATGCTGAGCTGAGGAAGATAGTCAACACGATCGCAGAGACCAATCGCAAGATCGACGATGAATACGATGAGAAGATCAAACGCCTTGACGAGAAGAGAAGGCTCAACGCTGAAGACAAGGAGAAAGAGGAGCGCGATGAAAGGTTGTCTGTGGTCAAGGAGAAGCTCGCAGACCTCAAAGCGATGGTGGGAGATGCCAGGAGATCAGGCAAGGATCCTTTCATCGCAGACCTGATGCTGAGAAATATCAATGCAAAGATTAAGATGGCTTCTGTCACCGACAACAAGCATGATTTCGATGTGATAGAATCAATCATGAAGGACGCTGAGAATGAGCTGAAAGAAGCGATGGCTGAAGAGCCATTGGATGTCAAGAAAGAGATCCAGAAAAGGCTCAGGGAGACTGTGCAGAAGGAGACCGGAAAGGTCAACGAGGAGGAGAACTGAGCGACGTCGCCAGGCAATCATGCAAATCAAAAGATATAAAAGCATATGAAGGAGCAGGAGAAGAATATCATTGATAATACCATAATAACAGCAAATCGCCACTCGAGCCTATCCTCGGACTAAAGTCCGAGGTTTTACGGCTCTCGCATGTATTGGCGGTTTGCTGGAACAAGCAAGCTTTAGCTTGCTGGTCAAGCAACAACAGTTGCTTGAATGAGTGGACTCGCACTAAAGTGCGGGGTTTTAAACCCTACGAGTCCACCCATAACATTATCAATTTCGATTTGATTTCAAAAAAGAGGTGAGCAGTTGGGCTTATTCAGCAAGGGAAAGTCAAGGGATGACATAATAGCTGAAGGAATAGCCAACGCCACAGCAGAGGTAGATGCAGCCACAGCAGCGGCTGAGAAGAAAGATGAATCATTCAACTCAGGCAACCCAAAGCTAGACATGCAGATAACCATGATCAGGGCTCAGCTCGAGTCATTCAATGAGGTTAGGAAGGCTAATTCTGAAAGATTCTCAAGGCTGAGCGAGCAGATGGGCGAGCTCCGCGGCATGATAATGGACACCAACAAGACCATGTCAAAGATTGAGGTGAGCGCCACCAAAGCCATAGACCTCGTCGAGAGCGTCCAACCAGAAAAGCTCATGATTGAGATGAGAAAGCAGGAGGGAAAGATGGAATCCCTCAAGGCCAACATCGAGAGCAACGAGGTCATGATGCATGATATCATGGATGAGCTCAAGAAGATGCGGACCCAGATGAATTTCTACAAAGGCATCGAACAGGTCACCAAGCTGAATGATGAAGTCAAGAACGAGATTCTTGAAATAAAGAAGGTAGAAGCGACCATCGAGAGGCATGCTGACAAGGGTGAGACCATATTCCTTGACCTTGAGAAGAAGATGGCTAATTTCGACCAGTTCGAGAAGAAGATTAGTGAAGTGGAGGACACATTCCACGGTGTCCAGCAGGATTTTGACAAGATGAAGCTCCAAGTGGTCAACAAGGCCGAGAAGAAAGAATTCCTTGGCCTGATGGATAAGTTCAGCGAGTTCGAGAAGCACACAGGAGATGTCCTCAGGCTGCTTGATGAGCGTTCCAAGGGCGCAAAGGTCGAGATCAGGGATACGCTTGACAGGATCAAGGAGCAGATGAGAAAGAAGCATGGCATAGTGATAAGCGATGTCACCCAAAGCAGCTCACGGCTGCCATCTGACTTTACTGATGGCGGCAAGGGCCAGGCAGCCGCTGGTGCTGAAGGAGACAAATCAACCAGTGAGGGACAGAAAGCTGCTGGTACAGAGCCGGCAAAGAATCCCTTCAGCTTCAGGCATATAATAAGCAAGACCATCAGCGGAGAGGAGAGAAAGGACGAAGGAATCAAAGAAGCGACCGAGCCGAGCGCAGAGCCTGACGAGCCGAAACCATAGGAGTAGGTCTCATTTTCTTAATCTTGACAGAAAGGCTTAAATACTGACACGAATACTTCTTTTTCAGGGGGATTTTAGGGGGTAGATAATTTGTCATTTCCAACATTGTTTTATCCATTGTGTTCTATCAAGATATCCTGATTTTTCTTAGGCCAGAATTTGATTATATTCTACAAGATATAATTATATATCTGCAAACATCCAACAGGCTTAAAAATAGAAATATTTATAAATAATATCGACTAACAACACAGATATCATTATATTATTTAAAGTATAACATCGAAAAAGCGCAATATGATGATGCGAAGACCAGGGGAAGGGGTTTTGCAAGGGTGATCGGCAACCCTCTTGAACAGGACATAATAGAGCTGTACTCAGACAACATTAGTTCTATATATAGCATCAACCAGATAGCAGGCAAGCTGGGCAAGAAGTACCCCTACATCAACAAGAAAGTAAGTCTTCTGATAAAGAACAGGATCTTCAAGAAGATTGTCGTCGGCAGGTCCTACCTGTGCTCCCTCAACCTGAGGAACGACGAGACAATATACCTCCTAATCCTTAACGAGATAAAGAGGAAGAAAGCAGAGCTTGAAGCCCATCCCAAACTCCAGGGGACAATGGATTACCTGGACAAGGTAAAAAAAACAATCCCAATCCAGCTTGTAATCAAAAGCAAGGAGAACCTTTTCTTTGTGTTCGAGGGATCAGATGACAAGGAGCGGTTCGAGAAAGGCACTTTCAAGCAGCTATTCTCCCATTACCAGATGGAGGCGCTGACAAAGGAGAGCTTCCTTGCCATGCTCGTGGAGGACAAGGATATCCAGGAGAATCACATAATACTCCACGGATTCGAGAAATACTACGCCTATCTGAAGGAGATTGAGACAGAGCTTAACCTGAAGTATTCTAAATTGATGCCGTAAAATGAAGAGAGCAAAAGCCAGTAGGAAAGCGAAAAACAAGATGAGAGCATGGCCAGAGAGGCGAGCCACGGTAGCGACAGCCAGGCCCATGCTATTCACAGCCATATGCATCATGCTGTTCCTGCTCAGCAGCGCTCCTCTCCTAGGAGAGAATCCGCCTACTGAAAAAAGGCTCTACCTATCTGTGGAGAAGCCAAGCTTCAGCATAGGCGAGTCCATCATGCTGATAATAACAGGTGATTCATTAAGTGATTATGAGATGGTACTGAGCTCTGCCAGCACCAATTACAAGTATAATGGAGAGCTGAAGAACAACATCGCATTCTATCCGCGAGAGGCAGGTGTGCATCGCGCAGAGCTCATAAGCAAGCTGACAAAGCAGCCGATCGATTCATTGGAGTTCATGGTAGGATCATCTGCTGCTTCAGAATCACAAGCCAACACATCCGACCAGGACCAAACATCAAATCCTAGTGGCACGGCTTCAGAATCAGGTGAATCAGAGCCTTCAGGCTCGCCAGTGATTGTCCTGAACAAGCAGAGATATTTATTGGGAGAGCAGGTGAATGTCAGCATACGCATAGCCCTTGAAGAGCAGCAGGATTATAGGCTCTACTACGAATACGAAGGCCTTAGCCAGAGATACATGGGTGACTTCTCAGCCATAAGCTTTGCTCCCCTTGGGATCGGAACCCATCATCTGGTGCTGAAGAGCAGCGATAATGCTATAATCGCACAGTCGAGTTTCGAAGTGTCAGAGGCGATCGCATCTATCAAGAATGATATCAAAGATGAAAAAGACAATGCTAGTGCTAAAATCCAAGGAGATGAAGCATTCTTGAAGAGGGTGCTGAATGTCCGCGACAGCTCAGGAACAAAGGAAACCTTCTATGTCAGTATGATTAGAAAAGCACCTGCAGAATCACCAATCGAACCAACAACGAAAAAAACAGGGCTGAGCGGAAATGGAACTGACCTGACTAACAGCACAAGAAACAACAGCATCGACCAGAACACGACCGCGGCCTATGACCTGTATGACCTGGAGCTGACCATCACAGGAAAAGCGGTCAGCAGGATAACACTCAACAACCTAAGGCTGAGCAATGATTCCAACATATCGATGGGCATCGATGATGTTCCTTTGGAAAAGGCAAGCTCAGCCAAGATGAGAGCAGTCAAGGCATTCGCCATAGACCCATCACATCTTGATTTCACAGACGGCTCAGCCACATTGATAGCCACAGGTAGAGAGCTGTGGAAATGCAAGGATTGGTCTTTCGATAGCCAGAGCTGTGCAGGCAGCTGGAGTAAAGTGATGGAACTGACTCCAGGCCAGGAATATAGCATAGCATTGAGCCCTGAGGACCCTGGCTACGCAGAGACTGGAGTGGCCAGCATCAACACAAGGAAGTCAACATATCATCCTGGCGAGAGCGCCGAGATAATAATAGTGGTGCTTGATAACCAAGGCCGTCTGACCTCTGATGCTAGCGTCGAGCTGGCGATAACATTGCCGGACAACCAAAGCAATCTTTTTTCCACATCAGCAGGCACCTTGTCTTCAGAGCAGAAAGGAATCTTCACAGCAACATTCGACCAGACAGGCAAGGAAGGCGATTACATAATGGTTGTCAATGCTCTTGGAGCGAATGTGAACAGCACAATGATATCATCATTCACAGTGAGCTCCTACTATGAGTTCGACATCATCAGGGATGCTCCTGTGGTGATCGACCCGTGGCAAGGGCCATTCACATCAAGGATAAGATTAATATCATTTGTTGCCAACTCATCAAACCAGAGCTTTGACCTCGTGGAAGTGATGCCTGCCAGTTTCAACATAACAGACTCTGGCGGAGGGACAGAGAGCATCGCCAACAACACAAAACAGCTGAGATGGTACGGTCTCACGAATGATTCTGAGGTAAGCTACTCTGTGCAGGCGCCGCTGGTGACGCCAGAGCTCTACAATTTAGGGCAGAGCATGGTGATATACGATGCGATCGGATCAAATGGGACGAACGGGTCAAGCGCGACTTTCACAGAGGCCAGGCCCTGGTACCTGGCAGCAGACCCTGCATTCGTAGGATCATTCTTCATGCTCTGGGATAATACTTCAAATGCCCCTTCAGGATGGACCTGCGTCTCATGCGTCGCAGGAGATCCTTTCTACAGCAGGCTCATAAGGGGAGACCCTAGCTATGGAAGCACAGGAGGCCAAACAGGCCACAGCCACACAATCGCCTACCAAAGTGAGACTCTTGGAGATCCTATAATCTACGCTAGCTCAGGAGGAACTTCAGGAGGGGCAAGGGCTTCAGGAGGCCACACTCATGAGGGGATAGACGCAACCACAACAGGGACTGCTTCCAACTTCCCTAGCTTCAGGCAGCTGAAGGTGATAGCTTACACGAACGGTCTTCCCTCAGCGATACCCACAGGAGCAATAGGAATATTCAACACAACAAGCCTGCCGGCTGATTGGACCAGATATTCTGCTGAAGATGGCTATTTCATCCTTGGAAATGGGACATCAAATGTGACCGGCGGTTCAAACAACCACAGCCATTCCATCAGCATAACCACATCAACATCATCAGGCACCAGCACCGCTAGAACCGGAGGGACACAATTACCTGTCGGAGCCAGTGGTCACACCCATACAGCGACAGGAAACACCAACACGACTGAGAACATACCTTTATATGTTGACGTCATACTTGCAAAGGCAACAACAAACACAGCGATACCCTATGGCCAGGGATTCATAGGAATGTTCAACAGCAGCGTAGGAGATGGCTGGGTCAACATGTCCCAGAGCGGCCAGCCATTCTACCATATGATGATAAGAGCCAATAATGTCTCTGGAGCAACTGGCGGCAATAACCAGAGCACACATGCCAACACAACGGTGACAACCGGAGCGCCAGGCACTGGCAATACAAGATCAGGCAGCGGCAGGAACTTCTCAGATCCGAGTCACACGCACGAAATAGGGATATCATTCAACACAACCAGCCACCTGCCGTCGTATATCAATGTGGTATTCGGCTATGCGAACAGCACGCCGCCCTCAGTTCCGACGATAAACACAACCCAATGCTATAGCCCAGGATTCGGCTGGATAAATTGCACCACCTTGGCTTTCAACAGCAACTTCACCAGCGTAAGGACAAGATGCACATCTAACAATGGCGTGCTGATAAATAATGTTTCATTCATATTCATCAATCAGGAAGACAACAAGACATTCTTCAACGTGACAACGACAGACAACAGCACAGGCTACTGGACCTATGACATAGACGACATACTGATCCAAGACTCTGGAAGCATGAATCTCTCAGTCATATGCCGGGATAGCATGGAATCGAACCAGACCATCTCATGGTCAATCCCCTGGGGAACATTATCATCCTCATTGATAAACCCGACAAGCAACAGGAATGTATCACAGAACAAGTTCTTCAACTTCACAGCAAGGATCGCCTGCAGCGGAGGAGAATGCGGCTACATCAAGGCAACATTAGACCCTGAGACCATGTGGTGGAACAGGAGCTGGAAGAACAGGAAACAGGTCTACATCAACACCACCAACCTGCTGCCAGCAAGATATACCGTCGAGACCAACATGAGCACCACAGGCAACGGGTTCCTGAGCAACAACAATGATGTAAGGGTCGTGTACTGGAACGGCACAGCGAACATAGAGATTGACAGGCACATACTGAACAACAACACAGCGAACGCAACCATATTCTTCGCGATACAGAGCAACATATCAGCAGGCACGACAAACAACACCGCCTATTATATCTACTACAATAATTCTGCCGCATCGACGCCTCCAAAGAACCTAAGCAGGATATTAGTCTATGCAGCAGACTTCGAGAGCGGCACCGAATCATGGACCGTGGCAGGCCAATCATACACCTGGGAGCGGGCCAGCGACCTTCTTGGAGCAAGCGTCACTGGGTGCAGAGGAAGTGATTGTGACGAACCAGCAAGAGCCATCTCAGGCGATTACGCCTGGGGGACCAACATCGGAGGGATATATCCAAACGACGCAAGCACTTGGGGATATGTGCAATCGACAGCGATGGACCTGTCAGCATACGCCGCAGAGAATCTCACTCTTTCATACTTCAAGGCATGGCAGCTTGAGGGAGCAAGCTATGATTACGCGAGGATAAGGATATCGAATAGCTCAGCATTCACGACAGCGACCACCATAGAGACATTCAACCCAGCAACAGGCTGCGACGCAACATGCCCATACTATGATTGGTCAACCACCAAAGCCAACGTAAGCGCATACGACACAAACCTGTACATAAGATTTGAAATGCAGACAGATACTGGCTGGCAATGGACAGGATTATACTTTGATTTCATAACAGTGAGGATAAACACCTCCAGCGCCCCAGCGGTAGGAATTGGCGCTGCCCAGAGCGAAATCAAAGGAGCTGTACCTGTGGGTTCAGGGACGCCATTCTACACGACAAATGCAAACCCGATGTATGCTGTGGACAATGACTGCCTCGGCAACATGATGCCTGGAAGCAGTTGCAACACGACCTGGATGGTGAACGCAACAGGCAACATAAATTCCACCTGGACCTTCTTCGCGACCTATGAGTCAGAGAACTACTCATCCTACGTCAGCCAATCAGCCACTTCGTCAATCAACATAACTATCCTTGATATGGTGCCCCCATCGATCAGCAACATCCAGTGCTATAAAATAGGGACTGGATGGACTGCCTGCTCGAATATCCTCTTCAACAGCAACCTGACGGATATAAGGGCGCAGTGCAGTTCTGGAGAAGGAGCGAACATAACCAATGTGACATTCACCCTCTCGAACAAGGATGACAACAAGACAATATTTGATGTGGTGACAACTGACAACAGCACAGGCTACTGGTACTATAACCTGACCGATACGATAATACAGGATTCCGGAGACATGAACCTTTCGGTGACCTGCACAGACGCAGATGGCGGTGTTGGTGTGAGCAAAGTGGATTGGTCGATACCTTGGGGAACCCTCTCGGCCTTTTTGATCAATCCGACAACAAACATCAATGTCACCAGGAATAGGTTCTTCAACTTCACAGCAAAGATCAACTGCTCAGACGGAGAGTGCGGTTCGATAAATGCCAGCGCCTTGCGGAATACCAGCATCTTCGGCTCTGGCAAGGACGGAGCATTGACCGTGAGCGCGGCCAACAGCATCATAAACAACTACACCTATCTCACAGCGAACGCATCAAACGGCACCACAGTGATAAGTGTCAACTCTGCCGCAGAGCTATCTGTCGGAGATGAGATATTGATAATCCAGATGCAGAATTTCAGCGGCGGGACTGCTGGAGTATATGAATTCGCCACCATCATATCAATAAGCAGCAACAACCTGACTCTGAACTCAAGCATACAGAACACCTATCGTATTGGAACGCTCAATACGACCAACGCGACCGCGACCCAGGTGGTAAGAGTGCCGCAGTACTCCAACCTCACCATCAATACAGGAGCTTCAGTGACTGCGCCGGCATGGAACGGCTATCGTGGAGGTATCGTGGCCTTCAAAGCGACAGGAATCGTGAATGTCAGCGGAATCATCAACACTTCTAACCTCGGCTACAAGGGTGGGCTCGGGATAGCAGCATCAGGAGGGCCTCAGTATGCATACCAAGGTGAATCATTCAACGGGCTCGGATCTGCTGCCAATGCAGCAAACCTTGGAGGCGGAGGAGGAGGATACAACGATCTTGGAGGAGGAGGTCTTTCTGGCGCGTCCGGAGGAGGAGGAGGCTATGCCAGCGTAGGAGACGCAGGAGACACATCTCCGGAAGGGCAAAGCGGAGGCTCTGGAGGGATTACCTATGGGAATTCCCAGCTATCACAGCTGCATCTTGGTTCTGGAGGAGCAGGAGGAGGATCTGACAACAATGGCGCAATTGACGGCACTGACGGAACCAGGGGTGGAGGAATCATATTCATAAAAGCCAACAGCCTCATCGTATCAGGAGCCATAGAATCAGACGGCCAGGAGAGCACAGGAGCCTCCAACCAGTGGGCTGGTTCTGGAGGAGCAGGGTCAGGAGGGTCGGTCTATCTCTCGTCGAACAGCATGAGCATAGGATCCTCACTGGTCTCATCTACAGGTGGCATCGGTGGATGCGGAGATACTGGGCGGTGCGGAGGAGATGGAGGTAATGGGAGGATACGCCTAGATTTCATCGGCATCTCAGGATCTCCTGCATCATCAGCAGCCTACAATGGGACATTGAATGAGACAATATTCCTGCTCATAAGCACAGCCTCGGGCGATACACCTCTGTTCACCAATGCCGCTAATCCTATGTATGCTACCAACAACAGCTGCCTCGGCAACATGATAGCAGGAAGAAGCTGCAACACGACCTGGTCAATAAACGCGACCGGAGAGACATATTCTTCATGGATGATATTCGCATCCTACAGCTCGCTCAACCTATCATGGCTCAAGGTGAACACCAGCAGGGTGAACATCACCATAATCCCTAATCTGGCGCCAAGTGTCACATCAGTGGTGATAGTCCCTGACAGGCCAAGGTTTGATCAGGACCTTAACTGCACATTCACAGTATCAGACCCTAACCTCGAGGATTCACTATCAGCGAACGTAAGCTGGTTCAGGGATGGGGCGCTGGTGTCATCAGCTCTTGTCAGTGTGACCCAGAATGTGTCAAAGGTCGAGACATTGGGCTATGGAAATCTCACAGCTGGTGAGGTGTGGTGGTGTGGGATCACGCCATCCGATGGCCTTCTATCCGGAAACCAGGTCAATTCCTCCAATGTGACCATTCTCGCATCAATGCCTCCAGATGTAAGCAACATCGAATGCCAGAGGAACAGGGCGATCTGGGTGAGCTGCCCCAGCATGGCCTTCAACCAAAACATCACTGCCGTGAGGGCGATATGCTCAGACACAGATGGATACGTAGTCAATGCAACATTCAGCCTTTCCAACATAGAGGATTCCAAGACATTCTTTACAGACACAACAACCGACAACAGCAGCGGCTATTTCACGCTTGACAATCCAGACATCACCATAACCGATTCAGGGATCTTCAACCTAAGCGTCAGCTGCATGGATAATAATGACACCGAGGGTTATGGAAACTCAACCTGGCTGGTGCCCTGGGGAACCCTGATCGCGTCCCTTGTGGATCCGTCGGCTGATGCCAATGTGACAAGGAACCGGTTCTTCAACTTCACCGCCATGATCAACTGCTCCGGAGGAGAATGCGGGTACATAAACGCGACGCTAGACCCGACCAACTGGTGGAACTCATCATGGGGCTATAGAATCACAATAGCACTTTCTGAGATGGCCAATCGGAATCTCAGCCTCTACCAATTCAAAGTAAACATCAGCACCCAGGCTCTCATAGGCGCCGGAAAGATGAATGCTGACTGCAGCGACATAAGATTCATCAGCAACACATCAAAGCAGTTAGACTACTGGATAGAATCAGGATGCAACACGACAGGCACAATAATTTGGGTCGTGAATAACCTGAGCGCGAAAGCGAATACGACCATGAACATGTATTATGGGAATCCCGATGCCGGCGCCCAAAGCAACGCGACCAAAACCATGTTCCTATATGAGGACATGAGCAGTGCACCTGGCGGATCGCTCACTGGAAACGCCACCTATATCGACGCGACATGGGGCGTCAGGCTGACCGTTGCAGCCAATGACCTGTTGGGATACCTATATTACATAAAGAATCCAGGCGTAGGATTCTACGGATACTATGAGACCTGGGCTGGCGGAGGCTCAGGAGCAGACGCCACCTGGATCGGGGTGCATGACAACTCAGCAAGCTCAGCAAGAGAGGACGTAGTTGATGGAGGCTATCACTTCACCGTAGATGAGTATGGGACCAATGGAAATAACGGCAGAATCGCCTTCACCAAGAGCACAGTTGACAACGGAGCGCCAATCGCCTCCTGGACTAACAACAATCTTGACGACTCAGCCTGGCATACGCTAGAGGTTTATTTCTACAACAATGGCACAACCGCCAATGCAGAGCTCTATTATGACGGGGTCCTGAGAGTTAATGGAACCGACAGCTCTCCTCAGAGCACGAGCGGTAATTACATGAGCTTCGCAGGAAGGACAGGAGGAGAGACAAACCAGCACTACATCAGGAAGATAATAATAAGGAAATACGTTGACCCGGAACCGACTGTGACACTTGGCGATGAAGTGCAGCAGACTAAGGGAATAATCCCCATGGGCAACGGCACACCGTTCTACACCATAACAGCCAACCCCATGTATGCTGCCAACAACAGCTGCCTAGGCAACATGAACATGGCATCAGAAAACAGCTGCAACACAACATGGGAAGTAAATGCGACAGGCAACACAGGCATCCCCTGGGAGTTCTTTGTGACCTACAGCTCGCTGAACTATTCAAGCTACGTAACCATAAACATCACCCGAAGAATAAATATAACTATTGTAAACAACACCGCACCCCGAGTGTCTGCCATCCTGTTGACTCCTGAATATCCCCTCCCGACAGAGGACCTCAACTGCACCTTCACAGTGTCTGATTCAAACCTCGGCGATTCTCTCAGCGCAAACATCACATGGTACCTGAACAACACAGCATACAGCTCTGTGAACTTGAGCGTAGGTAATGGAGTGTCTCAGTCAGTGATACTAGGCTTCGGCAACATCTCGTTGGGCCAAATCTGGCATTGCGGGGCCACTCCATCAGACGGAGAGGTCTTCGGAGCCCAGGTCAACTCATCGAACGTCACCGTAGTGCTCAGCAAGCCGCCAGTCATCAATCAGGTCCAATGCTACATCAACGGCTCGACATGGACCAACTGCTCAAAGCTAAGCTTCAAGTCAAACCTCTCTGGCGTGAGAGTCAACTGCACCACAAGCTACATGCCCATATGGAACGTCACAATCAACTTCACCAACACGCCAGATTCGACGCTCTTCTTCACCAACACCACCAACATCAGCTCTGGCGGGTGGTGGACGGTATACAGGAATGTCACCATCAATGACTCAGGCGAGTTCGTCGTCGGAGTGACTTGCACCAACAATGAATCTGCGAAGGACACAGAGGCTGTGAACTGGACTGTGCCCTGGGGAAAGATAACCCTAACATTGATTAATCCTAATAGCGACGGCTATGTGGAATATGAGCGGTTCTTCAACTTCACAGCCCAGGTGAACTGCATCCTGGGCGAGTGCGGAGACATCAATGCCATGCTTGACCCTGAGACTGAAGAGACCAAGCAGCACATAGCATCTTTCCTGCCGACCAAGTACGAGATTAGAAAATCGGTCGCTGCTTTCCCAGAGCAATCGCCAGGCACAGAAACACCAAGCATGGAAACGAAAACAATGGCTTCTGCTGCCTATGCGGCCTATGCTACCTATGATGCTTCTGCTGGTGCAAAGACCGGCAATGGAGGGAACAGGGCGTATCCTGACGGTATGGTTACCATCAACTCCATGAGGCCGAGCTATGACATCGGAGAGGCTGCTGAGCTGGTCGGGACAGTGCTTGACAGCAGGGGCAATTTTGTGCCGAGCGCTGACCTCCGCATGATAATAACAAGCCCGAGCTCCCAGAGAAGCATCTTCACCTCATCTGACCTGAAGGAGCTGGCGCCGGGCCTCTACGAATTAACATATGACCTGTCCCGCGAATCAGGCATCGAGCCAGGCATCTATTCTGTCGAGTTCATCTCTGCAGGAGAGATTAAGGACAGCATGGGCACTGCCTTTGAGGTGAAGAACATCAAGGATTGTTCAGGATTCGAGATAACTAGGGATGCTCCTTTCGCAGTCAATCCCTGGGCTGGAGCCGATGGTCCTTTCGACATCTCAATCACAGCGGCAAGGCGCGACAGTGCATTGCCTGAGAGGTTCACATTAACAGAGACAGTGCCGCTCGCGCTTGATATCATCGATTCAGGAGGAGCAGACCATTGGATCTCGGAGCAGGAGCAAAAGCAGTATCTGATATGGTCAGGCCTGGGCGACAACTCAAGGGTGAGCTATCGCGTGTCTGCTCCAAAGATATCCCCTGAACGTTATGGACTCAGGGCAGCCATCTCTGCAGGAGGAAAAACATTCAAGGAGCCAAGGAGCTGGTTCATCGCAGTTGATCCTGCCAGCTATTATTCTGCAAGCAATGACACTGTAGAATATTATATCTCAGCAGGGACCTATACCGGAGCTGATGGGGGAAGCTATGCGAACACCGCGGCAAAGGATTGTTCTGGCGGAACCTGCACACAATCAAACGCATGGGTGACTGGCTTCATCAACATGAACACGATAGATGTGACCTGCCGCCTTAATACATCTCTCATGTTCAACATCAGCAACATAAAATCTGAATACATAAATAACATCACCGTCAGCTGGGGCGGATGCTGGCACGGCGACCAGGTGCTGACCAACGACAGGTGTGACAACCTGACAAGGCCTGAGTTCAGCTCAGGGACAGGAGGCGGGACATTCGACATGTGGATGCAGCATAACACAACATTCGAGAGCATGAGCTGCATCGACACCGCAGGAGGTGAGTGCGGATCAGCTGATGAGATAAGCCTGGGGACAGCCACCACATCGCCTGCATGGGGGAACGCCCATGGATACAACACATTCACCTTCAGGAAGGCAGACCTTGACAGCAGCTATGTGAACAATAGCATCATCACATTGCTCTGGAGGACCTGGGGAGCAGGAGTATGCGCCAATGCAGCCAATGATGAGGTGCTCTTCGCGCTTGATTACGCAAACCTGACGGTCAACTGGAACTACCTGATAAAGAACGGGTCGATGGTCTCCATAGTGGAAGGGTCTGATCCATTCTACACGGTCGATGCCAACCCGATGAACAAGACCAACAACAGCTGCCTCTCGGCGATGAGAGTAGGCGGTGGCGGCTGCAATGTCACATGGCGTGTGAACGCTACCGGAGGAATAAACACCACCCACATATTCTATGTCATAGCGAACACCTCGGTGTATCCGACAACTGTGATGCCGAATGAGAGCATCCATATAATGCTTACCATAAGGGACACCTCAAAGCTTCCACCGACAGTCACCCTCAATTCGCCTGAGAATAATTTCGCCACCACCAACACGACAGTCATCTTCAACTGCTCGGCCACGGATAACAGCGGCCTGACCAACATGACCCTCTACATAAACGTAAGCGGAAGCTTTGAAGAGAACGGGACCAACGACATCGGAGGGGTGAGCAACAGCACGCTCTTCAACAGGACCTATTTCGAAGGAAGGTTCCTGTGGAACTGCAAGGCCATGGACATCGACAGCAATGAGCGGTTCGCCACCACCAACAGGACTCTCATAATAGACCATACCAGCCCCTACATAGTGCTGTCTTCTCCCCAGGATTCGGATAATTTCAGCAGCTCGAACGTAACATTCAGGTTCACTGTCTTCGACAATGTGGCCATGACCCTCAACTGCAACATAACGATAGATGACTCTGTGCGCGACCTGAACTTCACAGTATATGCCGAAAGCCCGAACGCTCGGAACATATTCAACATATCGCAGGGAGATCACTTCTGGAACGTCTCGTGCGCTGACAATGCCGGCAACTGGAACATCAGCGAGACAAGGAACTTCACCTTGCTCAACACCCCCCCGACAGTCGTCCTCCAGACAATGGATGGCTACACCACAAACTCAGGAGATGTGGAGCTGTTCTATCTTCCAAGCGACAACTCAAATATTGTGCTGGCAGACCTCTACATCAACGGGAGCTGGTACAGGAATGAGACCGTAGTGGATAATGGGATCACCAACTCATTCAGCCTATTCGGATTCAGCGAAGGAAGATACAATTGGACTGTGAATGTGACCGATGACGGAGGATTCACCGCCCAGGCTCCTGCGAAATGGTTCATCATCGACAAGACTGGGCCTTCCATCAACCTGGCCTATCCTGATGACAATTACTCGACAAATTCAAGTTCGGCAGTGATAAACTTCACGGTCATCGATAACTATGACCAGACGCTCATCTGCATTATAATCGTGAACGGGACCAATGCCACCTCCTATTTCAGCGCCGGCAATAACACTCCCATATCAAAGACTGTCTACGGCCTGAAGGACGGGCTGAATTACTGGAATGTCAGCTGCACAGATGATGCTACCAACACCAATGTAAGCGAGACCAGGCGCATCAATGTCAGCGCTCCCCCGACGGTGGTGCTTAACACTCCGGCAGACAACTACTCACAGGCCAGCGGCAACATAAGCCTGAACTACACCCCGGCAGACAACGTGGGCCTGCTCAACTGCACCCTCATCCTGAACGGGCAGAGGAATCAGACCAACAGCACCATCAACAACACCGTGCAGAACCGCTTCTTCCTGACAAGCTTGCCATCAAGCGACTACAACTGGAGCATAAATTGCACTGACACTGCAGGGCTGGTTGGATACTCGACAACCAGGATATTCAGGATAGACTCAACAGCGCCCACCATCACCCTCAACCGGCCACAGAACAACGATACCGTATACGGAGGGTTCGCAATATTCAACTGGACAGCCTATGACAACCTAGACCCGGTGCTCATGTGTAATCTCACTCTCGACGGCGCATTGAATAAGACCAACATCCCGTCACCAAACGGGCAGTCGGTGAATGTCACTGTCCTGATACCGAATGAGACCTCGCACCTATGGAACGTCACATGTGCAGATGACTCTGGCAACAGGAACACCAGCGAGATGTGGAACTTCAGCAGCGTAAATGCTCCTACGGTCACGCTCATATTCCCGAAAGCCAACGAGATACTCAACTTCTCACAGAACATAAATTTCACATACATACCTGGAAGCAGCAACTCGCTCTCGATAGCAAGACTTTTCCTGAACGGTAATCTAAACCAAACAACACCCAACCCAAACAGAAGCGTTGAGAACTATTTCTTCCTAAATCTCTCTGACGGAATATACAATTGGAGCGTCAGCATAACAGACAACATGAGCCTCAACGGCTCAAGCGAGACAAGGTTCTTCAGGGTGGACTCTACTCCTCCGATCGTCACCGTGATAACCCCATACCAAGGGCAGACCGTGAATGACAACGATGTCACATTCTCATTCAACGTGACAGACAACCTGGGAGGCTATGTCAACTGCACCATATATTTCGGAGGGGAGCCTGAGTGGAGCAACATCAGCACCTCGAGTGGCAGCACAATCACAAGGTACAAGACATTATTCGACGGAAGCTACAATTGGAGTGTCAACTGCACAGACGTGGCGAACAACACAAACGCATACCAGCTGATAAATTTCACCGTCGATGCGCCGCCCAACGTCACCATCAACTTCCCGCCGCCCAACTACAGGACCAGGGACACCAACATATCATTCAACTACACCCCGCTGGACCCCATAGGATTCAACAACTGCTCGCTCTACATAAACGGCTCATGGATCCAGAACTCCAGCAACGTGGCAAGAAACGTCCCCAACTTCCTGAACACCACAGGACTGAACGAAGGAGCCTATATCTGGAACATAGAATGCTTTGACCAAGAGCCAGACTTTAACAACTACACGACCCCTCCACGCAACTTCACCATTGACCTGACAGGACCTAACATGTCGTTGCTGTATCCTGGGGCAGGAGACTACCTCAACAGCAACACAGTGCAGTTCAACTGGACAGCGACTGATTATGCAGGAGTCAGCCTGAACTGCTCGCTGTTCATAAATGAAACATTCAACAGGTCATTGGCGCAGCAGTCAGGCAGCTATTTCACACCGACGGTCAACAACATGTCTGACGGGTCATATGATTGGTATGTGAACTGCAGCGATGACCTAAACAACTCAGCATTGAGCGAGACAAGGGTTTTCACCATCAACAAAGCAGACCTTTACATAAATGACAGCAGGATAACATTCAACAACACCAACCCAGATGTCAACCAGACAATAAACATAACCGCCAACGTGAGCAACATAGGAGGAATGCCAGCCTATAACGTCGTAGTCAGCTTCTGGGATGGCGATCCTGGCAGCGGAGGGACATGGATAGGGAACAGCACTGCCACTGTCAACTACGCCAGCTCAGCAAGGTTCTCTGTGCTGTGGAACATCAGCGGAGCCATGCATACCATCTATGCCATAGCAGATCCGGGAAGCCTCATTGCAGAGCTTGATGAGAGCAACAACAACGCAACAACAACGATATCTCCTCTGTACTCAACAATAACATATCCTGCTCAGAACATGACATTCAATAGCAACAACGTGACTGTGAATTTCACGGTCTATGACTACAACGGCAGCACCCTCAGCTACACCCTATTCGCCAACGGGACAACCGTCGGGAGCGGATCAACGACAGATGGAGAACCACAATCTGTGCCTGTGACCATCAACGACGGGACCTGGATAATAAAAGTCGGAGTGACTGATGCGCTCGGAAGGAAGAAGAACAGCACAGGAGTCACGATATATGTAGACGGCACACCCCCATCCATAAGCTATTTCACGCCACCGACACCAATCAATAACTGGGTGCAGAGCAACACAACGGTCACAATCAATGTCTCACACTATGATGTGCATCCTAATCAGATAATATTATACTGGCAGGGAGCAGCCAATGAAACCAGGACATATACAGGCAGCTTCTCAAACTTCACATTGTCAGGACTGACTGACGGGATATACAACTACTATGTCTGGCTCAACGATACCTACGGGCTATCAAACCAGACAGCAACACAGATCGTCAGGATAGACCTATCAAATCCGGTGATAAATCTTGAGGCCCCAGCACCAGGAGCCACTGTCAACTCATCAGTGGTTGAGTTCGACTTCAATGTGACCGACTCAAGCCAGTACGTCAACTGCTCGCTTTACATAAACGGAACTTTGAACAAGAGCAGGAGCAACCTCCTCACCAACACCCAGCAGTTCATAGTGCAGCAATTCAATGAGGGCACATATACATGGTCCATCAACTGCACAGACCAGCTTGGCAGGAGCAACATCTCTGACACCATATCTTTCACAGTGCCGACATTCAACCCTAACTGGACCAATAGGTGGTATGAGCAGTACAACACCAATGTCCTTAACACCACTGCGATGATCAACCTCATGCCTAGCAGGGACGGCGGAGAGAACAGGGTCAACATATCTATACCAGCAGACTCATTGTACACCATGGCCATCGCATACTCTCCATACATCGCAGGCTATGGAGCGACTGTCCCTAACGGGACCAATGTCAGCTTCAGCGGCCTCTTCAGCGTAGTGGATGTGAACGATATCATCGCAGGCTATGTTACCTGGAAGGTCTATCTCAGCAATGAATCAGGAGATTTCCTGATAGCGCAGGTGGGAAATGATGACAACACAAACACAGGAGGGAACAAGCTTGATGCCAAGGACACAAGGATACTCCTCGGGGTAAGCATGATAACCAACAGGAGCTGGTTATTCACTCCGACTGACCGTGTGAAGCTGGTGGTGAACATGTACAGCGACGACCGTGTAGTTGAGAGATATATCCACTACTGGGATAATAGGGTAGAATCATGGGTCGACTTCAGCAATTTCTCAGTGATCGGAGCCATGAGCCTCAACATGACTGAACCGTCAACAGACATCACAGTGGCTCCTGACGAGACATTCAACCAGACATGCCTGGTCAACTGCACCTACGGGACATGCATCAACGTCTATGTATACGCGCAGAACAATGCGACCCTGCCGAATGAGACTGGATGGAGCAACATGACCAACTCATCAGGGAACATCAGGCTGGCCGCAGGGCAGAGCAATGGCGTGTTCCTGAGCAATATCACAGGGCTCTCATACGTCAATTTCACCCTTAACGGCAGCGTAGCCTCGATAGATAATGTGAGGTGTTATGCAAAGAGCGACTACAACGATGCATATAGCATGTCCAGGCAGGTGAGCGTGGCAGACCTGATCCCTCCGAACGTGACTCTCACCAGCCCAAGGAACAGCACCTACTGGAACGCGGTCAACATGACATTCTATTTCAACACCACTGAGAATGTTCAGCTCAGGAACTGCACCCTGCTGATAGATGGGAACGAGGTGACTACCAAGAACACCAGCGGCCTGGTGAGGATTGGAAGCAACAATCTCACAGCGATCGGCCTGGCTGAAGGATTATATAACTGGAGCGTCATATGCTCCGACATCAGCGGCAGCCAGGGCAACTCATCTGTGTGGTGGATAGGGATCGATAGGACTGCGCCAGAGATAACGCTCAACTATCCTGCACCAGGGGACAACTTCCCAAACACGACAGTGATACTCAACTTCACGGCGACAGACAGCCTTGACCAATCGCTGACCTGCAACCTGACATTGGATGGGAGCATCAACAGGAGCAACTTCGAAGCGCAGAACGGCACATGGACCAATGTGACAGTCTCTGGCTTGACTGAAGGGGCACACAGCTGGAATGTGACCTGCTGGGACAACGCAAGCAACACCAACACCAGCGAGACAAGGAGCTTCAGCACATTCATCTCTCCGAGATTGACCCTTGTCAGCCCATTGAACAACAGCATCAGCAACAACGCGACGCAGATGTTCCTCTTCAACGTCAGCGATGACACAGGGCTCACCAACTGCTCATTGCTGCTCAATGGCGTGGCCAACACAACCAAGACGACAGCTGATCTCACCAACAACGCCACCAACAACTTCACAGCGACAGGCATGAACGGGACCTATCTCTGGGCAGTCACATGCTTCGACAATACAACCCTGACGATGTCAAACACGACAGCACCATGGAACCTGACCATAGACCTTGAGCCGCCGATGCCAATAATAACAACACCAAGCCTGAGCTGGTTCAACACAAGCTCTCCGACGATACAGTTCAACATAACAGACAATGTCGCCTACTCGATAAACTACACATTCTTTGTCAACGGTACAGTGAACACCAATGGCTCGATGAACAACAACACCCCATCATCGGCGATATTGACAGGGCTGGTCCCTGATGGAGAATATGCCATCATGCTCCAGGCAGTTGACAGGGCCGGCAACATAGCCAACAGCACGACGATAACCATATACGTGGACACGGCCAAGCCAGGCATCAACCTGTCCTCTCCTGAAAACGGGCTGGAGATCGACAGCACCAGCGTGAGATTCAATTTCACAGCCACAGACAACATGGCGAGCTACATGATGTGCAACCTGACTGTCAGTAACGGCATCAGGGAGGATAACATCAATGCCAGCAGCGGAGCCCTGCAGAGCATATTCAAGAGCGGGTTCCTCTCAGGGACATACTTCTGGAATGTCAGCTGCATAGACCTAGCCAGGAACAGGAACACAAGCGTGACCTGGAACTTCACCATCAACTCGCCAGACCTTATCATAAATTCAGGGAATATCTCGTTCAATGAGAGCACGACCGAGGAAGGAAAGAACATAACCATCTTCGCCAACGTGTATAACCAGGGAGGAACGCCTGCCTATAACGTGACTGTGCAGTTCTGGAGAGGGGATCCTGACGCGGGAGGGACGCAGATCAACGGCAACAGGAGCGTCTCAATAATAAACGCGAATGATAATATCACCTTGAACATCACCTACCTGACGATCATAGGCAACAACAACATCTTTGTCGTGGTGGACCCGCCGACAGCCACCAACGGGTCGATTGTCGAGGAGGATGAGAGCAACAACAAGGCGAACAACTCATTGAGGGTTTCACTTTACCATGTGTTCGCTGGCAACACGACAGGGATGATAAGGATCGAGAAGCAGAGCATAAACAACAGCCTGTACATCTGGAATGTCAGCAATTATACCGGGAGCAACATATACGTGACAGACCTCGAGGCCAGCCCTAACTTCCTGAGGCTCCAGGCCATGGGAACCAACACAAGCAACACCTCAACCACAGGAGATTTCGCTGACATCGACACAAAGCTCGGCACCACCAATTTCACTGACTCGATAAATATCACATACACAAGTAACGGAGCACCAAGGGCGACCAAAGCATTCACTGTGTTCAGCAAGACAATAAGCGATGTGCCGATAATAAACAGCACCAACAGCAGCACTTTCCAGACAGGGATCCTCTGGGACACCAACGATGGTGGAGTAGAATACAATGGGACCCAGGACATCATATTCATAACAGAGACAAACCAACAGCAGGAAGGGCTAAACGGAGTATATGACTTCGAGATAAAAGTGCCTGCCTTGCTCAGGAACTACAACGCAGGAGGATCAAGCGTAGCATTTTACGCTGAGCTCAAATGATCAGATGAATGACAGATAAGAAGATAAAAGAGGATAAAAGAAAATAATATGAACAAAAAAAAGAGGTGTTGTCTGAGAATCATAATGTTGATAGCCTTAGCTCTCAGCATGCTCCTCATCAGCGCCAACAAAGCAAAAGCAGAGGCTGGCGGATGCGACACAGAGAACTACTTCTGCGCCTGCGGAGACAGATGCCACGGGCCATATGAATCAAGCACAGGGTTCAACATACTGAACACCACTGTATGCCAAGACGGACCAGACCAGTCAGAGTACGAGTATGTCCAGGAGATCACTGCCACAGACCTCAACGGAACCAATTTCAAGGGAGGGGATGTTATCAGAGTGTACGCACAGTTCTATTGCTATGCAGGGGATTACATCTCCATAGCCTACTCAAACACATCAATAGTCTCAGGCAGCAGCTGGAGAAATATCTACTCATCAACATGCCCTGGCTACAACTTCATAGACGTCTACTATAACCTGACCCTTGACAGGAAAGAAGGATACCATGCATTGAGGGCGATAATCGCCTATCCTGGAGAGCCAAGCATGACCTGCGGCTATCCATCGCACACATCATCAGACACAGATGACCTATATTTCAAGGTGAACGCAAGGCCTGACATAGATGCTCCTGCCATAACAGGCATCTATCCATCGGCAGGGGCCAACTTCGAATACACCGAAGGGCTATCAATCCCGCTCGTGGTCAATGCCACTGATGAAACTGGGATAGACAACATATCAATAAACATGACCTGGGCTAGCGGCAGCATGTCATTCACGCTCACGAACTCTTCAGCGACAAGGTTCAACACGACACTATACAACCTGACCAATGCTAGCAGGTACAACGTGACAATAATAAGCAGGGACGACCTTAACAACACAGGCACAAACACAACATACTTCTTCATCACCAACAACGCGTTCCTGAACATAACATCACCAGCTTTCGGGCTCACATATAGCTACCACGAGGTACCGCTGAGGTTCAAGATAAACGACAATAACACCCCTTACCAAGAGGTGTACTACAACCTCAACTCAGCAGGCAACAGCTACCTCAACGAGACCACCAGGATATCGAACGATGAGTCTGTAGGAGAGGCAGAGACCAACATGCTGGCCAATATCTCACAGCTGTTCGTGCCGCAAGAGGACATGACAGTCAACAACATAAGCATCAGGATCGGGAGAGAAAGCTCCAACTCATTCCTGAACTATATCCAAATCAGAAATGGCACCAACCAGAGCGACGGAACAGTGCTGCTAGAATACCTGCTGAACTCCTCGACAGTCCCTGACTCAGGCGCCGACTGGATCAGCATCAACTTCAGCAGCAGCGCGATACTGCTCAACGGCACAAAGTACTTCATATTATTGACAGGCTCAGCAGATGCGAATGACTATTACTCATGGGAGTTCAACTGGGACGCATATCCTCATGGAAACTTCACAGGCAACAGCACAGAGGACCTTCTTTTCATGGTGCATGACAGGTTCAAGTACAATACCACCATGACCGCGGCTGAAGGGACAAATTCCCTGAGCGTCTGCGAGAAGAACAAGATCAATCTCACCGACTGCACAATGACTGTCTTCGAGACAGACACAATCCCTCCTAGCTACACCCAGCCTGAGGAGACAGCAGACCCGTTCGAATTCGGCGACTCAAGCTATCAGTTCATCTACATAAACGTCAGCGATGAGACCAGCACCATCAGCAGGGCCGTCATAAACATCAGCGGAAACCTGACCCAGATGAACTATTCAGGAGTCGGGGGGCGCTACCAGTACCGATGGTATATCAACAGCAGCAACCTCAGCATGATAAGGAGCTTCAACTACAGCATATTCGTCAACGACAGCGTAGGCAACTACAACATCACTCCAGGATATTCATTCTCTGTCGTCGATTCGCTGCCGCCAAATGTCTCAGCGACTAACTACAGCCCAAATTATGAGAGCCTTCTCGACCCGAACGTGACTATCATGATCAATGCGACGGTGACAGACTACACAAGAGTGCAGAACGTCACCCTGTTATACGGGTTCATCAATACCACTTCGGGGATTATAGAATGGAGCAGCGCCGTGATGCTTAACAACACAGGGGTCAGCTCAAGGTACGTGGCCAACTTCACCCCGACCATAGAAGGGAACTGGTCGTTCATGATATCATCTAGGGACATCTACAACAACAGCATGAACACGACCCAGACCAACATAAGCATAGCATACGACACGAGCTGGTTCGCGGACCCTGATGAGTTCGAAGAGAAATTCTCGACGGCAGCAAACCATGTCGAGATTGGGAACATAACCATCAACAACACAGGGGACTACGAGCTGAGCTTCTTCCTATCAAAGCTCTCTGGGCTGCTGACCATCTTCATCAATGAGACCAACATATCGGTGCCTGGAGGGCAGGCCAAGATAGTGAACGTCTCAGCCTTGGCGCCTGCAGACCAGAACCAATACCCGTTCACGCTCCTGGTGAGCTGTGTCAACATATCATCAACACCCAACGACACTGTCGATGGCATAGTGACCGTAGGCCAGGGCGGGCCATACATCACCCTCACAGAGATATTATACCCGACGACAGCTGTGCAGGGCCAGAGGAAGCTGACACTCAACACCACTGTGAAGAACATAGGGAATGACACTGCATATAACATAACAGTGAACTGGACCCTGCCCCCTGGCTGGACAACAACATACAACCTAAGCAAGTCAATAGCCAGCCTCCTACCTTACCAGAGCTCAAGCGCGCTGGAGAGCCACGGGATACAGACATCTGTGGGGCTGAACGCCACCATAGGGATGCAGAACTTCACGCTAACAGTTGACTTTGTCATGGAGCCGAACAGGACAAGGCCTGCTCCGATAATCAAGACTGTCGAGGTGACTGAGCTTGAGACAGGGACGACCAACGAGACAGTCATAATAACTCCTCCCTCAAGTGGAGGCGGGGGCGGAGGAGGAGGCAGGACCAGCGGCTCAGGCGGAGGAATGATACCTCGGACGCTCAACTACAACCTAACCATCTGGCACCTTCCAAGGACAGGAATCATGAGAGGACAACACGACACTGTGCAGATAAACATCACCAACAATAACGACGTGACATTCTATAACATCAAGATGAGCATAGACGGGTTCCCTTCCTCACGCTATAAAATAATTCCCGACAGGATATCTGAGCTTGGACGCAACCAGACAGCACAGCTCAATGTCACATTTGAGATACCATTGTACATGGGATATTCTGTGAACAGCCTGATGTTAATCTTCGACGGAGAATCAAGGGCAAAACCAAACTCATCAGCCAATGCATATCACCAAGAAAGCGCTTTCACGCTGATAATATCTGAGACAGACCAATCAGGCTCATTGGCCTGCCTGACTGAGTCTGAGAGCCTCATCGCCGAGATGGAGCGCATGAACTTCACCGTGACAAAGGTGCGAGAGCTGCTGGCAAAGGCAAGGGATGCATTCGACAGCATAGACTACACCCAAGTGAAGATTCTCTGCGACGAGATCAAGAGCAGCAAAGAAGCTGCCTTCTCACTTGACAAGAAGATAAAAGAGCTTGAGAAAGAGATCAAGGATGCGGCTTCTCAGGGATACGACATGAAAGGGACAGCCAGGCTCCTCGGCCTTGCCAAGGAAGTGTTCCAGAATGGAGAGTATGATCAGGTGAGCCCAAGGCTCGACAAGGCCCAGGAATCACTGGCGCTCCAGGTGCAGACAGAGGATGCCAAGCTAGGCAAGCGGCTCTTCAAGCTGGTGAAGAACTACTGGTGGGCTCTGCTCATGGCCGCCATCGCAGGCACCATCATCGCAGGAGCGGCCTACAGGAAAGCCTCCATAATCAAGATAAAGAACACAATCGATAGGCTCGAAAAAGAAGATGTCGCCATCACAGAGCTGATCAAGCAGCTCCAGCAGGAGCACTTCGTCGACAAGAAGACAAGCACTCACATGTATAACAACAGGCTTGAGGACTACCAGCGACGTCTGGCTGAAATCGCGAAAGAGAAGATAGACCTAAAGCACATCCAGGTGAGATTCTTCAAGGTATCGATGAGCAGAGAAGGGCTTGAGGTGCAGAAGGAAGAGATGGCATCGCTGATAAAGGCATTGCAGCAGGATTATTTCGTGAACAGCACCATAGACAAGAACAACTATGACAAGACCTTCGCGATCTACAAGAAGCAACTGGCAGAGATTAACAAAAGGCTCATACTCCAGGAGCATGAAGAGAAAGAGAAGAACAAGGAGAGACTGAAGAATATAGAAAGGATGAATAAATGATAATAGAAGCCTTACAGGCAGCAGTAAAGGGCAACAGACAGAGACTGTGATCAAAGTCAGCAGTTAGTTTTATAAATTTAGAGTGTTTAAGGGATGGACAAGGGTGAATGATTGATAAATGTACTGGTTGTGGATGATTCTGCACTGATGAGAAAGATAATCTCAGATATGCTCAGCTCTGACAGCGAGATAAAGGTGATAGGCACTGCCGGAGATGGAAGGATTGCCCTGGAAAAGATAAAATCCTTGACACCTGACGTCATAGTGATGGATGTCGAGATGCCGGAGATGGACGGCATCACTGCCCTGAAGAAGATAATGGAGGTCAAGCCGATCCCGGTGATAATCCTCAGCGCCCTGACAAAGGAAGGCTCTGACAAGACCATCGAAGCCCTAGAGGCCGGCGCGATAGACTTCATAACCAAGCCATCAGGGATCATATCAATGGACCTCATCAGCGTGAAACAGGCGTTGATAGAGAAGGTAAAAGTCGCTTCAAAGGCTAGTGTCAAGAGAGTCGTACGCACAGAGACCAAAAAATATCGCTTCAATCCTACAAGAAAGAAGATCATAGTCATAGCAAGCTCAACAGGAGGCCCCCAGACGCTGGAGTACCTGCTGAAAGAGATACCACGCAACATCCCTGCGCCGATATTGGTGGTGCAGCATATGCCCCCAGGCTTCACCAAGAGCTTCGCAGAAAGGCTCAGCAGGATTTGCGAGATAACCGTAAGAGAGGCTGTGGACGGCGACAGACTAGAGGACGGAGTGGCCCTTATAGCGCCAGGAGGGCTGCACATGATAGTTGAGGAGAAAGGCAACGACGTCATGGTGCGAGTAATCAAAGAGCCTCCTGAGCTGGGAGTGGCTCCATGCGCCAACAAGCTCTTCCGATCAATAGCCCCAATATTCAGAGAGAACACCATCGCAGTGGTGCTCACAGGCATGGGAAGCGATGGCACTGACGGCGCAAGGATGATAAAGAACGTCAGCGGCACAGTGATCGCAGAGGCTGAGGAATCATGCATAGTCTTTGGGATGCCAAAAGAGGTAATAAACGCAGGGCTGGCAGATGAAATAGTCACACTAGATAAGATGGCTGTCGCACTGATACAGATCGTTGATATTTGACAATTTGATCCAGCCAAACATTCAATAATCAAATTATCCAATCCATACCAGAAAAAAAGAGGTTGTACTTTCATGGATATGTCTGAATACAAGCAGGCCTTCCTATTCGAGGCAAAAGAACACATAGACTCGCTTAATGAGAGCCTCATGTTGCTGGAGAAAGCACCTGATGACACCGAGACAATAAACAAGGCATTCAGGTCATTCCACACCCTCAAAGGCAATGCAGGAGCCATGGGCTATGTCAAGTACTCTGAACTCGCACATGCGCTTGAGGATCTGCTCTCAAGGATCAGGGACCATAAGCTAAGCATCAGCAAGAATATAATGGACCTGCTGTTCGAAGGCTGCGACCTACTTGAGGAAGGGCTTGAGGAGATAAAGCACGATAATCCGGAGAACATAAACGCCGAGAATGCGATCCAAGAACTTGAAAGGATATTAAAAAAAGATGAAGCCGTGACAACGGCGCCAGTCGGGCAGGAGCTGGCGCTCAGCGAACCAGATAAGGCGAGGATAGAAGAGCTGAGAAAGAGCAATGCGAACATATTCCGGGCGATAATTGTCTTTGAGCCAGGAAATCAATTAAGAGGAGCAAAATCAACCTTGCTCCTGAAGAATCTTAGGGAGAGCTCCACAATAATAAAGACTACCCCTGAAGAAGATCACATCCGCACAGGAAAATTCGAGACAGACATAGAAGTGGTGCTCGCGACCAACAGGAACAAAGAAGAGATGAAAAACATAGTAAACCATATATCCGGGCTGAAGCACGTGTTCATGCTCGAGCTGGAAGAGGCCTATGAGAAGCCTGCGGAAACAAAGCACGAGGAGAAAGAGCTGGCGAAGAAAGCTATCACAGACCAGCACCAGAACGAGCTAATAAAGCAGATCCAGAGCGTCAGAGTAGACATGCAAAAACTAGACCGGCTAGTAAACCTGGTCGGAGAGCTGCTGATAGGAAACATAAGGCTGCAGGACATCAACAAGAAACAGGACTATACAAATCTCAAGACAACCCTCTCAGGCCTTGACCGGCTGATACTAGAGCTGCAGGGAGAGGTAATGGAGATAAGGATGGTGCCCATAGGAGACATCTTCACAAAGTTCCTGAGGATGGTAAGAGACCTGGCAGGCAAAGAGAACAAGAAGATCAGCATGGCGATAGAAGGAGCGGAGATAAAATTTGACAGGACAGTGCTTGATGAGCTTGGAGACCCGCTGGTGCATCTATTGAGGAACTGCGTCGATCACGGCATAGAACTTCCAGAGGAAAGGATCCGGCTCGGAAAACCAGAGGAAGGCACCATCAACCTAATCGCCAGAAGAGAGAAGAACAACGCAGTGATACAGATAATCGATGATGGCGCAGGCATAGACCCGCAAATCATAAAGCAGCTGGCAATCAGCAAGGGAAAAGTCTCTGAGATGGAAGCAGCCAAGATGAGCGATCACGAACTCCAGATGCTGATATTCAAGGCGGACATGAGCACCAACAAGATAGTCACAGAGGTATCAGGCCGCGGAGTAGGGATGGATGTGGTGATGACAAAGACAAGAGAGCTTGGAGGCTCAGTGGCACTAGAATCAGAACCAGGCAAAGGGACCACTGTGACCATGCAGCTTCCGCTGACGATCGCGATAATAAGCGTGCTGCTGGTCAAGGCAAAGGATGATATCTATGCCATCCCGCTAAACCTGATAGACCAGACAGTCGATATCCACAGGTCAGACATCAAAACGATAAGAGGGCATGAGCTCTTCCTTCTGAGAGGGCAGGAGATCCCGCTTTTCTGGCTCAGGGAACTGGTCGGGACAGGAGAGTTCGTGAAGCCAGACAAGATTACGGTGGTGGTGGTCAGCAAAGACTCCCAAAGGATCGGGATAGCCATTGACACAATCGTATCCCAGCAGCAGATACTCATAAAGAGCCTTCAGGAGATAGTCAAAGGAGTCAGAGGCTGCTCAGGAGCGACAATATTAGGGGATGGAAGGGTAGCACTGATACTCGACATAGCAACATTGATATGAACAGGAGATGGAAAACATATCGATAGTTTTAAAAAACCAAGAACCAAACAATGCTTTGGTTGGCCACAGGCCTAACCATAAACTGATAGCAGAGGAAAAGACAGAGAAAACAGGAAAGGAGGAATGAAATGATGAAAAAAATAATGATAGTCGAGGATTCCAACCTGATGACCGCAGTCATTACCAATTTTGTGAAGAAAGAGGGCGACTATGATATAATCACGGCTAAAAATGGCGAAGAAAGCGTGACAAAATACAAAGAGCAAAAACCAGACCTGGTGTTCATGGACATAAAGATGCCTGGAATGGACGGCCTGGCTGCGCTCGAGATCATAAGGAAGATGGACCAATCAGCAAAGGTAGTCATGTGCACAGCCCTAAAAGAGGCTGAACAAGAGGATAGGGCAAAGAAACTCGGCGCAAAAGGATACATAAAGAAGCCTTTCAGCAGGGAAGACATAGTCAAGGCACTGAAGGATAACCTGAGATGAGATGGAAATGCCATTTGCCACTAGCCATCAACTATAATCAATAATAGACTTTCATGAAAAACAGGAGGTGAAACAATGAAGATATTGATCGTCGATGATTCTGCGTTCATGCGAAACATGATCAGGAACATACTGAAAGAGGGGAACCATGAGATAAGCGAAGCTGCTAACTATGACGAGGCGATTAAAGCATATCAAGAGAAAAAACCCAACCTGGTGTTCCTTGATATTGTGATGCCCGGGAAGAGCGGCGTCGACGCCCTCCGCGACATAAAACAGATGGACAAAGACTCATTCATAGTGATGTGCACATCAATAGGCGGCCAGCAGAAAGTGATCGATGACTCGGTGGCTGCAGGAGCGAACGACTTCGTAATAAAACCATTCAAGCCAGAGGACATACTGCGAATCGTGGCTTCCGCAGATAAGAAATGATCCTGGACCTAGGATCAGACCGAATCAAATCTGGCATCCAAAGATGGGAACCACACAGAAAAATTCTCCAAGAGATGATATGGCCGTAATAAATAGGTTCATGATTGCAAAAGACATTACCAAGGTGATCCAACATGACCAACACACAGCTGACCTCTAGCGAAATAGACGCTCTAAGCGAGATGGGCAACATAGGCACAGGAAACGCTGCCACCGCCCTGTCCAAGTTCATAAACAAGAATGTAGACATGAACATACCGGAGACTAAATTCGTGCCTCTGAAAGATTTCTCAAAGCTGGTCGGCGGCCCTGAAAAGATAATCGTCGGGGTATATCTTCAGATATCAGGGGATATAGAGGGCGAATCATTGTTCATATTCCCGCGCGAAGGAGCGCTTGAGATGATAGATATCCTGATGGGCAAGCCACCAGGAACCACCAAGATAGTGAACGAGATGGATGAATCTGCCTTCAAGGAGATGACCAACGTGATAACAGGAGCATTCCTGAACTCAATGGCAAACATGTTCGATGTGAAGCTCGTGCCTTCGGTGCCGCACATAGCGACAGACATGGCCCAGACAGTGCTAGACTTCATACTCATAAAGGTGAGCCGGTCAGCTGACAGCATGCTCTGCGTCAAGACCACGATCAATGTAGAAGGCCATCGCATAGATGGAGAATTCCTGGTGCTGTTCGATGAGAAATCATTGAAGAAGATACTCAAGACATTGCATCAGAAGTATGGAGAGGCGATAAGATAGAACGAGTGACAAGATGAGCGAGATAATAGTTGAGATGGGAGGCATAGAGATAGGCCGAGAGAATGACACGCTGCTCTCGCTGGGGCTCGGCTCATGCGTAGGAGTGATAATATATGACCCCCTAAGAAGAATAGCTGGCCTGGCCCATGTGATGCTCCCTAGCAGCCTAGAACACGATTTTCCTGTTATTGAGAAAAAAGCGCTGATAGCTGATCGGGACATCATCACACGGAGGCTGATAAAAGATATAATCACATCTGATTTCGCGGTCATCCTGGAATCCCAGGAAAAAGATGAGACCATCAGCATCTATCGAAAGCTCAAGCCTCAACTGTCATTCATAAGCGCGTTCCTCCCTCCGACAAATGGCCTTGATGCAATCCACACCTTGCTGAGCATAGACCAAGACATCAACGCAATAGTCATCAGCCCAAGCATAGAATCAGGCACACTTTCACATTATCTAAGCAACGGAGCAAGAGAGGTCATACTTGCCCCCTTCACCGAGCTCAAGATAAAGAGCTGCGTTGATTATGTAATCCATAAGGACCTTCTGAAATTCGCGGATAGGGCTGTGCCAACCCTTATCGGCAAGATGATGAACAGCGGAGCTGAGAAGAGCAACCTGGTGGCTAAGATAGTTGGCGGGGCGCATATGTTCCCGACCCTGATGGATGAGGAAGTAATGAACATAGGAAAGCATAATATCGAGGCAGTGAAGAGAATCCTGCATGAGTTCGGCATCAGAGTAACCTCTGAAGAGACTGGCGCTAGCATAGGCAGGACTGTCATCTTCGAGGTGAACACAGGCATCATGAAAATAAGAACAAAAGACGGCACGAGAAGTGTCTAATCAGGAGCAAAATTAGAGAGGCTAAACAATGGATGTCAAGGTGACCGACAAGGAGAACTGGACTGCTCTGAAAATGAAGATAAAAGAGCTCAAGATATTCAACCCTGAGAATTACGCAGAGACTTTCCTAAGCAGGAGGATAGAATGCAGGCTCAGGGCCACATGCCTGAACTCATATTCAGAATATGCTCAGAAGCTCACTAGCTCTGAGAAAGAGAGGGAAGCCCTCTGCAAGGACCTGACGATAAACGTCACCTCATTCTTCAGGGATACGAACACATACCAGGCCATCAAGGAAGAGGTCATGCCTTTCATAGTGAAGACAAAAGAGGAAACAGGGCAGAACACCATAAACGTATGGTCTGCAGGAGCAGCATCAGGAGAAGAGGCCTATTCACTAGCAATCCTTTTCAAAGAGGTGCTCGGCACAAGGCTGGCCAGGTTCAAACTAAGCATCATCGGAACAGACATAGACCGTGAGGCCATTGCAGAAGCAAAGCAGGGGGTCTATAATGAGCAGCAGCTGAGGGAGACCGACCCGGCCTACATTAAGAGATATTTCGAGAAAACAGGGAACTCATATAGGATAACCGATGATATCAAGAAGATGGTGAGATTCGAGCAAGGGGACATACTCGGTGCCTCAAAACCAAGAGATATAGACCTCCTCCTGTGCAGGAACACTGTTATTTATTTCAACGCAGAGACAAAAGCAAAGCTGTATGCTGATTTCTACAACATAATGAAAAGGAACGGCTTCCTGATACTGGGCAAGACTGAGATCCTGCTGGGAAACGCCAGAGAGCTCTTCCAGATATTCAACAGCAGCGAAAGGGTATACTGCAAAGAATAGGGCGCTCTGTCTGATGTTCTAGTTCCAGGACTAAGAAAATAGCAAAATCTTTATAAACCGCACAGCACATGATAGGATATAACATATCAAGCAGTTTGATATCAAACGAGAAAAATCAGACCATTTAAAAAAAGAGGTGGGTGATGGTCAAGAGAGATGGTTATTTGCCTAGATATAATCTCTTAGACATACTTCTCGGAAAAATCAGCTCCAAAAAGGAAAATGATAGATAACTACCTAGCGAAATGTGAGTGCGGATTCAAGGCAGAGGTAAGCTATGGACGCGAAGGAGAAGAGAAGATACACGAGGTGTACTCCTGCCCTAAATGCAAGAACCTTTTCACATTGCGGTTCAAGGAGAAGCTAAAATGCCCAAAATGCAAAGGAGAAAAACTCTGCCAATACAGCCCTAACAAGAAAGACAACATCGCCTATTACAGGAGGATGCTCAAGATCGGAGCGCTGCATAAGAGAGGAATGGAAGAGCTTGTGACGTTCTGGAAAAAGATTTATGATACTGAATGCCCGAAGTGCGGCAAGAAGAAGATGCATTGGACAATCAAAGAGAAAAAAAAGATAACCTAAGAGGTGGACTCATGAAAATGAAGAAGATAAGCATCAAATGGCAGCTGATGATGATATGTTTATTAATAGTGTCTTTGCCAGTAATCATCTTCGGGATTATTAATTACGATTCTGCGAAGAGCCTGACCCTAATCATAGCGTCAGCATCTATCATCCTAGGACTATTGGTCGCATACATCTTCGCACATAATCTCACAAGTCGCTTCAAGAGCCTAGTGGATAAGATCAACGCCGTCTCCATGGGAGACCTGACGCTGAAGCTCTCAGAATCCGGTGAGTTCCAGGCCAGCAGGAACGAGATGGACCAGCTGGTTAATGCCCTTGGCATGATGGTCGACAACCTGAGAGGATTGGTGTCAAAGATAGCGAAGAGCACAGAGAGCACTGCAGCATCAGCAGAAGAGCTCTCGGCATCGTCAGAGGAAATCAATGCAGCCATGCAACAGATATCAACAACCATCAATGAGATAGCCAACGGGGCCCAGATACTAAGCAAGAACTCAAGCGAGGTCTCAAACAAGAGCAGGCTGGCGCAGGAGAGCTCAAGGACCGGCTCAAAGGCAGGGTTGACTGTCAGGGAGAAGATGACCCAAATCGACACGACCACCAAGCTGACCGCTGAAAAAGTCAGATCACTAAGCGACACATCTGAGAAGATAGGAGACATAATCGAGACGATTAACAACATATCAGAGCAGACCAACCTGCTTGCACTGAACGCAGCCATCGAGGCAGCAAGGGCAGGAGATGCAGGAAGAGGGTTCGCAGTTGTCGCTGATGAGGTCAGGAAGCTGGCAGAGCAGAGCCAGAAGAGCACAGGAACCATCAGAGGGCTGATAAATGGCATCCAGCAGGGGATAGGCCAGGCAGTCCTGAGCATGCAGGAAAACACCAAGCAGGTGCAAGAAGGCTCAGGCTCAGTGAACGAAGCCCTTGCCTCGTTCGAGGAGATCCCTGTCATCGTGGAACAGCTAAACAAGGCCATCAGCGAGATAAGCGCCATCTCAGAAGAGAACGCAGCAGGAAGCGAAGAGGTATCATCCTCTGTAGAACAGGTCACATCATCGATGGCTCAGGTCTCGACTGCTGCCCAGAAGCTCAGCAAAGAGGCTGATGAGCTCAAGCAGGTAACCAAGCAATTCAAATTCAGCTAGGCGGCGGATAGCAGCCAACAAACAGAAACTTGGCAACTAGGGATATTGAGGTGAGCTAATGCCCATTGGAGAATTAAAAAGAGGAGCTGAGAAAGAGCAGCAGATGGTAATCTTTACAATTGGAAAGGAAGAGTTCGGAGTCGATATAAGCGAGGTGAGGGAGATCATCCGCATGGAGCCGATAACCAAGATTCCTCACACGCCCGAATACATCAAAGGAGTCATCAACCTGCGGGGGGGAATAATCGTCGTCATAGACCTGGCGATGAAGCTCAGCATCCCGCACAGGAATGAGGACAACAACACAAGGATCATAGTCATCGAGGTAAACAACATGACCATAGGAATGGTCGTGGACTCTGCGACAGAGGTTCTCAGGATAAAAGAGAGCCAGATACAGCCAGCACCTGCCATAATAACCGAGAAAGTCGAGGCAGGTTACATCCAAGGGGTAGGAGTCCTTGGCGAGCGACTTCTGATCCTGCTTGACCTGACCAAGGTGCTTGAGTCAAGAGAAATCGAAGAGCTTAAAAAGACACAGGCAAATAGAAAATAAATATTGCAAAATGGATAATCTCACCGATCTGAGCGACTTCGAGCTGGATGCACTCAAAGAAACCGCAAACATAGGCACAGGGCACGCTTCAATAGCGCTCTCTGCGCTGATGAACAGGAAAGTGAACATCAACATCCCCCAGACCAACGTGGTCTCTGTGCACGAAGTATACGCCCGGATAGCCAGCGCGAATGAGACATTAGTCGGCATCTACAGCAAGGTCAAGGAAGGGATGAGCGGGAACGTCGTGATGCTGCTGCCCATAGACTGCGCATTCAAGCTGATAAACCACCTCAACCCAGCAGAAGGCGGCCTGCAGAAAGATTCTCTCAAGGACAAGGACATCATAATATTGAAAAAACTCGGCTCAGTGCTGTACTCAGCATACCTGAGCGCACTGGCGAACTTCTTCGAGCAGAACATAATATTCCAGACCCCAAGCGTGGTATCCACTCTAGGGGATTCAATAATAGATTTCATACTGGTGCAGATAGGAGAGAAGGAGAAGGTGTTGCTGATAACGATAAACTTTGATGTGGAAGGGACAGACATCGACGGCAATTTCGTACTGCTTTTCACGCTGAACTCGCTCTCCCCGCTGCTGCAGAGGCTCAAGACCAAGATGGGGATGGCCTGATGAACGTCGACATCAACGAAGAGTTCAAGACCAACAAGACCATTCTCATCGTCATACCGATAAAGGAGTATTCTGAGACCATGATGAACCTGAATGGCCAGCTCAACAGCTCATTCAACAGGATAACCTACGTAAGCCTGAACAAGCTGATAACCCCGCTGAGGAGAAGCTTCGAGGAAAACCACCTTGATCTCAGCAAGTTCTATTTCGTCGACGCCATAACCAAGACAGCCATCCCAAATCCTCCTGAGATCATCAACTGCGCATACGTGCCGGCGCCGAACGACCTCACCAAGCTGAGCATCCAGATAACCAAGTCGCTCCAGACATTCGACCCCGACTGCATAATCTTCGACAGCCTGTCGACGCTGCTGATCTACGAGGACAACACCATAACGAGCCAGTTCGTCCATGCCCTGGTGAACAAGGCAAACGCCTTTGGCGTCAGGATAATCTTCACCTGTCTCAAGGGCGACAAGGAGAAGCAGCTGGCGAGGGAGATGAGCCTGATACTCGATAAGGTTATTGGGATAGACGAGTGAGATCCGAGCCTGAAGAAAGCAATTCTCAACACCGACAAACCGCGCAGTGCGCGGGACGAAGACGAAGATTTTCGTATGTAACTTCTTAGGTTCAATAAATTTGAGAGACTAAAAAGTAGAAGGGAAACAATTCTAAAATAAAAAGGGAGTTCTTTATTTCAAACTTATCTAATAAATTCCTTAACTAAACTAAAAGTTATTTTCTCTCCGTCAAATAGTTCTCTAAGTTGATTTTTATTTAATTTCTCAGGACATTTTTCAATCAAACAGAAAATTACATGTTCTGAACAAAAACTCACATTAATTGTTTTTTTATCTTTCACTCCCTCATAAACAATTGGCAAGGTTTTTTTCAAAAAAGACGGGCTTATTTTTTCCGAATTTTTTATGATGTGCGAAAAATGAGCTATAGACAATGCTTTCTCATATTTTAATCCTGGCGTGATATAATCAACTAATTTTTGTGTTTTATCTTTAACCACCATGCTTAAATATTCTATAAATGAACCTAATTCTATTAAGAAATCGGAATTGTTCTGTTTAATTAAATAAATTTTTTTTACATCGATTATTATTTTTGAATATAATTCCGGGAATTCTTGGATATATGAAAATAAATCCTCGAATATCGACTGATATTTTCCGGCAGATAATTTTAATTCTAACAATGAATCTTCCGCGTATTTTTCGTAGTGCTCCTTTAATGGCGGGTCAGGTAAAATCAAGTTAAAATAAATATGTTCTAAGTCGTAAGATACTTGCGAAATTAAAGTTTCATATACTTTTGAATAATCATCTTCGTTCTCAGATATTTTTAATTTTCTAAGAATTTTATTGTATTCATCTGAATTAAATCCATGCGCTGACGAACTATTTCGAAACTTATTTAATAATTTAAGAAATGCTGTGCTTTCATTAATAGTGTTTTCATAATGATTAAAATATTTTCTATTAGGAAAATCTTCATTAAAGGTTTTATATCTATAATATGAATCAAAATTCTTAATAATATTTTGATTCAACTTATTTTTTCGCCTATTTAAATTTGCAAATGTTTTAATTTTTCTTTCTATTACAACATCATGATGAATTCTCATAAACAATAGGAATTTTCTCAGAAGTTCAAGTGATTTTAAAGGAGTGATTGTCCCATCAACATATTTTTTAAGTTCTTCCGGAGTCTCTTTTTTTAAAAAAGTATCACGACATTCTTTTAAACCAACACTAACATAACCTAAATTTAAATCTTCGTCAACTTGATTAAAAATTTGGTTAATTAATTTTACATTTATCGATTCGATTAACAGGATATTAAGAAAAATTATTCTGCTTTGAAATTCATCAATAGTTGTTTTATTATCAATTACTTTTTTTATATGATCCAATACATTTTCAGTGTTATCAAATACAAATATGTTTTTATTAGGAGCTGTAATCTCTGGGAAAAACTTTTTAAGATAATTTCTAATTCTTTCATTAGATTGATTCATAAAATAAATCATTCGTTTTATTTCACTTCTAAAATCAAAATATCTGTTTGCAACCGCTATTGATTTAGGATCAATATTATGCTGTTTCCAATGTTTTAACTCTTTATTTGGAAATCCTTCTCCTAAGTCTCCAAGGTTTACTGCAATAAATCCTTTAGCAACTCTATAAACACCTCTAAATAACCCCCATTCATATCCAAATAGAACGGTTCCATCATCACCTATTTTGAAATCTTTATTTGATTCATATTTTTTAAGAACTTCTTCTTTAAAATAAACTGTTTCAAGAAATCCTTCAATTTTATGACTTGCAGCTTTTTTTGCAGATTTTAGTCCATCTTTTGTAATAAATTCTATTTCAGTCATTATAATATTAAATAACATCATCACTCTATAAAATTTTCTATTTATAAGAATTCTCTGAAGCGTTAACTAAGATTGGCTTCGTCTTCAAGGCATTAAAATCGTTTCCTCAATTCTTATTCTTGATTGCTTACTTTGTTCGCTCGAATGAACGTCTCTTAAAATTACTCTTCGGATTCTGCTGAATCATCGCACCTCGTTCACTCCAGCTCTCAGAACACTTTCGTTCTTGAGGTCGCTCATGAGACTCAGAGAGCCTAAGAAGTCTTAGGTGAAATATTACTCAGAAGAAATCACCTTGAACTACAACATTACGTTCGTAAATTTATGTTTTCCACATTCATACTCATCATCTGCAAAGAATAAATAAATTCCATTTCTTTTAGGTTTAGGACAATTCTTAGCTAAATACTTTGTACACATTCCATTCAATTTATCTTTATCAAGATTAGAAGATGTAAAAGTTATCAAAATTCTAATATCGGCTTTAATCTTGGCTCTTATCAGATTATCTAGTGATTTATATAAAGCATACTTACCATTGTTTTTACGAAGGGGTCTATTTTCGTGCTCTATTTCAATTAACTTTTTGTTTCCATTTTTAGAGTACAAAGTCATATCAGAATAGCCGCCTCTCCCGGTTGGATTCTCTGGGCGCACAGTCATCTTATCTCGTTTGGCGATATTATAAATCGCAACATCAAATAATAGGGTATAGGTGCCATTTTCCAACCTATCAACATCTTCCAAACCTATAAATACTCCTTCTTCTAAGAGCAAATCAATTTCTTTTGTAAATTCATTAAAAAAGGTGTTTATATTCACAACAGAAGATGGCTTGCATCATCTATAAATACTTTATGGGGGTTTCGTCTGCGTCATACTCTACGCATTCCTACGGGAATGCTTACCTCACCAAATCTCAAACTCGCATCTCTAAACTCATCCCACTCCTTGCGGAACAGTCAGCCATCATCTCCTGCCACCACAATCTTTAAATAGTCGTTATCACAATAACGATAACTAACAAACAAAAAACGATAAGTTTATCGAAAATAACATACAAGTTATCGTTTTTGCGATATGTATCACGACTGAACACGAACTAAGAATGGCTTCAGAGCAGAGCAGCATAATAGGCGTACTTTCTAAGGGCTTCAATAGGGAGCTGACTATCAACCAGCTGTCCAAATCGATAAAGAAATCTTATGCCTTCACCAACCAGCACGCTCACGCGCTAATGAAAAGCAATATCCTCAACAGGAAGGCTGTCGGCAGCGCGATCCTCTGCCTTCTCAACCTCAAGAACGAGGAGACCATAGCTCATCTCGTGTTCAATTCCATGGGCGAGAAAAAGCGATTCTTGGATTCCCTGCCAGAGCAGAAGAGAACAGCCATCAATGATCTCCTATCAAAGCTTGAAGACAGGTGCATCTTCCTTGAAAAGAACAAGCTGACAATAATCTCTGAGAGCAAGGAGCCCCTGGCAGCAAAGCTACCAGGCTTCAGCATCAGCACGATCACAAAGCCAGAATTCGAGCGAAAGGCAAAGAGCATCGATTTCGAAGCATTGGTCATACTCGCGAATCACGAGCAGTTTTGGAAGACAATAGGCAAAGCTGCATAATCCATAATCATCAGCTATCCAGTAAAAAAAAGAGGTGTAAATTAGTTTGGATAACAGGACGAAGTCAAAGTATCTTGGAGTGCTCCTACAGACGGTGCTCAAGGTAGATGACGCCATGTTCGGCCAGAGAGTGAGCCCTGAGAAGCATGACTACGCAGACTGGATAGCAAAGAACATCAAAGACGAAGAGCTGGCTAGCCAGCTGAGGCCATTCATCCAGAAAGATGCCATCGTCAAGTTCCTGCAGGAAAAGATCGCAGAGCTGAGCCAGGATGCGGCAGCAGCACAACCAACACTCCGACCGGCGCCTGAAAATCCGACAGCAACAGTACAGATCAAGCAGATGGATGGTAAGATTAAGGCGAAATACCTCGGAGTGCTGGTGCAGACGATTCTGAAGATGGACGAGGCTACATTCAGGATAAGGGTCAGCCCTGAGAAGCATGACTACGCAGACTGGATAGCAAAGAACATCAAAGACGAAGAGCTGGCAGAGGAGCTGCGCTCAATCAGGCATAGGCAGAGCGTGCTTGAGTTCCTGGCTGACAAGATCGCAGAGCTGGGCGGGGAAGCGCCCAACATACCGATGCCATCGACGCCAGCAATAGCACTGAAAACAGCACAGGCAATGCAGCCGCCAGAGAGAACAGATGAACCAATACACGACCTGATGCCTACTACGATGCAGTCTCATGAAGAGACAAAGCCAAAGCAAGAACAAGAGATAGATTATCTCAGAGACATAAACGAAGATCTCCATTTCGTGCTTCCAAACGGAAAGACCATCGGAAGCCTGCCGGAGCTGGCCGAGCTGATGCCTGCAATGGATGATGCGCATTTCAGCGCGCACGTGACCCCTCACAAGAATGATTTCGCAGCCTGGATCTACCACTCGATAAAAGACGAGGAGCTGGCGAACAGCATCGGGAATGTCAAGGACAAGCAGCAGATTATGGAACTGATCAAGGCAAGGATCACTGAATTGGCAGGCAAGAGCATAGTCACCGATAGCCTTGAAGCAATGAAAAAGCAGGGAGCTCAGGCACCGGCACCACAGAAGAAGGATGAAAAGAAAGAAGAAAGAGAAAAGGAAGAAAAGAATCATACAAAACCAGCAGAAAAACCAGCTGTCGAGAGACCATACCTTGCTGCCAAACCAAAAGAGGAAAAAATAGACCTGATGAATCTCTCAGCCATCGAGATACTAAAGAAACTAGGCTTGATCAGGGACAACACCCAGTTCCTGGCTTTGGAAGAGGAGATAAGCGAGATCAGGAAACAGAGAAAGACTATCGCAACAGGAGTGCCTGGCTTTGATGACATGATCGGAGGAGGGATCCCGGTAAATTCCACAATACTAGTATCCGGAGGGCCTGGAAGCGGAAAGACAACTTTCTGCATACAGATGCTTGGCTGGGCCGCAGAGCAGGGAGAGAAGTGCCTATTCCTGACATTTGAAGAGACCGAAGAGCAGCTCATAGAGCATATGGAGGCATATGGCCTGAATCCCAAAAAATATCTGGAAAAAGGCACACTGATGATCCAGAGACAAGATCCTTTCAAGATATCAAGGATGGTCGAGGCATTGCTCGCCCATGCAAGAGGAGAACTGCTGATAAACATAGATGAGATAATCGACATACTGCCAAGGGGATACAAGCCTGACCGGATCGTGGTTGATTCGCTTTCTGCGATATCAGCAGCATTCTCTGAATCCAACACAGCATACAGGGTGTATGTCACCAAGCTGATGAGCCTGCTCCAGAAGACAGGCGCCACCTCGTTCCTGATAAGCGAGGTGCAGGGCATAGAGAACATAGGCCACGGCCTTGTGGAAGAGTTCCTGGCTGATGGAGTGATAGTGTTCTATAACCTGCAGAAAGGGAACATAAAGCAGAGCGCCCTGGAGGTCCTGAAGATGAGAGCAGTGGACCATGAGAAGAGGATAGTGCCGTTCGAATTCGTGAAAGGAAGAGGGCTCGTGGTCTACCCGCTTGAGAGGACATTCATGTGAACAAAGGAAAGCCAAGATACGGAGAGAGAACAGCTGGAGCAATAGCTCTCTTCATGCTTCTCATGATAATGATGCTAGCGATGCTGGCAGGCATAGACCTGGCCGCAGCAAAAGAGGCAGAATCAAACACCACGCAGACTGACGCGAGCCTGCTGATAACAAAGCTCGAGAGGAACATCACATCCCTGAAAGAGAGAGGATTCAACACCCCGCGCCTTGACGACGCACTTATGGATGCGAAAGCAAGCTATGCTGACAGGAAATTCGACCAGGTGCTAAGGCTGTACAGCGAGAGCATTCTCACAATCTCAAAGATGATGTACGTATCAAGCGAGATCAACATGACATCAATGCTGCTGGATGAGGCAAAGAAGAGAGAGCTCAACATCTCTGAATCCATGGGCCATTACACTCTCAGCCTCAGCGATTTCAGGAATAACAACCTTGATGCCGCCCAGAAAGAGATAGCGCAAAGCAAGGAGCTGGTGACAGACCAGCTGATGACAGAATCCACAATGATAATAGCTGACCTGAAAGAGCTTGCTGCGGCTCTGGCCAGCACAGGGATAAACGCGAATGCTGTCAACAGGACCACGGCTGATATCCTGGCCGCAGAGAGATCAAAAGATTTCATAAGACTCTTCATCCTGGCCAGCAGGATCTCTGAGATGAACACCTCGATAGCTGGGCTGCTGACGATCAAGGAAAAGATGAACCGGCTTGAGGCAGATGGTTATAGCATCAATAGGATAAATGATACCATTGCTGAGCTGGAGAGCCTTCTTGATGCAGGAGAGTACACCCAGCTGAGCAAACGCTACAACGAGACCATATCACTGATAGGAAAGATATATTCTGTCGATAAAGGCATCAAGAAGACTGAAGCAGGGATTGGCTCTCCTGAGCTGGCAGGGATAGACCTGACCGAGGCATCAGAGCTGCTCAACACAAGCAAGAGCGAGTTCGATCTTGAGAACTATGAGAAGTCAGAGGACTACCTTGCTAGAGCAAAGGCTTCGCTCGCAGAGGCAGAGCAGGCAAACATATTCGCCACCATACTAAACAAGGCAAAGATGAGATTTGACCCGATATCATTCCTCAAGAAGAACTGGTTGTCGCTCATATTGGCAATACTAATCGGAGGGATTGTGATAAAGGTCGGAGGCTTGTTCCTAGTCTTAAAAAAGAGCGAGCAGAAGCTTGCTAAGCTCAAGAAAGAGGAAGAAGCAATCACAGAGCTGATGATAAAGCTCCAGGAGGAATATTTCAAGGAGAAAATAATCGATAAGGATACCTACGCAGCTGAGAACAATAGCTTCGAGAAGAGATTGACACAGATCAGCGAAGAGATCCCGCTGCTGATTATCAGGATAAAAGAGAAACGTGAAAAGCTTGCCAAGATGAGAATGTCAAAACACAAGACTGCAGATGACCACAAGGCAACAGATCACAGCAAGGCAGAGACTGACAGCACATCAACGAACAAATAAGAACATTTTTATACATCACGACCAAGAGAAGGTAACGGGACAATTGGGTTGAAGGAAAGAGGAAGAGTGTGAACAATAATACAGATAATGTGGAAAGTCAGAATGCAAATCCGCCATTTTTCTTAAAGAGCGGAAAAAAGATAAGCGAGCTCAATGAGCTGAAGGATTATCTCTTAACAATCCAGCCAGGCGAGTTTCACCACCATGTCACTTCTGAAAAGAATGACTTCGAGAGCTGGATAAGGCACGGCCTCAAAGAAGAAGAATTAGCCAATAAGGTAATAAACGTCAAAATCCCGGAAGAGCTAATCGCCATAATCAAACAATTCCTGAACGCCGGCTTAGAACAGGCCAAAGAGCAGGTAAAACCAGATGAAACAGCCAGCGACAGCAAAACAATCAGCGTAATCAGCGAGTTCATACCAGAACAGACCTATATCAAGACAGACGTCCCTGGATTCGATGAGCTGATAACCAACGGCATTCCAAAAGAGAGCGCAGTGCTTGTATGCGGAGGACCAGGAACTGGGAAAACCACCTTCTGCCTCAATCTCATATGCAATGCAGCGAAAAAGGGAAGCAAATGCCTCTACCTAACATTTGAAGAAGACATAATAAACCTCAAGAGGCACATGAAGAACTTCGGATGGGACGGAGCTTCAAAGGGAGCGGCAGAGAACATGATAGTGAAGAAGATGCAGCCGTTCGACATAAGCCGGTCAGTCGAAGCACTCCTGGCAAAAGCCAGCGGCGAGCTCACCATAGAATTGGATGAAGTAGAAGGAGTCATACCTTCTGGCTTCCACCCAGACATAATCATACTTGACTCGCTCTCGGCAGTAGCTGCCGCATTCTCAGGAAAAGAAGAAGGATATAGGATCTACATAGAGCAGCTTTTCTCCCTTTTCAAGAAGATTGGCGCAACCTCGTTCCTGATAACAGAGATAGAGCAGGACACCACCAAGTACAGCAAGAGCGGGATAGAAGAATTCCTGGCAGATGCGGTGATCGTCTTCTACAACATAAGAAGCAAGAACATACGCATAAACGCCCTTGAGATACTCAAGGCCAGAGGAACTCCCCACCAGAAGAAGATCGTCCCATTCAAGATAGTCACAAACAAAGGAATCGTGGTCTACCCGACAGAAGAAGTCTTTACCTAGGATCATCCATCACATATCCTGAGACGAGAATAACCAGTGTGCCGATGTTCATATCATTTCAGAAGCATAGGACCAAGAGAATCGTATGCATAATAGCCACGCTGATATTCTTAGCCATAGCATCGCTTCCTGAATTTCCAGAATCGGCATTAGCATACACAGGAAATTTCTCCACAGGATCACCGTTCAGCTGCGGCCCAAACTGTCTCGGGCCATATGAGCTGTTCGGGCATGACACCGAATACTGCAAGCTGAATATCGAGGAATGCTTCAACACCATCGACGGATGCAAGGACGGACCGCAGGCCACCTATGAATTCGTTGACAACATAACCATCACCAACCTTAATGGTTCAACATTCACAACAGAGAATGTCATCAATATCGATGTGGCTGTTGACTGCGACAGCGACGGAGATATTGTGTCTATAGCATATCACAATGGAAGCTCGTTCAGGAACATATACAACGTGAATTGCACAGTAGAAGGGAAGACCAACATATACTACAATACGACGCTAGACAACGTGCGCGGCAACCATACTGTGAGAGCAATAATAGGCTTTCCCGGGCTGTCAGGAGTGACCTGCGGAGAGCAGACATCAAACCCTGCCTGGACTGACACAGATGACGTGACTTTCGCTGTCGCCACAAATGATATCATCCCTCCATCTGTCAGCAATCCTACGCCTGAGCCAAGCTCAATCTTCGAAGCGCAAGAGAACCTTGAAGTCCTCATCTGCGTAGAGGCGACCGACAACTATGGGATTGAAAGCGTGTGGATGGACGTATGGTGGGATGAAGGCGAGGAGATAACCCAGATATTCGATGCCGGAGAAAACCAATTCTGCGATGGCTTCGCCTCCACCACAGACCTCGGCGACTACCTGGTGCAATTCATAGTGAATGACACATCAGGAAACCTGAACGACGCAGTGACCACCAACTTCACCATAGCGCACATAACCAACATCACAATCAGCAGCCCGACCATAGGGCTGATCCAGCCAGTGGGAACAACGTATCTCAATTTTACATTGCCTGACAACTATGATGCCAACGCAATCTACTACTCGCTCGACAACGGGCAGAATATCAGCATCAATGACGGGAGAGTGAGAGCATCATGCGCAGCTTCTGACGCCAACGGAACACGCGGAGAGAAGGACAATGTCTTTGCCAACCTGTCCATGTCTTTCATCCCTCGAGAGAACATCAGGTCAAACAGCATAGGCCTAAGCCTAATGAGAAACGGGTCAGGAACATCTGATGCGCAGCTGGAGATAAGGTCTGACAGCTCAGGCAGCCCATCCGAGACTTTGATAGCCAACGGGACAATCATCAACAGCAGCGTCAGCTCCGAAGGATACTCATTCGTCAACATCACCCTCAACACGACAGTCAATCTCACAAAAGACACTATGTACTGGCTCTTCCTGGAGCCGGATGGATCAGGAACTGACTTCTACACTTGGGAATCAAGTGATGATGGTGCCTGCAGCGACGGAAACTACAGCAACAACAGGTCGCTTGACCTGCTGTTCAGTGTATACGACAAATACCGATTCAGGACAACCATAGAAGGCCTGTCACAGGATGACCATAACGTGACAGTCTATGCCAACAGCACTTATTTGGGCCCGATAATATCCCCGACAATCAGCTTTGAGATCGACCACACCAATCCCCGCATCAACCGCATAGCATACAGCCCCAACACAAGCGTGCAGCTTGATCCTGGCAGGCAGATAAACTTCACCATCAACGTGACCGATGATGCAGAAGTAAGCGGAGTGGTGCTCCAGTACAGGCAGAGCAATGAGAGTGAATTCACCAATCGCACAGCTAGCCACAGCGGAGCCATCTATGCAGCTAACTTCACTCCGCAGGACGAGAACAACTGGACTGCACGGATTGTAGCGATCGACAGCTCAAACAACACAAACACCAGCGGAGAGATAACACTTGCGGTGTTCAATGAGCATGGATGGGTAAGCAGCCCATTATCATTCAACACAACATCAGCGCTGATTAGCCAGAACAGCACCATAGGGAACATAACCATAGTCAACAACGGAGACATCCTGCTGGATTTCAACATCTCAAGAACAGAGTCAACCATCCCATCGGTATACTTCAACAGCTCCCTGGCATCAACTATCCTGTCAGTGGCTGCATCCCGCAACGTCTCATTGCCGGTCATAGTGACCGGCCAAAGCATAGAATCTGAGCAGGAGGCATCGATAACAATCGATGCCCTCAACGGGAGCGCAGAACCCGGTCTCACCTCGATCAATTTCACATTCATAACATTTGTATCAGGCCCTCATCTCAACATCCAGATAACAGAATATGACCCGTCAGTGGTCCAGGGCCAGACCAGAGTCACTGTCACCGCAAGGATAACCAATGTCGGGAATGATACCGCCCATAACGTATCATCATATTGGCAGGCGCCTCCAGGTTGGGCTGCCAAGACCAACTTCACAGCATCCTACAGCTCACTGGGCATCGGCCAGCAGGTATTCTTCACAAGGGATATCAACATAGAATCCAATGCGACAGTGGGCAACCAGACATTGTATGTATACGTGAACTGCTCTGAAGATAAGAACGACTCAGACCAGAGGACTGTGGCTGTCAGCAGCAGCCAATCAGAAGAGCAGGAGACAGTGGTAATCAGCAGAGGAGGAGGGGGAGGGAGCGGAGCGATAAAGGCCACAAAGACCTCGTCCTTGGATATGCAGCTGCCAGATGAGGTTGAACTTGAGCGTGGGACCAACATCACCCTGGCAGGAATCATAAAGAACACAGGCGAGACTGCATTCAGCAACATAAACCTTACGCTGAGCGGGTTCTCACTGCTCCACCAGAAGATCAGCCCTGAAAAGATCGGCCAGCTCCTAGTGAATGAGTCAAAAGAGTTCAGATTATTCATAAGCGCCCCTGACTACTCTGGAAGCGAGAAATACGAAGCCATCCTTGCCGCAGAAGCCATGGCCGATGGCAAGAAAGAAAAATTCACGCATAACATCGTGATAATAATATTCACCGAAGACAAAAAGCTCGCCTCAGAGTGCTTTGACAAGGCAAGGTCAGGAATCACAGGCCTGGAGAGCAAGAACATAGCCACTGGCCTGATTGTCGAAAGGATGGATGAATCTGCCAAGAGATACGACAGCAATGAATACTTCGATGCCCTGGTGCTATGCAACAGCATACTCACGGATATAGGCAAGGCCAACAAGCTAAAAGACGAGCTTGAGCTCCTGAACAGCATGTACTCTGAACTCGGGGCTGAAAACCAGCAGATAACATCGCTGATCACACTATCCCAGGAGGCATTCGGAAGGGAAGAATACGCCTTGGCCGAGAGAAGGGCTGAAGAGGCTAAGATGCTCATAGGGCTCAAGAAAAAAGATATTGAGCAGACGATACCCGGCAGGATCAGCCAGCTGAAATCACACGCCAAAGAGGCTATCCTGATGATAGTCATACTCTCAATCATATCAGTCTTTGCTCTCTCATCAAGAAGCCTGACCCTGGTAAAAAAGAGGATTGATGACCTTGAGAGCCGCAAAAATATGATCAAGAAGAAGATAAGCGAAGTCCAAGAACAGTATTTTGTCAGGAAGATAATTCCTGCAAGAGCCTATAACCAGGAGATGGAGCAGCACAGGAATGACCTGGCTGACCTCGAAAAGAGGAGAAGCGAGCTGAATCTCAAGAGGCTCAGGATAACAAGCGGAAACTCGCGCAATGACCTGAACAAGATAAGGCTTGAGACTGAGGAAGCCAAGAAGGCCCTCCAGAGGAGATACTATGTGGAGAAGGCGATGGACAGCGAGAGCTTCAAGAAGATGAGCTCAGGGCTGGAGAGCATACTCCAGGAAATAGGCACAAAGCTCTCGATGGCAAAGAAGAAGTAACCCGAAAAAAAAAGAGGCGACATATGACGGATGCAAGAAAAGCAATCAGCGAAGCATCAGCAGCCATAATCCTCCCTGTCATGGTTCTAATCCTTATCCTGATGCTAGCAGCTCCTGCCGCGGCAGCAGCGTCCGATGATTATCGCCAGGCGCTGAAGACAGGGCTGTTGGAGCTGGCTTCGGTAAAAGATGATATGAACCGCAGCGGAGCAGGAACATTGAGGGTGAGCGACCTCATCACAGAAGGATTCTTTTACCTGGACAGGAATGACCTTGAGAATGTTGAGAAGCGGATATCTGAGGTGCATGAGCTGAGAAACCTCTCGGAAACCGCAAAGGCAGGGCTCATCGCCTGCGAAAGGCTGCTGAAGGACATCAATGACAGCAACAGCCTGACCCAAAACCAGGATGAGACCATAAAACCAAGCTCTTACACGCTGCTGAAAATCGAATCTGCAAAGAAAGAGTTCAGCAAAGAGAACTATGAAGAAGCAGCCCAGATAATCGAGTCTGCAAGAAAAGAGATAATACTGACCATAAAAGCAAAGTTCATCTATCTCAATGAATCAATCATCTCAATAGGAACAAAGATTGACAGCCTGGGCCTGAGCAGGTCACGGCTGGTTTTCCTTGAGGATTCACTGGCGATGCGCCTTGAAAAAGGAGATATAGCAGGCATCAAGACCATGGCCGTGGAATTAGGGTATCTTAACAGCACCATTATGTTATATCAAGAGGTCAATGATCTAATCCCAGGGCTCCTGGAGAGGAACATCTCTGCCAAGAGGATAAGCGACGGCCTGGCTGATGCAGAATCAGAGATAAACATGGCCAGCTACGAATCATCCGCCAGAAGGCTCGAAGGGCTAAAGAAGACCGCCTCAAAAGCCCTTCTTATCTCGGATAAGGCAAAGCAGCTGGAAAGCCAGCTGAACGCACTAGTGAGCCATTACAGCAGCCTGGCGACAGATGAAAAATACATCGAGACCAGCGGGATCATAGGAAAGGCAAGCTCTGAACTGATGCGAGGCAACTATGATGAGGCAGAGAGCAGCATCAACTCTGCCCAGGCAGACCTTGAGAGCCTAAAGGCCAAGCTTCTCATAGCAGAAGCGCAGAATGAGAAGAAACAGACCCTGCAGGAGTACCTCAGGGCGAGCTGGAAATACCTGCTGCTGGCAGCCATAGTATCTCTCATCATCATCAAGCTCACGCACAGGAGCATCTCAGCGCATATGCGAAAGCACAGGCTCAAGAGGCTAGAGCTGGAGCTGGCGGCATGCAAGAGCCAGGTCGGAGAGCTGCAGACAAAGTATTTCATAAGGAAGAAGATCTCTCGGCAGATGTACGATGAGGCCTATGAGAGCCTGCAGCGAAGGATAGTGAGATTGAACGAGAACATATCGCTGATGCACAAAAAAACGCAACAGGCAGGCGTCAAGCAAAAGCATTAAAAAGGCAGGACATATTAAGAGCTGATTAGGCACGTAGAAGCCGATTGGATTAATCGGTATGAACTGATGTGAACACATGGATCTGACTGAAGAGATAAGAAACAAGCAGATAGTGCTTGTAGTCTTCCCAAAGGCCAAGTATGTGCAGGAGATAAACAACGTCATCAAAGCAGTATACGCGACCTCCAACAAGATATGCTATGTCTGCCTGAACAAGCCTTACCAGAACGTAATGAACAATCTCAAGGCAGGAGGATTGCCCATCGAGAAATACTTCTTCATCGATGTGCTTACAAGCACCGTGAAAACACCGGATGTGGTGGACAACTGTGAGTTCGTGGAGTCACCGAGCGCGATCACAGACCTGGGCATGGCATTCACCAAGGCGATACAGGAGAAAGGATGCGACAACGCCCTGTTCGACACCATATCAACGCTCACCATCTACCACGACGTAGGAGAGATCATAAAATTCACTCAGAACCTGATGACCAAGGCAAGGGTGCGAAATGTCAGATCAGTCTACATCGCGCTGAAAGAGGACAGCGAAGAGCTGGTGAAAGACCTCACAATGTTCGTCGACGGGGTCATAGAGCTGAGCTAGGGGTCAGAGAGCATACTTTTAGACTAATAAGAAAAAGAGGTAATAAGATGATGATGCCGCGTCTAGAGAATTCTCAGAACATGCTTGCGTTGGTGCTGCTGCAAAACATGGGAAGGGACGGGCTTTACAGGATGATAAGGACTGCCAAAGAAAAATGTAAAAATGTCTGCTACGTGTCTCTTTCCACCCCCCACACCAATCTCATCAATAATCTGAGAGTTGCTAATATAGAGTACAAAAATTTCGTTTTCGTGGATGCGATGAGCAACACCGCCCATGAGGACATCGAACCCGGAGAGAAATGCATATCCATCTCCAGGCCAGATGACCTAGAAGAGATAAAAAGAGCAGTAAAGCATGCCGTGACCAGAAATGGGTGCACGATGACAATCTTCGATTCTATCTCGACATTGCTCATATACCACACTCCAGACACCATAGTGCGGTTCACCAACGACCTCATAACGGATGATAAGAAGAACGCAATCAGAAAAATGTTCATCATGCTCAAATCAGACGGCCTTTATAAAGAAGAAAGCAGAAGGCTCGTGAATGACCTCAACCTATTCGCCGACAAGGTAGTGAAGATAGAATAGGTATCCTGCGCGACCAAACAACCATGTATCTGCGGAATGCAAAAAAGAGTAAAATATATAAACAAATAAGGAATATAGTCGGCAAGTGAGAAAGCCAGTTCGAAACAGTAAAATCTGCCTTTTTATTACACTTCCTATTACATGATTACTAAATCAGTAAGAAAGTATTCATTGGCGAGCATATCTCGCCAATAAAGAAAAAGGATAAACATATAAATACTAATCATAATAGTAACTCTGAAAGAGGCAACAACGAAGATTTTGACAATGCGGATAACGATTATGGTGAGGCATAATGGAATTATTCTCTAGAACGAGTGAAAACAAATTCGTCCTTGTTTTTCTCCAAAATAAAAACTACATGAAAGAGCTTGGCAAGATAGTGAAGCCTACAAAAAGTGGCGCTAGGATATGCTATGTATGCCTCTCAAAGCCTTACTCTAAAATGATGGACAATCTCAAGAGCGAGAAGGTTAACTATGAGAACTTTATCTTTATCGACACGATGAGCAGCCCACAATACAAGCTCAAACCTGTGAAAAATTGCATATTTGTATCAGGACCTGAAAATCTTGATGATATAAGAAAAGCCATCAGAAAAGCAACGCAGAAATACAACTGCGACACAATAATCTTTGACACCATATCCACCCTATTAATATACCAGCAAACGCACAAAATCGTAAGGTTTACTCACGAGCTAATAGCAGATAAGATCCAGAAAACCGTTAATAAAGTATATTTTGTGCTAAAAGAGACCGGTCTTTACAAGTCCGAAAGCGCAAAATTAATAAAGGACCTTAACTTATTTGCAGATAAGATAGTTAAGCTTTAATATTTGATAACAAGGATTTTGATAACCCAAAAAAAATATGAGGAAATCTGATATGCCAGCCACCATAATGATAGTCGATGATGAGCCTCACATAGTAGAGCTTGAAAAAGCGATCCTGGAGGCGAGTGGGTTCAAGACCATGACCGCAGGCGGGGGCGCAGATGCACTAAAGCTCCTGGAGAAGAACAAGCCAGACCTTGTGATCCTTGACATGATGATGCCCGGAATGTCAGGCAGAGAGGTATGCGAGAAGATACGCAAGAATCCTAAGACCCAGAACCTGAAAGTAATATTTGTGACTGTTGCCAGATTCTCAGAAGTGGGCAAGCTGTCCCTAAAGGGCATGAACGTGCTTGACTACATCACAAAGCCATTCGACAACGAAGATTTCTTGAACAGGATCAAGAAGATAGTCTCTAAGTAAGAAAGCCAGGATTATTTCTGCAGTATCTGATCTACTTTGTCCAAGAGGTCTTCCTGCGGGAATGATTTTGTCAGGCAGTCGAGGACATTGAGCTTTTCCATGAACTCTATGCCTATGTCATATTTCTGCATCACAGTCAAGAAAGCTATCTTCAGGTCTTTTGTCTCTGGATTTGCCCTTATCCTCCTGCAGACTTCCTTTCCGTCCATGCCAGGCATCATGACATCCAAGAGGATGAGATCTGGTTTCATCCTTTCCAGCCAATCAAGGCATTCCTGCCCGCTACGGGCTACTGTGACCTCGTATCCTTTCTGTTTCAGGACAGTCTTGATCAGCTCCAGAAGATGCGGATCATCATCAACCAATAATACTCTTTTCATTTTTCATCCTCAAGCCATATTCCCATAGCCCCATATATTCCTAGAGCTCTTCAATAAAACAATACGTTTATGTATTTAAAATAGCCGAAACAAAGCAGGTTCTGCTTGGCATAGCCCGCCCAATATCCCTACTTTTAATATAATCATCTCTTTATTTGTTATTTAGTTGCTCTTCTCTTCTTATGATCTTTGCTTACCTTGTCATTGGGATTGTCTTTATTCGCGGCCTTTTCCTCAACCCTATCATCAGTGACCACCTTATTCCAGCCGCTCTCTCCATTTTTAATCTGAGCCGTATCCAGATTCTTATTCTCTTTGTCCTTATCATCATCGGGCGCCTTGACGACGGAGAGGCTCTGCTCCTTGTCCAGCGCAACATCGCTTTTTATCGGCAGCGTGAAGAAGAATGTCGAGCCCTTGCCCTCCTCGCTCTTGAACCATATCTTCCCTCCAAGAGCCTCCACGATGCCCTTGCAGATGGACAGACCCAGACCGGATCCTCCTACCTTCCTTGTGAGCCAGGATTCGGCTTGGTAGAAGCGCTGGAATATCTTAGGCTGGTTCTTTCTAGGGATGCCTATGCCTGTGTCCTTGACTAAGAACAGGACTGATTTTCCATGCTTTTCTGCCTTGACGATTATCTTCCCGCCTTTTGTGATGTTGTATTTCACTGAGTTGCTGGTAAGGTTGACAAGCACCTGTGAGAGCCTGCTCTTGTCAGTTATTATGGCAGGGACATCGCTTGCTACGCTGACCTTGAGCGAGAGGCTATTCTTCGATGCGAGGACATACATCTCCTTCATCACTTCCTTGAAGATATCCTTGACATCCACCTTCTCAAAGACGAACTTCAATGTTCCGATGTCAAGCCTTGAGAGGTCAAGTATGTCCTCGATTAGCCTTTTCAGCCTGTCAGAGTCCTGCATTATGATGCTAAGATAGTTATCCCTCTGCTTGATATTGGCGACTATCTTCTTGTTCTGGAGAAGGTTCGCAAACCCGTGGATGGAGGCGAGCGGGGTCTTGAGCTCATGGGCAGTTATCGATATGAACTGGTTCTTGTAATAATCGGCCTTCTTCAGCTCTTCATTGGCTTTTTTCATCTTCTTGTTGATTCTGACAAGCTCCTCCTTGGATTTCTCTATCTCATCCTTTGACAAGCTTACGTCCTCGAGCATGTTGAGGATTGCAATCCTTGCGTCCTGGAGCTCAGCGACCTTGTCATTCAGCTCTTTTGCCCTGGCATCAACTCTTGACTCAAGCTCTTTGTTGAGCTTCTCAAGCTCAGATGTCCTTTCTTGTATCTTCTCTTCCAAATTCGCGTTAATAGCTATAATCTCATTCGTCTTCTCATCCACCTTATGCCTAAGGTCGCGCATAATCATGAACCCGAATAATACTCCCCCTAAGAGTATAAACACAATTGTAGACAAAGTGATCACCCACAGCTTATTTATACTCTCAGAGAGGATATCATCGATAGCAACTCGTGAATTCACAGTAATGACCCCCCAGTAACCATCCAAGACTCGCACCGGCTCATAAAATAATATGAACTTCTGAAGAGGTACAACGCGCCATTTAGACTCGGATGCATTAACAAAGGTATTTTCAAACAATCCTCCATTTCCGGCGCGAATCTTTTTTTTCATATTGTCAAAAGTTGAATTTGACTGCACCAGATCCTCTAGTCTTGGACCGGATGTCCCGATGATTGCATCACCAATAAGCAGGTAAACATTTCTGTTGCTGTTCTGATCATTCGGATTCTCTACGAGCGCCAGCATCTCGACAGCGCCAAATGAGACGACAAGCATTCCCTTGAATTCTGCGTTTTCATAGACCGGGGTAAAAAGGCTGATCATGTCGCGCGAATCCCTGCCTTTAAAGACATATGATATGGCAACTTGCCTATGCACATAAGCCATGTTCATTGAAACTTCATTTAAGAATCCGGAATAGTCATCATAATTAGCAGAATTAGCCAGAGCTGGGAGATCGGCGTTTCCGTTGCCGATGGAAAAAAGCGTGGAGCTTTGATCAACTATGCGCTTATCATAATCAAAAAGCATCACATAATTATTTCCATATGAATAATATATATATTCGTTCAAATCATTGATCACTGAACGCCTGGAGGAAGCATTGCCTGATAAAATCATCTTGTTTTTAGCGAAAAAAGAAACTGAGTTAACCAAATTATTCATAGAATTCTGTAAGACTGCCGCGTCCTGCTTGATGATGACTGCTTGCGCCTCATCCGACACCTTCCTTGTGCCTTCATATATCCTTTCTGAGACGATGAACGTATTAAAGACAAAGAGACCGATAAGCACCAGGATGAAAACAACAATCACAAAAAGCGCCATATCACGCTTGATCCTAAGAAAGCCCTGCTTAAACAAAAGCGCCGCATAAACCGAAGCGACAGCAAAAGGTAAAATAAGGAGAATCAGCGGATTCCAGAATTCGGACAACCATGAATATATCCCCAAACCCAGAAACGCAGCCATAAAAGCAGAAAACAAAGCTAAAAGTTTAAAATCCCTCTTTTTTATGCAGATAGAAAATAGCAGCGCCAAGGTGCTGACAAAATATAATATGGCAAGGATAATAAAAACGGAAAACAAAGGCCCTTGAACCAGATTTACTATGCCGTATTTCTGCATGATCTCAGAATCATATACTACTCCGCCAATAATAAGATTTGTAAACATCGTCAAAATCATTATCGTAAAATTAATCAGATGCAATAACAACAGAATAGTGAGATTGATTTTGACCCGAGCAACAGAAACCACCGAGAGAAAATAATAAAACAAGAAGCATCCGACTGAAAAGACAACAAGCCTCAGCATGAACCCGAGGATAACAGGATCCTGGACGTGAAGCCTTACAACATAAGAAACCGCCAACAAAATCGCTGAGAGGATATAACTGATAAAATACATGCGAACATCCTTCTCTGAATCCTTGCTTATAGACACAATCAAAAAGAAGCAGATGATAGTTCCTATCACTCCAATAATCACATAAGTAAAGTTCAGATTAAACAGAATTGTAGACGAGGATGCGGCCGAAAGATTCGCCGCAACAGGCTTTTCTGCAGATGCATACTCACTTAAATATGTTGTTGCCGCCACATTGAAACGGACGCCGTCAGCAGTGAGCGCATTGACAACTGCGATGTACATGTATTTTTGCGTTATCCTGCCATCAGCCTCTGCCCAATCATACACTCCCTCTGCTTCAAGGCCGCCCTTGGTCTTTGACATTACCTTCCAGAAGCCGGGAAGCTTGTCTGCGAGCGTGCTCAGGTCAAGGTTGGCGATTTTCGGGTTCTGATGGAACCTGTTGATGAGAGTGTCTGTGTCAGCAACAGCAGTGTATCCTGTCTTGCCGACCAGCTGGACTGCTATCTCTGAAAAATAAGAATCATTCTGAAGCTCAGCCACAGTCATCCCTGGCCGCGCCTTTATGTAGATCTCAAGCTGCTTAGCAACATCCACTGCTTTTTGCCTGATCGATTCCTGGGCAAAAGTTGAGAACTCTCCGACCTTATATGCGCTAAGATAATGAGAAGCGTTCATATCATCAAGGTAGGTAGTGGCGGCGACAAGCAGCGGTCTGCCATCAGCTGTCTTTTTGTCAACGCAAGCTAGGTACATATACTTCTGGCTTATGGAGCCGTCTGCCTCTTTCCAATCATAAAATCCGGATGACTCCCGGCAGACCGGGCCGAGGGCCTTCTCGAAGATGGCCCAGAAAGTTGGCAGGGATGCGCTCAATTGGTGCGAATCTGTGTTGATAAGGCTTTTCTGTGGATGAAAATAAATTATTCCTGAGCTGGAGTCGACTAGGGCAGTATATCCTGTGGCTCCTACTTTCTGCACAGCCAGACTCCTGAAGAAAGAGTCGTTCTGGAGGGCAGCGATGGTCTTCTCAGGATGCTCCTGGAGATAGGAGCCGACCTGAGCTGCCAATTCCGAGGCCTTCAGCTTCACAGAGAGCTGCAAAAGGGATTCTTTTGCAGCAACAGGTCCTTGTGAATCATCCTGAGCATGAACAAGCACAGGCAAGCACATAATCAAGGCAACAGCTAACACGATGAACGCTTTCCAAAAAAACGCTGTCATCATCTTATTATACATCCTTCTTATCTCCCTCTTTCTTATCTTCAACCTTACTATCTCTGGCCTTTTGTTTATTTCTTTCTTTTTGCGCATTCTTCCTGGCCGCATCGCGCTCCAGCTCAGCGATCCTCTTCTTCAGCTCGACCATCTTGAGCTCTCTTCTGACCATGAACTTATTGAGCTTCTCAAGAGTGCCTACTTTTCTGCCCAGTTCCTTTGTCCTATCGGCGACCTGAGATTCCAGCTCCTGCTGGTGCTTCTCAAGCAAGTTCTTTGAGATCAAAATCTCATTAGCCATTCCATTGAAAGAATCAGCCAACACGCCAAACTCATCCTTTGATTTCAACTTAACTTTATAATTAAGATTTCCATCTGAAATTGATTTCACTCCTGCGTTAAGCTCACGGACCGGCACTAAAACAAACCATCTAATCAAAAGGAAAATCAGGATCAGCACAGCGATTGACAAGCAGACTGCTATTTTAACATACTCCCTGATTGTTGCTTGAACCGCAGCCTCAATATCCTCCAGTATAAAAACTATCTCGAAAGTCCCACCTATCTTCCCCGACAGATGGATTGGCGAGATAACCTTGAGAAGCATGCTGTTGCTGTTCTTGTCATTGAAAAATGTTGATGATGATAAGCCGGAAGTATAAACTTGAAGGTTCATGTCATCAGCAGCCTTCTTCACTTGCAAATAATTGTTAGACATATAGGTGACTAGTTCCCCATCTTCAGGAAGGTTGACGTTCAAGCTCAAAATATCTTCCTGGAGCCACATCATCTTCTGCATCTGAGATGATATTGCATTCTTATCTCCTAAAACCTCTTTTGTGCCAATTCCCGAATCAAGGGCATAAGCTATTGCCTGGACCTTGTCTAAATAAGCGCTCATCATGTTTTTGCGGATGTTATCAGCCGAATAATATGTGAATAAGGAAAAGACTAGCACCAAGACTAAAAGAACAAATACAGATAACTTAAAGGCTAATCTTGACTTTGCAATCATAGTTCAATACCAAACATATTCCGTGCATTCAAGCTGATTCAATCATCTCAACTCATTTAGTCCATTTTGACTTAATCTCATCCAGCCTGCCATTTCTTTTCATATTCCTCAATACCGCGTCTATCTCGCTCATCAAGGCAGCGTTGCCAAGCTTTGTCGCAATCCCATAATATTCCTGGGTAAAAGGCTCTCCTACAATCTTAAATCCTGGCTCTATCTTCAGGATGTCAACTGCAGCCACATAGTCTATGACTATGGCATCAATATTCCTGTTCTTCAGGTCGTAGATCATCCCTGATTCAGGATTGGCCTCATCGGGAAAGCATGTGACATAAAGGCTTATCTGGGTAGAGTTTATGTATTTCTTAAGCTCAATCTCCCCTGTCGTGTCTTCCTGAACTCCCATTTTCCTGCCTTGAAAATCTTCGAGAGAAGCAATATCCTGTGTCTCGCCTCTCACAATAATAACCTGCCCGCCATCAAAATAAGGAATGCTAAATAGCATAGTTTCAGACCTTTCCTGAGTTATTGTTATTGCTGAGATCACAATATCAAATGTTCCATTATCAATTGCAACAAACAACTCGTCCCAAGCATAATCCTGGAATTCAAGTGAGACTCCGAGCCCAGACGCGATTTCTCTCGCTATATCCACATCGATACCAACAGGGTTATTGTTTTCATCAAAAAATTCCATAATCCCATAGGGAATATCTGCGCCGACAACAAGCTTTCCCCTCTCCTTGACTTTCAAAAGAGAATCATCCTTCACGATGTTTACGCCATTATTAGTCTGGACAGAGCTGCAGCCAGCCAACAAAATACAGCATAACAAGGCCGAAACTAATAATATTTTTGAAAGAATTGTATAATTCACATCGTTTATTTTTCTCATTTTATCACGCTCCATTCAATTATTCTTAGCCCATTTATTAACCATGCTATCCAACGTTCCATCTTGCCTCATCTCTCTTAAGATAGCATTAATCTCGTTCATCAAAGCATCATTTCCTTTCTTAGTGGCAATGCCATAGAACTCTTCTGTCAGTTTAAAGTCCAATATTTTAAGCTCAGGATTGCTCTTGACAATGCTTAAAGCCACAATATAATCAACAATCATTGCGTCAGCATCCTTATTTTTGAGGTGATCAGTCGAAATATCCTGGCTTTCATACTTCAATAAGAGCGCCTGATCCACATATTCCTGCGCAGCCTCATCACCAGTAGTATCCTTGAGAACCGCCACTTTCCTGCCTTTTAAATCATCTAATTCCTTAATATTATCGTTCTCCCGCCTAATAACAATTGCCTGGCCGCCATCCATGTAAGGATTGCTAAAAAGCATCTCTTCCATTCTCCGCGGATTTATCGTTATGGTATCAATGATGACATCAAACCTCCCTGATTTCACATCATCAAATAAGCCATCCCAAGGCACATCCTGAATCTCCACACCAACACCTAGTTCAGAGGCTATCTTAGTTATAATATCTATATCAAAACCGACTATTTTTCCTGTTTCATCATAGTATTCCATCGGTGCATAAGGCAAGTTGGTCCCGACAAGAAGCTTCCCACGCTCTTTAACTTTCATCAGCGAATCATCACTTACGCCATTATTCGTCTGAACTGAGCTGCAGCCAGACAGAATTGATAATAGGGCTGTCGCTGCTAAACATACTGCCATGATCGCCATGATCGCCATGCTCCTCATCAACCATGTGTTTTTTGACATTTTGCTTCCTCCCTTATTTTTTTCCAATCCTAACGCCGAACCTTAATCGAATCCGAATCAAACCTTAAAAAATGTGTATCCGACATCCTTGGCTGCGGCGCCGTATTTTGTCGCGCTTATAATATCCAAGACCTTATCCTCCACATGCTTGTATTGCTCTGGGAGAATCGTCATTGTCTTTTTCGCAGCAAACGCTTTATTGCCCAGGCTCAGCACTGCGTCCTCAGGAATATTGTAAACTCCCAGCCTGCACAAAGACCAGGCAGCGCTCAACAGAGCGCAGGTGTGCCTGTACATGAACTTGAACTCCTCCTCCAGGCTTATCTCCTCCTTGTCTTTCTCAAGCATAAGCACCTCCTTTCTCGGGTTGTTAAAATGCTCAAGCTTCAACAAGGGCTTCGGGATGTCCTGTATCAGCTGGTCGCCTACGACTCCCAGCTTTGACTCAAAGCCAATAAAATCAATGCTAACCCCCAGCTTATTGAGTTCTTCAACTATCCTCTGCTTGTCCAACCTAAAAATCGTCGGATGAAAATCATCAACAAGCACTGAAACCACATAAGTCTTGCCCTCCAGCTCCAGCTTCTTGATGAACTCATTCAGGATGCTCACGCTCTTAACCTGCTCCTTGCTTAATTCCTTATCCGCATAGAAATGCGCGAATTCTATGTTATAATCTGTTTTGATATCAGCTTTACATTCAGTTTTATAATCAGTCTTATAACCCATTTTTACCTCGTTTCACATCAAGCTTGCTCTCAAGCTCAGCAACCTTCTCTTTCAGCTCGACCATCTTGAGTTCCCTGCCAACTGATAGCTTGTTGAACTTCTCAAGCTCATCAGACCTGGACTTTAGCTCCTCCTGGGAAATAAGGCTGGCGATGGCAATGCCGGTCTCGCGGCTTATGAGCGCGAGAGTCTTCTTCTCATCCTCAGAGAACGAATAATGCTTTGTGGTTGCTATATTGATACAACCAATGATTTTTTCCTTTGACAATAAAGGCATGCTAGCCAAGGCATGCATCTTGGATTCTTTTGCTAAAGAAGGGTGTATCAATGAATATTCATCTGTGATTACAGGCTTTCCTTCCTTCAGGACAATAGAGAAAGGTTTCTTGTCAATATTTACTCTCAGAATATGCTTTTTAACAAAAGCATCACTAAATCCTTTCCAGCACTTGAGCTCTGCGAAATGGGTGCGCTCATCAATAATGTATATGCCTCCTTTCTCAAAGCCGATGAAGTCGAGAATGACCAATAAGATTGACTGAAGAAAATCTGGAAGGTTTTCAGCCGCATTAGCTGCGCTCATGATAAGATTGATAGTCTCGCTCTCGCGCGTCCTTAAACGCATGAACTCCTCTGACTTCTTTTTCTCAGTGACATCATCATAGACCGCTATTACCTCTCCCGAAGGAAGCTTATACACATAATTTTCTCGCCAATTGGCAATATGGTCATCCTTATACAATGAGATGGGGTGGTTCTCTGGCTTGCCGGTCTTCCAGACCCTCCTGAAAACATCCAGCAGGCCGAACTCTCGCACGCCAGGAAAAACGACGGTGACTTTCTTGCCAATGACATCCTCTTTCTTTATTTTCTCAGTCTTCTCAGCAGAAGGGTTGCACTCCCTGATAATAAAATCTTTTCCACCATCAACTGCCTCATATACTGCGACAGCGCTATTTATCTTGTTAACAAGCTCGCGATATCTAGACTCATTCTCCAGCAGGACGCTGTTTGCCATCTCCTGCTCGCTGACATCACGCATCGCCCCAAGCATACGATAAGGCTTGTCGCTCTTGTCCTTCAGGAACACTCCTTCCTCATGTATGAATACATAATGCCCGCTCTTAGAGCGAAACCTGTACTGAACAAAATATTTGTCTCCTTTCACACGAGCCTTATCGAGCAGATCAACTGCCAGCTTCCTGTCATCAGAATGTATCATCTCTTCCCAACGCCGGATATCAACTTTCTCGAATTCTTTCTCAGAATAGCCTGTGATTGATTCGATAGCCCCTGACCAGATTATCTTTCCGGAAGCGAGGTCATAGTCATAAATCAGCTGGCCGGTCTGCTTGGAGACAAGTTCGTAGCGCTCCTCAGAGGATTTAAGGCTTTCTTCAGCTTTCTTTCGATTAGCTATGTCTCGGCAGAGCGATATGATGCGTATCGACTCACCCGAGCCTACAACGGATGCATTAATCTCAACGGGTGTGATTTCGCCCTTTTCATCAACATAATCGAGGACAAGATCCTTAATAAAGCCGTCTTTGATACATTGGGCCACAGCAACCGAGTTTTTTTGCTTCTCATAATCAGCAGTCCACTCAATCACACTCTTCCCAAGGATATCGCTGAGCCTACGGCGGCCTGTCAACCGCACGTATTCTGCGTTCGCATCTATAACTTTGCCTTTCCAATCAAGAATCAGAAATCCTGTATCTGTCGCCTCTACAAGAGCTCGATATTTCTCCTCACTCTCGCGCAAAGCAGCATCGGCCTCCTTCATCTTGGTTATGTCCTCCACAAAAAGCATTACTTTCTCTACTTTGCCTGCTTCATCAAGCATAGGCATACCTGTGAAGTTGCGAACCGTCTTCTTCTTGCTGAAATGCGAAACATATTCAAGAGAGCCTACAAAGAAAGACTTACCATTAAAACAGGATCTTATCTTCACAGCCAATCCAAGTCTGACATAAGTCGGAAGCTTGAAGACATTCATCTGCTTGAAGTTCGCTTTTGAATCACCCGAAATCCTTAGCAGGGCAGGGTTAACATAATCAACAGAGCCATCTCTCATAATAGTCATGATGCCAAAGGGAGCGTTCTCAACCAGCGCAGAATTAAGACTGTTTATTCTCAAAAAGGATTCCTCTGCTTTCTTGCGCTTAGTGATGTCAAATACCCTCGCTTGAAGCACACCCTTACCATGCAGCACAATCTTATCAAGCAGCACCTCGGCAGGGAAATCAGTACCGTCCAAACGCCTATGTACATGCTCAAACCGCGCACTGCCTTCCTTTAGGGCGCGTGTAATATTATTTCTGGCATAACGCCTCGAATCAGTGCCATCCGGCTGGGTCGGAGGAGAGAAATCTGCAGGATGCCTGCTGCAAAACTCCTCTTTGGTGGCACAACCGAAAAGCCGCAGCGTTGCCTTATTGCAATCAAAAAAGCCTTTCTCATCAAGAAGCATTATCGCGTCACTTGATGAGTCGTATAGAAGCTGGAGCTTAATTTTACTCTCAAGCAGCGCCTCCTCCGACTTCTTCCGTTCGGTGATGTCTCGTATTATGCTCAGAAAGTGGGGACCGCTCTTAAGCTTGATTATGCCTCCTGAGATGAGTGCGGGAAAGATCTTTCCGGACCTGTCGCGGAATGAAGTCTCAAAATCAACAGCCCTGCCTTTGCGCCTGATGATCGCGATGTAGCGGTCCCTGTCGCCACGGTCAGCCCATAATCTTAGCTTAGAAGTGGTATTGCCTATCACCTCTCCTCTTGAGTATCCGCTGAGAAGAAGAGCGCTCTCATTCACCTCGGCTATACGCCCATCGGGGACTGTCAACAGCATAAATGCGTCAGGGCTATAATGGAAGACAGCTGAGAATTTTTCCTCGCTCTCGCGCAAAGCCTCATCCGTCATTTTCATGGCGGAAATATCATTGCTTTGAGCAGCACCATTCCTTTTTCTCGTTCTTGCTTTGCCAGAAATCCTTCTCACAAAAATACCCTCTTTTTACGCAATTCCCTTTAACAACCTACCCTCATTCAATAGTATATTAATGTTTCGCTAAACAATCGGGTGACCGCTTCAACGGCAGCATCGGCCTGATGGACGCCATCGGATCAACATAGCAAAGTTTTTAAACCTGCGCAACCAATGAAAAAGACAGAGGGTGGGTGAGCATTCAATTTGCTCTCCGAATGACGTTAATCAGTACAGGTTCCACGCTGAGCAAGAATGGCAAATAAGCTATTTTATTCGTACACTAAATATTATAATATACCCGGCATATCACTAGGCATAGCTATTTCTGACCAAAAGCGAGCAAAGAGCCCGGTCTCAGACAATCCAAGGAATCACGTTCTTTTAGGGGAGGGTTGCGCCAAGAGCTCAGCGTGGAAGCAAAAGCATCCAGGCGCAGCCCTCTTTTTTTACCTATTCACGCTGATAGCCATAATTCTCCAGGCAGTCCTGTGCAGCGCCCAAGGACAGATAGCATTGGACAAATCTCAGTATGGCGTCGGGGAGACTGTCAAGATAAAACTGATGAACGCAAGCCAGGACTTCGCACTCAATATAATCTCAGATAACGATGTCTTCAGGTATTCTGGTGAGCTCAAGGCAGAGATGGACTTCTACCCGACAAAGGAGGGGCAATACACGGTGCGCCTGAATGATCCTGGCAATAATATCCTGCTTGATGAGAAAACATTCAGCGTCTCATACGATTACACGATAAGCAAGCCGGCTCTACTCTACACAGACAAGAAAGAATATCTCCTGGATGAGGCAGTGCAGATATTCGTGAACACAAGCAGCGGAGGAGAATCAGCGGCTGAGCAGGAGCTCAGGATAGTATCAGACAAGGAATCGCTGAAATACCTCGGCGCCATAGACAGCCCGATCTCGTTCCTGCCACGCTATGCCGGCGCATACCAGCTCAAATTGATAAATCGATTCGTGCCTGTGGCCACCGCAGAATTCCTTGTGCTGAACCAGAGCATCAACGAAGCTGCCGCAGAGATCCCTGAGCAGCCAGAGACCCAGGCAACGGATAACAGGAGCTTTGAGAAGAACCAGACAGAGACAGGCATGGTCGGCATAGGCGTCCTGGACCAACAATCGACAGCCCAGAAACAGCAGGATGTTGGACTAGGAGCGATAGTAATCGACGACCAGCTGCTGCTGGCAGAGGACCAAGAGCTGGAGCTGCAGGCACCGAGAGGATTGAACATCACGCTGCCTTTCAGGTTAGAGCTCAGGGCAAGGCGCGGAGCCACGGCGAATGAAGACATAAGGAACAGCATAAGCATCCTGAGAGCAGAAGGGACAAGATACGACGTCGAATACCTGCCTAGAAAAGCAAACATAAAAAGCATAGTTTTCAACAATCTCAAGCTGGACAGCGACAGGAGCTTTGATTTCGACGAGGTCACCCTCAAGAAAGAAGAATCCAAAAAAGAGCTGAGGGACAAGAAGATAGTCAAATCATTCTTCATAGACACAGCCCAGCTGAACTACACCAACGGCACAATAACAGCGATAGCGCTGGGCAAAGAGCTCTGGAAATGCAAAGAATGGAACTCCACCAGGGAGATATGCCTCGGCAACTGGACTAAGGTACAGGACCTAACCCCTGGGAAGGAATACGAGATCATAATCACACCAGAAGACCCTGCCTACGCAGAGACCGGAGTGGCCAGCATAAACACCAAGAAGCCAATATACCATCCGAACGAGACTGCAGAGATGATAATGGTTGTCCTGAACACAAAAGGACGCCTTGTCTCTAACGCGCAGGTGACGTTGTCAATTACAGCGCCTGACAGCACAACAACGACGCTAACCACAGCCAGCCAGGGCATAAAAGAGAGCAGCAGGGGGATATATGAGGCAGCCTACAGCAAGACAGGGCTGGAAGGCGAGTATTCGATGTTCGTCACAGCAACAGGATGGAACGTCAACTACAGCATGCAGTCGAGCTTTGAGGTGAGAGAGTTCTATGAGTTCGACATCATAAGGGATACGCCTGTGACAATAGACCCCTGGCAGGGACCGTTCCAATCACGCATACAGCTGATGCCATACATCAACGTAACAAGCTATGATTTCACAGAAATCCTCCCCTCAGAGTTCGTTGTCACAGACAGCGGAGGAGCGCAGCAGAGGACAATAAACAACCAGACTTTCTTGACCTGGACAAACCTGAGCAGTGTAGAAACAGTTGGATACGAAGCCAACGCCCCACTGATAACACCGAACCTCTATGCGCTGGGCAGGTCATTCATAACCTATTTCGCCCAGGGAACAAACATGCTGTTCACAGAAGCAAGGAACTGGTTCCTGGCTATAGATCCGCTGCAAAACCTCTTCTTCGATGATTTCGAGTCTTGGGGATGCAGGACAACAGGAGCGCCTATAGCAGGAAACAACTGCTTATACAGCGCAAATTGGGGACAGTTCACCAATTGCAACACTCCATCGACAGCAAGGTTCTGCACATCGGACGATGGAAAAGAAGGGAATCACACCGCCAACTCCTATGCTATACAGATGACCAACTGGGTGATGGACTCAAGTGCAGGCCTATGGTTCACGCTAGATCCAAGCATATACGACGACATAAACGTGAACGGATACATCTACGGAGCAAGCCTAGACAACGTCAGAGAATACTGCGCGATATGGGCAAGAGACTCAAACTCGATAGCACCGATATACAACTGCACAAACACAATATGCACCGGAACAGACACAACCCCGCAGACAGATCTATACATCTATTTCAATATAAACCTGAGCAGCCTGAGCGGGATAAACCTTAGCGAAAGCAACATATCAGTGCACATAGGAGGAGCGCACTCAAACACAGCAGACTACTGCTTCTTCGACAGGATAAACATAACAGGGATAGCATACCCGCCGAACATAACAAACCTGACCAACCCGCCAAACAACACCGTAACAAACCTGACAACAATCCAGTTCAACTTCACTGTCAACGCGACAAAAGACCTGGTGCTACCTAACTGCACGCTGTGGACAGACATGAACGGAAGCTGGATGGAAAACAGCACAATTTACAACGTGAGCAGGAACAGCATAACCAACATAACATTAGCAGACCTGCCAGACGGGACATTCAAATGGAATGTGATATGCTACACAAGGACAGGGCTCTACGACTGGTACGACAGCAACTACACATTGACCATAGACGCCAGGCCTCCGATAAAGACAATCACAAGCATAGACAAGGACACCAGCGAGCCATGGAACACAACAAACAGAAACCCAGTGATAAACATAACACTCAACAAGAACGGGACATGCAGACTAAGCACGACAGATTCAAACTTCACAAGCATACCAAGCTATTACAATTGCACTGGAGCAAAAACAGCCAACATAAGCTGCACATACACAGGAACACAGCTAAACATAGGAACAAATTACCTATACGTAATATGCAATGACACATCAGGCCACAACGATAACACGACCTCGAACCTTGACATAACCTTCGAGGTCCTATGCGACGCACACAGCGACTGCGACAGCACATCATACTGCGACTACACCCAATACTGCCACTCTGATGAGCTAGCAGGCTATCCCTGCAACACACAAGCGCACACAGGGCTCGCATGGAATGATGTCTGCGGCAACGGCATCAATAGGTACTGCGTCAACGACAGCAGCTACAGCTACACAGGATGGTACTGCACAGGATCAGCAACAGACTGCGTATATAATGACCAGGGAAAAAGCTATGCGCTGGGCGAGACACTGTGCATCTCAGGAGTGAACGATTACAGGAATTGCAGCAACAGCAACCTCTGGAGCAGCCAGGTCGACTGCGCTGAACAATTTGACGCGCATAACCAGTCTGCGACATACCATCCAGGCCTATACTGCGGATACTATGGAACAGACCAAAGCTGCGTAAATGGTACATCCGGAGGATGCTCAGGAGCATCGACAGCATGCAATCCCTATATCTACAACCAGACCATCACCGCATGCGGAAGCACACTAGAGGAATGCGACTGGGGATGCGGAGCAGGATGCGATGCCGGCAACAGCACAGCACCCGGGATAGCCAGCGGAACATGCTACTACAACAAGAACTGCAATATCAACTGTTTATGGAGTCAGAGCTCAGAGGGAGCGCCTTCTTTCTGCATCAACGACAACGACGGAGGATCATGCGCATACAGCAACAGGACAGACCCGACGACATCAGACACATGCTACTGGAACGCCAGCTGCCAGAACACAGTTGGAGCGACCCTGAACAATAACAGCATATTAATGGCAGACTACTGCGACTATTGCAACCAATACGGAAACCAAACAGGACAATACTCACCTGCACCAAACACGAGCTGCAGCTCAAACTGCGCAAATAGCGGAACCATCTATTATGATTCGGGTGGAACACCAGCGGACAGGAGCAATGACTGCAGCAACGGAATAACAATCATGCTGGGCGACACATTGACCCTTGGCGACATATGGAACGGAAGCGCACCGGCGCAATGCGACGCGGCAGAATGCAACCTAGACTGCGGAACAATGATAGGGACCTGCAGCGCAGGGATATGCAACTGCACAGATCAGGACAATCCGCAATTGATATTGATCTGGCCAGACAACCTGACCTGGACCAACAACGCAAGCGTACAGTTCAGGTACAATGTCACAGACATAAGCTCACAGATAAAGAACTGCTCATTAATCATAAACAATGTGGTGAACAGGACCAACACAAGCATCAACAAGAGCGTGGCAGAGCAGAGATTCATCGCGAACATGACCAACGGAACCTCCAACTGGAGCATAAGATGCTATGACAACAGCAGCAGCTTCAACCTCAACCAGTCAGAGACAAGAATCCTCGGGATAGATACGACGATCCCGCCCCTATTAAACCCGAGGATAAACGGGACCAATTTCACCATAAACAAGAACATATGCCTGAACATAACAGCGAACGACACATACTCAGGCATAAAAGACATCATAGCAACAATAATACCGCCCGGCCAGCCGGCAGAGAACATAACCCTGTACGACAACGCGACCACAAGCTGCGACGGGGCCAATGGAAACGGAGTATACTCTGCAGTATACGCATTGATATTCTCAGGCACATACAACTGGAGCTCAGCCTACGCCATAGACGATGCAAACAACCAGAACCTGACCTATCCAAACCTGCGCTGGAACGTCACCACCGGAGGGATAGTCAATGTGAGCATGAATTACCCGACGGCCAACATCAAGATAAACGAATCAGAATACAATTATTTCTACGTGCAGAATTGCACCGCAGCCTGCAGCAACTCAGGAAGCAGCAACTGCACCGATGTAACCGTATCGATAGAATACTACCTCGCAGGGAGCTATGAAACAATCAACACCACAACGACAGATCTAATCAGCAACAAGACATCATACTCCTGCGGCAACGTGACCCGAGGCAGCAACTGCACAACGACATTCAACGTCACCGCAGGGCCGGGCAACAAGAGCTGGCCTGTCAGGTGCCGGGCAGATGGCGTCAACAGCGCGACAGCATTCTCAATCTCAAGGAACGTGACGATAAACGACCACCCGACAGCCGGGATACTATACCCGATAAGCAGCCAGTGGCTGAAAGGAATCACCTATATCAACGCAAGCATCAGCTTCGACAGCGACGGATTAATCATCAACTACACCTTCAGCTATGACAACAACACAGCATTCAGCTCCCCGTCAATGATATGCAACGGAACAAGCAACAACTGCACATGGAACACCACTGCGCAGAACCAATGCCAGAACAACAGCATGAGCTGCTATCTGAGAGTGACTGTGACAGACAACGACAGGCTAACCAATAGCACATACATAATAGTCGGATTCGATACCCAAGGACCGACGACAATCATAGGCAACCCTCAGAACTTCACCAACATAACAACCAGCCAGTACACTGTGAACGCGACAGTGACCGACAATGAGATAGGTACTATCAATCTGGTGATTTTCGAATACAGGGAAAACAGTACCGCATCATGGAAACAGGCATGCAACGACTCAGACCGGACAGCGCCATATGAATGCAGCTGGAACACAACATCCCTGCTCGACGGAAAGACCTACGAAGTCAGAGCATATTCCACAGACGGGCTGAACAACACAGGAGCTGCGGACACAAGAACCAACATAACAATAGACCGGAATGGGCCCACAATCAACCTTGAAAGGCCATCAAATAACTCATACAACACAGGAAACCAGACATTCTACTTCAATGTAACAGACATCGCATCGAACATCAACAACTGCAGCATAATGCTTGACGGATCAATAAATCAGACCACATACAACCCTCAACAGAACATCTCCCTCAATTTCACGATAAACGACAACACAGTAGGAAGCCACACATGGAGGATTGACTGCACCGATGGTGTAGGAAACGTGAACAGCAGCGAGACACGGACATTCACAGTGGACTTGACAGGGCCCGTAACCATCCTCAACAGGCCGCCGGCAGCAGACCCGAAGATGTACGGAATATACATTGTGAATGCCTCGGCGACAGACAGCGGAGTAGGAAACATCAGCACGGTGGCATTCGAATACAGGGAAAACAGCACCGCGGAATGGATATCAATATGCAACGCGACGCAGGGGCCAGCATATAACTGCAGCCTGGACACGACAGCGCTGGCCGACGGGACAACATACGAAGTAAGAGCATACGCGACGGATATATTGAACAACACAGGTTCCCCAAGCGTAAGATACTCTGTAACCATAGATAACAACGGGCCAGCAATCGACGGCCTAAGCCCAGACCCAGGCTCCATAGACAACGACGGCAACGTGACATTCAGCTACCTAGTGGATGACATAGGAAGTGGAGTAGCCAACTGCAGCCTGATGATAAACGGGTCTATCAACCAGACCAGCTTCGCTGTGCCAGAAGGAAGCGAACAATACTTCTACCTATACAACCAGAACGACACCACCCTCAACTGGAGCATAAAATGCTGGGACGACTTCACAGCACAACCACACATGGCACAGACAAACCCGAGAACGCTCTACATACTCATACTATACGTGCTTAAAAGCAACGTCACAACAGACAAGAAGACCTACGAGACAGGAAACCAGCAGTCAGACAGCATCAACATAACAACCACCACCATCGACTACTCAAACCAGAGCATAGAAGCATCAGCAATCACAGACATAATCAAGACATCGGGCGAAAGCAGGAACATCTGGTGGAACACCACCTGGAGATACAGGCTGAGGAACACGCTCACAGAGACAAGCAACAAAACAAGGAAAGACCAATGGGTCCACCTGTCATTCATGCTAGACCCTGACTGCAGCAACCTAGCGCACAAGAACAGCCTGAGGCTGATACAGGACCCGGGAACGAACGTAGGCTTCAACCAATGGAACATAACCTACTGCACAGACACAAACTACATCAAGAGCCTGTGGGTGAGCTTCAGGCTGAACCTGACAGCAAACAGCAACACAAACATATACCTATACTACGACAATGCAAGCACAATCACAAAGACATCAAAAGACCAGGGTCCGATGAGGATGATCTGGGTGAGCGCAGGAGGGACAGGAAACGCACCCCTGCAGAACACAATAAAAACAGACCTTAACAGCGCGCTCTCGGCGCTGGGATTAGACCCAGGCACCTTCTATGACAACCTGAACACAACCGCGGCAAGCGCTGATTTCACGCTCACCAACATGCAGAATTACTCCATAGTATACTATGACAGCGCAGCAAAATACAGCTCAAGCTGGTATACTACAGAAGCCAACGCAATGTTCCAATTCGTAAACCAATCAGGAAACCTATTCCTGACAGGACAGGAGCTAGGATACCAGGCAAACGCCGATGGATGGCTATACAATGGAGTATTCACAAACCTGACCCACGCAAGCGCAGGATACGTAGACAACGCGAACCCAACAACATTCACAGTGGCAGCAAACCACCCGACGACAAAATACCTGGGTATGGGAACAACGGTGAGCGTGGCAGGGGATTACGAAGACGGATACACAACACTGGCAGGAAGCACCTCGGTCAGAATACTCAACTGGACAGGAAGCGCCACTCCGACAGCAGGAACAGCCAACGACGGGCTGAATGATCCCAGCTGCACAGGATTCTGCGGAAAGACGGTGTACTACTCAGGCCTGTTCTATATCTCAGCCACACAGGGAATACAGAACGTGACAGCAAGAAGCAGATTACTACAAGGGACAATAGAATGGTTCCTGAACAACAGCCTTGCAGAATCAAGGGGGCAGCAGGAGCAATGGATAGCAAGGAACACGACCGACACAACAGGAGCGCAAGGGCTATGGTCATGGATACACCCTGCCGCAAGCATGAACGGAAGCTACCAGGCAGTGAGCCAAGCATCAAAAACAAAATACAACGACGCGACCAACTGGACTGGATTCAACGTGACCATGGACAGGACGCCGCCAAACATCACGCTGAACGGGCCGCAAAATGAAAGCGAAGCCAACAGCTCAGTAACATTCTCATACTACGTTAATGACACCCTCAGCACAGTACTGAACTGCACACTATTCATAGACGGCAATAAAGAAGACTCAGACCCGACAATACAGGAAGGGGTCATACAGTACTTCTACCCGAGAATCCCGACAGGAGGCTGGCATAATTGGAGCGTCAACTGCACAGACTACTACGGAAACATAGGTGCATCAGAGACATGGACAGTGTTCATCAAACCACCAGACCTCACAGTCACCAGCAGCGGCATAGCATTCAACAACACAACGCCGAGGGAAGGAGACAACATCACGATAATAGCCACTGTGCACAACACAGGAGGATCAGACGCAGAGAACGTCAAGATGCAGTTCTACCTAAGAGACCCAGACACCGACGGAGTGCAGATAAACGGAAACTTCACAGCCAACATAACAGACATAAATGGGGCACAGCCAAACGCGACATTCAACGTAAGCTGGGTGACAACAGGACCAGGACCGTTCAGCATATACGTTATAGTTGACCCTCCGACAGCCACCAACGGAACGATTTTCGAATCAAACGAGACCAACAACAAGGCATACAACACCCTGAACGTGCCAGCATACAACCAATTCTACGGCCTGGTGAAGAACAATGTATACCTGAGCGACGAAAACAACAACTCGCTCTTCTATTACCTGAACATAACAAACGTCACTGGGAATATCTTCGCCATAGATGGAAGAAGCACGGTAGACTTCTCGGCGCTGCAATCGATGGGAAGAGATATCAACAACAACACCGCAGCCAATGACTTCAACGATACAGACACAGCACTCAACATGACCAGCTACAATGATTCCATCAGAAGGACTTACACCGCAGGCACAGACACTCCCCTGACAACAAAAACATTCACATTTTACACCAAGACAACGCAAAACACTCCAATAATCAACAGCACCAACACAACCAGCTTTGTCACAGGAATACTATGGGACACAAGCGACGGAGGAACACAATACAACGGAACCCAGGACATCGCATTCATAACAGAGATTAGCCAGAACAAGACAGGATCCTACGGCACATACGACTATGAGATAAAGGTACCGGTGAACCTGAAGAACTACGAAGGCCCAGGAAGCAGCGTCGCACTCTACTGGGAGATAAAAGAGCCATGATGAGGGGCATGATAGAACACACGATAAAACATAAAGTTTAAATATCAAATCAGGACTAAAAAGATAAAAAGGAGAGGTGGGTGACATTCTAGGCAAAGCGAAAGATAAGTTCAGAGAATTCTTTCATCAGAGCAAGAAACTAGTCCAACCGCCAAAAGAACTGCCAAGCATAATCACACAGAACCCGGCAAAACCGCCAGCAAACAAGGTATTGAGCCCTCCAGAACCGCCAAAAGAACAGATGATGATAAGGACAGACCTTCCCCAACAGCAGAGCCAATCCAAAAACCTCAATCTCCCGAAGATAGTGCTGCCAAGAGCTCTCGAAACCATACATGAGCAGAAGAAACAGCTGACCAGCTTCCACGATGATGACCTGCGCCAGTTCGAAGACGCCATAAGCAACATAAAGATAGACGTAATAAACAATGAGACCCCTGCCTCACTCAGAGAGAACAGGAGCGAAGCAGAGGCTTTATACAGGCCGAAAGAGCTTGGGGAAGGATACTTCGCAGAGATACAACACTACCTCAAGAACAAGGACGTAAAGGAAATCATAGATGACATACTCACCAAGGACTTCTTGACCAACATGAAGGACTACCATGACACAAAAGCCCAAGGAAAACCATTCTATCTGCACGGACAGGACCTGAAGCAGAAGCTGGAAGAGAAGATGACCAGGCTAAGGGAGCTTGAAGAGGACTGGCACGAACTAAAAGCCAAAGCAGAGGAGAAAGAACAAAGAAAACACCTCATAGAAAAGCAGATAGACGAAGAAAGCCAGGACCTAAAGAACCTATTCAAGCAGATAAAGGTAAACCAATGGATGGAAAAAGAAGCCCAGAAAGAGCACTATTTCAAGCTCAGGAACAATCAGGAGCTCAAAAGCCTCAATGACCTAAGAAAAGCCCTGACCTACATGGCTGACGAAGAGTTCAACCACCATGTCAGCCCGGGAAGAAATGACTTTGCGAACTGGACAAAAGAGGCCCTGCAAAATCAGGAGATAGGCGAAAAGATAGGAACCGCAAAGACAAAGGAAGAGCTCCAGGAAATACTCAAGAAACCTTTCTAGAAAAAAAACGTAAAAAACAATCAAAAATAGCTTAAACCTTGCTTAGCCAGAGATTTCAGCGTAAAAGTAATAGGTATTACCAATACTTGCGCTCCTGTTCTCACCGACAATGAACTGGAAATCATACTCCTTTGTGATCGAAGCATTGTTATCAAAACCCATTGAGTTCTGATCAATGAAAGTCCCATAGACCAGGTTTGTGGTGTCTGTAAGCAGTATCTCCTGGAATGCGGCAGTATCCATACTTCCCTGCATAGAGCCGTTCACATAAGTGGCTGTGCTAGGGCAAGTGTTCGCGTTAACAGGAGAAATGCCGCCTGTAAAAGACATTGCCCTATGCCTAGTGAAATTGAAGGTGTTGTTCAGGTTATCAGCAGAAGAACCGCCCATGCTGAGCACAAGCTGCTCATCCCAGATTATCGAGCTATTGGCGCATCTGATAAGGGTCCAATTGACACTACCATTCCTTGAAACGAAGATATAACCTGCAAGAGCAGAAGAGTTGATGTTCCACTCGTAGATGCTTATGCCGTTGACATTCCTCAAGACCATCTTACCAGTGATGTTTCCGACATAAGCCTTCCAGCTCTGGTCCTGGGAAACGACGTCAAGGGATAGAGTATTTATGGTCCCGCCAAGGTCAGCTCGACTTCCGGCATCAGTAGTAGGGCCGCTGTCAGAAGCTATAAAGCTAGGGATTAAACCTGTCGGCACTGCCTTACTCAACCCGACCAGGGCGAAGTAAAGGGAGCAGCTCAAAACAGCAAGGAAAAAGACCAGCTTAGCCCTTTTACTAACATTAGTCACTAAAATTCACCTCAAATCATGAGTATCATGGTATTTGATTCTATTCTAACCTTGGTAAAAAAATAAAAAAAATAAAAAAATATGAAGCAGGGTTTGAAAACCCTGACTGTGGCTTCCTTACTCTATCTCAGCCCAAAAGTAATATGTTGTGGGGGTGTCTTCGTAGCCGTTGTGGCCGTTCTCTGCCACCAACATCTGAAAGTCGTGCTCCCTGTTGTCAAAGCCGAACATGTCAGTGTTGTTGTTGAACGCATTGTTCTCGATCATGGCAGTGTAAACAAGCTTGTCACCATCTGTCAAGAGCACGTTCTCGAAGTCATCATCATTCTGCATCATGTCGTATCGGTATGTGTTGGTTGCGTGGCAGTCTGCAACATTGGTTGAAACTTCGGTTATGTTTCTTGAGCCGACGAAAAAGTTGCGATCAAGGGTGTAGTTGAAGGTCTCCCATATACCATCGGAAGCGTCATCTCCTATTCCGTACCAATCCTCAACATCCTGCTCGTCAAATGTCTGGCCTGATGCGCCTATTGAATAGTTAAAGCATCTTATGGTGGCCCAACTGATGGTGTCGTTTAATGATGCATAAATCTCTCCCTTTGGCTCCTGGGTGGTCCAGTTGTAGAAGACATAACCATAGGAATCTTCCAATGTGATTATACCCGAGATGTTACCATAATAACCCTGCCAAGCTTGGGTGGTTGCGATTGTAATCAGGCTCAGTTCAGTAACGTTACCCGCCTCAGCCGTTATGTTTGGAACGGGATAGCTAGATACATTTGGCCTTGACGACTGGATGTATGTTATTGAACGTACACCGTAAGGCACATCCGAATCAGCCAGGACGAAGGACGCTGCTGCCAAAACACACACTAAACCTATTATAAAACTAGTTTTATTTATTCTCTTTTCCATGATATCACCGTTGCAAGTTTATTCGCGATTAGTAGTTTCCCTGCCAAAGCCAGGTAAATACTACCCGATTAGTATACTAATAGATATACTCATATATAAATGTTTCGATTCATCTAGCCTGCCGAATAACTAAAAAAAAGCCTAGAATAGCCTAATTAAGCACCAGTCGCAGAAAAAACCACAGTACCGTTACAGATACCAAAAGGGTTGTCGGTTATATTAATATGCAGCCTCCAATAGGTGGAATTAACCATCAACACCGCAGGATCTATCTGCTTAGCAATGCTAACCCCGGGAACCATAGCTGCAGTACCTGTTATGCTGATCATAGAATCATAGCCAACATCGCTTCCCGAGTACCTTTCGTTTGAAATCGATAGATTTCTCTGCTCACAGCGCATAGCAATCCCCGTACCGGTGGTCGCGTTATCCCCGCCAAAGCCATAAACAGTCACATTAATAGGAAGATTACCAAAATTAGTCACATTAGCCTGGGTAGAATTAGACGTATCATCAACAGATAAGGTGCCGTAATCAATAACCTCAGTTACGTTCAAAGCCAAAAGCGCACCAATGGAAGCATTATTCGCGTTAAAACCACTTGTGTTATAATCATCCCAGGCAGTAGCATTAACCCTCCAAGACCCGTTGTTGGCATAATACCACACATCGAACACACAGGTCCAATTCTGATAATAACCAGAATAGCTCCCGTTCACAGAGCAATTGCCAGTAGTATAATGGGTATTATTATCATCCGGATCAGAAGAATAGTTAAGGTAATAATAAAACGTAGCGTTTACATAAAAGATTGTGTTGCCACCATTGAAATCTCTTGTCTGAACTAAACAAGAAACAGCCTTTGTGGTACCTCCGTTGAGCACTACTGTGCTCCCATTATTACAGGTTATGTTAATAACCTCAGGATAGGCATTGGTGACGTTAACCGTGGCATGGACACTGTAGTTCCTGTAATTCGGACCAGGACCCCAACTGACCGCAGATGGAATCCTAACGACAAGAAAAAAGATTAGCAGAGATATAAATATTAAGAAGGCTTTCCTTCCGAGAGACTCTGACATTTTACCAAATAAGAGACCATTCATAGTCAATAACTCATCTAAGTCTAAGTATTATCAAGTTCAACGTAAAAGTAATATGTGGTTGTGACTGAAGTGGTTCCGTTCTCTGCAATTATTGCCTGGAAATCGTATTGAGAAGAGTTATCATAGCCCCTTCGATTATCATTCAAAAGGGAAGTATAAACCATTGTACTCCCATCAAATAAGAGAACTTCCTGGAAATCAGCAGTTGAACTGGCTGCCTGGACAGTGTCATTCACCCAGGTGGCGATTGAGCTGCAGTTATTCTGAGCTATAGGAATACCTCCGACATCAAATGACCTATGAGCCTTTGCAATGAAGGTGTTATTGATATTATCTGCATCAATGTTACCAAAACCCAACAAAAGCTGTTCGCTAACCACCTGAGCATTGTTCGCACAGCCAACTCCAGAGAAATTGACAGAAGCATTCCTGGATATGAACAATTTCCCGCTGGCAACAGACACAGACGGCCACTCATAGATACTCCTGTTGTTCACATTCTGTAAAACAAATGATCCCGAAACATTTCCAACATAAGCCTTCCAGTTAAGATCCTGTTGCTCAACTGATAAAACAGCAGTTATTATGTTCCCACCAGAATCGTTCCTGCTGGCAGGAATCCTGACTGGACCCGTATCAACAGTCGGAGTACCAACTATGGTAGCACCAAAAGGCGCAGCATTGACCAAATAAAATGAAAAGCTACAGATTAGCACAATCACAGCTAAGAATATAAGCTGTTTTACGCGTCTTCCCATCATATGATCGTGTTTTGTCATTGTGTTCACCTGTCATTTCATAATAAAAAAAATAAAAAAACCCTGCTAATGCAGGGGTTTTTATTAGTCTGCATCCTCAATCCAACTCTATGTAAAAGTACATTGATGTTGATCCGGCACCATCAGATTCTCCCACAAGCAACTCGAAGTCATAGCTTGTTCCTGTGAAACTTGTGGCTGAATCATTTATCAAAGTCGTATAGACAGCTGTTCCGGCGGTGTCTACTAACAATATCTGATAATAGAGTGACGCCACTCTCCCAGTATCACTGTACGCATTAGTGCTGTTGCACCCGCTCAAGGCCGCACTGCCAACCTGGAAGTTGGGATGAGTGTTCCCTGCGAATGTCTCGAAAACACCATCAGCATCCGCCGCAACTATACCTAGTGAAGTGTCAATTGCATCTATCAATGTTGAATTAGCGCAGCTTATCCCTGCCCATGCAACGTTGTTGATTGATGAAGCGAATATCTCTCCTGCAGGCACTCCCACACCGGTCCAATCGTAGAACACTTTGCCATCGCTATCCTGCAAAGTCACGTTTCCAGAGATGTTTCCATAGAAACCAGCCCAGTGGGTTGTTATAGTATCACCATATAAATCAAGCTGCGTTACGTTCCCAGCCATAGCATCAACAGCGACTGTTGATGTGTTGGTGAAACTAGCCCTGCTTGTCGCTCCGAGGGTGTAATCTGTAGCGCCCTGAACAGCAAAAACCGATGTCACTCCCGTCAGGAACAATCCTAACGCCACTGCCAATATAAACACTGTCTTAAAAACTGCTTTCCTTTCCATTTTGTCTTTCCTCCATATCATTTTATCCTTTCTTTTATCCTTTTGATAGCAATCCCTATCCTGCTAATCTGTCTTCGCCTCCTCACTAGTCTTGATTCTCACTAGGTTTGAAGGATCGTAAAGCGCATAGAATCTTGCAGTTGAGGAAGCACTAATCATTCGCTTGGCCTCGCTCTGAGATTTAACATTGAATAGAATCGTTTTTGAAGTGCCGTCTCGCGCACGAATAAAGCTCTTCTTCAGTTCCCGCTTGAGATCAGGGTTCTCAGACACTATAAACATAGAGATTTCATCCGAATCTAGCTGGTTCAGGTTAATGAATATTGAATCTATAACCTTTATATGCTCATCTAATGACCAAAAGGCCTTCTCAAGGAAATAGTGAAGCTGGGGCTTGTCCAGGAACCATATCTTCAAAATCACCTTATTATACTCGCTCAGTTGAAGAAGCTTTTTCTCTACAAAATCACTGGCGCTGGTAATCAAGAATGACTGGTTCCCAACAAGAGAGTAGAGCAGCCTTGGCTGCCCTTTGTCTCTGTTGGAGATTCTTTTACATTGAACAAGTCCGGCCATCTCTAGAAGACGCAGTTGTTGGCTGATGTTTGCAACTGAGGTACTTGATAGCTTTGCCAACTGTAGCGGTGACTTGCTTCCTGAAGAGAGTATCTTCAGGATGTCCCATTTCGAGGCCGTAAATAGTGTTTCTTGTTCCATTTTGCTTGCAACGGTATTTAATATGAAAACAGACCTACTGCCATTGCTTATGCGCTGTCAGTATCGTCCATTCAATCTTCATTATCGCGGTATACGTTTTAGTATAACAAAATCCTAATAGCATCACTTATATTTAAATATTTCGGTTCATGATTAATTACTGCAATTAACTAACCAATGAAATAATAAGTTAAATTAGTTAATTAAACAGTTAAACAGATGTTTCTCCGACGGAAAAATAAAATTAAGAAGGGACTCAACCCAGCTCAGCGTAGAAGAAGTAGGTTGTTGATATCTCACGCGGATCATCCGGAACAATAAACTGGAAATCATACACCCTTGTGTCAAAACCAACCTTCTTATTCTCTAATAACGTAACAAACACAAGGTTCCTGGTGTCAGACAGCAACACTTCCTGGAATTGGGAAGTCTCGTTAAATGTTTGAGGCGCATCGTTAATATAAGTGGATATTGCATAACAAGAGCTATTCTGAATGCTACCGACGCCACCGATAACAAATGACTTGTGAATCTTTTGCCTAAAGGTACTGTTAATGCTGTCATCGCTCAAAGAGGATATGTTGAGATAATTCTCCTCAGAGATTATCTGGCTGCCATTGGCACAACCCAATGAAGAGAAATTAATCGAATTATTCCTTGAGACATACACCTCTCCCTGAATCGAAGTCAGAGACCAATCGTATATGGACCTGTTACTGGAATCATCCAATGTAATCCTGCCCGTAACATTTCCTACATATGCCTTCCATTTACTCGTCTGAGATGTAACATTCAAACGGAGTGTCGTGAATGACCCTCCTTCCGCTGCATGTGAATCAGCAGGCCTAACGCTGGCATTTTCTGTGGTGCCGTATATTATTGACACTCCCTGAGGGATGGCAATGGTTTCCACGGACATGAGCAGGAGAATAACAAGTATCAGGATTACTATTATCTTAGGCGTGATCCAGCCTATTCTACATCTTTTAACACAATCTATTTTTGCCATTTTTCAACTTTATTCTTGAACCTAGCGTGCACAGTCCAAACAGTCCGCTGGTCCCTCCCAATCATTCTCGCAATATCAGCATAGGTCAGGTTTGATTCTCTCAGAAACGACACAAGCGATTCAAGAATACTCAATTGCGAATTTTTAAATGCACTCAGAGGTATTGTAAGGCTGGTGTTTGCCAAAACGAGTGGCTTCTTGTTCTTCACCGCCGCATATGTACTCCAGATTGTCCTGACATCTCGATCAAGTAGATGGGCTATTTGCCTGTTTTGAAGTCCTTTGACCTCCTTCAAGTATTTAACTACCACTTGGAGTGGAGCTAGATTACTTTGAAATATTGAGATTGGAAGATAGAGCTCGTTCTCATATTTTATAGTTAAATAAGAAACAGAAGGCAATTCCGACATGGTGCCTTCTTGCTCGAAGTTGGATTCGCCCAAATCTGCTTGCAGACCGTAGTCTAACATATCGCGACTTACAAAAAAGTACTGTTTGGACATTTACAATCATATAATGTAAGTGTGTATTTATAAACATTTTGATTAAGACTGTTATCAAGTATGACCTGGTAAGTAATTTAATCATGTTATGTAAGTAATATCCCTATTGAATATTCTCGCAGGAAGAAGCACAAAACAAAAGGTTTAAATATGATAATCCAAGAAAAATAGGCTTGGGAGGGAAAAAATTCATGAGGTACAAACTCAGAAGCATAGTGGCTGTGGCTTTATTCATATTCTGGCTCGCCAGCATCAGCAGTTTTGCTCTTGCAAAAACGGATGAAGTTGTATCGAACTCTGCAGACTGGCGAGATGTCTATTCATCAATAATCTACGCCAATCTCATCGGCGCCAGTAACCACTTTCTCACAAGCACGCCTCATGGCCCAATCCTGCTGTTCGAAATCCCAAAAAACAGAGAGGGCATACAGATAATTACCTCTGCAGACAAGCCATTCTACGTAGGTTATGAATCATTGATGACAAGCAAAGGTTACAGCAACGTCGAAGAACTGATCTTCTCGCAATCAAACCTTGAATTAGCCAAACGACTTCCCACTGAGATAGACCGTTTCATTGTCCTGGATGATGCATACGGATACAATGCGTTAGCCGTCGCTCCATTTGCCGCAAAGGCAAAATATTACGTGCTATTCGCTAACAGCAGAAATATTGGCGAAATAAGTGATTTCCTGTCAACAAAGACATTAAAAAGCATCATTCTATATGGCCAACTTGACCGAGAGGTGAAAGCAGCCCTGGCTAGGTATAACCCTGAGACAATAAACAGTGAAAGCGGGAGCCGTTTCGAGAACAATATGAAAATAGTTGACAAATACTCTGAGATTGGCAACATCAAGCAAGTCATTCTCACTAATGGAGAGTTCATTGAGTCTAGCATGATGAGCGGTGATGAAGCCGTTATTTTCATAGGAAAAAACAATGTTCCTCAGGAGATAAAAGATTACATCAACAGCAGGGGCGTAGATATTGGAGTTCTAATAGGAAACGAACTCATCGGCAGCGCGACAGATATCAGGCGGCAACTGGGAATAAGCGTCTTTGTGAAATTTGCCAGGGGGTCTAGAGTGCCTGGCGGCTCAATAAACCCTGTTGAGGATCTTGATCGGTTTCCAATGCCAAGCTATCAGCTAAGCTTGAGCATAGTATCTATATCGTATAACAAAGCGACCGGACTTCTGGAGGTCACATATAAAAATAATGTTGACCTAGCAGCCTACTTCAAATCAACAATAACAGTGAGAAATGCGAATGGTGAGACCATTGTCACAGATGGAGATGCCGGCATCATATTTATAGATGGAGGAGAAACTAAAACAATCACCTACAATAGGACCAGAGGAATAGACCCTGCGCAATTAAACGGCGAACTCACTGGCGAGATATACACCATCTACGGAGAGTCAAAAACATCTCTAGAAAATGTTCTGAGAGGGACATTCAAGATTGAAATGATTGAAGTCATGGATAATACGGATATAGAAATAATAGACCTGGTCTATGACAAGAACAGAGGAATATTCTATGTCACTATTGAGAACACTGGAAAAGTAGATGCCTATGTCAGCGCTGAATTAATTGATCTATGGATTAATGGTGAATATGTCACTGTCGCTTCTGACGAAATATTCAAGATAGCTGTCGGACAGAAAAAAGATATTCCAATCAAGATAGCGCTTGCAGAAGAGGATCTCCTGGACAAAAAGAACTCCGAGATAGATGTCCTGGCAAGGTTTGGTGAGAGGATGCACGCTCTGATTAATAGCAAAACTAAATCATTCAGTCTCAAATTCAGAGAAGGCACGATGTGGTACTACGGGGTGCTGTTTGTCGTCATAATCTTGCTGTTGTTACTGCTCATAAGAAGACGGAAGAGATGTCCTAGGTGCAGAACAATGAACAAGAAAGATGCCACCATATGCAGAAAATGCGGGCATCAATTGTGATTCTTAAAAAAAAAAGCTCCCGATGGTTTGAGGAAAAGGGGAGGGTGGTTGGTCTTAAGAATTGACCAAAGGGAGCCCTTCTTTTTTAACATGAGTTACTTTTGTTTGAACATTAGCGGCCTGGGTGGTTTCCTGTATTCCTGCAACCACATTAGACCGATTCGCATCATGTTCTTGTTGAACTTTTCGCTGAGTTTGTAGGTCTTCTTGTACATGTCGTAATCAATCAAGCCCATAGTCTTCATTGGAGTGAGTATCCTGTCGTAAAATTGTCTCTTATTGTATGAAATCTTGACCTTCTTCTTTATTCCTAATCTTTCATCTGAAACAACCTCAACATCGATTCCGTCATGTAGTTGTGTCGCAAACATCGACATTTCTGTCTTCCCGATCTCACCTTGCTTAAGTTTCATCTCTTCGATGAGCATTTTTCCAACAATAACTTGTTGTTTTGTTGCGAAGATGATCTCGTATATGTTCTCCGGCAGGTTGTACTGATCGAATAATATAACCATACAACATATAAAGCATAACTAGTATATAAATATTTCGTTTCGTATACCTTTTAGTATACTGTCTGTGAGTAAATAAGTAAAAAAATAAGTAGATTTATAAATTTTGAAGTATTTAAAAACAACATGGAGTTCAGACGAAAACTTTACACTCGTGGAAGCAGTTTTGAAACAACAATTCCGCGCCCACTCCTATTCTCAATCGACAAGCAAAAGAAATACGAAGTTGTGTTTGCTTTCGATTCTACTCTTAATAAATGGTTCATCGAAATAAAAGATAGAGAAACAGAACATGAACAAGCAGAATAAACAAATTGAGGAAATCGTGACAGTGATATGCGTCTCGCTATTACTGCTCACCACTATGATTGTATTCGAAAAAATGATGAATGTTCCATTCGAAAACGTGACTGGAGAAGTGTTAACAACAGTCCGTATCATTGAAACCCGCGTAGCCTACTGCAATTTCACCCTTGAGGAAGGACTTAATTTAGTCTCTTTTTTCTGCATAAGAAACGGTGCGCACAGAACTGAAGTAATTGAAAACATCACAAACCTAGAGTCTATCTTTGAGTACCAAGAGAATGCCCCTGACAGATGGAAGAGCTACAATCCTGCACTGCCTTGGTTTGTTGTCCAAGACCTAGAAGTGATGTACCGAACAGAGGGATATTGGATCAGAATGCGAGCTCAAGAAGATTTTCTCACAGGAGGAGGATTAAGATTGATTAATTACATCAACTTCGTTCCAGGCTGGAATCTGGCAGGTTATCCGACGAACAAGACAAAGCCTGTCAATGAATCATTTGCATCGATTGAGGGCAATTTCACCGAGGTAAGGGCGTATAACGTATCAACGCAGGTCTTCACGAACTACATTCCCGGTATTGGTGGCGGTCTGACTGAAACTAATCCTAATCGCGGTTATTGGATCAACGTGAGCGTGAATGAGGTGTGGGTTGTTGATTAAGATGGGTCAAGTTCGGAAAAGAGAGAACTCTGTTCTGGAAATATTCTTACCAATAGTTCTATGCCTGGTTATAGCGTTAATATCACTTGAAATAGTCATAGCACTCCCTCCTTTGCCTACTGAGTTCTACGGCAGAATCCGTGATTATAACAGCAACGCTACGCCAGGCGAGACAATTTATGCTTATGATAGCAGCGGCACTCTGTGCGGCTCTTTTACCATTGTAAATACAGGATTCTATGGATCCCTAACCTGCCTAGGTGATGACCCCGAATCCAATTCTGATGAAGGCGCTGTCCCGAACGAAAACATAACCTTCAGATATAGAGGAGGGTATACCACTACATCAGGAGATGTCATCTGGGCGTTAGGTGTTTTCAAATATGTAAACCTGACCTATCCTGTGGTTTTCTGCGGTGACGCATTCTGTGATGCTGAATTTGAAAACAATTTTGTCTGTCCTTTTGATTGCCCACTTTACAATGCTTCCCAGAATATCACAATAAATGGGACTATGAATATCACCTCAAATGAGACTAACGCTTCTGCTGGAGGAGGAACAGGAACAGGTACAGGCGCAGGAGGCGGAGGGGGATCACAACCAAAGCAGATTAACAGAGAAACACCGGCTGGACTCCAAGGGCCTACTATCAATGCATCAGGAATGGAGGGTTATGGCCTGGAATGTAAAGAGTCCTGGAGCTGTTCTAATTGGTCAGTTTGCAGAATCAATGGGTACCATGACAGAATCTGCACTGATAGTAATAGATGCGGAAGCTTTGAAGAGAAGCCTGCTGAAGTCCAAAAATGCATCTATACTCCTACGTGTTCTGACGGGGTCAGGAATGGGCTTGAGGATGGCATTGACTGCGGGGGTCTTTGCCCCCCTTGTGTTGGCTGCTTTGATGCAATCCAGAATTGTCACGACGGAAAATGCGAAGATGATATTGATTGTGGGGGACCTTGTCCTCCTTGCCCAACTTGCTTTGATGGCATGAGGAACTGCCATGAAGGATTGTGCGAAGAGGGTGTCGACTGTGGGGGACCATGTGATGCCAAATGCCCTGAAGTTGAGCTGCCAAGGCCTATCTTTGTCTGCAAGAAGGATGTCAATCCGTTCTCAAATGGCAGCATTCTGTTCTTCATAGTAATACTTTTGGTCATTCTTGGGAATATAACCTATTCTCAGCATAAGATCAAAGAATTGAGGAAAAACAAGGATCTTAAAGACATTCAACGCATCAAGGGTATCTTCTCAACCAGGAGGAAGATGTATCTTTTCATATTGATAACGGTGTTAATCGCTGTAATCCTTTATTTGTATTACTATTTCTTTGTCATGTGCGAGACAGATTACAAGTTCATTTGGTGGCTGCTGCTCCTATTGTTAGCAACTCCTATAATAATCCATGAAGTAATGAGATATCTTGAGTACAGCGAAAGCAAAAAGCTCAAGAAATTCGAAGACCTATTGAGCATGCATTACAAACAGATAGATTCACTCATAAAGATTGAGAACGAGAATCTTGAGGAAATGGAGCAGGAATTATCAGCTCAGCTTAACATAGTATTGGATAGCCTGCGAGGCAATTCCAGTGATGAGTGCGTCTCGCTTTTGCGAGAGATATATGGGCTGTTGGATTCACTTTATCTCAAATACAAGAATCGTGAAAGTCCTTTTGAACAGGAGAAACTCCTTTGCGAAGACATATACCGCTTAATTGAAAATAAGAAGTACAGCGCATCAATAGAAGCAAATCCTACTATTAAAGGCATAGTTGACAAGCTCAGGATTCTGTACCTGCAATATGAGGAAAAGCAGGGGCTTTATGACGAGCTTGACAAAGTAGACGCATCAAGGAAGGAGCTTGGGTTAGAGTTAAACCACAGCGGCGAAAAGAAATAATAAATAGTTTATCCTATTTCTACGGAGCTTCAGCTGAGAACACTACGGTTCCATTGCATACACCGAATGGGTTCATGGTCTCATTCACATAAATTCTCCAGTATGTTGTGTTTATCACTTGGTTGAGATCATCAATCTGCTGGGAGACAAGCAATCCGGCTATGTGTACTCTTGAACTTGTGATTGGAGTCATCGCGCCATAGGCTGTCGCAGAGCTTATCGAGTATCTCTCGTTTGGCAGTGTCAGGTTCCTTACTTCACAAATCATAGCATAGTTTGCGCCGGTTGTCGCGTTTTCTCCGCCGTATCCGTAGACACTGACGTTTATATTCATGTTCCCGAAGTTAGTCACGTTGGCTTGGGTAGGATCGACTAAGTCTCCTTCTCCGACAGCCAGGTCCCCGAAGTTTATGACTGGGGTGACGTTAAGAGCATAAAGCGCTGATATCGTTGCGTTTCCTGTTCCATTGACAACAAAATGCCTGCTTGTGTTGTATGTTGAATTATCTCGCACTATCGCTGTCATTCTCCAAGTTCCGTTGTTTGCATAGTAAAGGACATCATAAACGCAGGTCCAGTTAGTATACCATCCGCTGGTTGTGTTCTCTGTGCAACTTTCATTGGTGTAGTGCGTGTTGTTGTCATCTGGATTTGAGGAATAGTTTTGGAAGTAGTAGAATGTGCCGTTCACTGTCCATATGGTGTTGCCTCCATTATAGTCCAGAATCTGGACAAGGCAAGAGACCGTCTGTGTCAAACCAGCAGTTAATGTTATTGATGATGTGACATTGATGCATGTTACATTGTAGACTATTGGCATTGCGTCTGTGATGTTTACCGTGGTTCTGACGCTCACGTTCTTGTAGTTAGGGCCAGGACCCCAACTTATTACAGCAGGAAGAAGATTATATACATAAATGAGGAGAACTGTTGTCAATAGCAGTGTTAAAAGCAATCTGTTCTTAGTTTTCATCTTACCATCTCAAAATTTACACCGTGTAACGCAATTAGTATACGATAATGTATATCAGTATCTATACAAGTATATAAATGTTTCGTTTTCTCATGGTTAATGATAACTATCTTTCTAAAATGCACCAACCCATTTTGCGCTTTAAATAACCATGAAAGTCTAGTTAAACTCTTCATTTCTGCTTACCTCAACAAACCGTTCATAAAATGAGTTCATCTGGAAGTTCAATTTTAGTTTCTCACGCGAAGTTAACCTTGTTCGGGAATAGGCCTCCAGGGCAAGGCAGTATTTTGAGCGCGCACCCTCAAAATCCTTGTTCTGTAGGCAGGCGTAAGCCTCCTGGATAAGCGAGGATATGCTGATGGAGGCACCGGCTGCGTTTTTAATGGAATTTTCATACTGCAAAGCTTGTAGCTCTGGTTCGTGATTAGCCATGCCCCCTCCCGGCTTATCTTTTCTGAACCATTCTTGTCCATACGCGCTCTCAGGTTTCAGGAAAATTAGGTAATAGACTAACAGAATCACTATAACCAACCCGATCACGATTATGACAAGATTAATTAGCGACAGCAACGGCGCTCCCTGAGCAGTTACTTTGCCTGTCAATCCACTATCTGTCATATTCTCTTTAGCAATGGAGCTTAAAAGTGTTTCTAAATCAAAGAGCAAAACAGTCCTTATTAAAACCGGGCTCTTCAAGTCAAAAGGCATCTCAGTTTCATAAGTTATCTCTGAATCTGATAGCCTATCTAAGGACCAGATGGCTCCAAGGCTGTTCAATTCCAGAGGCTGTACCTTAAAGTTCAGGTCAGCTATCTTGATTGCAGGTTTCGGCAGCAATTCCTGCACCAGCACCCCTGCTTGTGCTGAAGGAAACAATATCTTCTCTTTCAGGCGGGTTATTGTCTTAGTCTGGCTGCTCTTGAAGGTTAACTTATAGGTTGTGATCTCCTGTGTTACCCTAATCTTTTCCTGGAGCTGCTCTGTTGATTGGTAATAAATCTCTCTTTGAGCATCTGTTAGCGCTCTGTTTCTGAGATATTCATTGATTGCGTCCTTCAGCACAGCAGCATCATGGGCTTGTTCATTGACCTTCTTGTCTTCTAGGCTCACCTCTGTGATGATGGTTGATTCAATCTCTTTGATCTTTGAATCAGCTAAGCGTATCCTTTCGTTTAGGTCTGAGAGAGTCATTCTTATCTCTCTATAGGTCTTGAACTCTCCTACGAGCTGTTTGAGATCATCTCTTGATTTCTCCATGCCGACCACAATATCGCGGTCTCTGATGAACTCTTCAAGATCAGGATCGTTTGCCTGTCCAAGCGCAGAGATCTCATCTTCGACAGAGCGTATCTTGCTTTCGAGTTCAGTTATCTTGCTGTTTATCCTGATTAGCAGGTCTGGATCCTGCTTGAATGGAGCTGAGGAATTTTCCTGTTCAGTCATCAGGAATATCTCATCAGATAGTGGACCTTCATTTCCTGCCTTGTCTACTGCGGTTACAACATAGAAGTATCCTATCTTATGAATCACATCCGCATCAGAATACTCCTCTGCGGCTGCGCTTGTCTTAAAGTTGGCCTTGTCTGTCTTTCCAGTGGTGGACCTGTATATATTGAAGTGGTCTGCCTCTTCTCCTTCATATGACCAAGACAGCTTAATCCTGCTGTTCTCATTCACGGCCTTGAGATAGATTATCTTTGGCGGCAGCTGAGTGTCGACGATTGCCAGTTTTCCTGATGTGATCTCAGTCCCTACCGTCCCTTTTGGATCAGTCCCTTGGAAGAAGAACTCTCCAACGCATTCTCCTGCTCCGTCAGGTATTATCAGGTATCCTTTCCAGGTTTGGCCACTTCCTTCTACTGGGATGTAGGTGCTTCTGCCGCAATAGATTATGGACAGCACAGGAGCCTGGTTCATGGCCTCTGATGTGGAAAGTGAGACCTCATAGGTTCCGTACGACATTGCTCTATAGCTCCCATTATGCTGCAGTCCTATTGCTGCCGTAGGAGGTGTGTTCAGTTCTATGTTGAGCGTCACTGGCGCGTTGCTGTTCCCTGTCTGGTCCTGGCAGCTCAGGAAGTATGTGTTTATCCCTTCTGAAAGTGAGATTGGCTGTTCATGAATGACAGCTCCTGTTGTCTGGAAAACATTTGGTAGCTGGGCATATGGCTGGCTTGTCCTGCTCCATCTGCAGCTTGCTATTTCGTTCGTGTCTATCCTTATCGATGTCTGGGATTTTGTTATTGTGCCTGTCGGCGATATGCTTATCATCTGCGGCGGATAGGTGTCGACCTTGAAGGTCATCTTTAAGCTGTCTCCGATGTTGTTGCTGTCATCTTTGCATCTTGCGTACAGGGCGTATTCCCCATCGCTGAAGCTCCTCAGAAGGTTGTGGTTCGTTCCATTTCCAGCGAGGGAATAGTACATGGAGTCATAGCTTACGTTCATCGTGTCGTATCTGCAGCTGCTGTTCTCATCGGTCACCATCTTTAGTTCTATCAGGTTATAGTTCAGCGCCCCTTGCGGGCTCGCTTCTAGTATCCTTGGTGGCGTGGTATCTTGTACTGTGAAGCTGTTGCTGTGTTCCTGGGAAAGGTTATCATCCTGCATCGTCAAGACAGTGTAGCTGTTGCTTCCTTTCTGTGTCGGCAACCAGGTGTAGGTATAATAGCTGTAATACTGTGAATCCCTCGTCATTGTGTGGTTCTGCTGGTCAAATATTATCAGGGCTTGTGTTATCGTCGCATTGGAGGTTATGTCCATTACTATGGCCTGTATCGCACCGTATTCCAGCGGGTTGGTTTGGCTCACCAACTGTATCTGCGCATAGGTATTAGCCGCGACTAGGCTCATGATTAGCAGGATTATGATAAGCCTGAGGCTGTGGCGCATCCTCTGCCTGCGTCTATTCTCTTCGTTCCATCCTGTTGTTTTCTTGTCGCTTGTTCTCATCTTGGTCTTTCATCTACCTGTGCCGCGTCCTGAAGTCCTTCACCTATCTCGTTATCTGTGATACTATTCCTTCAGCTTGGTGAGCACTTCCTTGTCTTTCTCGACTGCCTTCTCTATTGCCTTGGCAAGGTAGTCGTTGAGGTTTATGCCCTTCAGAACGCTTATTATCTTGGCCTTCGTGTGCATTTCTTCACTTATCGCCACGTTGACTTTCTTCATAATATTCCTCTAGATAGATTAGCCTAACCATTGGAAGCAGGCTTTAAATATTTTTCTACTTTAAACACAAAAATATTTGACTTAGTTATATAAGTTCACTAAGTTTAATAAGCTTGGATAAACCAGGATAATCTAGATAATCCAAGAATAATCCCGAGCTCTGTAGGAGCCGAAGAATCGCGCGCCGACTCGTTTTCAGAAAGATTTATAAATTTTCAGACAAAGTAAGGCAGTAGTACAAGTTTTATTCAGTATAAGGGTGGGTTATGGTTGATTTGATTGGCAGAGCATTCAGGCTCAGCGTTGTTTCGCTAGTATTCTTAGTGCTACTATTACTGGCTACGCTACCTGCTGAGGCCACAGTCATAGGCGCCAACAAGGCAGTGGCTGAGTTCAAGAATGTCCTTAAGAACGGCTATGCCCAGGAGCTGGTGACCCTGACAACAGACACTGACTTCAATCTCAGCGTAAACTATGAGTCTGAGGGCGATGTGGCTGGTTGGATCCGTTTTGAGCCAGTTCTCTCGCCTTTCTTCATAAGCAGGGATAATCCTTACACCATCGCCATGATAATAGAGCCTCCTGGAAATGTCAGGAATGATCGCTATACTGGTTCGGTTCGCTTCATAACTGGCTCTCTTGCCGGTCCTGAAGGTCAGTTCGGAACTGCTGTTCGCGCAGCCATCAATATAAGGATCGGCGTAGACATCACAGGCCAGGAAATTGTCAGCTGTCAGGCATCTGCATTCAGGATAGATGATGTCGAAGAGGGCTATCCCCTAGAGTTCTATGGCTCGTTCAGCAATAGCGGGAACGTGCGCATCAGGCCAGAGTTCATCCTGGAGTTCTGGAACCAGGACCAGACCAAGCTCGTGGATACCTTGAGGTTCACAGCCAACAAGAGCATACTGCCCACGGTCCAGGAGCGCATCTTCGGCGTGATTAACCATAATCTCAGCCTAGGCCAGTACTGGGTCAAGATCAAGACTCCGCTCTGCGGCGATAGCGGCTATGGTTTTTTAACCATGAGCGTCATCGAAAGAGGCGGTGTGAGCGACCAGGGAGAGCTGGTCAACATAGAGAATAATCCCTGGGCCAAGGTCGGCGAGATAGTGCCCATAGATGCTGTCTTCAAGAACACAGGAACAAGAGTTGAGAGCGCCAAGTTCAAGGGCACCATCAGCTCGGGCAAGGATATATTCAAGATAATCGATACTGATCCTTTGGATGTTCTGCCTGGCCAAGCAGTCAAGATAAGGACCTATTTCAATCCGGTCCAGGAGGGCCAGTACATGATAACAGGCCGTGTGCTCTACAACAAGAAGCTGACTTTTGAGAAAAGCTCTGTCCTGAATGTCAACCCTTCAGGCAAGCCAACTTCTGCAGGCTGGGGGATTGGCCCGACAGTCCTGATAATCATGCTGCTTGTGCTTATGGTGATAGTGCTGCTGATACTCATCAAGAGAAAGAAACATTCGTCTAATATTCGTAGATTGTAGGGTAGTATGAAAACTTTTTAGTCAAGCGTAAGCAAGAAATTAATCATTGTTAAGGTAGGGTGAGCGGTAGATGCGTAATTGCCTTTTGATAAATAGATTTATGATTATTCTAGCCTTAATCATGCTGCAGTTGGTGTCCGTGGCTATCGGCGCAGTATCAAGTCATGATCCGATAACACTTGATAAGCAAAGCTATCTCATCGAGGATACTGCTGTCCTGAGCATCAACATCAATCCTTCTCAATATGACATTTATGAGCTAAGCATCACTGATTCAAGTGGCAAGTACACCTTTAGAGGCACTTTTAATCCGGAAATGTTCTTCTACCCTACAGAGGAAGGCATCTATACCGCAGCCCTGGTTGAACGATCAACCGGGGCTATTTATTATTCTAAGTCATTCAATGTCAGCATTGATGAGAGCAAAGCCAGACGGCGGGTGATCGAGAACGGGATTGCCAGGGGGGCTGACAGCGTAATCAATGCGACGAATCTCTCTTCACCCGAAAGCAAGAATCAAAGCCATGGCCAGAATCAGGCATTGCCTATTCTTCCGGCAATCAGCCAGGACCAGGCGTATATCTCTCTGGAGAAGGATAGGTTTTTCCTCGAGGAAAAGATCAGAGTCATCTTAAAGAGCGATGTGGTCAGTAGACAGGATTCATACCATTTGTTCTACTCGTCCAATGGAGAGACCAAGCGTTACATGGGTGATTTGTCATTCATCGAGTTCACACCTTCAGGCATAGGGACGCATGAGCTCCTGCTGACAGATTCTGATGATAAGCTATTATATTCCAAGAGTTTCAGCGTCACAGCTACAGAAGATGATGAGGACTTCACCAATCCGGATACGAACCGAATACTGATACGAGCTCATGGCGGAGCACGTCAAGAGAGCAAGATCATCATCCATGATGAATTTGGCAGGGAAATCAATCTCAGCAGCATCCCTAACAAAAAGTTATCTGCTTCTTCAGGTTTGACCAACAGATTCAGAGCTGAGGTAATGCCTAATCACGGTCTGAAGAGCATAATATTCAATGGCCTTGCTTTGGGCAATTCGAGTGATTTTGATCTTGGCTTTGAGGAAATTCCCCCTGAGAACATCCGTGTCAAAGACAGGAGAGCCATCAAATCTTTTGCTATCGATGCCTCTAAACTTAATTTCATCTCAGGGGCAGCCGTCGGCAGGGCTGTCGGGACCGAGCTTTGGAAGTGCAAGAACTGGTCTTTTGAATCTCAGCAATGCGACGGCACCTGGGTCAAGGTAATGGATCTCGTGCCTGGCAGGGAATATCAGATAGCGATAACGCCAGATGACCCTGGCTACACAGAGACAGGAGTCGCTGCGGTCAACTCTCTGAAGCCGATCTATCACCCTGGAGAGGTCGCTGTCCTGTGGATGGTCGTCCTGGATACGAAAGGCCACCTAGTCACAGGCGCAGACATCTCTCTCAATGTTACTACGCCATTGAATAATACTATGATGCTGACAACCGCCAGCGGAGAAATAAATGAGATCATGAAAGGAGTCTATGGAGCGAACTTCTCAGATACGTATTCTGAGGGGAACTACACGCTCTTGATGAGTGCGAAATCATCTATGGTCGACAGCTCATTGTATTCAAATTTCGAGGTCAAGGAGGAATATGATTTCGACATAATCAGGAATGCTCCGATAACAACAGACCCATTCACAGGCCCATTTGAATCTTCTCTCACGATAAGACCAGAAGATGTCAACAGCGAGATAGAAAATTATAATTTCACAGAGATACTTCCGTTAGACTTCGATATAGTGTCGGCGCCCAATGCCCTGATCTCGCATGATGAAACAAAAAGATTCCTCTTCTGGAGCAATCTGAGTGGAGAATCAGTCGTCAGTTACATTGCCCAGCCTCCAAAGATTACGCCAAATCTTTTCATGCTGGGAAGATCGTTCATCGACTATGTCAGCGACGGAATCATCAGGCGGTTCATCGAGGCCAGGTTCTGGTTCCTGGCTATAGATCCGCTGCAAAACCTCTTCTTCGATGATTTCGAGTCTTGGGGATGCAGGACAACAGGGGTACCTGCAGCAGGAAACAACTGCTCATACAGCGCAAATTGGGGAGAATTCACCAACTGCTACACCTTACCAGCAGCCAGATTCTGCACAACGGACGATGGGCAGGAAGGAAACCACGCAACATACGCCATCCAGATGACCAACTGGAGGATGGACGCAAGCGCAGGGCTATGGTTCTCGCTAGATCCAAGCATATACGACGACATAAACGTGAACGGATACATCTACGCAGGAAGCCTAGACAACAACGCAGAATACTGCATGATATGGGCAAGAGACTCAAACTCAATAGCAGCAATTTACAACTGCACGAACGGAGCAGCATGCGACGGAACAACACAGACACCGAATATATCAAACTATGTGAAATACGACGTAAATCTGAGCGGCCTGAGCGGGATAGACCTAAGCGAAAGCAACATATCAGTGCACATAGGAGGAGCGCACTCAAACACAGCAGACTACTGCTTCTTCGACAGGATAAACATAACAGCAATAGCATATCCGCCGGATGTCACCAATCTCACCTATCCTGCCAATGGTACCACTGTCAATCTGACAACCTTCGACCTTAATTTCACTGTCAACGCCTCAAGAGACCTGGTCCTGCCCAACTGCACGCTATGGACCGACCTGAATGGGAGCTGGGCGGCAAACATCACAATATACAATGTCAGCAGGAACAACATAACCAACATATCAGTGAACCCGATAATAGACGGGGCATACAACTGGAGCATAATATGCTACACGAGAACTGGCTTATATGATTGGTACGACAACAATTTCACATTCCTTGTCAATGCAAGGCCGCCAATCAAAAATGTCAGTAGCGTAGACGGCGACGTGAGCGCCCCCTGGAACACCACCAACAGGAACCCTGTGATAAACCTGAGCCTCAACAAGAACGGAAACTGCAGGTTCAGCTTCAGCAGCGAGTCATATGAAGATATGAGTGATGATTATGATTGTTCAGGGGATGGCACGGCATCAATCAGCTGCACATATACAGGGGCTCAGCTAGACATAGCAACATATTCTTTATATTTTGCATGCAATGACACCTATGGCCACGCAGACAACGTCTCGACAAACCTAAGGGTGGACATCGATGTGCTTTGTGACTCCCATTCAGACTGCCTGAGCAACGAATACTGCGATTACACCCAAAACTGCCACTCAGACGAACTGCCAGGATATCCATGCAACACACAAGCTCACACAGGACTTGCATGGAATGACGTATGTGGTAATGGAGCCGACAGGTACTGCGTCAACGACTCAACATACAGCTACACAGGATGGTACTGCACAGGATCAGCAACAGACTGCGTATACAACGACCAAGGAAAAAGCTATGCGCTGACCTATAATCTTTGCATAGGCGGCACCAACGACTATAAGACCTGTGATGCAGGAAACCAATGGGATGCGACGGTGGATTGCGCAGACCAATATGACCCATTCAACCAAAGCGCAACAACGCACAGCGGAGAATATTGCGCGTATTACCCTGACCAGCAGTCCTGCAGCAACGGGACTGCCGGAGGATGCTCAGGGATCTGGACTGGATGCGATTATCACATCTACAATCAGGCTATACAGACCTGTGGCAGCTCGATGGAGGACTGCGACCTTGGCTGTGGGGCAGGATGCGACAGCACGAACAGCACCGAGCCGACAATCATCTCAGGCACCTGCTATTATGATAGGAGCTGCAATGGCATATGCGCATGGAGCCAGAGCCAGGAAGAAGCTCCGCTATCCTGCATAAATGATGATGATGGAGGAGCATGTGTATACAGCAATAGGACAGACCCAAGCATCCAAGGCATATGCTATTGGAACACGACATGCGAAAATACATTAGGAGCAACGCAAAACAACAACAGCATACTCCGAGCAGACTACTGCGACTTCTGCATCTTATCTGGAAACAACAGCGGAGAATACTCGCCAGCTCCGAATACGAGCTGCAGCTCCGGTTGCGAAAACAGCGGAACAATATACTATGATACAGGATCAACACCACTTAACCGATCAGATGACTGCAGCAATGGAATGACTATCATACTGAGCGACACACTTGCAACAGGAGACATATGGAACGGAAGCGCACCAGCAGTATGCGACGACACAGAATGCACAGATGACTGCGGAACATTATTCGGCGCATGCAACATCACCACGGGAAACTGCGAATGCACAGACATGGACAACCCGATCCTGATTATTATATGGCCGGAGGATGGGATGTGGACCAACAATGCGAGCGTGAGATTCAGGTATAACATCACAGATATAAGCTCAGGGATAAAGAACTGCTCGCTGATAGTGGATGGTGATATCGACCAGACCAATTCGACAATCGACGAGAGCCTCAATGAGCAGGAGTTCATGCAATCATTCGCCAACGGGACTATACTGTGGAGCATCAGCTGTTTCGACGATAGCACACAATATAATAATAACCGGTCAGACAACGGCATCCTGGGCATCGATACTGTGGCGCCGCCAGTATTATTCCCTAGCATCAACGGAAGCGATTTCAACATCAACCAGAAGATATGCCTTAACATAACAGCGAACGATACCTACGCAGGGATAAAAGATATCATCGCGGAGATAAAACCTCCGGGCCAGCCAGCAGAAAATATAAGCTTGTATGACGATGCGATGACAAGCTGTGATGGAGTGAACGGTGACGGAGTGTTCTCTGCGTCTTACACATTGATATTCGCAGGTGTATATGATTGGATCACAGCCTATGCCATAGACTATGCTGACAACCAGAACATCACAGACCCGGGATTTGACTGGAATGTCAGCGCTGGCGGCATACTGAACCTCACGATGCCGCTGCCATCGGGTGACATCAAGATAAATGAATCAGAATCCAATAATTATTTCCTGCAGGAATGCAACGTCACCTGCTCAGACCAGGGAAATGCCTGTGACGATGTCATCCTTAGTGCAGAGTTCAATGATGGCTCATCCTTCCTAGCCATCAACACTTCATCGACAGGATTGGTAAACGACCAGGATGATTATGCCTGCGGCAATCTTGCCATCGGCCAGAGCTGCGCCGCAACATTCAACATAACCTCGGGAGCTGATTCTGGGAACAACACCTGGCCTGTGAGATGCAGGGCAGATGGCAGCACCAGCGCAACTACGTTCTCAGGAGCTAGAAACATCACCATAAACAATCATCCTGACGTCAACATCAGCCATCCCCAGAACAGTGACTGGCTCAGTGGGGCGATGAATATCAACTCAAGCCTCAGCTTCGACAGCGACGGCACAATCTCAAATTACCTGTTTGAATACGATGACAAAGCAGACTTCGACAGCCCCAGCACCATATGCGACGACGCAAGCAGCAGCTGCACATGGAACACGACCACACAGGACCAGTGCCAGAACAACAGCATGGACTGCTATCTCAGGGTGACTGTGACAGACAATGATGGACTGAGCAACAGCACATACATAACCATCGGGTTTGATACTGAGGGTCCTGTGACTAGCATAACCAATCCTGGGAACTTCGCTGCGACCGCATCTGATTTGATGACGCTTGAGGCGACTGCAACAGATGACCAGATCGGAATAGTCAACCAGCTATCCTTTGAATACCGCCGGAACAACACAGACTCATGGAAGCCTGCCTGCAATGATACCACTGAGCCATTCTCATGCAATTGGAACCTGGTCGCATTGGTTGACGACAGCACATATGAAGTGAGGGCCTTCGCGGAAGACTATTTCAACAACACAGGAAACATAGATGCCATCACCAACATTACCATAGACCGCTCGTCCCCGTTGACAAGCCTGGAGAGCCCCCAGCAGGGATTTGCGACCACAGAGCACAACATCACTTTCTATTACAATGTATCTGACGCATTATCAGGCATACTGAACTGCGAGCTCATAATCGATGGGAATGTGGACCAGACCAACTCAAGCGTGCAAGAGGGCATCAGCCAGAGCTTCGCAGCCACATTGGTAGAAGGCAGCCATCTCTGGAGTGTAAACTGCACAGACCTGCTAGACAACAGGAACGCCTCTGAAGCAAGGAACATCACCATCGATAACTCAGGGCCGACTGTGGTGCTCGATAGGCCTCCTGAGAATGAGAACATCTCTGACTCAGCAAGCTATGTCGTGAACGCCACGGTCACAGACGAGGGAGCCGGAAACATAAGCATGGTGACCTTTGAATACAGGAAAGGCTCTTCAGGGAACTGGACCTTTGCCTGCAATGATGATAGGCCTCCCCTATTCGACTGCTCCTGGAACCTTGTGGGGCTAGAGGATGGGGACGACTACGAAGTTATGGTTTGGGCGAACGATACGCTTGGGAACAACGGCACCAATGATACGCACACAGGGATAAAGATCGACAATAATCCCCCTAACATCACCGTAATAAGCCCGGGCAACAACACCGTTGACGGAGACGGCGACCTCACTTTCAGCTATATCGTCAATGACTCAGGATCCGTGGTCTGGAACTGCAGTCTGATATGGAACAACACCATCAACCAGACCAATTCATCCATAATCGAGAACCAGGAGATGTCGTTCAGCCTGCTCAATATCTCCGACGGCAGGTACAACTGGAGCATCAACTGCACAGACCAGTTCAACCACAAAAGCACAATCGGGAGGATGAACCTCAGCGTCAACAGGCAGAACAGGATCTTCATCAATGTCAGCACCGACAAGACGCTCTACCATAAAGGGAACCAGGCTGTCGAGAATGCGACAATCAACACCACCTCGAGAGATATATTCAACGGTTCTGTCAATGATGTGAACATAACGAATGACCTCATCAAGGTATACAACAGATCAGAGCCAGCAGGACCCTGGTGGAACACCAGCTGGGCGCAGAGGAAGCCGATCTTCATAAGCAGCAACTCTGCAGTAAACCAGACCAACATCACAGTAACAATCAATGTCACAGGCCTGAATGGCAACATAACAAACTGCACCAAGGAGATCAGAGTCGCCAATGCCTACGGGGCGCTCAGCGAAGTCAATGTGATATCTGGAGATAATTCAGATTCCTGCTATATCGGGTTCAAGGCCAATGTGAGCGCCAATGCAGTAAACCAAAGCAATTATTATGTCTACTACAACAATTCAAACGCCGTCAATCCAGGGTATAATAATTTCGTGAATTTCAGCTATACGCTCTTCTTTGAGAATTTTGATGGAGCAGGATGGACCCAGATAGCCACGGTCTCCCCATCGACGACCTGTGCCGGAGGCTACGGATCCTTCACCAGCTGCCTCGCATACGCAACCGATAATGATTTCGCAGCCACCAGCAGTGGAACAGAGATAAGCGGGCTCTACAAGTTCGTGATGGACCAAAGCTACCCTTGGGTTGCCAATAGGGGAGTATGGTTCAACACCAGCCCCACGACAGCCTGCGGAGGGAACAGCTGCGATGACATAAGGGTCACAGGATATGCAGCCACCGGCTCCGTCGATACCGCCTCTGAATTCTGCAGGGTATGGGCAAGGAACACGACGACAACAGCATATGCGACCATATACGAATGTGTCGGGCCAACCCCCATATGTGAGTTCGCCAGGACAGATATCGCCCCCGCTGTAGCAGCTAACTATACCTTCTTCAATAAGACGCTTAAATCAGATCTCGGCCTCGGAATAGGGAATTATATAGCTGTGCACATAGGAGGCAATGGTACAGCTGCTGACGACAACTGTTTCTATGAAGACATCAGGGTGACAGGGATCAGGTACCAGGCTCTCAACATCACTGCCGCGAGGATAGGTGACCCGCAGGAATGGATTGTGAGAAACACCAACAGGACAGATTCCAACGGCCTCTGGAGCTTCATCCTCGACATTGCAGGCATAGGCATTGGAAACTACTCTGCCGCATCATTGGGCCAGAAGACAGGATACGGCGATGCATATAACTTCACATATTTCGAAGTGACCCTTGACAACATAGGCCCGAACATAACTCTCACGAGCCCTGACAATGACACGAAGACAAAGGAGCAGATGGTGCCATTCAACTACATGGTCAACGACAGCCTGAGCGGGATAAGCAACTGCTCATTGATCATCGACGGCAAGATAAACGACACAGACTCGTCGGTACAGGAGAGCATACCTAAGTACTTCGGACCGAAAAACATCTCAGAAGGATGGCATAACTGGAGCGTCAACTGCACCGATGACTACAACAACACAGGAGCTTCAGAGAGGAGGACTATCCTGGTTGACATCACTCCTCCGAACATCACCATGGGCAGGCCTACCAACGGAACATGGGTAATAGCCCCTTACCAAGGATTCACCTATCTGGTCAATGCCAGCGCGCAGGATAATTATGGGATGGGCTTTGTGCAATTCATGTATCGCGTGAACAGCAGCGATTCGTGGAAGGATATCTGCAACGACACAGGAGCGCCTTACCAGTGCATCTGGAATCTCAGCGGGCTCAACAATGGAGCATACTACGAGGTGCTCGCCTACGCCAATGATAGCGTCGGGAACATAGGCATCAACAGCACCCACTTCAACATAACAGTCCGCACAAAAGTGATAAACGTGACATATCTGATTGCTGATGACAGCACCGCGATTCCCATCGATCAGATCGACCTGATAGCAGGATCTGTCAGATCAGCCTTCTGCAATCTCACCATAATATCAGGGGATGACTACACCAGCATAGAAAGCGTCAATGCAACTCTTTATTCTGCGACAACAACACTGGGCGCTGTAGATTCCAATAGGACCCATTACACCAATTCAAGCTGCTCATTGGTCAGTGGAGGAGGAGATAGTGCAGATTATTTCTGCTCTTTTGACCTGTTTTACTACGCAATAAATGGTTCTTGGAGCTGCACAGCGTTCGCGAGAGATAACTATACCGCAAGCAACAGGAGCGACCAGACAACGGTCAACCAGCTATTCGCAATAAACATGACTAGCGATATCATCAACTACAGCAGCCTGCAGCCAAACCAGGTATCGTCAGAAGTCACCATCGACATGGTCAATATAGGGAACATGCCGATGAACATAAGCGTCTTCGGATTCGGCGGAGAGAATTACAGCATAGGAAAGAATCTCTCTATGATCTGCAGCATCAACAACATCAGCATAAGCTCTGAGAGATATTCTACATCAAGCATTAGCTATGACTCAAAGAGCAACCTGAGCTCGACGCCAAGGGATATCGGATTGACAATCCTTCCGACAAACGATACTCTCGGCCCTAATGTCAATACCACCTACTGGCAGTTCATGGTGCCTGTGAGTTCGCATAGCCTTGGCCTATGCAACGGCAGCGTCGTCTTCATGGCTCAGTCTCCATGAGATTCATCATATAATTGCTAAATAAGCTTTTGCCTCTAGCTTTTCTTGAAGAAATCCTCTATGAGCCTCTCGAACAGGAGTGTTATCTTTATGTCCCAGCTCGGCGGGAAGCACCTGAAATAGTTCTTCCAGGCGTATCTCTCGTCGATGAATATTATAACTCCTTTATCTGTCTCGCTCCTTATGCATCTTCCTGCGCTCTGGAGCGCCTTGTTGAATGCAGGCAGGAGGTAGCCGTAGTCCCAGCCCTTCTTGAACTTGTCGTCGTAATATTTTATGAGTGCTTCGGTCTCTAGGTCAGGTCTCTGGAGCGGCAACCCCACGATAAGGACTCCTTTCAGGTAATCTCCTGGTAGGTCTATCCCCTCTCCGAAGTTTCCCCCTATCACTCCCATCAGCACAGCGCCGACATTCTTATAGCCTTTGAAGGACTCAAGGAAGTCTGTCTTCTCTTTCTTGGTCATCTTCTGCGTCTCCACGAATATGGTCTTGTTTGATAGCTTTGAGAAATGATTGTTCACCTCGTCCCGCAGGTAATAGCTTGGAAAGAATACTGCGCTGTTTCCCGGGATCTTGTTGGTCGCCTTGGCGACGATTTCAGCTATCTCCTTGTATTGCGCCTCGTTCCTAGTCTCATACTTGGTGCTTGTCTTGGGCACTATCAGGTTGAGCTTGTTCTTCTCAGGGAATGGGCTCTTATAGCTGACTTCCTCTGCAGAATCGAATCCCAGCACCTCCTTGTACATGCTTGTCGGGCTCAGAGTGCCTGACATCAAGACGGTGGAGTATGCCAGCCTTATTACTTCCCTTGTCATGAGAGAGGGATCAAGGCAGCGATAGTGGACGCTTATGATTTTTTCCCCTTTAAGGCTGATTCCCTTCGACAGTATCCTTGTGAATCCATTATCATCAAGAGTCCATGCTGCCAGGAATGACGCTATCGTCCCGAGGTATGACTGCTTCTGCTCCTCTCTCACCAGGTCTGCTAGCAAGCTCATCTCTGAGATCGCCTCATCAAAGTCATAGCTTTCCCTCATCTCCTTGATGAGATCATCCTTCTCTATGTAGCGCTCCTCATCAGGCATCTCTGCCAGCCTGTTTATGCTCTGTTCCAGCACCTGGAGCATCCCGACTATCTCTGGCTTCTTGTATTTCCTTGCTTCATCCATAGCCCTCTTGAGTATGAATGTGTTCATCCTGTGGCTGGCGAGGTCTTTTATGCGCTCAGGCAGATTGTGGCCTTCGTCGATGATCACTATGATCTTGCTCAGCTCCTTGCCAGTCCTCTTGAGGAAGTTCTCCCTTATGCTGGGATGGAATATGTAATAATAATCGCCGATGATAACTCTCGCGTCCTTGGCTATCAGCAACGCTACTTCGTACGGGCATAGCTTACTCTCTTCGCTGGCCTTGATTATGCTCTCGGTGTCTGTCTTGCCTTCGCTCTTCAGGTGCTTTGCCAGCTCAAGTGCTTTCTTTGATGGCTCTCCCTTCTCTCTCATGTGGGTATAGAACTCACAGAGGTCATCCTCTTTCATGTTCTGGCAGTAGTCAGCAAAATCCCTCGGGAAAAGCTTTATGATTCCTGGCTGTAGGCAAAGCCATTTCTTGCCGATTATATCGACGGCAGAGAAGTTCAGCTTGTACTTCTGCTTTATCATCCGCACAGTCTCCATGGCCAGCTTGTGCTGGGTGTGGCGCGATGTCAGGAAGAATACAGTCAGGTCTTTCTTCAGGGCTTCCCTGATGCTTGGAGCCATGGCTGCGGCTGTCTTGCCAAGGCCTGTCGGAGCATGGGCTAACAGGTTCTGCTGGTTGGTTACAGCATGGTTTATCCTTCTTATGAGCTCCTCCTGCGTAGGCCTGACATCGTCATGCGGGAAAAGCATCTCCTTGAACTCGTCTGGAAGCGTCATCTCAAGAGGAGCGAATGCGCATCGTTATATAAACGTTTAGAAACTGCCCTCAGCTCTCGACGGCAGCCCAGGCAGCTCTCATTTTATGTTTTCGATGGTCTCTATGTCGGCTATCCTTTTCTCTGCCTTTATGCTGGTCCTGAATATGTTCCAGAATACTTTCTGCACCCATTCCACCCAGTCAGAATCCCTTATCTCATAGAATATGTATGGCTGCTTGTTGTCATGGCTCTTCTTTTTCTTCTTCTCAGGCTGCTCCGTCACCCTTATCTCCTTGAACCTCGCTAGCTTGGTGTCTATGACGAATGTCCTGAAGGGCTGCTCTGCGTGCCTTATCTCTATCATCTCCTTCTTTATCTTGTGGTTGATCTCAAGCATCATCCTGATCTTCTTGATGGACTCTATGTCAACCCTGCAGAGGATTTTTATGGGTATGCTTCTCTCTGCCAGCTCCTCAAAGACATCCATTATCTTGGTCTTGCCCTGGGATGCGTTGACCCATGATAGGTTTCCTGAGAATATGAGCACCTGCTGCTCTGTGCTCCTCAGAGAGCCTATTAGGTTCTGCTTCGGAGAGATGACAGACTCTGATTGCTCCTCAAGAAAAGCATATCTCTTGTCATCATCAACATATTGGTAGATGTCGAATGGGCTGAAATCATCCTTGCCCTTGGAGGATTCTATCCTCTTGAAAAGCCTCTCCTGGAAGTCAGATGAATGAATCTTCTCGATGTTGCTCCAGAAGACTATCTTCAGCGCTCCCCTCGTCCCTTCCCTGAAGGTTCTTATCGACAGGATGCCCTGCTCCTTGATTATCCTTTCCACATATGCGTCTGCCGTACGCCAGTTCTTCTGCAGGTAGTGCGCAATCTCCTGCATGCTCCTGGGCTTCTGGTAGACAAAGTCGCTTATCTTCTTCACGGTCTGGGAATCAAGCATGGCATTGTGAAAAATGGCTCGATTTATAAATATTGCCAAAATACAACTATGATACATTTTTCTTTACAGAAACAATTAACTAAAATACAACTCTAAGTATAACCTAGCGTCCGCGAAGAATGTGGACATTGAGGTGATAGCTATGATAAAGGACTTCTGGACTGAAGAAGAGATGGAAGAAGAGCTGCTAAGGATAGAGAGAAAATAAACCGCAGGGGTGATCGCATGAATATGTGCTTGAATAAGAAATCTGATTTGCTGCTCCTGCTTGAGAAGAGCAGCTACGGGGAGGGTTTGAGTTCAGATGAGGAGTCTGCTGCTTTCAAGCTGATAAGGAAGCCTGAGCAGATCGAAGGACTTTGCTGGATGTGCGGCTCAGCCAAGCATTCACCGGCAATATACGATACCGGCCTGTGCCGCGGCCATGCATTGTTCGCATTGGTCTCAACCAGATGAGAAATACGGTTGAGCAGAGGCTATAGAAAATATATTATCCCTATTTCTTTGGCTTGAGCTTATCGCCCAGCTTCTCCTTATACTCCTTGAGCAATGAGCCGCCCTCTTTGCTGATCTTCTCTGAAGTCTCCTTGGTCAATTCTTTTGTCTTCTCCTTAAAGCGGCCGAAGATGTTATAGGCCTGCGATATGCGCTTCTCCCATTCGACTGAGAAGTCCCTGACCGCGAGGTGCATATGTTTTATCTTTCCTCCATACCTATTGAAATATGTTATGACATCAAGGTCCTTGACTATCCTGGTGTCTGGCTTCTCTGAAGGATAGCCAAAAGCAAGTATCGCCTGCGGCCTCACATTGGTTGGGATATCCAGCAATACCTTGATCTTATCTTCATCAAAAGCACCTATCCATACTCCCCCAATATCCATTGCATGGGCTGCGAGGAGCATGTTCTCAATAGCTGCTGCGCAGTTCTGCACCAGATAGAGCCTTGATCCTCTGAGGCCGTAGTGTCGCTCTGTCTGCTCAGGGTCTCCGCATACGACGATGAGAAAGGCTGCGTTATGCACCGAGTCCTGGCCTAGGCTATGCTCGCTGAGCTTTTTCATCAGGGGCTTGTCATCAACTACTATGAACCTCCAGTCCTGGACATTGCCGCTGCTGGGAGCAAGATGGCCTGCATCAATGATATCCATTATAGTCTCCTTGTCTATGGGCATATCAAGAAACCGTCTTATGCTCCTTCTCGAGGCAATGCATTCCAAAGCGTCCATAATAGCTTAACCCTCTTTTTTGGTGTTTAAATAGTTTTCTGACAAAAACAGGAAAACATGCTGTGAAACTACCTTAGGCATCCTGGCTCATCGCTTCATCTTTGTCCCGCACTTCATGCAGAAGTCAGCATAGGAGTAATGCCTGGTGCTGCAATTAGGGCATGAGACTATTGAGGAGTCCTGGCGGCCCTGCCTCGGGTCAGGCTCTGATACATGATGCTGGCCCTGCATGTGCTGGAGCTCATGGGGATTGCCATCATTGTGGTGCTGCCTGAACTGTGATTGGCCCTGCGTGCCTTGGGTGCGTAGGTTGGTGCGCATCTGATTGCGGTGATGAGCGACTTTCTTGTCTTTCTCCTCGCCACCCATCCCAAAGACATATCTCATTACGAGCTTGAACACTCCTATTATCACGAAGGCTATGCCCAGCCAGAAGAAGAGCTTGAACTGGCCTGGCTTGGTCTTGGCCTCCACCATCTTCGAAACCGCCGATATAGCCACTCCGACGATGATGTAGACCCAACCAGGTATCTTTGCCATGCAAATAGCCCTTGTTGGCTGTGTTTTAATATTTTTTGCTTGAGAAGATGAAAAGAAATTTATATATCCACGTATTACTCAGTGGCATGGAGCTTGGAATCCCTAGAAAAAAGAGGAAGGATGAGCCGGGGCAGAGGCCTGATGGCGATGAAAGCCACGGGATGTTCGGAGAGCTTGACGTCGACCCTGACTCAGAGCTTCCTGTGCACGAGCAGTTCACGGACAACAAAAAGCTTAGAAAGATAAGGAAATAACTGCGGCGGATTTTGTAATCAGAACTGATAAACAGACCTATTCATTTATTTTTAAGAAACTCATGTATCTCTTTCTTCAGGCCATCAATCATTTGAGGATAGGTGTAGACTGGCAGATGTAACTCCTTTAATTTAGATTGATCATCTGCAAAAACTGGAGTTTTATCTTGTTTATCCTCTGATGAGACTGTAATGCCAAATTCTGGCAAGACATCCTCTGCTATATCGTACCTTGTTTTTAGCTCTGGAACAGCAACAGGTATTATCTCATTCAGGATATCCCTTCTTATTACTTCTTCGATTACCTCTCGTATATGCCTTATCCATGTCGGCTGAAACTTCCAAGAGCTATCATATACCGCCGGCGTATGCTTCGTAATATTATTCAGCAACCTATTGAATGGCCTATCATTGATAGTATTCGGGCTGAAGCCTAACACAAACGATGGCCGCAGTATAACATAACCCGCAGTCGCCTTTTTGGCATATTCCTCGCCCTGCAACTTGGTTTTTCCATAGAACTGCCCGACATTATCAACCATGACTGATGATATCAATATTATCCTTGCTCCGACCTTGTTTGCCCCTTCCACAACATATTTTGTCCCAAGCTCATTAATAGCGACTGCCTGTTCCTGGTTTTTTTCACACCAGCCACCATTTGCATTGGCAGCGACATGGATGATGAATTGTGGCTTTGCAAGAGATATCAAACCTATGACTTCATCTCTCTTGGTTATATCAAGATGGGCGAGCTCCGGGAACAATTTATTAGAATTATATGTCCCGATAACATCATGCTTCATGCGCAAATCAGAATACAGCCTCGCACCGACATAACTGCTCGCTCCAGTAATAAGGATTTTCATACGATTAGAACAAGATAACCCAATAAAAAGTTTGCTATTTTAGGATAGAAAGATGGCCTTGTCCAAGACCAGCGCGCCCGTCTCACTTCTTCTTGGCAATCTTCTTTATGCCCTGCATGTAAGGCACCAATGCTCGGGGGACTATGATGCTTCCGTCCTCGTTCTGGTAGTTCTCGAGTATCGCGACCATTATCCTTGATGTGGCCATGGCTGTGTTGTTCAGTGTATGGACCGCTTCTCTGCTTCCGTCCTTGCGCACAAGCCTTATGTTGAGGTCTCTTGCCTGGTAGTCTGTGCAGTTGCTCAATGACATGACCTCTCCGTACTCCTCAAGTGTCGGTCTCCATACCTCTATGTCTGCGCTCCTTGATTTCCAGGCAGACAGGTCTCCTGTGCAGCACTCGACGATCCTGTAGGGCATCTCCAATGCGAGCATTATCTCTTCTGAGTTCTTTAGGAGCTCCTCGTAATAGTCATATGATTCCTCTGGCCTGCAGAAGATGAACTGCTCCACCTTGTTGAACTGGTGCGTCCTCCAGAGGCCTTTCTCATTTATTCCGTGGCTGCCTATCTCCTTCCTGAAGCACATGCTGTAGGAGAAGAGCTTCTTGGGAAGGTCCTGCTCCTGGAATGTGGCGTCGATGTAGCGTCCGAGCATCGAGTACTCGCTTGTACCTATGAGGCAGAGATTGTCATCTCCCTTGACAGAGTATATTGAGTCTGCGAATGCCTTTGTGTCAGTGGCTGCCGCCAGCACATCATGCTTTATCATGAGAGGCGTCTCGATGTAGCGATAGCCTTTCCTGTGCATGAAGTCGATGGCGAACCTTATCAATGCCTGGTCCAGCAATGCCAGCTCTCCTTCGAGGAAGTAGAACCCGTTGCCGGAGGTCTTTGCGCTTGCCTCGAAGTCGGCTATGCCGAGCCCCTCTGCCAATTCGACGTGGTTTTTGACAGGGAATGGGAATTTCTTAGGATTGCCTATTGTCCTGATGACAGGGTTCTCGCTGGCATCCTTTCCATGCTTTACAGAATCATGCATCATGTTTGGTATCTTGGCGAGCAGTTCCTTTGATTGGGATTGGAGCTTCTCCTGCTGCTCCTCCAATGATTTTATCTCCTGGGGAATGTCCTTTGCCTTGGCTATCAGCGAAGCAACATCTTTTCCGCTCTTCTTTGCGCTGTTGATTTGCTCGCTAACCTTGTTGCGCTCATGCTTAAGGTCTTCTGCCTGCTTTGTGAGCTTGCGCCATCCTGCGTCTGCTGTGAGAAAATCATCTACTGTGCACGGGTCAAGGTCCTTCTTCTTCATGTTATCCTTGACCAGCTCTGCATTGTCCCGTATGAATTGCGCCGATAGCATTTTAAGAGAGAATTGGCTTGATGGTTTAAATATTTTGCTCAAAAAGATGAGAAATGAATTATTAAATATGAAAAAAAGAAAAAAATTTTGAACCTCTCACTTGACCCGGGTTGGCATCGGCTGCCTCTTTGTAGGCCTGGTTATCCTGTCGCAATAGGCGCACCTGAGCTCAGGTATCACCGGGTTGATGACATAGAACCTCTGCGGCACATGCTCATTCTGCTCAGGATTGGTTATGCACCTCGGGTTGGCGCAGTAGGCTACATTTCCTATGCGTGATGGCAGCTCATAATCAAATTTCTTGTCGATAGCCCCATCCTTGATATAGTTTATGGTGGCATGAGGCACGAATAGCTTTATCCTCGCCAAGGAGTCAGGGTCAAGGTTTGCGAGACCGTCGAATTTCAAGAGGTCTTTTTTCTTCATGGCCTGGCTTGGCATATCGCTACCGATATAGACTGGGAAACCCCTTATGTTCAGGAGTTGCACCAGCTTTATAGCCTGGCCTTCAGGGATGTGATCTATCACAACTCCATTGCCTTCAATCAAACCTACTTTCCTACGCCTCTCATCCGGGCTAGCTTCATCTCTTATCCTCTCCACCAGGTTTCCTAGGATGCTGAAGTCAAGCTTCTCATTGAACCCTTCCCTGAACTGGGTCTTGCCGTACTCTGAGCATATGAGCGCGAATGTCGCGGCCCTTGTGAACGGGCCGAGGCTTTCCTGCTGGAAGTAGAAGCTCTGGGGCATTCTGTCGACTCCCATCGCAAGCTCAAGGTTGTTCTTGTTCCTTGGCAAAGGATGAAGTATCATCGCATCATCCCTGACAAAGGCGTTCACGACATCAGGGGTGATAGACCATTCTGTCGTGAACATCTTCTGCTCCAGGTCGTTCATCCTCTCGAGTTGAGGCCGGAGCTGTATGAGTACGTCAACATTCTTCAATCCGTCCAATGAGTCATAAGTCTCGACATGTATTCCCCTGACTTTCAGCCTGTCCAAAGTGTCATGGTCAGGGCCGAACCCTTCCGGGAATCCTAGGTGAAGAGTCGAGTCCTTGAGAAGCCTCATCGCAGAGAACCATGAGTTGGCGACCCTGCTGTTCTTTATATCACCAAAAAATCCTATGTTGAGACCGTCAATTGTGCCTCTCCTCATCCTGATGACATAGGAATCTAGTATCACCTGCGTCGGATGCTGCTCTGCTCCGCTACCGCCGTTGACAATCACCACAGGGCTCCTGTCGACGTCCAACTTCTCAAGATCATCTTTGAGCGCAATATCAACAACGTCCGCAGCCCATCGCGCTGATCCTTCCCTCTCATGGCGCATGACTATTATGTTGTTACCGTAGCCAATCAGCATCCTGATTGTATCGTGCAATGACTCTCCTTTCTGCAGCGAAGTCCCTTCTGGGCCGTAGAACCCGTCTGAATTATCCACGCCAAGGTAATTGGCTGCCAACCTGTGGCTCAGCCTCGTCCTTGAGCTGTTCTCAAAGAAAGCAGACGCGACGTTATGCTTGGAAAGCAGGCCATCCCACCTGCCGAAATGTCCTCTCAGGAGATCAGAACGAATTTCCTCTGAGACCATATGGATTAGATCAAGATCTGCTCTTGTAAAATCTTCCATGGAAATAATATGTGTGCCGAACCAAGGCGTCTTACTCATCTGCACCACCCTCCAATCGCATTCCTATCTCTGCCCGCCTCTTCTTCTGCGAATGGGAACAAATATCTAGAACCCATAAATGTTTTCCTTCGTCCGACCATTGATCGCATTAAAAAAAAGAGAGTATGGAGATTCCTTTTTATAGATTTCTGTGATGCAAGACACACATCACGATATCTTACGTCAGAATCTTGGCAACAGGTGCTCAAGCCCAAGCTCTACTGCCCTGTTTCGGACATCATCAGGCACAGGCCTGCTAGCATCCTTGAGGTCATGCAACCTCATCACGAGCCTGGCCTTTTCCTTTTCAGTCTCAGAGTCTGCCTTTTCCTGCTTTCGATTCTTTGCCTCGGCAATCATGACCTTTCTCTGGGTCATGAATCTCTTATAATTCGGAGAGATATCATCCGCGTTTCTCCTGCTCATGAAACTGATTCCAGCATTAAATTGATCCTCTCGAGCATTGAGATAACCAGCCGCCTGCTTCTGGCTCATGCTCCTAGGTCCTGTTGCGAATGCATATTCAGGTCCGAGATTCTGCGGCCTTAATGACTCTAGAAAATCAACCATCCGATGGTATGTCTGCCTGACTGAACTTTCAAGCTGACCAACTGCTGTCGACATAGCTTCTCTTGCCCTGTAAATCCTTCCTTCATTCATCGTCATCCCCCGTTCTCATTATAGAGTGGTTTATTTTCTCAAGAGGATAAACATGAGGTTTATATAGCTTTCTCTTCTAGAAAAATGCTTTAAATGTAAGAAAAGGCTACAGAAGAATGCTGCTCATTCTCCCCTGATCTCAAGCTTCTCACCTGCATGTATCGTCTTCAGAATCGTTCGGCCTATGCCGTGCTGCTTGTTGATCTTGATCATGCTCTTCCTGGAAGCGGTCGCTGACAAGAGGAAAGAGTCTCCGAGGTAGATGTCTACTTCCTTGTTGGCGTCCTCTGGCCTCAGCGCCAGCAGTATGTTCTTCCCGTCAATCTTTATCTGGTAGGGAATCGTCCCCTGGCGCTCTTCGCGCCTGCCTGCGCGCTTCTCCTCTTCCTCGACAACATCGATGCTGAGGCCTAGCTTCTCCTCCAGCGACTGTATATTCTGGCCTTGGTGGCCTATGAGGCGCCCTTTCTCTCCAACAGGAACTATGACTTTGCACCTGTTGTCAGATATCATCTCTATCTGCGCCTTGCTGACATGCTTCATCATCTCACGCCTTATGCTGTCCTCTGCGAGCCTGTGCACAGACGTCCTCTGCTCTGCCCTCACAGGAACGACAACGGTCTCCTCTCCGTAGCTGTAGATCTCGAACTCAAGGCGCCCTGAATTGAAATCGCTGACCGTGACAACAGGCCTCGCAAGGTCTGCCTCCATCATGCCGCTGGGCACCTTTACTTGGAGGCTCACTGAGAATATCCTATTGATAGCTCCGTTCCTGATGAAGATCACTGTGTCGATGACATGAGGGATGACTCCAAGCTCAATCCTGCCGATGAATCTCTGGATGGCATCGATTGGATTGGTGGCGTGGATGACTCCTATCATTCCCACTCCGCTGAGGCGAAGGTCTGAGAAAAGCCTGAAGTCCTCTGTATTCCTCATCTCATCAAAGATCGTGTAATCTGGCCTGCTCAGGAGCAGTATGTCGTGTATCTCCTGGCTTGTGCCATAGTTCATCGAGTACTGGGTTATCTCATCGCCGAGCGAGAGGTCTCTCGGCGACTCAATGGTCTTGATGACCTTCTTCTTGGCAAGGTAATGCTCTGCCAATGCCTGGGCAAATGTTGTCTTTCCGTGGCCAGGAGCCCCTGCTATGAGCACTCCCTCTGCGCTCTCATCGATCCTGGCAAGGATCTTCTCGTTGAGCTGGTATTCTTTCAGGCTCAGCTTTTTTATGGGCCTCACCGCTGTTATCTCGTAGCCATCTGCGAATGGAGGCCTTGTTATGACAATCCTATAATTAGAAAGCTGGATTATGGTAGACCCTTTCCTGTCTGCCTCGATGAACCCATCGGTCCTTGAGCTTGCCTCCTCTGTTATTGATTTTGCCAGTTCCTTGACAGCTTCCCTGTCAAGTATTCCAGGAGCGACCTCAACATATTCCCAATCGCCGGGCATTCCCTTCTTGGCCTTCACAGAGCATTTCTCACGTATGTGGACGCTCATGGTCCTGCTGTCAAAGAATTTTTCAAGCACAAGGGGAGACTCGTCCTCGTCCTCGAACTCGAAAAGTATGACGCTGATGCCTTTGCTCTCAGCCACAAGGGCCTGCACCTTGTCTGCTGTCACAAGGGTGGCTTTCTCATCTGATGCCAGCTTTCTTATGACGGAGTCTATCTCTCCTGTCTTGGCATGTTTTATCTCAAAATCAGTGGGCCTGCTGCCCTTGAATATCACCTCAAAGCCGTGCTTCAGACCCAGCTCCCTGAGCCTCTTGACCTCTTCCAATCCAAGGAAACCTGTCTCCTTGTTCTTGTTGGCCTGGCTCTCCAATTCTGCCATGACTGACTCATGGACTATGATCTGCTTTGGAGAGAGCTCTTTCTTCTCAATCTTCTTAGAGAGAATGCCTTCAATGGTTATGCTGGTGTCAGGCACCAGCCTTGTGGCTTTCGCCTGCGACAGTGTCTTGCTATCGTTTTCCTTTGTTTTCTTAGGCATGATAAGAAGTATTCTTGAGGGTTATTTAAATCTTGTTGAAGAGCTTCGAGAGCCAGATGCTCATCTTGCGATCCAGGATGTTCATCCTTATGGTCAGGCGCTGGAAGAAAGTAGGATTGTTGAGAATTATGGAGAACTTGTTGTCAACCTGATAATTGTTCCCCTTGATATCCTGATAGGCCACCTTAATCAAGAAATCATTCTTGTCAAGCACCATATCTGCGCCGTTGATAAGTATCCTGAACTCATAATCAGACTCAAGCTTCGAAAGGGTCCATTCATGGCTGATAAGCTCATGGTCCAATGAGACCCTGATGTTCTGCGGCTGGCTGCCTGACCTGCGCCTCATGGTTATCACCACCTCACCAGCCTGGCCATAATTAATTGTCTCAGGATAGGAAAGGTTCGATATATCAATCAGCGGCTTGTCCTGGACATCAATCACTAGGTAATATTCGTTGTCGACAAGGCTATTCTCTGTCTTAAAGGTGAGGGTCTTGACACCCAGGGTCTCGAACTTAGTCACATAGTTGAAATTCGCAGCCTTGAACTCACCTATGCTTGCCAGAGAGCAATTCTGCTCCAAACATACCTTGAGCTGCTCCAGCGGAGTGCTCCCGTTGTTCTTCACCAGGCAATTGACCCGCACAGATTCTGACAGGAACAGCTCCTCCTTGTCAGAGCTGCAGCTTATCAAAAGCTTGTCAGCGTAGGGCTTTGCCGGCTTAAGCTGCTCTATCAATGTCTGCATATACTTCTCAGAGAATACCTTTCCGTCCCGGCTGGCCTTGAAGCTGCCAGAAGCCTCTTCTCCCCGAGAATTTCTCACCTTGAGAGGGAAAGTATAGGTGAATGAAGGGTCAAGCCCTGGGCTGACTCTCACGAGCCAATAAAGCCTCTTCTCTTGGAGAGGTGCCAGCCAGAAATCTATGCTCGGCTCGCTGATAATCTCCATCTCAGTCACCTTCGAGATGAAAAGCTCCCCGGCGACATAATAATCCTCGAGATTCTTCACAGTGGCTATGACAAGATTGTATGATCCGAACCCAACCTCTGCTTTCTTCATCTCCAGCTTTATGTCAACTACAGGCTCAACCCGGTAATCCTTGCCGATGACAGCCACGCTTGATTCAAGAGGGCCAGGGACCATCTCCCCGCCATTGCCCCTCGTGGTGTAGTCAACGCTGGTCTCCCTTGCATCAGCAGTGGCTCTCAGCTTTATGTGGGTGGCATCGATGTAGCCAAGCTCCTTGTATGTGACATCAAAAGGCACCCAGCCATAGCCTGGAAAGTAAACCTCTGCCCAGCCATGGGGGCCCCAGCCGTCGTTCTGCAGGTTGATATTAGAGTAAGATATCCCTGTGACGAACCTAGCAGGTATGCCTACGCTCCTGCACATTGAGATAAAAAGGCTTGTGAGCTCATCGCACACTCCTCTCCTGTTGATCATCACCCAGCTGGCCTTCTGCGACGCGTCTGCTGTCATCGATGTGAGATTGTACTCCACATTGTCCTCGACCCACTCTGCAAGCTTAGAGGTGGCTGAGAAAAGGTCATAGTCGCCTTTCACAAGGCTGGAGGCCAATGACTTTATGTCATCATTGACATCTATTATCTCCTGAGGCTTCAGATAGCCTGCTATCTCAGGATCAAGATCCTTGATCGGGAAAGGCACTTTCTTAGTGACCTTCAGGAACTCGTTCTTGGTGGTGAGCTTCGCAGTCTCCTTCAGCTCAAAGCTGTTCTGGCTCGGGCTATCCCACCTAAAGAAAAAGCCATCTCCTTCCTTGAAATCAGCCATCGGCTCAGTGGTTATGGATTCAACTATCTGACGGTAATCATCCACAGGATACCATGCCAATGTCGCAGTCACCTGGCTGAGATAGAAATCACTGCTGACAGGCCTCACCTTAAGGTCGTTTGAGATGTCAAGCCTGAGATTGAGAGCATGATAACTGAACAATGCATCATCCCTCGCAGCAAGGGCTAAAGACGATAGGAGAAAAAACACCAGAAGATACAAGAATCCTTTATTACCAGCCATGCTGCTCAAAGAAGGTCAGGGCTGCTTTTTAATGTTTTCTATCAAATCAACCAAAACCTTTTAAAACGACAGGATTTTCATCCATATAAGGATTAGCATAAACCAGACTTTGATGCCACGGTCGCTTAGCCTGGTATAGCGCAGACAGAAGAAGGAATCCTTCTTTTGGCGTAAGATGGGTAATCCTGTTCTCGTACGAGAATCCTCGGTTCAAATCCGAGCCGTGGCGCTCAGCGCAGCGAGCGCCAGACGGCTCGGGCCAGAAACGCAGTGTTTCTGAGCCCCGGGCCGTGGCGTAATACTCTTTAGAAGAACCTTTGAAGCTGATTGATATGTGGAGCCTGACCCAAGCCTTGATATTTGTGTCATCAGCTCTTCTGATAACAGTGGTCTGGGTGAAGGTCAGCGGGATCTACAAATACCGAGGGAAAAATTATTATGTTTTTGGACTCAATCTTTTTCCATTGGTCTCATGGACCCTCGGCCTGGTGCTGATGAGGATTCTTTACGACGCCATCGACCATCCTTACAAATTCATCATCATCTGCTTTTGCTATTGGCTTATCCTGCCCTCACTAGAATATGTTGGCTATCATTGCTTCGGCATGCGCTTGACCTGCGATTACCCTGGCCTGTGGAAATCTGACCTGATGCATGCACCTGCCTATTCCAAGGCTTATTATTTATTAATCGGGCCAGCTTATCTCCTCATGACCAATGGCTTAATTATTGAGCTTGTGAAGATGGGCCTATTGACAGGAGCTTGATTATGAGAATTCTGCTAATACGCGGCCTTATCAACTAAGGCGAGTATATCTGAGAATCATGATGATTGCCGCCTTTTGATGAGGTGACAAGGATATGAGTGCCTATGATCGTTGACAAATCCTGGATAGAAGGCCGCTCCATAAAAACACCCTTCATTTCATTACCTGTCCTTACACTCTCGAACCTCTCAGCAGTGCTCGGGTCATATCCCTGCTTGAGCAAGAAAGATTTTATGCTCAGAGGAGAAGGAATCATGTGATTAGTGGCATACGGGAGGCCCACATGAAACCACAGATCACGTTTCTCCATGTGGATCATCACAAGCGCGCCATAGGTCTCATTCTCCTTGAGCCAACGATAGGTGTTCATGAAACGCTCCACACGATCCTTCTCTTGATTGAGAATTTGCAATAGAGGTTCCTGAGACAGAGTGTACTTGCGTGCATCTATCTCCGCCACAATAACTTTCCATAGCGGGTCTTTCTTCGTGATTTTAGACATTTTATCCATTGAAGTGCTAACTGATATATAAATGTTACTATTTATTAGGGATGACTATTTGATGATAACTGGCTGTGATAAGATAACGACCTGACAGGCATTCATAGAATATCATCATTCACTAACTTTAAATAATGATATCGACCAGCAAGAGCTATGATAAGGACACATTCTTTCAAAGTCAATGCACAGGGAAGGTGCGAGCTAATCAACATAACAGACAAGGTCGAAGGGTTCTTGAAGCAGAGCGGGCTGAAGGAAGGCTCTGCATTGGCCTTCTGCCAGCACACCACTGCCTGCATCATAATAATGGAGCACGAGCCTGGCCTGATAAAGGACACAAAGGATTTCTTCAGCAGGATAATACCCGATGACGACTACCACCACAACAGGCTGAACAATGACGACAACGGCAAGAGCCATCTCGCAGCCACCCTGCTGAACCAGAGCCTGACAGTGCCTTTCATCGACGGGAAACTAGCCCTCGGCAGGTGGCAGAGCATAGTCTTCGCTGACTTCGACACAAAGCCGAGAGAACGGTCTGTCATCGTGCAGCTCAACGGCGAGCCAGGGAAGAAGTGAATCAGAAAACTATCCGTTCTCGTTCTTCAGAAGAGGATTATTAACGTAACCTTTTTAAACAACCGTGGATAACTCGAGGGATACCAATAGCGGGGTAGGGCAGAACGCGTCTATCCCAAAAGATTAGGCGAGTGCCCAACTAGGAGTGCCCGTCGAATGGATAAGAAAAGTCTTATCTGTGCGGAAGGCTCATAAAAGAGAAACACTCTTAGAGAGACCCGGAGGTCGGTGGTTCAAATACAACATGTTCGGAAGAACTGTTGATGAAAGTCCACCCCCCGCTATTGTTTTTTTTCTTGAGGGTTTTTTAGTGAAAGCATCCAATCCATTCATCTTTCTAATGTTTAAATACCAGGAGCCATCACAATTTGGGCCTGAAAGCCTGGAATGTATATCTATTGAGTCTAACATCTCCTTGGCATCTTTTAATCCTTTTTGGTTCATAGACTTAATGCGAATCGTGTTTCTTCCTTTTGGAAGATAACCTTCGTCATGAGAAAAGCTTTTAATCCACTCCAGTTTAATCGATTTTTCAGCTGTTTTTATAAGCGAAGGGATTCTCCATTCCCGAGTGCCATATTTATTAAAGCTGAGAAGAACTTTTGCAATCCTTATGCTTTTAACAACAACTTTTTGGTGTTGCGGAAAATAACTCGTCTTAACCCCAAAAAGTGCATTCATGTCTTTTCTAAAAGAATCTATTAGGTCTTTATTTGAATTGAAGTAGCATATCTCAGCCCTATTTTTACGGTCTTTTTCTGAAGTCTTGTATGAATATAGACCACCATCTCCACAAAGATGAGCGTGAATCCTAGCGAACAACGCCAGTCTCTCTCCAGAAAACGTAATCAGGTCCATGTCATATAGCTTATAACGCCGATTAATATCCTTTGCGTCGAGATGTCCAGTGCTAAGAAAACATTAATAAACAGCAAAATCAAAGCAAATCAATGTCCATCAAGCTCAAACTCAAAGACATCAAGAAAGACCTGGAGAACCACATCAAGCTCTTCAAGGCGATCTATGGCGACAGGAGGACTCCTCGCATGGCGAAGTTCTGCCTCTGGGGCGCGATGATATACCTGACAAGCCCGATCGACCTGATCCCTGACTTCATACCGATATTCGGACAGCTCGACGACATCATAATGATACCAGGCCTGATATTCCTGGCGATAAAGCTGATACCGAAGGAAGTCTACAAGGAGCACCACGACAGGATAATGCCTCGCACCAAAGGCAAAAGACCTGCTGGCAAGGGAAAAGCATTAAAGACAAGCCGTTCCACTTCTAGAAAATGATGTATCCGAAGCTCAATGGAAAAGCCATCCTCGCCCCGATGGCAGAGGTGAATGACCCTGCCTTCAGGATGCTCTGTAAGGAATATGGCTGCGCACTTGTCTTCTCTGAGATGATCAGCGCCCCTGCGATAGCGAGGAGGAATGCCGCCACCATACACCTGATAGACACTTCTGAGAAAGAGAGGCCTTTCGGCATACAGCTGTTCGGCCAGGATCCTGAGAGCATCGCAAAGGCAGCTTTGTTCGTCGAGAAGGAGTTCAGGCCTGACGTCATCGATTTCAATCTCGGCTGCCCTGCGAGAAAGATAATGAAGCAGGGATCTGGCTGCGCTTTGTTGCTGCGGAAGAACAGGATCAGGGATATCGTGGCTGCCTGTGTCAAGGAGCTGCACACTCCGTTCACTGTCAAGCTTCGCAGCGGTATGGACAGCAACAGGATAGTCGCTGTCGAGATAGCTAAGATCTGTGAGGAGGCAGGAGCATCTGCGATAACTGTGCATCCAAGGACCATGGTGCAGGCCTACAGCGGAAAGGCAGACTGGAGCCTGATAAAGAAAGTCAAGGAAGCTGTCAGTGTGCCTGTCATAGGCAACGGAGACATATCGTCGCCAGAGGATGCTGAGCGGATGATGAGAGAGACTGGCTGCGACTACGTCATGCTAGGCAGGGCTGCTATGAAGAGCCCATTGATATTCAGGCAGATAAACGACCATCTGGAAGGCAACTACAGCAAGGTTGATGACTCTGCCCGCATCAAGATGATAAAACGCTATCTTGAGCTTGCTGAAGCTCATAAGACGAATGTTGTCAGGGTCAAATTGCATTGCCAGCATTTCACTGTCGGCATGAAGGGAAGCGCTGCTATGAGGGACAAAATAAGCAAGGTAAAGGATGTGGATTCCTTAAGGCAGATAATCGGTGTCTGAAGCAGCACATCATTCGCTAGGTTCTAGAAAGATTTATATAAGCAAAATGCAGAAGAAGGCTTATATGATTAAAAAAATACTTTTGATCTTAGCGATATGCAGCATCCTCATGATCCAGGGATGCGCAAGGACAGACCTTATAACTATCAGATTAACAAATGATAATCTTTCGCAGAATATAGACGCTCTGGTAAAATTAAGCGTGGTGCTGGAACAATATCCTCAATATCCTTTCTTGGTCAATACGGCTGATGACGCTTATGAAGTGATCGTCCGTTTCAGCCCAAAGGACCGCGATTCAGCGATTACTTTCTTTGAGCAGCTCATAAAGGAGAAGACTATCGAAGGGAAAATAGGAGAAACTGCGGTCTACTCTGGTGAGGACATAGCCTATATCTGCAGGTCTACCGAATGCTCAAGCCCAATCACAGATGGCTCTGAGGATGAAGTCGGCTGCCAACAGGCTGACACCAATTGGTCATGTCCATTCCATTTCTCAATACAGATAAGTCCTGAAGCAGCAAAGAGGACAAGCGAAGCCACACAAAATCTTTCTGTGGTCAATAAGGATGGTAAAGAGTATCTTGAAAAAGATTTAGCGTTGTATATTGATGGGAATCTTATCGAATCATTCTTGCTAGGCGCTGAGCTGAAGGGAAAAGAGATACAAGAGATAGGAATAACCGGGTCGGCGACAGGAAGGACAGAATCAGAAGCCAAGAAAGCTTCCCTGGATAAGATGATGTTCCTTCAGAACTCTTTGACCGTCTTCCCGGCAAAGATAGAGATAAAAAAATAATGCTGAAGGCGTTTGTGGACCGAAATCCTCTCTCTGTGACTCATAATCCATAATCTTTAAAAGCAAGCATTTTTTCTTCCTTTGCATGGGATTTTTCACCAATGCTGTCAAGACGACCATATTGCTAGCGCTGCTGACTGCGCTCGTGCTTTGGATAGGCAATCTGCTGGGCGGCACTTCTGGATTGATTGTCGCCTTCGTCTTTGTCATGGTGATGAACTTCGTGATGTTCTGGTGGAGCCACAGGATAGTGCTTTGGATGTACAAGGCAAAGGAATTGCCCCAGGGCCACAGGGCTCGTAAGCTTGTGCGTGAGATTGCCAGCAGGGCAGGGCTTCCGATGCCAAAGGTCTACATCATCGAGAGCGGAACTCCAAATGCTTTCGCCACAGGACCTACTCCTAAGAGGGCTGCTGTCGCTGTGACCAACAGCATACTTGATCTTCTTGATGACAATGAACTCAGGGGAGTCTTGGCCCATGAGATGAGCCACGTAAGGAACCGTGATACGTTGATACAGACCATCGCTGCTGTGATGGCAGGAGTTATTTCTTATGTTGCTACGATGGCCCGCTGGGGAGCGATGTTCGGAGGATTTGGCGGAGATGATGATCGAGGCAATGGATTCCTGGAACTCCTTGTCCTGGGCATACTTGCTCCTTTGATTGCTCTTCTGCTCCAGCTTGCCCTGTCAAGGACCCGCGAGTATTTTGCTGATGAGAGCGCTGCAAAGCTTTTGCATGACGGAAAAGGCCTTAGCTCTGCCTTGAAGAAGCTTGAGAAAGCCAATGCAGACCATCCTTTCAGGAAAGGAGAGGGAAGCCCTGCGACTGCTCCATTGTTCATCGTGAATCCTTTCAGGGGCAGCTTCATATTCCAGCTCTTCAGCACTCATCCTCCAATCATCAAGAGGACTGCTAAGCTTGACAGCATGAGGTTCTAGTTTTCTCTAACAAGCTTTTTAAACAGCTAAGCTAAACATACTGCAATGATAATCGGCGGAATTGATGAGGCAGGGAGAGGGCCGGCCATAGGGCCTTTGGTGATGGCGATAGCATGCATCGACCCAAAGGACGAGGATAAGCTCAAGAAGCTTGGAGTGAAAGACTCAAAGCTATTGACTCCTGAGCAGAGGGAGAGGATGCTGCCTGAGATCAGGAAGCTCTGCAAATTAGATATTGTCAAGATACTTCCTGAAGAGGTTGATTCTGCTGTATTGAGCGATGAGACAAACCTCAATTGGCTTGAGGCAGACCATGCTGTCATGATGCTTAACAAGATGAGGCCTGACAAGGCATTCATAGACTGCCCCAGCACCAACCAGAAGGCATACAAGGATTATATCGTATCAAGGCTTAAGTACAAGCCAGAGCTTGTGGTCGAGCACAAGGCAGACTATAAGTACGTCATTGTCGGGGCTGCCAGCATAGCCGCAAAGGTGACAAGGGACCATGAGATCTCTGAGCTCAAGAAGAAGTACAATGTTGATTTCGGCAGCGGCTATCCGTCTGATCCAAAGACTGCCCAGTTCATAAAAGATAATAGGGGTAAGTATCCTTTCTTCAGGAAGAGCTGGGCCTGCTGCAGGGAATCGCCTGAGAGTGGAGTGCAGAAGAAGCTTAGCGGGTTCTGATATATGAGATTAAGCAAGGCCAAGAAAGCTCTTATCATCATCTTTGTACTGGCCCTTGTCATTTTCATGAACTCACGGTGCGCAAGCTACAAAATAACCCATACGTACATAGAGCAGATAAGGCCTGAGCTGATGCCAGGCGACATTGTTGTCGAGAGGACTGAGTGGCGCCTATCGAACTTTCTCTATCCGGGATTCTGGAAGCACTCATTCATATACACAGGGACATTATCTGAGATGGATGGATATTTCAATGGCAGCAAAGTGATCAATGGCTCTGTCTCAGCATACCTCCGAGAGAACATGCCTGAGGTGTATGAAAAATATACCAAGAGCTACGGAGATTATGAAGCTAACATGATAGAGTCAAAGCACTTCCATGTCAGGATAGGCCCGATAGAGGACTATGCGCAGTCAGACTATATCGGAGTCATGAGACCGAAGCTTTCAAAGGACGCCAAGCTAAGGGCTGTATTGAAGGCCTTGAGCTTCTCAGGAAAATTCTATGATCTCCTGTTCGATTATTCTGACAACAGCACAATCGCATGCTCTGAAGTGGTATATTTTCCCTACAGCAAGAACTATTCTGAAGGAGGGCTTGACCTTAAGCTGGCGAAGGTCCTGTGGACAGAGGCATTATTGCCCAATGACCTTGTCAGGAAGTATGAGCTTGAGATTGGCGAAGAAGGAGAGCTTGATTTCGTCCTTTTCATCGACAGCGACAAGGAAAACCTGACAAGAGTAGATGATAAGATTGCCTTCATGAAGTCGTGGCAGAGGGAATCAATCACAATGGTATATGCCTCCTGCTATAAATGATGACTATTTCTAGGTTGGACAGGCAGTCGTAAACTATATAAATAACCCATTTGTCTAGTCCGATAGTATAAGTTCATGCTAAGAGGGTGATTTCAATGGCAAAGAAGAAATTCGTCTATTATTTCTCAGAAGGAGATAAGTCAATGAAAGAATTGCTTGGCGGCAAAGGCGCTAATCTTGCTGAGATGACCAAGCTGGGGATTCCTGTCCCTCCGGGATTTACCATCACAACTGAAAGCTGCGCCTATTACAGCAAGGAGAAGAAATGGCCTGCTGAGCTCGAGGGAGAGATCAAGAAGAGCATCGAGAGGCTTGAGAAGGAGATGAAGGCAGCCTTTGATGACAAGAAGAACCCATTGATGGTCTCTGTCAGGAGCGGTGCTGCTTCTTCGATGCCCGGGATGATGGACACGATATTGAATCTAGGGATTAATGATTCTACTGTTCTTGTCATGGCTGAGAAGTCAGGCAATGAAAGATTCTCCTGGGATTCCTATAGGCGATTCATACAGATGTTCGGAGACGTCGTAATGGGCGTTGAGCATAGGCTCTTCGAGGAAGTCATGGAGAACGCGAAGGAGACCAAGGGAGTCAAGTATGACACTGACCTTGATGCCTCTGACATGAAAAAGATAGTTGAGAAGTATAAGGCTGTTGTGAAGAAGCATGCTGGCAAGGACTTCCCGCAAAAGCCATGGGATCAACTGAAATTGTCGATTAACGCTGTGTTCGACTCATGGAACAACGAACGAGCGATAACCTACAGGAAATTAAACCACATACAGGGATTATTGGGGACTGCTGTTAATATCCAGGCGATGGTCTTCGGAAACATGGGAGAGACGTCAGGCACAGGAGTATGCTTCTCAAGGAACCCGTCAACAGGAGAGAATGCTTTCTACGGAGAATACCTGATGAACGCCCAGGGAGAGGATGTTGTCGCAGGCATAAGGACGCCATTGCACATCAATGAGCTGAAGAAGAGCATGCCCAAGCAATACGCTGAGCTTGTCAAGATAAGGGATGACCTTGAGAAGCACTACAAGGACATGCAGGACATGGAGTTCACGATACAGGAAGGAAAGCTGTACATGCTGCAGACACGTAACGGAAAAAGGACTGCACAGGCAGCCGTCAAGATAGCAGTCGACATGGTAAAGGAGAAGCTCATCGACGAGAAGACAGCAATCCTTCGCGTCAACCCTGAACAGCTTGACCAATTATTGCACAAGACCATTGATCCTGTGGCCAGGAAAAAAGCAAAGCTGATAGCCAAAGGCCTGCCTGCATCGCCAGGAGCAGTAGTCGGAAGCATCGTGTTTAACGCTGAGAGAGCTGTTGAGCTCGCTGAACGCGGAGAGAAACTGGTGTTGGTAAGGACAGAGACAAGCCCAGAAGACATCAAGGGAATGAACGCAGCACAGGGAATACTGACTGCCCGCGGAGGAATGACTTCCCACGCAGCAGTTGTCGCCCGAGGAATGGGCAAATGCTGCGTAAGCGGATGCAGCGAGATAAAGGTGAAAGAGGAAGAGAAGAAACTGCTGATCAGTGGAGTGATATACAATGAAGGAGACTTCCTGACACTTGACGGTTCAACTGGAGAAGTGTTTGAAGGAAAGATACCATTGGTCGATCCTTCACTTAGCGGAGACTTTGGTGTGCTTATGAAATGGGCTGACAGCTATAGAAAACTGAAAGTCAGGACCAACGCAGACACACCGAACGATGCCCGCGTCGCAAGAGGATTCGGAGCAGAAGGAATTGGCCTTTGCAGGACTGAGCACATGTTCTTCGAGGGCGACAGGATAAAAGCAGTGCGAGAGATGATTGTTGCCTCTGACCTTGGCGGAAGAAGAATTGCCCTTGCTAAGCTATTGCCTATGCAGAGAGGAGACTTCATAGGGTTATTTACTGAGATGAAAGGATTGCCTGTCACCATCAGATTGCTTGACCCTCCTTTGCATGAATTTTTACCTCATGAAGAGGAAGACATCGTTGAGCTGGCTGCTGAGATGAAGATATCTGTTGAAAAGATAAAATCCAAGATCGAAGAGCTGCATGAGTTCAACCCAATGCTAGGACATCGAGGATGCAGGTTGGGGATAATATTCCCTGAGATATCTGAGATGCAGGCAAGGGCCATCTTTGAAGCTGCTGCTGAAGTGAAGAAGAAAGGCATCGACGCCAAGCCAGAAGTAATGGTTCCTTTGGTCGGGATTGTCCGCGAGCTTAAATTGCAGAAGGACTTGATCATCAGAGTGGCTGAAGAAGTTATGAAAGAGAAGAAAGTCAAGATAGAATATACTATCGGGACGATGATAGAGGTGCCCAGGGCAGCCATCACTGCTGACGAGATAGCTACTGAAGCTGATTTCTTTTCTTTCGGGACCAATGACCTGACCCAGATGGGATTAGGGCTTTCTAGGGATGACGCTGGAAAGTTCCTTGGCAAATACGTTGACATGGGAATATATGCGCGTGACCCATTCCAAGCTTTGGACCAAGCTGGCGTTGGTGAGCTGATGAAGATAGCAGTGGCCAAGGGAAGGAAGGTAAAGCCTAAGCTGAAATGCGGAATATGCGGAGAGCACGGAGGAGAGCCATCCTCGGTTGAGTTCTGCCATCGCATCGGACTGGATTATGTAAGCTGTTCACCTTACCGAGTGCCTATCGCACGGCTGGCTGCTGCTCATGCGGTGCTGAAAGAAGCCAAGAAGAAGTAGAGCATCTTGTTAAAATTATTTATTTTTCTGGTTTTACAGGGAATTTGAGACTGATTACTATGAGACTGAATCAAATTCTTTTCGCATGGATTGCTCTATCCTTGCGCTCATGTTATAGCCTTTCTCCCTGCATAGCTTCTGGAATCTCGAAGCCACAGCCTTGTCAACTGTGAAGTTCATCCTGGTCTTGGTCCTGATCTTCTTGGTCTTCTCGAACTCCATCAAAGTCTCGAACATGGTCTTGTCGTTCTTGGCTATATCTTTCGCTATCCTAATGAACTTGCTTGATTGCATCCTTGATCAACTCCTCTATCCTGTTTATGCTTGTTATGTTCTTGAGGATTATGCTCTTTATCAGCTTGACTATCCGGTCGTCATAGGTCTTGCATCCCTCATACTCGGCGTAGGCTTTTATCAGCAACGCGGTGGTCCTCTTGTTGCCTTCCTCAAAGACATGGTCTAATAGTATAGCCCTTGTGAGCCAGGCCAATGCCTTGGTCCAGTTCTCGGTCTTCTTGGCATAGCCTAGTGCGAACTCAAGGCTTGCCTCGTTGTGAAGCGTTCCTGTGTCGAACTCCTGGTTCAGGCATACGATATCCTTCTTTGAAAGCACAAATCTCATTTTAAATACACATTTGTGTGTATAAATGTGTATTGATATTTAAATGTTATTGATTTTCCGAGACGATGTCTCGGAATTGTTGGATTACACCTATTTAAATAGGCTGCGCCGAGCTGTCCAGTGAGCATATGCCTTATCAGGGGATCTTATGGATGGCAAATACATTTATAAGCAGATACAGGCTCTCAGGATCATAAACAGTGTAATGATGTTTATGCAGGTGCAACATGCGAGAATTTAATAAAACAGGCAGTTTTGGAAGAAGAGACTCTGATGGTCCTAAAAGAAGAAGCTACGGCAGGTCAGAGAGCCGCGATTTTGACAGGCCCAGCAGGCCTGAAGGAAGATTTGACGGGCCCAGAAGCAGGAATACAGGGCTTGAGCTGCATAAAGCAGTCTGTGCTAAATGCGGCGAGAGCTGCGAAGTCCCATTCAGGCCATCAAATAACAAGCCTGTCTATTGCCGGGAATGCTTCAAAAAGAACGAAGGCAGCAGATTTGAGCCAAGAGAAAAGCCCAATGACCGCCCAGAAGCCAGAGCCAACCCTTCCCCTGATGAATTTGAGAAGATCAACAGGAAGCTAGACAGGATAATGAAATCATTGAATATCGAATGATCATTCTTTTTAATGTTATTTCTATGCCAGGGAATTTGAATTGAGTTCTTACGAAGCGCGTCAAATTCAGATCAAAACTTCTTTCCAGTCTCGGACTTTATCTTTTTATTGAAGTCCTCGACGTCCTGCTTCGTGAGCTTGCTCTTCTCCAGAAGCTCTTTTTTATTTCGTCCTAATTCTATGAATAGGAGCTCTGGCGCCAAAGGCTCAATGCTTTCTGAGAACAATAGCTCTGCAGACTTTCCTCTTGCTAGGAGCGCTGCGAACAATACATTGGCATCGACGACCACTTTCATTCATTTCAGACCTGGAAATTTCTTCTTGTATTGCCTGTGCATAGAAGAAGAGAGCTTGTCGGCCATCTTTTTTGCGTCTGCTTCAGTCAATTTGCTCTTAGACACTATTGACTTGAACATGGAAAGCGCCGTGATCTTCTCCCGTATCGCCTCCCTTGCTACAGCAGACCAATTTATGTATTCCAACTCATCCATCTCCTTCTTCAAATCCTCAGGCACTGACAACGTTATTGTCGGCATAGTCTTACCTCCGCATTCAAATATTTAAAACTGTGTAAACAGCGTAAATATTTAAATGTTTTGGCTCGATAATAATTACTGATAAGCTTAGCTTAAATAGGCTGCGTCAGGCCGTCCAGTGAGACCTGTGGTCATTTAGGGGAATTGTCGGAAGAATTTCGGAATCAAGATGGTCTTTGCGAAAATCGTTGGCCTGATTATATGAAGATGCTCTCTTATCTATGATGCATGACCCGATACTATATCGATGCCTGCGTCTGGAGAGACTACTTCGAGGATAGGCGTGACAATCTCAGGCCATTGGGAGAATGGGCATTCCAGCTGCTGAGGAAGATAGTCGATGAAGAGGATGTTGTTGTTATCAGCGATAACCTGCTCAACGAGTTCAGGAAATATTATGATGAGGAAAAGATCATCAGGATGCTCAGCATAATTCCGGAAGAGCTAATCCTCAGGGTGAATGATGAAAGCCGGCAGCTGCTAGAAGCCAGGGAGCTGAGCAAGAAGTTCAGCATACACCGGTCAGATGCGTTGCATCTGGCCCTGGCATTGCTTAATGATGCGGTGCTAGTGACTAGAGATGCTCATTTCAAGGAGCTGAAGAATGAGTATGATATCTGTGCGCCGGAAGAACTAATCTAATTTGACCCCTAACCTTTTGGCTGTCTCGTTAAAGACCATCTCTCCGACTTCTTCCTCACTGAGCTTGCATTTGCTCTTCAAAGTGCCCTTTGCCGCGGCAAGCTTTGCGATGATCTCATCCTTTTCCAAACGGGAGAGCCTTGACCTTATGGCGTCCCTTATGAACTCGGTGCGAGTGCTGAAATTATGCTTCTTTAAGACTGAGTCGATGTTCTTTAGCATCTGCTCATCAAGCTTCAGGGAGATAACTTCCATGGTAATACTTAGTATATACAAAGTAATATTTAAAGGTTGCGGCGGGGAAGACGGAAGGATTGCGTACCGAGAATCCTACAATTTCATCCTGTTGAAAGCCCAGGTCCCTACCGCTATCAGCACTAGGTCAAAGCCGAGGATGATTAATAAGTTTGAGATGAATGACATTGATGATGCGTGGATTATTATGCTTCTAAGGCCATCGACTGCATAGGTGGCTGGGTTTATGTGTGTGAGGATCTGCATCCAGTGGGGAAGCTTGTCCAATGGATAAAGAGCTCCTGACAACAGGAATAATGGGTATACTGCGAAGCTTGCCACCAGGCCGAATCCTTCTGGGCTCTCCATGAAAGAGCCGATTATTAATCCAAGGCTGACAAGGCCAATCGCTAATACGAATAGCATTACTATTGTCAATAGGAAGCTGGCTACTGTGAACGGTATGCCAAGGAATATGCCTATCACCATGAGGATTCCTGCTTGGACTAAAGAGTCTGTCATGCAGCCGAGGACTTTTCCGAAAAAGATTGTGGTTCTTGAGAGAGGAGTGACCAGCACTCCTTTGAGGAAGTCGACTTTCTTATCCCAGACAAGATAGGCTCCGTTGAACAATGAGCTGAAGATTATGGTCATGGCAAGGAAGCCTGGGAATATGAAATATTCATAGTTGCCTGGCATGGTGGTGATAGATCCTACTCCTTTGCCGAAGATGAAGTACCAGAACAGCGGGAGGAATAGGGCTGAAATGATCCTGCTTTTCTCTCTTAGGAATACCTTTATCTCCCTGTACCATATGGCGTATATTCCCTTTGCGATCTTTCTTGCTTTGCTCATTTTCCTGCGTTGGTATATGTCCTTAACTGCTCTATCAAGCCGCCTTCCTGCTCCCTTATCTCATGGCCTGTGTATTTCAAGAAGACGTCGTTGAGGTCTGGAGAATGGATGTCAACTGAATCCACCTCACCTGCTACTTGTAATAGCTTTTGAAGGTTCTTCGCTGAATTTTCCACTGTTAGCTGTAAAGAGTTCTCTGACTTAATGATCTTTTTTACGAATGGTAATGATTTCAATTGGTCTATCCTGAGATTTTTTCCTTTGAGGATGATTACGTCTCCCTTCATGGCTTTCTTTAGGTTCTCAGGAGAGTCCAAGGCGATGATTTTTCCATGGTCGATTATGGCTATCCTGTCGCACAAGTTTTCTGCCTCTTCCATGTAATGGGTTGTCAATATTATCGTCATGTTCATGGTCTTTGCCAATAGCTCAATGTATTTCCAGATGCGATTTCTTGTTTGAGGGTCTAATCCTAGGGTTGGCTCGTCTAGGAAGAGGATTTCTGGCTGGTGCAATAGTCCTCTTGCTATCTCCATCCTGCGCCTCATACCGCCTGAATACTTCTTGACTATATCGTTCTTCCTTGGCTTGAGGTCGACTAGCTCTAAGACTTCGTCTATCTTCTTGTCTATGAGCTTTAACGGGATGTCATACATCAATGCGTGGAGCTTAAGATTCTCGTAGCCGGTTAGCAATTCATCTGAACTAGGGTCCTGGAAGACCATACCGACAGACTCACGGACCTTGGCAGGGTCTTTGGTGACGTCGAAGTTGTTTACTGAGGCTTTGCCTGAAGTTGGCTTCAAGAGAGTTGAGAGCATCATCAAGGTTGTTGTCTTTCCAGCTCCGTTAGGGCCCAGAAGACCGAAGATCTCGCCCTTCTTGATGCTGAAGCTGATCTTATTCACAGCTGTTAATTTATCGTACTTCTTAGTGAGATTAACGATACGGATAGCGTCCATTGAGCTGAGAAAGAACGAAGGGGTTTTTAAAGGTATTGAAGCTGAAATCAGTTGACAGGGCTTTCGCACATCAGCTCTTACGAGGAAGAAGGCGAAAGCTGTAGGATTAGATTATTCCAGCAGCCTATTGAGGCTCTGCCTCAGCTCATCCTTATCTGGCAGATAAAGCTTGTATTTTGAGGCGAATATCTGCTTATTATCCTCTGGCAAAGTGTATCTCACAACAGACTCTTTCTTGTCTGCGCACAGGAGGATTCCCACGGTCGGATTTTCCTCTTTTGATCTCAGTTCCCGGTCATAATAGTTCACATACATCTGCATCTGCCCCAGGTCCTTATGGGTGAGCTTTCCGACCTTCAGGTCTATCAGCACAAAACATCTCAAAATCCGGTTATAGAACACCAAATCCACGAAAAAATGCTCTGAGTCCAAAGTCATCCTCTGCTGCCTTCCGACAAACATGAACCCTCTCCCAAGCTCAAGCAGGAACTTCTGCAGATGATCAATCAGCTTCTGCTCCAGTTCGCTCTCTGAGTATTTGCTTGATTCCTCAAGACCTAGGAATTCAAGGACATAAGGGTCTTTTATCAGGTCACCGGCCTTTTCTGTGACCCGCCCCTTTTTCGAAAGCTCCAAGACCCCTTTCTTGTCCTTGCTCAAAGCGATCCTATGGAATAACATTGAGTTTATCTGCCTATCCAGCTCCCTGACAGACCACCTATCCCGGATGCATTGCTTTTCATAAAATGACCTCTCTAGGCTATCATCTAACCTTAAAAACAGCATGTAATGGCTCCAGCTCAATTCGTCAGACACTGTCTGCCGATTCGGATAATTCAGATAGAACCTGCGCATATCAAGGATGTTTCTTATGCTAAAACCTTTACCATGGCGCAAGCTTAAATCCTTAGATAAGTTGGCTAGAAGCTGAGAGCCATACTCTGCCCGCTCTTTGCCACCCTGCTCGTACTCTATGATTATTTTTCCTATTTCCCAATAGGTCCTGACAAGGATGGAGTTGACTGCAGTGGCTGCCTGCTTCCTGCCATCCTCCAGCAAGACGCCTATGGAATCGACTAATGAACCATAACCCGTGCTCTTTACCGGAGGCTGTTTCATGATCAATTGACTAGAAGGATGCGCTTAAATAGGCTGCGCCAGGCTGACTAGTGAGACCTGTGGTTATTTACGGGACTTAGGGAAGACCGAAGCCACAGCGAAGATCGCAGTGGCGATGGCTAACTGAACCTTTCGGCAGGGCTTTCGCAGTTGATTCTCACGAAGAGGGCGAAAGCGGAAGGATTCACAGATTCTTGGATATTATTCCGAAAAATCCTTGGCCGGTTATATTAATGAGCTTCTGCCCGCAGTTCTTTATGCTTGATGAGCGAAGAGTAAAGGAAGCGAAAAGCAGCATGGCTGCTTATTTGGCTGACGGCCTCATAAAGAAAAATATTTTCAAGCAGATCATCTTTGACACTTACCTGCGGAATCACAGGGAATCTTTGCGGCTGGCTGCCTATGTCCATGAAAAAAAGCTTTCTTGCCTCTGGACTGTTGTCATAAGCTATTATTCTATGTTCTACATGGCTAACGCAGTGCTTTATGCTTTCGGCTACAAAGTAGGTGATTCGCGGGCGCACAGGGTGACTGCTGACGCGCTGATATGCTTTGTCCGTGAAAAGCTCAGGGGTTCGCTTTTGGAATGCTATGAAGAAGCCATGGAAGAAGCTTTGGAGATGGCTGGCGCAAGGGCTGATGAGATCATATCCTCATTTGACAAGGAGCGGAAGAAGCGCTCTGAGTTCCAGTATGAGACCTCTGAAGACCTGAAGGAGAGCAAGGCCTCTACTTCCCTCCATAGGGCTGAGGAGTTCGCAGTTGAGATGAACCGGCTGCTGAAGAGTTCTTTATGAAAACATTTATATATTATTACTAATATGTAATAGTATTATTATATAAAGGTAATAATGATGGGTCCCCTGCTGAAGATATTAAGGTTCTTTATCGAGAATAAAGGACAGGCCAGCATCAACGCGTTGGCTGGAAAGCTAGGGATGAACTACAGGATAGCCTATTATGGGGTGAAAGAGCTTGAGAAAGAAGGGTTGATCGCTGTCAAAAGGCTTGGGAACTCAAACCAATGCAGCCTAAGCTACGGGTTCAACGACAAGGTCTTGCTGGTTGAGAATATGAGGAAAGAAGAATTATTGAAGAATACTGACATAAGCATAATCAATGACCAGCTGGAAGATGTCGAAAATCCGCTCTTCATATGCCTGGTGTTCGGATCCTATGCTTCTTCTAAGCAGAAGAAGAATTCTGACATAGACATCTGCGTGATAGCAGAAGAGAAAACTTCGGAAGAAGTGAAAAGAGCCATAAGAGGCCATCCTGTCAAGACGCACATACTGGCTTTCACGCCGCGAGAGTTCAAGGCGATGATGAAAACAACAGAAGAAAACGTAGGAAAAGAGATCAAAAGGATGAATGTGATACTCAACGGAACAGAAGAATACTACCGGATGAACAGGTGAGGAGGAGGAGCGAGCCTTCAATCAATCCCAACAGCGATACAGGCTCGGAGGAAGCCCATAGCGGTCCAAAGGGTGCGTCCAGAATCTCTTGAAAAAATAAAATTATGTTGTGGGCTATTGCTCTGCAATAGGCCTCTGCGCGCTGCGCAGAGATCTTGTGGCTAGCGATGCTAGCCCCAAATTTAGTTTTTATCGCTTTGAAAACAGATTCAACCATTTCTCTGCGATAATATCTTCTATGATGAACATATTTTTGGTTTTCTCTACGTAAAGTATGATTTTTATTTCTACTTCTGCCTTTATTTCGCATGGGAATGCAAGCAGTTATTCCTTTGCTTGCGCAATATTCATGCAACCAATTAGCGTCATATCCTTTATCTGCCACAAGCCATTTGGCTTGTGGACTTCGTTTGAGCAAGTATTTTGCATCTCGAATATCGTGAGCTTTCTTTGCTCTTAGACGCAAAGCTAAGATTTTCTTGGTTTTGGTATCGACGACAATGCTCAGTTTAAGGGGTATTTCCACCGGATAAGGTCTGTCGATGCGTCGATAATAGTATGGGCTGGGCAAAGAACGACTCATGCCAGTGCCATCAATTGCCAAGATGTAGCTTTTTTTGTCTGCAGTAGCAGACAAAACTCTTTGCCAAAGATTTAACGGTATGCGATTCATAGCATACCACAAACCAGATTTGCTGGCGCACTTAACTCCAAGACCGCGAAGCATTCTAGTTATCCGACGATAACCTTGCTTGCATTCTTGTTTTAGAACAAGTGCTAAAAGATGATGTTTTAGCTCATATTTCTTTGGTCCAAAATGGTGTAGCCATCTTGGCATGCCTAAGCGTCTCAGGAGACGCTTAAATTTATTAATTAGTCTTTCTTCTTTAGCCATTGGGCGAACACCTCAGATGTTTGCCCCCCAGCTAGCCTAACGGCTAGCTGGCTTATTAAATTTTTAGATTCTGGACGCACCCCGGTCCAAAGGAAAATTTATAAACTCTTTAACTTTAACACAATGCGTGGGATTAAATTCAATCATCAAATTTAAGAAAAAAACACCGGATTGGTGGATTTTAACTCTATTGCCTCTTCTTCTCATACTTTCTGTTTCTGTGATAAGTTATTTTACTAATGGGATTTACACCGCATTATCCGCGTTTATCGAACAGATCTTAACGTTTAGTTTTGTCTTAAGTAGCACAGATCTGGCATTACGTTCAAAAATAGTAAAAGAAGATAAGCGTTCGAGATTACCTCCAATAATACCATTGATTCTGGCTTTTATAATATTTATTATTTATGTTGCGTTAATTGATACTATTACGGCTCGATTTTCAAAAGACGTTATTTACTGTGTATTCGTATTAATAACAATTATTATTGGTTATGCATCAATTATCTTGTATAACAACAATCCTTACAGTGATCCTTTTGAGCCGAATCCTGTAGAAGAGAAAATTGGTCAAGAAGAAGCAGACATGAAAAGATTTGAATTTGGAGATAAACAATGAATTCGAATGAAGAGAAGTGGTTAGAAATATCTGTAATGGAGATTGAACAGCCTATTGGGAAATTCTATATCGGAAAAGCTTTGGCCAACGATGTTACCAGAATCTGTTCTGCTGATAAAAGACAAAAAGTTATAAATGACGAGCTAGATGCTTACATAGGAATTCAAAGACAACTAAATGAGGCTAGAAAAAAAGAAATTGAAAAATTTGTTTTAACCGAAGATGCTAGTTTTCCTAGTTCTGTTGTTCTTGCTGTTAAAGAAGGGGCATACGAATACGACAATGAGAGAAAAATTATTAAGATTAAAGAAGATAGAAAATCATGCAACATACTCGATGGTCAACACAGATTATCCGGATTTCCTGCAAACACCGAGAATAAATTTGAGCTTATCCTAACTATCTTTCCGGAACTTGATTTAGAATATCAAAGTTATCTTTTCTCAGTTATTAATACTCGCAGCACTAGAATTAATCCATCTTTAGCTCAAGATTTATATGCTTTCTCAAAAGTCGACACGCCTGAACGATTAGCTCACAGAATCGCTAGAGTTTTTAATAAAACTGAAGAAAATCCTTGGTTCATGAGATTGAAACTTCTTGGTATGAGCGACGGTAATAAAAATGCTATTTTATCACAAAGTACATTTACTAAATATATTGTTGAATTGATATCAAGAAAAGAGGACACATATCAAATCAGAGATGTTCTGAAGAGAAACAACAATAAGAGAAAAGCTCTTAAAGACTTCAAATCTCATGGTCCGCTTTGGGATAAATACATTAACGGTGAAGATAAATATATTTATGATTTATTAAAATGTTATTTTATTGCGGCAAAGCAAAAATTCCAAGATAACTGGGGAGATCATAACAGCATCATTACAAAAACAACAGGTTACGCTGCATTAATGAATGTATTGAAATATTTATTGAAAAGGGAATTGCCAAACGAACCCGATGTTGGTTATTTCAAAAAGTATTTTGATAATATCCCCGACCCGATTATTGAGAGATTAGACAGTGAGCATTATACGCCGGGTCAAGTAGGAGAAAGTGATCTTCAAAAAGATATTTTAAAAGGAATGGGATTTGAGAAAGGTAATTGATTTTAATCTCTTTTCTGATTAGTTGAAAGGAGCTTATTTTATATGCGCGTTCATCTCTTCAAATCTTTGTTTAGTTAAGTTTAGGAATTCTTTTTCTTTCTCGATTCCAATATATTTTCTTCCTAGCGAGCACGCAACAACGCCAGTCGTTCCCGAGCCATTAAAGGGGTCTAGAATATAGTCTCCTTCATTAGAGCTGGATGCGATTATTCTTTTCAACAATTCAATCGGCTTCTGAGTTGGATGTGCTCCGCATTTCTTCTCGCTCATAGGAGTTAAAGGAATATGCCAAATGCTTCGCATTTGCTTTCCTTTCGGGCTTATCTTATCATCCCATTCTTTCATTTCTTTGTAGTGGAAGATGTGCTTCGCGTCCTTTTCTTTCCTGGCCCAGATTATCGTTTCGTGAGTATGAGCAAAGCAACGACAAGCGAGATTTGGAGGAGCATTGGGTTTATACCAAGTAATATCATTCAGAATGTGAAAACCCAACGATTGTAAAGCATAGCCCACCTGATAAATGTTATGCGGCGTTCCAGAAATCCAGATCGTTCCGTTCGGTTTCAAAACACGTCGACACTCCTTTATCCAGCTATAGGTAAATTCAAAATCCTTCTCGAATCCTTTTGATTTATCCCAATCTCCTTTATCTACGCAAACCACTTTGCCAGCTTTGCAAGAAATGCCACCGTTTGAGAGGTTATAAGGAGGGTCGGCGAATATTGTGGTTATTGATTCACTTTTTATTTTTGGAAGCAGCTCTAAACAATCGCCATGCAAGAGAGTAATGTCTTCATCCTTATGATAAACAGTCATTCTCTATCAATTCATGACCTTGTTTATATTCTTTGCGTCGAAATGTCCAGTGCTATTATACAAAAAACGGAATATTCTCGTAAAAAGCGAAAATATTATTAACTTTGAGGCATAACATTTTATTAATGACTGAAAACTACACAGAAGGCATGAACTATCAAAAGATGCTGGATGTAATAAAGAAGTTAGAATTCGATAAAAAGAAAACCATCTATAAAGAGGTAAATGTTGAAGTGTATCTAATCAGACCTTCAGAATTGCCCAAACGATTAAAAAACAAATATGATGCTAGTAAAAATTTCCAAATCTGGTTAAAAGAAGATGAAAGAGAGTTCAAACCGAACCATTTAAGATTAATGATTGATTTGAATCTTAGAGCAAGATCAAGACCTGACTTGAAAAAAGACCTTCTGAAAGCATTCGATAACATATTCTACGGAAATGACCCTCTTAAAGAAGTTCAGAAATTATCCTTGGAGAAATTCGAGCATTATCTGAATTCGATCAAAGTAATCGCTGTACTGATGCAGCTCTTTTTGATTGAACAGGATTTCAATTACATAAAAGACAGTAAATTTGAACCCAAAACGCTATTTTTTCAAGGATGGATTAGAGAATTCATAGACAGTCCAAAAGAAATCGATAATATGTGCATGAGCGTTTGCAATGGACAACCGCCAAAGATACAATATACTGATAAAGAAAATGGAAAACATAAGAAATACGAAAAAGATCTAAAACCATTGTGGTATTTGAATTAATAATTAGTTACTACAACCTCGTTGATTTCTCCACGACCTTCTGCTTTAGAATTAATCATTCTTCTTGCTTTGACAGTGTGAATTTTAAAATCAGCGTAAATTTCTTTTATTAGTTTTGTATCGCTGTTGCTTTCCATACAGAAGCATCCTTTTTCTGATAGTTTTCTGAAGATTTCAGCCAGTTTTTTCTGGTCTTTTTCTACAAAATTGTCTTTTGTATATGTCGTGAAGCTCGGTTTCGCATCCAAAGGATGATAAGGCGGGTCAAAATATACAAAATCCCCTTCTTTAGCCAAATCAGCAATCTTTTCAAAAGACATTACCTTGATCGTTACGTTTTTTAGAAGTTCAGCGATTCTTCTTAGTTTATCTTCTTGGACGACATCCGGATTCTTGTAGTCACCCATAGGAACGTTAAATTGATTCTTAGAATTTACTCTATACAATCCATTAAAACAGGTTCGATTTAGATAAATAAATCTGGCGGCTCTTTCCAATAAAGGCAAATCGTTTGGGCTGACACTTCTTATTTCATAATAATATTCTTTTCCGTCAGCCAAATGATATTCTTTGTGTTGCTTTAGCTCTACGATAAGCCGTTCTACATCGGTTTTGATAACATTGAACGCATTAATAAGCTCCTCGTTAGTATCTGAGAGAAAAACCTCTTTTGGTTTTAAATTTTGAATAACGAAGAAGGCCACAGCTCCGCTTCCTACAAACGGCTCAAAGTATCTATTAAATTTCTTTGGAAAGAGAGGCTTAAACTGCTCGATAAGCTGCTGCTTCCCACCAGCCCACTTTACAAAACGCGGAATATCCTCACCCATATTCGAAGAATAAGCGGGTTTTATTTAAATATCTTACACTATTGCAGAGTCAGATAGTATCTCCCGAATTCGCCCTTCTGTCTCGTAAGATTCTTTTTGGCGAATTCCCTGCTTTTCCGTCAAACGCCGTAAATTCTCACAGGTCGCACTGGACATCTATGCGTAGCCTATTTAAATCAGTGATTCTAATCCTATTTTATGATAATAAGACAAACAAATCCGGAAAGAAAAACTCCAAGGGCGATGTGGCATCATGGCACTTGTATGAGATGTAATGAAAGGACTGTTTTGGTTTTGCATTTTGGTTACGACACTTCGCCTGAGTTTTGCTATCAAATTTGCGAGAAATGCTTGAAAGAGCATCTTCCATTGATTAATCAAAAAATAGGTGTGTTGTATTAAATTTCACGGAGAATTTTTATACGATAAACAAAAGATTTATATTCATTGTTTCAATTTAATTAAAAGAGGGAGAGGCATGATTCGTAAGTCTTTACTTTATAAGAGCAGCGTGGAGTACGCTGACTTCTGCATCAATCATGTTGAAGGCTGTTCTCACGGGTGCACTTTTCCTTGTTATGCTATGATGATGGCCAAGCGCTTTGGCAAGATCAAGTCTTATTCTGACTGGATTAAGCCGAAAGTGGTCGAGAATGCTCTTGAGCTTCTTGATAAGGAGATCCCTAAGTACAAGGACCAGATAAAGTTTGTCCATCTCTGCTTCTCAACCGATCCTTTCATGTATGGCCATGATGAGGTCAAGGATATGACTTTGAAGATCATTGAGCGCCTGAACAAGGACAATATAAGATGCACTGTGCTCACTAAGGGGGTCTATCCGAAAGAATTGGCAGATACAAAGAAGTATGGTCTGAATAATGAGTACGGCATCACCTTGGTCTCTCTTAATCAGGATTTTAAGCGCAGCTTTGAGCCTTTCGCAGCTTCTTACGAGCAAAGGATAAAATCGTTGAAGCGTTTGAGCGATGTCGGTCTTAAGACTTGGGTCAGCATGGAGCCTTATCCTACTCCGAACCTTGTCAATCAAAATCTGAAGAAGATTCTTGAAAAAATCTCATTTGTCGACAAGATAGTCTTTGGAAAGCTCAATTATAACGTCAAGACTAGCTTGTTCAAGGACAACGCTACTTTCTATGAAGGCTGCGCGCAGACAGTGATTGATTTCTGCAAGAAAAAAGGAATAGATTATCATATCAAGTTCGGAACTCAAACCAGATTCGATAAGGCAACAGCTTCTTTGTTCAAGAAGAAGTGCGAAATAATAGTTCAAGTGTAAGCGTCAGCTTCTTATTAAGTCATCGCCCGAATCCGCCCTTCGGGTTTGATTGCGCCTGGCGGATTCCCTGTCGTATGAGTCGTCTTCCCCGTCGTCGTCTTCTTTTACCAACATTTAAAAGCTCGCCCGCTTTCCTTTTTGTCTGGCCAGGATTCTGTTTTTTCCTGTTCGGGAGTCGTGTTTTTTATGAAAGGATCTGTGAAGTTTTTCAGCGAGAGTAAGCATTTTGGCTTTATTTTGGGCGAGGATGGCCAGGAGTATTTTGTCCACGGTTCAGGCATCCTTCCGGGCAATAGTATCACCAAGGAAGACCAGGTGGAGTTCGAGACCGAAGCCGGTGACAAGGGAGTCAGGGCTATCAAGGTCAGGAAGCTTTAAACTTTTTTTCTGGAATTTATTTTCGCAAATATTCCGCCTTCCTGACAGCAAACTATTTAAATTACATTGTATTACATAAGATTACAATGGATATCATCACCATCAGGTTCCAGGAAGACATATTGAAGAAGATAGACCAAAGCATCGTAAACCATAACTTCAACTCCAGGACTGAATTCATAAGGGAGGCTGTCAGGGACAAATTAGCAGGCCTCAGCAAGGAAGAGGCGATAGACGCTTTCCTGAGCCTGAGAGGAAAGCTCAAGGGCAGGACCAAGCCTGAAGATGATGAAAAGCTCAAATGGGCGGCAAGCAGGGAGCTGATGGCAGAATTGGATAAGCGTTTCAAGAGACCTTCTCAGGCCTAGAGCTCTCGCAGATGTCAGAAAGAGCGTGGATGACGTGCTTATCCTGGGAGATCAGCACCGCTCCATGGTTTCTTGCATGGATCGCGTTGAGGCAGTCGTTGTAAGGGATTTTTCTCTTCAGGGCAAGCTCTCTTGCTTCAACATCCTCTTCCTCAGTTATCTCTATCCTGCTGAGTTTTCCCATGTGCCCGAGAAGATTGAGAAGCTCATCTATCTCTTCATGAGAATACCTTAATCTTAGCTCAATTATCAATACCTTTGAAAAGAGGATGACGTTTTTCTTTTTCAGTATCTTCACAAAGAATTCATACGCATAGCTCCCCAAAGGCCTTCCAACTAAGCTTATCCTATCCTCGTAGAAGTCTCTCCAGATGCAGGCATCGACAATATATTTCTGGCTCATGGATTGATTTAATGATAACCTAATAATAAACTGCACTCAAAAAAAATCACAATAATTGCGAAGAGAACACAATCCTTTCGTCTTTCACGTAAATAATCACAGGTCTCACTGGACAGCTCGACGTGAGGTATTTAAACAATTCTTGCTGATATGTTTTCATGAAAAAAGACAGAGCTCTGGTGGTTTTCCAGGACAAGAAAATCAGAAGAGTCTGGCACAACGACGAGTGGTTTTTCTCAGTCATAGATGTTGTTTACGCACTAGAAGCCAGTACAATACCAAAAAGGTATTGGTCAGACCTAAAAGTCAAGCTTTCTGAGGAAGGATTTGAAGCGTACGATAAAATCGTACAGTTGAAATTGGTGGCTGAGGACGGAAAACTCAGGGAGACCGATTGCGCCAGCACAAGGAACATGTTCCGTATAATCCAATCAATCCCCTCTCCAAAGGCCGAGCCTTTCAAACTCTGGCTGGCGAAAGTCGGTTATGAGCGCGTCCAGGAGATACAGGACCCGGAACTGGCCCACAAAAGGATTGGTGAGATCTACCGGCAGAAAGGCTATTCTGAGGAATGGGTAAGGCATCGTCTAAGCATCATGGACTTAAGGCAGGAGATGACTGAGGAATGGAAGAACCGAGATGTGAATGAAGAGCGAGAATTCGCCATACTTACAAACGAGATAAGCAAAGCAGCCTTCGGAAAGACCGTGGACGAGTACAAAGGGCTCAAAGGGCTAAAAAAGCACAACCTGAGAGACCACATGAACAGGCTTGAGCTCATATTCACATCGCTTGCAGAGGCATCGACAACAGCCATCGCAAGAGGAAAGGACGTCAAAGGTTTCAAGGAGAACGAGAAAGCCGCAAAGGAAGGTGGAACTGTCGCAGGAAACGCAAGAAAAGAGCTGGAGAAAAAATCAGGCAAACCTGTCGTCTCGAATGACAATTACCTTGATGAGCCGGAGAAGGCCAAGAGAAAGAGTCTTAGATAAAAAATTAGATATGACCAGACTATTTTGTTGGTGTCAACAAAACGATACCGACCGGTTACAAATTGTAACCAAATCAAGTTATCTTCCGAATCCGCCCCTCGCGCTGCTGCAGCCGGCGGATTCCCTGTTGTCGTCTTAGCCAAGAACAGCTCATCCTAGTTCAAAACAACTATCGCTACGTTAAGTATAGTGGCGAACGTCACCCGGAGAAGGTATCAATAAAACCACCTCTCTTCTCTACCGCTTAGAACCAGTCCTTTTCTCCTTGAGGATGATCAAGAGCTCTTCTGGCTTGATTATCCTTATCCCGGAGTATTCTTTCACCTTCAATAGGTGCTTGTCATTGCTTATCACGTAATCGACTTTGCCTGCCAGTGCGCATTCCAGGATCTTATTGTCATCAGGGTCTTCCTTCACGACGTCCAGCCTTGTTTCCGGCCTGACGATTGTAGATATGGACTCTATCTTCTCAACAGTCCTGTTCATTTCCAGACCTTTGCCTCTTATCTTGTCCTTTATCTCTGGGTAATCCAGCACTTTCCTGAAATCATCAAGTATTTCCGCAGACAATACCAGCTCTGCCTCGTCGTTTTCTATCATCCTGAGTACCTTATCAGAGTCTCCCGACCAGAATGTTGAAGAGACCAGTATGTTGACGTCAGCCGTTATTCGCATCCTTCTTCCTCATCCTGTGGATCATCGCCACCACATCCGATTCTTTCAGCCCGGCTTTCCTAGCAGCTTCCTTCAGCGGTCTCGTTATATCCTCAAATGTCTCAGGGATCACTTTTTTCATCATCACAGCATTGTCTTTTACCATGAAGAGTATCTTAGTGCCTTCCTCCAGCCCAAGTTCCTCTCTTATGCTGCTGGGTATCGCTATCTGCCCTCTTGAGCTTACGGTTCCAAGTTCTATTATCTCAGTTGCCATTTCTAAACACCTCAATCTTGTTTACAAGATATATCTTGTATTTAAAGATTTCGGCAAAAAGCATGCAAGAAGAACTGATTAATAAGATGCCCTCATAAAAAAGCGTGATTTCAAAGCAAGAATCTTAAAATCTTCAGAATTTGCCTTCTTCCTCGTCAGAACTGATGTGCAAATTCCCCGTCTAATTCAAAACAACAATCGCCACGTTAAGAATAGTCGCAAAGCTCACCCAAAGAAGATACGGCACCAATAAATACCCAGCTTTCCTATCGACCTTGAAGAACTTCATCATGGTGACCAGTATCATCACCCATAATACGATTATCTCTACCAAGGCCCATGACGGGTTGCGGAATCCAAAGAAAATCACTGACCATATCACGTTCAGCACCAGTTGCGCCATGAACGCCTTCATCGCCCCTCCTTCTTCCTTCCGCCATACGAGATAGAAGGCGATTCCCATCATGATAAAAAGCAAAGTCCATACTGGCCCGAACAGCCACGAAGGAGGATTAAAAACCGGCTTCGCCAAAGAAGCATACCATACAGGGATGGCTGGTGTGGTGAACAACGACCCTACTGCTCCAGCAAGTAAACAAACAACGACAGAAATGATCAGCTTAACCTCTTTTCTCACAGATACCAATAATAAGCCTGACTATTAATACTTTGCTGAAAAGAGCGTCATCTCCTCTTGTAGATGCTCTTCCTGTGGCCTATGCAGGTCACGATTATCCGTGAATCAGCTATGTCAGCTATGGCCCTATAATCCCCGACCCTCAGCTTATAGTCCGCTCTCCCTTCAAGCCTTTCAAAGAAGTGAAAAGGATCGTTCTTGGCTCGCTGAAGCTTTAAGAATATCCTCTCTCTGATCCTCTTCTCGAGCTTTTCCAGGAATCTTATGGCTTCTTCGTCTATTACCAGCTCATAGCTCATAAACCTAGCCTCTTCTTGGCTTCGGCTTCTGTGAGGAATCTTCCCTTTCTTATCCTTTCCCTGGCTTTTTCTATGGCTTCGACAGTCTCTTTGCTGAGCTCAGGCTTGCTCTTCGTGTTCTTGGCTATGAACAGCAGCTTCTTCAGCACCTCATCATAGCTCTCGTTCTTGTATTCCCTGAAGGTGTCAAGCTCTGACTTTGTCCCGTCATGTATCTTTATTGTCGTCTCGCTCATAAAAAGCTCACCGTATACCACAGTATACCGAAGTATATTTAATGCTTTCTATTCTGATGGCAGCGAGGGTGATTAATATAGCCTAGCAAAAGGTTTTCGGACAGATTCTGGAAGAAGCGATGTCTTCTTCCGAATCCGCCCTTCGCGTTTCTTCGTCCGGCGGATTCCCTGTTGTCCCTCCGCTTTCTCCGTAAATAACCACAGGACGCATAGGACAGCTCGACGCAGCGCTTATATAGCCAGCTCACCTTTTTCTCCTCGAAGCTTCATGAAGTCCGAAACATTTAAATACCAGATGGTATCTAATGGTATCATGGGAGAGCAGATCAATGTCAGGCTGTCAGGGCAGATGCTCCTGAGCGCAAAGGATTATGCCAAGGCCAACGGCTTTGACAACGTGCAAGAGCTCATAAAGGAGACCCTGAGGGAAAAGCTCTTTGAGACCAGCCAGGTCTCAAGCAGGGAGCTTACGCTGATAAAAAAGCTCGTCCAGGCCAGTGAAAAAAGCGATCTCTACGGCACTGAGAAAGAACTATTCCGGAAGCTTCGGAGAAAATGAATGTTCGAGCTCAAGCCAACAGACTTCTTCTTGGAGCAGACCAATGGATTAAGCGACGAAGCAGCCAAGCTGATAGCTGAGAAGCTAAAGCTCGCAAAAATAAACCCTTTCCGCTACAAGAGGATACTAGGCCATGGGCTATTCCTGTTCAGGATTAGGTTCGAAGATAGAAACAAAGAGAAACGGGTCATCTATCTCGTGGATAAGCCATTCGTGAAGGTACTATGCATCCTTGACCGAGACAAGGAATACAAGGACCTTGAAAAATACTTGAGAAGATTAGGTTACTCATGATATATTATAGAAATTAGTCACTACGTTGCAGCATCCGTGCAGCGCGATGTCTGTGTTCTTTATCACGAACACAGGTATCTTCCTGAGCACAGCCTCTTCCTTTGCGTGCCTGTGGAACTCTTCTACGAACTTGCTGAACGCCTTCAGCTTCTTCAGCACTATCTTGCCGTTCAAAAATAATCCTCCGTAGCATTCTGACACCAGCGCAAGGTTCTTCGCTGCCCGGGCATAGTATCTGACAAAGAGATCCGCTGTCTTTGTGCAGAGCTCATCCTTCCCGTATCCTTCATCTATCAAGTCCAGCTTCTCATCTCCTTTCGATGAATCTATCCTTTTGACCAGTCCAGTCTTCTTGACGCTTTTCCTGCTTCTCAGGAAATCATAGATGTTCGCAAATCCCCTGCCAGACAGCAATAGCTCGTATTCTGGCTGATAGCCAGCAGAGCATTTCTTCTTAAGGTATTTCAGGAGCTCCCAATCATCCTTATCATAGGGCGCGAAGTCCATGTGCCCTCCTTCTGACGGCAGAGGAACGTATAGGTGCTTTTCGCGGTTATAGTATGCTATGCTCATGCCGAGGCCTGTGCCTGCTCCTATCACAGCGAAAGTATTCCCCAGGACCCTTTCTCCGACAGTCCCGAATTCTGATTTCAATGGTATGATATCTTTCTCAAAGTCAAGATTATCCAGCCCATAGCCTATGGCCTCAAAGTCATTGATCAGTATCACATGGCCAAGAAGGGTTTTCGCAAGTATATCTGACTTCTTTATCTCAAGAGGGGCGTTGGTGAGCTTTATGTATCCTCTTTTCCTTGAGACAGGGCCTGCTGCGCTGATGCAGCACCTGCTCGCCTCGATGCCGAAGCTTTCATACGCCTGCCTGAGGATGTCATTCAATAAAAGATGGATCTCAGTTATCTCCTTGGTGGGAATCTGGTGCTTGAATATTATGTCGTAATGCAGGTTGTCTTTCACTCCCATGATGGCAAGATAAGCTGTAGTGCCTCCCACGTCTGCGACAATGGAGAAGAACCTGTACTTTGACTTATCAAACTCAGGCCTAGGCAGGGCATACACCTCTTTTAGCATAAATCTTTTCCTATGGAATTAAGTTTATAAATTTTCTTGTTTAGAGCTGGATAGCTTCACTTTTTTCCGCAACCCTTATTAACTCAAGCACCTATTATCCTGTTATTTCGGAGGTGTTCGTATGGCAAAGGATGATAAGTGCTGCTGCGGCGGAGGCAATCCGTTCGTGGCGATACCGTCTGCATTGACAGCGATGTTCCTAGGGCTAGCAGTCCTATTGATGATATTCGCCAAGGACAGCCTGGACCTATTGGTGCCTATCATCTGGGCGTTCGTGGTTGTCATGGTAGTGGCCATGGCTTTCGCATTCAAGGCTTCTAAGAAGAAGTAGCTGGCATCGCCTTTTGCATGTAGTGTCCTATGTAGCTTGCGTATAGTTTCGCCAGGCTCTGCTGCGTGCCCTGCAGGCCTCTTCCCTCGATCAGTGCCTGCATCACGGTCCTGCGCTCATAATCTTTCACGAGCTCTTCGCCTCTTCCCTTGCGGAAGATCTCCTCGGGGCTAGATTGCGGAGTGAATCTCCTAAACTTCTCAGGATATTGCCATCCCAGCTCATTCCTTACCTGAGTTATATAGAATAACACGCGGTCGCAGTTGATCTTCCCTCCATCATAGCACTCGACAGTCTCCCTCATCAATGCCTCTCCAACCACGTTGACAGGCAGTATCTTCACAAGCTCAAGGCATCTCTGCCTCGTCATGCCCGCAAGCTCTTTCCTGTTGGTATCAAGATAGTCCATCACCCTTATCGGTTCGCCGAAGCTTATGTAGACATGGCCTACTGGTTTCAGTATAACTTTTAATACGTCGCGCGGCTTCAGGGTCTTGGCCTTTGCCACAGACTCAAGCATGTCCTTGGCATCCTTGACCTTTGAGTAGCTTACGGTGACAGGCACTATGTAAAGCTCAGGATCCCCTACTATAGAGCCCCTGCTTGCCTCTGTGAGATGGCTTCTCTGGAATGCCTGCACCTGTTCAAAGCATGCCGGGTGGAACACTCCGCGCTCTCCTTTCCTGATTATGCAAGTCCTTGACCCTTCTGGGAATATCAGCATATCCTTGCCTGCCTCGAGATGCGCCTCAAGCCCCTGCACCAAAGAATCCCTAGAAGCCCTCATGCCGGCTGTTTCAGGCCTCTTCATTATGAAAGCCCCTAGCTTGCGGACCCGTCTCTGCCAAGGCTCTCCTTTCACAAGGTTGTCTCCCATGCATGCATAGGGAACAGGAAGTTTTTCACGGTAGAGGGTAGCAGGCACGGCTGTCGTCTCAAAAAGGCTGGTGTGCGTGCTTGCGTATAAAAACAAGGCCCTGCCATCGCTCTCCCTCTTCAATTCCTTGAGCTTGCCTGTCCCTTCGACATGGATATTGGATAGCAATTTATCTCCTATGAGGACCAGGTATTTTATGACCTGGTATGTCAATCCTCGCTCAATCACCGCTTGCGCTTCCATACCACTGAAGAATGGTCATCTGCTTAAAAAGATTATGGAGATTCTTCGTCCAACACCAGCTCCACAACCGCCTCCATATGAGGTGTCTGTGGGAAGAGGTCAAATAGCGCAGCGCTCTTTATCCTGTAGCTCTTGAACTTAGGCAGGTCCTTGCCTAGCTGGACAACATTGCATGAGACATAGACAATCACCTGAGGCTTCAGTTTCTTGAGCTGCTCGATGGTCTTCTCATGCATGCCGCTGCGTGGAGGATCTGTAATGACAAATAGCTCTGCTGGAAAATCAAGCTTCTTCAGCTGCATGGCATCAAGAAGGATTGCTTTTGCGTTCCTGACATCATTGTCAGCGATGTTCTTGTTGGCAGAGTCGATGCACTCCTTCACCCCTTCTAATATAGTCACTCCTTTGAACAATGAAGCATTCACTATCCCGAAAGTGCCGACTCCAGCATACAAGTCAAGCAGATGATAGTCCTGGGTCCTGTACTGGCGAAGAAGGTTGTGGACATACGCCTGCATCTTCTCAGCCATGGCATGGTTGTTCTGGAAGAATCCCTGCGAAGAATAGCTGAAGCTCTTGCCAAGATAGTTCTGCACAAGATAATCCTCTCCCTTGACAGTGAAATGGTTGGCTGATATGCTCTGGTCAGTGTTCGCAGGCACATGGCATCCGAGCACATTCTCTGCCTTGCTCTTGCCAGCGTACTCCTTTATGCGGGCCACTGCCTCTGACAATCTTGAAGAATCCTCATTCAGGATGATTGACACCGTGGCTCCTTCTGTGGCTGTCCTGACAACAGCATACCTGAAAGTTCCTGTGTGCTTCTTGACATCGAACCATTCAGCATCCTTGAAAAAATCCCTCAGCTCCAAAAGCAATCCATTGACTTTCTCATCAGAGATCACACAATTGTCGACATCTACTATCTTCCACCACTTGTCCTTCTCTCGGAAGCCTAGGCCTCCTTCATGGAATATGAAATCCATCCTGTTCCTATAGCCATACTCACTGCCGGAGAACACCTTTATCTCGGGGAACTTTATATGGGATATCAATAGCTTCTTCTTGTTCTCGAGCTGGAGCTCATATGGCACATGCTGGGTGGTGCATCCTCCGCACTTGCCGAAAAAAGGGCATCTTGGCTCTGTCATGAAAACAAAGAAAACGGAATTGATTTAAGAATATTACTGAATCACTTATATGCATCATCATGGTGCCTGAAGCGGAGGAACTCAACAGCTCCCTCTGCTTCGTTGATCTGGAACACTAGCACATAGCTGCCTATGTGAACCCTTCTGTTATTCTGCATAGGCCATCGCAGTGGCTTGTAGCGATGAGGGTCAAGGAGTATCTCTCTTATTTTCTTGTCTAATGCGCGGATCAGCCCAGGATCTCTCTTTTCAAGCTTCTCTAGATGCTTATCTAGCTTTTCTTTTATCTTTTTTTGGTACATTCTTCAGCCCGTATCTTTCAGCCAAGCTTGTCGTCACTAAGATTGACTTCTCCTTCTCCGCCTTCCTCAGCTCTTCTATAAATTCAGGCCTCAGCTCAGGATCCTCTGAGTCTTCGATGTACTTGCTGACCAGGCATTCCACTGCCTGGCTCTTGTCCTTCAGCTGGTATTTCACTTTTATGGTGTTCAGTACCCTGTTCGTGTTCTCGCTTATGTTCAATAATGCAGTCACCAAATTAGTTCACCTAAGCCCGAATAAGTCAAGCTTATTTATATAGCTTTCCATCAGGAAGGCATGACATATTAATAAGCTGTTCCCAAGAAAAAACGTAGATTATTCAGATAAGGCCTGGCGCATTCACCATCTTCTCTTTGGCTTCAGCCTGGCCTTTAGCTTCTCTTCCTTCTCTTCATTGAAGAGCCTGTAGGAATAATAGACCAGGAACAAAGAGAAGGCGAGGACAGGCGCCAGCACAAACCAGAAGGCATAGTCACCGAAAAGCATCCCGGCCAAAGCCAATATCCCTGAAAGCTTGAAAAGCTTCCCCCCAAGCTCATGGGTCTTATCCCAGACGGCGTCGCTGCTCAGAGTCCAGGGAGTCCTTATGCCGATGAACCAATTCCTCTTGGCCTTGCTGATGAGCACTCCAGCGCAAAAGAACAAGGCTGCAAGGGCAGGCACCAGCAGGAGCGTCATCGAGAACATGTAGCCAAGGTTCCAGGCGATGGTCAATATATAGACGGCACTGTCTTAGAATAGATACTTTTATATATTAGTTCTTTCATGTTTGTTTGTGTGAGGTGGTTATTTATGGCTCGTCCGCGTGGAAAAATCAATGTTGTTTGCCAGAACGAAAATTGTAATTTTTATCGAAGAGAAAAAGGAAAAGATATTGTAAAGCGCGGTAAAAACACCGCGGGGCATCAACGATATTATTGCAATCATTGCAATAAATATCTCGTCGAGACTAAAGGCACTCCTTTGTATCAGAAAAAGCTTAGTGAGCGAAAAATTAAGGAAATATGCAAGGAACTTGTCGAGAAAAAAGGTGTTCGAGCTATTTCTCGAACACATAATATCAATAAGAATACTGTTTGCAGTTTACTTTCTGATTTGGCAAATCATGCGTTAAGCATGACAAAATATCTCGTGCATGATTTGGGATTAGAGGCCTATGAAGTGGATGAAATATTGACTTTTGTTAAAAAAAACAAAAAAAGCTTAAGTCAGAAGCAGATACATTCCCTAAACCAAGCCAGACAGCTATTGCAACGTGCATAAAAAGAGAATCACTATTCTTTGTCGCATTTAGCATCGGTAACTGGGACCAAAACTTATTGAGATTATTGTTCAACAAGTTCGAAGATCTAGTGCAGCAGCCCGATTATAAACACAAAATCAGAATATGTTCTGACGGTAATGACGATTATACGACGGTTCTCCAGGAATATTATAACGCTGATTGCTTGTGCTATGGTCAGAAAATCAAGACTAAAGATGGAGTGAAAATATTTCCTGCAATCAAAAGAAAGATATTCGGAAATCCGAATATCGACGACATAAACACCAATGCTGTTGAGTGTGTGAACAGTATTTTCAGAAGTAGAATTTCAAGAATGGTGCGAAGAAGTCAATGCCATGCAAAAGACAAATACGCCATAAACGATGCGTTCGCGTTATTTCAATTTTACTGGAATTTCATGCACAAAAATGAAGAAAAACTGACGCCAGCAATTCTCGAGCATCAGGCAATGAAAGTCTGGACGTGGGGAAACTTTCTTCACGCAAAATTAAAGTATCTGAATTAAGACAGTGCCATATAGACATAGAGCAGGAACACGAATATCAGGATGATGAAGCTGTCAAAATATTTCCTGAACCTATCGACATTCTCCTTCATAGGGTCAAGCATCGGCAGGTAGTGGAACAGCAGGAACATCACTATCGAGATCATGGGCATGAAGAACAAGGCCCAGAACTTGCTCATGTAGCCGTTCACCTCTCCCTGGGCGCCCCAGTGCGAAGCCATGCGGTCAGGCATCTGGTTGTAGAGCAGCACCCCTATTATTATGGATGCAAGAATCAGGGCAAGGGCTGCTAATTCACTTTTCCTCATGAAAGATGCTTATGGGGCCTTGCCTATTAATGTTTTGCGCTTCCAAGGCCGCAGCTTCCTTTCCAACCAGGAAAGACGGATACTGACGACTGTTTTGTAACTACTGATAGGTGGCTACAAAAGCGAAAGATTTATAAATAACATCCAACCAATAAGGGCCGAGGCATGAACATGAACAAAGAAAAAACAAACCCTGATTATAGGACCCGAGGAAAGATAGGCCAGGACAGCACAGGCACACCTATCGATGTTCCTACCGAGGATGATATCCAGCTGTTGAAGACAGTCATAGACAACAAGAACATAGCAGCGACCTATCCTGTGCAGTTCAACCTCTTCTCAAGGATTGTCACCTATGACATGCTGCTGAATGAGCATGGCCTAGTCATAGGATTCATCCCTATGAAAAAGTCAGATACGCCTGTGCTCTTCAACACAGACCGTTTTGATTTCTTCGCAATACCAAACGCAAGCCCTGATGGCTGGAGCTCGGCCAAGCCGCTGATAAAGCAGGGAATAATGGGAACCGGCGCAGATGGTGAAAATATAGCCGGTACCAGTCTCGAGGGCTATCTCAATATTTATGGATCAAGCACAGTCAATTTCCTGATGGGCGATGAGATATTGAATAGATCATATAACCATGGCATATCAGGCATCCTTTACAGCTCAAAATCATTCAATGACCTGCTGAAAGCAAGGGCTGAAGCCGGCTTGACTGCACAAGGATCGAGCCAGGCAATAGACAGCCAGCTGGAGGAGAGGCTGAAGATAATATCCCATGCGAAGGGAGACAGGAAACCATATGCGAACCATACACTGACACTGAAGCTGCTCTCAAGAGAGATGGAGCTTGGTGTGACAGTCAACAGGTACGGGTCTGTGCTGGAACAGATACCGCTGAAAGACAGTCCATTCACATTCAATAAAGCCATGGGCTTCTTTGTGATACCTGAAGGCGTCCGTAACTGGAAACCGTTTTATGACCAAGTTTTCATGAGGGATAGCATAGCATACGACTCAAAGGATGTCCGTCTGATTACCATGCAAGAAGCCGCCAAGGACAGCTATGAGCGGGCAGGTATCAGGGCATCAACCGAGACTCATGCACAGGCGAATAGATCACTTTCTGAGACCAGGGTCCTTTATAGGTAGAAAACCACAACCTTTTTATATTCTCATCTCACTAAATCGAGGGATAGAGTGAGTGCTCTAGTCATATTCATAGGGTGAGTAATAGTAATGACCAGGATCAACCGGCTGATAATGAGGGGCTTCAAGTCCTTCGCCAACAAGACAGAGCTTATCTTCGGAGAGAAGTTCAACTGCATCCTAGGTCCGAACGGTTCTGGCAAGAGCAATGTTCTCGACGCGCTGTGCTTTGTCCTGGGCAAGAGCAGTGTCAAGGGCATGAGGGCAGAGAAATCAGCCAACCTCATCTACAACGGAGGCAAGAAGAAAAACCCTCTCAAGGAGGGATCAGTCTCAATTTTCTTCGATAACAAGTCAAAGATCTTCGGGGAGGATATGCCTGAGGAGATAGAAATCGAGAGGATAATAAAGCAGAGCGGCCAGTCCACCTACAAGATCAACGGCAAGACAAGGACAAGGCAGCAGATACTCGACCTTATGAACAGGGCGAGGATAAACCCTGACGGCTACAACATAATCCTGCAGGGAGACATCACTCACCTGATAGAGATGACTCCGCTAGAGAGGAGAGGCATCATCGAGGAGATCGCTGGCATCAACATCTACGAGGAGAAGAAGGAGAAGGCAATCAGGGAGATAACCCGTGTAGAGGAGAGGCTCAACGAGGCAGGCATCATATTGACAGAACGAGAGAGCTATCTCAAGGATCTCAAGAAAGAGCGGAACCAGGCCATGAAGTTCAAGGAGCTAAATGAGAAGATAAAGCAGAACAAGGCCACAAGCCTCCACCGAAGGATGGAACAGAGGAAGCTTGCCAGCGGCGAGCTCGACAAGAAGATAAAAGAAAACTCTGCGAAGACCGACACCGTAAGGAAAGAGATAGAGAAGATAAGGGAAGACATCTCAAAGAAGAAGGCAGAGATAGAGCAGATAAACAGGGAGATAGAGGAGAAAGGAGAGAAGGAGCAGGTCGCCTTGCAAAAGGAGATAGAGAAGACAAAGGTAGATGTAGCCCTCAACAGGCAGAGGATAGGGACGATTGATTCTGAGATAAAGAAGCTCGAGGACAGGAAGACAGAGCTCGGCGACAGCTTCAAGGAGCTCAGCGAGAAGATGGCCATGCTGGACAAGAACAAGAAAGAGTTCCAGGGCCAGATAGAAGGAAAGAACAAGGACCTCACCCTCATAGAGAAAAAAGTGCTTGAGTTCAGGAAGAAGAACAAGCTCGAAGATACACAGGACCTCGAGAACAAGTCATCTGATTTCGACAAGAAAGCAGATGAGCTCCAGGAGGAGACCCATAAGCTCAGGGAGAAGCAGCAGGAGTTCCTCAGGGAGAAGGACCGCCTTGAGCTCAAGAGCCAGAGCGTCGACGACAAGATAATGAAAGTCCTGTCGATAGAGAAGGAGAACAAGGCAGCGCTTGAGAAGCTCAAGAGCATAAAGAAGGACCTTGAGAAGAAATCATCAGAGCTCAACAGCGCATTGGATTATGATTCTAGCCTGGCCAATCAGCTGGGCACCGCCAGGGATAGCATGCACGCGAAGAAAGAGGAAGAGTCTGGCCTGAGAGCCAGGTCTGCGAGCATCCACGAGTCATTGGCAGGAGGCATGGCCCTCAGCAAGGTGATGGAGCTCAAGGCAAAAGGCACCATCAAGGGAATAATAGGCACGGTCTCAGAGCTGGGCCGGGTCAAGGAAGAATACGCATTGGCTCTTGAAGTATCTGCAGGCCCGAGGCTCAACAGCGTTGTCGTCGAGAGCGACGAGATAGCTGCCAAGTGCATCAAATACCTGAAAGAGAACAAGCTCGGCATCGCGACATTCCTTCCGCTCAACAAATTAAAGCCCAAGGATATCAACAACGACCTCAGGAAGGTCGACAAGAAAGGAGTGATAGGCCTCGCATTGGATCTCGTCACATTCTCAGAGAAATACCGCAAGGTGTTCGAGTATGTCTTCGGAAGCACCCTTGTTGTCGACAGCGTAGAGGTGGCAAGGAGCCTCGGCATAGGCACAGAAAGGATGGTCACACTGACAGGAGACCTCATAGAGACCAGCGGAGCGATGCAGGGAGGATTCAGGCAGAGAAGAAGAGGAGTCGGATTCCAGGACAAGGAGCTTGACGACAAGATAAAGACCCTTGAGGCAGAGATCCACGACCTTGCGAGCGTAGCCGCCAATCTCGAGGTGAAGAAGAAGAACAACGAGACAAGGATCGAGGAGCTGAGGAAGGAGAAGGCAGAGCAGGAAGGAGAGATGATAAAGCTTGAGAGGACACTGCACCTCGACTCAGCAGACCTTGACGCCAACAAGAAAGAGAAAGAAAATATAGCTTCAGAGATCAAGGTCTCAGACACAGAGCTCGAGAAGATAAGGCAGCAGCTCATAGAGAAGAACAAGGCGCTGACAGAGCTTAAGACAGAGAAGCAGAAGATAAGGGATGAGCTCACAAGGCTCAGGAGCCCCACTCTCCTCGCAGAGCTGAACTCATTCGAGCAGAAGAAGGCAGAGCTGAAGGAAGAGATCAGCAAGATACAGAACGAGCTCAGGACGAATGAGAGCGAGGCAAGCAAGATCCTCGGCCCGGAAGGAGAGAAGATACAGAAGATCCTCAAGCAGAACGAAAAGGAGAAAGAGGCATTCTTCAAGGAAAGGAAAGACCTCGAGTCATTGATAAAGATACAGGAAGCAGAGCTCAAGGAGAAGGAGAAGAAGCAGACAGACTTTTATTCGCAGTTCAAGTCATTGTTCAACAAGAGGACCAAGCTAAGCGACGAGGTGAGCAAGCTAGAGAGCATCATCACGCTCAAGGACAATAACATAAGAGAGAATGAGCAGAAGAGCAATGCCGTAGCATTGGAGAACGCAGGATTCAGGGCAGAGCTCTCAAGGCTCAACGAAGAGTTCAGGCAGTATGAAGGAGTCCCATTGTTCAAGGACAAGAGCGAGGAAGACATAGAGAAAGAGATCAGGCAGTTCGAGAAGCTGGTCTCTGACATAGGCGCAGTCAACATGAAAGCATTAGATATCTATGACAAGGCAGAGAAAGAATACAACGCACTCATAAAGAAGAAGGAGAAGCTAGGCGTAGAAAGAGAAGACGTCCTGATGATGATCAATGAGATCGAGACCAAGAAGAAAGAATTATTCCTAAGGACCTATAACGTCCTCAATGATAACTTCAAGAAGATATTCAGCAACCTCACCACCAAGGGAGATGCCTCATTTGAGCTCGAGAATGAGCAGGACCCATTCTTAGGGGGAATGACATTAAAAGTAAAGATAACAGGCACCAAGTTCCTTGACATCAGGAGCCTCAGCGGGGGAGAGAAGACCTTGACAGCGCTGGCATTCCTATTCGCAGTGCAGGAATACGCACCAGCAAGCTTCTATGTGATGGACGAGGTAGATGCTGCTCTTGACAAGAACAATTCACAGAAACTGGCGAAGATCATCAGGAGCTACTGCACCAACGCCCAGTACGTCGTGATAAGCCACAACGACTCAATCATCAGCGAGGCAGACAACCTCTACGGAGTCAGCATGGTTGAGAACAGCGTCAGCAAGGTGACAAGCCTGAAGATCTGAGCCGCATAATAAAATATAAATAGCTGAATAACAATCACTGGCATGATGGATCTCTTGACGCAGATAAGGCCGTTCATCGTGTGCCTCATCATCATCGCAGCGCTCGACTATTTCTTCATAAAGAAGATCGCCGGGAAGATATACCTCCGCGAGCTCAATGAGTTCTCAAGGAAGAAGGATATTGCCTTCTCTCCGAGATCAGGGCCTGCTTTTGTGATCTATCTTGTGCTCGCAGGAGGAGCCCTCAGCCTCGCCTACATGAACCTAGGCAGTACATATCTCCAGAGCCTTGGCTCAGGGGCATTGTTCGGCTTCCTCATCTACGGGTTCTATGACATGACCAACTATGCAATCCTCGCGAAATGGTCTTTCAAGCTTAGCATGATAGACATCGTCTGGGGGACCTTGCTCAATGCGTTCATGGCGGTGTTCCTGCATTGGGTCATGTGAGACTTGACCGCAGGATAAAAAAAACAGAATCTCAACCAATGCCTCAATGGCAATATTAATTCAATGACAATATTAATAAACCAGATTTGTTCTCAGGTAATAAAAAGATGGGTGAGGATAACAAGAAAAAGAGGAAGAGGATTAATATCCGCTTCAGCAAGACCCAATTCCACGTCGGAGATGAGGTCCTGAGGAGCGCCATCTATGAGTGTTCTGAATGCGAGAATGTTACTGCCTTCAAGAAAGGAGAGACATTCATAATATGCGATAACTGCGATGACAAGAATCCCGACCAGCACTGGTACCACACCAACGAGTTCATAAGGTTCGTGAGCAAGAACCTCAACACCGAGTTCGAGAGGATAGAAGGCCTAGGGCTCAAAATATCTGACATCATCGCGACACTGGCAGGAAGCCTGTGGTTCGTATTCCTGCACGTCTTCTGGTTCGGCTGGTGGATCTACGTCAACTCAGGCCACGAATCATTCGGGCTGATGAACTTCGATGTCTATCCATTCGGCCTCCTCACCATGATTGTCAGCCTAGAGGCGATATTCCTATCGACCTTCATACTCATAAGCCAGAACCGGCAGTCTAACAAGAGCGAGCTCCGCGCAGAGCTTGATTATCAGACCAACCTCAACACAGAAAAGGATGTCGCAGAAGTACTCTCGATACTGAGGGATGTGCGTGAGGAAGGAAGGACTGTTGAGAACAACACATTCGAGCTCCTGCAGAAGATAGCCTCTGACCTTGACACAAAGAAAAAGAAGAGAGGAAAGAAGGTCCTGAAGCCGAAGAAAGGCAGGGAAGCCAAAATAGAGAAGAAGGTTGATGAGATCATGGAGAGCGCAGGAATAGAAGACGTATCCCCTGAAGAAGGTGAAGAGGAAGAAGAGCACTGATTAGGCTGTCTGATAACCAGTCAACATCATCATTTCTTATCAGCCAGAACCATCATCCCGTCAAGTATATCCTTTATGCGCTCTGCGGTCTTGTCCCAGTCAAACTCTTTCTCGACGAATTTCCTGGCGACAACAGATATCCTGCCTCTAAGCTCTTCATCGCGGGCGAGGAGCAGTATCTGCTTGGCAAGGTCATATGAATCCTTGCCTGTGAAGAACAGGCCGTTCTTCCGAGGCTTGAGATAATCCTTGACAAACCCTACCTTGTTTGCTATGACAGGCACTCCGCAGGCCATCGCCTCCAATGTGGCGAGGCTGGTAGTCTCAGTCAGGCTGGTCAGGCAGTAGATGTCCATCGCCTGGAGATAAGGCACTACGTTGTTGGTGCTGCCCGGCAATATAACGCCTGGGACGCTGGCAAGCTTCTTCTTGATGCTGTCGACCCCGTCGCCCACCACCAGCAGGCTCGCATGGGGATAGCTCTTGCGCACGACGATGAAAGCCCTCAGCAGGGTCATCAGGTCCTTCTCTCTCCCTAGGCGGCCATGATAGCCAATGACCAGGGCATCCTTCTCCAGGCCAAGCTTCTTCTTTGCCTCTTCCTTTTTCTCAGGAGGGGCGAATCGCTTTGTGTCGACACCGAGATGGACTACTTTCTTCGCTGTCCTGATCCTGTGCCAGGTCAGCATCTCTGCGATCCCCTGGGCAGGGACTATCAGCAGGTTGACCTTGTTATACACCCGCCTGACAAAGCTCTTGGTGATCGCGTAGGAATATGCTTTCAGGAGGTCTATTCCAACAGCCCTGGTGGCGAGCTCCCAATCGATTGAATGTATGAAAGAGACGACCTTCTTCTTTTCACGGCGGGCAGCCCGTATCCCCATCAAACCTATTGGCCCGATGGTCTGCGAGAAGACAAGGTCTGATCTCATGACCTCGCTCTTCATGACCTTATAGGACGGTTTTGCGAATGTGAAGTCGCCCACCCTCATCTTTGACATGGGCGTCTTGACAAGCCTGAAGCTTGTTGATTTATCGACGGGCGAGGGACCCATGTCAGGAGCGATGACTGTGATGTCATAGCTGTCTTTCATCCTGGGTATGAGCTCTGCCAGGAATCGCGCGATGCCATCCCATCTGGGAAGAAAATTATCAGTCACTATCAGCAGCCTCTTCCTGCGGGCATCCTTTGCCTTTTCCCTAGGCTCAGATACCGCATTATCCTTCGGGACCATCATGCTTGTCATCATCTTCTCTCCATGCTGTTCATCTTACCTTGAAAAAAACTTCTGCATATCTCACATTGTTCCTTACGCCGTTGAGGGCATCCTTGATGTGCACAAGGAAAAAAAGGAAATTATTGAAGATAAGATAATTGTAGAGCGTGGCCAGGTTTATCTGGCTCTTGAAAGCCTTGAGAGCCTTCACCTTTGTATCAAAAGTCTCAGAGGTGTCGACCACGAGCTTAGGCCTGTTCCTCTTCCTGAGATTGACAAGGTGCCAAACCTCAAAGCTGTAGAGGTCTGACTTCAGGTGCATCTTCCTGTAGAGTTTCATGACGATCCTGAAGGCCGCCCTGTGGTCTGGGTGGGCATCATCAGATGAATGGGTGAAGATCCTGACAGGGTTGATCTCTGTGATTATCTTCTCAAGGCGCCCAAAGATGCCCCTGCTCTCGAAATCCTCCTCGAGATGGGAATCCCTCAGGCCAAGGAAAGTCACTCCCTTGCCGCCGATGATCTTATCAGCCTTCTGTGATTCCTTGACACGCTCCTTGGTTATCACCTCACGCTTGACATGAGGCCTGACTGCTTCGCCGAATGACAATATTATGGTATGGATGTCGAACCCCTCTGAGGCGTACTTGGCCATGGCGCCGCCTGCACCGATGATCTGGTCATCTGAATGGGAGCATATTACAAGAATCGCGCCCTTGCTTCTCCTGGCCATGGTGGATGATAAGCTGGCTGCTTTTAATTAGTTTTTGGTTTTGAGAAAAGAGCCGGCTCATACCTGCAGTTTTGAGAAGAGAAAGCTGCCGATCAAAAGGAATACCAATGTCACAGCAGACAATACTATCAGGTTGAAAGCAGTTCCTGTGTTCACAGAGAAAACAAGGGTGTCTCTCAGGCCATCGACTCCATAGGTCAACGGGTTGAGCTTCGCAACTATATCAATCGCCTTGGGCACTCCGCTGTTCAGAGGAAAAATTGCCCCTGAAAGAAAGAAAAGAGGCATTATCAGGAAGTTGATTATCAATTGGAACCCGTGCATGTCCTCCATGCGGGAGGCAAGGGCAGTCCCGAAGGCGGTGAACATCAATGCTATCAAGGCCATGAACACCAATGCCAAAGGCAGCATCCATATATCAACAGGCCTGAAGCCAGCGAGCAAAGAAAGCAGGAGGACAACAACTCCCTGGAGCACAGCGACAGTGGCTCCGCCCAATGTCCTGCCGATCATTATCTTGAACCTGGAGACAGGAGCAACAAGAGTCTCCTTGAGGAAGCCGAACTGCCTGTCCCAGATTATCTCAATGCCCATGAATGTGGCAGTGAATATGATACTCATGGCGATAATGCCCGGAGCAAGGAACTGGATGTAATCCCCGCCGCCGGCTTTCGCATATATCGGGCCAAAGCCGAATCCCAATGCGATCAGGAAAAGCAAAGGCTGGCCAAGAGAGCCTATTATCCTGGTCTTTGACCTGAGATAACGCTTCAGTTGCCTTATCCACAAAACATAAATCACTCCCATATTGATATCTCCGAAATATGAAATCCTTCTAATGAACATTTATCTTCTGAACATCTATCTCCTGAAAACCTTTCTCCTGAGGCGCATGTTGTCGAGCACATTGGCCTTTTCTGACCTAATATCCCTGCCTGTCAATGATATGAAAGCATCCTCCAATGAGTTTTTCCTTGCTTTCTTCTTCAGCTCATCAGGAGTTCCCTGGACAATAATCTTCCCGTGGTCGATTATCGCAACCCTGTCAGCGACCCTCTCAGCCTCCTCCATGTAATGCGTCGTGAAGAAGACAGTGACTCCCTCTGACTTATTGAGGCCCCTGACATATTCCCATATGTGGTTCCTTGTCTGCGGGTCAAGGCCGATGGTAGGCTCATCAAGGAAAAGTATCACAGGATGATGGAGCAATCCCCTGGCTATCTCAAGCCTTCGCTTCATGCCGCCTGAGAAATGCTTGACAAAATCATCCTTCCTATCCCAAAGCTCGACAATCTCCAGCAGCTGCTTTATCCTGACCTTCCTGATGTCCTTGCGCACATTGTAAAGCACACCGTGGAACTCCATGTTCTCATAGGCGGTGAGCTCATCATCAAGACTGGGATCCTGGAAGACTATGCCAAGGCTCTGCCTCACATGGGACGGATCCTTGGAAGGGTCAAAGCCATTCATAACAATAATCCCGCTGTTGGGCTGAAGCAATGTTGTGAGCATCTTTATCGTAGTTGATTTGCCTGCGCCGTTGGGGCCAAGGAAGCCGAAGATCTCTCCTCGCCTGACAGAGAATGATATGTTATCGACTGCTACCAGAGACTTGAATCTCTTGGTGAGGCCGTTGACCTCGATGATGTTCTTGCCATTGCCATTGGCCTTGCTGGCTTTGCCATTGACGACCATCATCGCATGGTGCAGGGACTAGCTTTAAAAATATTCCTATGCATCATTTTATCATTTTAGGGAAACCTTTTAAAAGCAGCCGGCTGTACTCAGGAGCATGGATGAGAAAAACAAGAAGAAGCTCATACTCGACACCAACTTCCTGCTGATACCTGGGCAGTTCATGGTGGACATATTCACAGAGCTCGAGAAGGTGATGCAGGAGCCCTATGAGCTCTGCATGGTGGAGAAGAGCCTTGACGAGCTCAAAAAATTGACTTTGACAGGCAAGGAAAAGGACCGTTTCGCGGCAAAACTGGCTGTCGTCCTGATAGGACAGAAAGACTTAAAAAGGCTTCCTTGTTCCAAGGGGGATAATAGCGTAGATGACATTATAGTCAGCTATGCAGGCAAAGATACTTTCGTGGCCACAGAGGACAGGATCCTGAGGAGACGTCTCAAGGAGAAGGGCTCAGGGGTCATCGGGCTGCGCCAGGGAAAGTATCTGGTGGTGATATGATGTTTTACAAGGTGAAGCTTAAGGACCATGTTCGTGTGAGCCCTGACAAGTTCGGGCTAGAGGTGAGACAGGCCATAATCAGCGAGGTGAAGAGCAAGTTCTCAGGATTCATATCCAAGGACTTCGGTCTGGTCATAGACGTATCAGGAGTCAGCGCAATCGGCGAGGGCATAATAATCCCCGGCGACGGAGCATCCTACTACGATACATCGTTCGAGCTGCTGACATTTGAGCCAGAGATCCAGGAAGTGGTCAAGGGCAAGATCAAGGAGATCGCTGAGTTCGGAGTGTTCTTCTCCATGGGGCCGATCGACGGCATGATACACATAAGCCAGACCATGAACGACTTTGTCAGCTTCAGCAAGGACAAGGTGCTCCAGGGCAAGGACGGCAAGAGAAGCCTGAAGATCAATGACCAGTGCAGGGCAAGGATAATCGCAGTATCATACAAGGACGTGGCCAACCCGAAGCTGGGGCTGACCATGAGGCAGGTGGGCCTTGGAAAAGAGGAATGGATAGAGCAGGACTTCCTGAAGGAAGGGAAGGAGCCTGAAGCCAAGGAAGAGAAGAAGGACAAAGGAGATAAGAAGAGACAAGATAAGCAATGATTTTCACGAGGTGTTGATATGAGCAAGATGGTCTGCAGGACATGCAAGATATTCGTCGAGGAAGGACAGGCGTGCCCCATATGCAAGAGGAACTCTCTCAGCAGCAGCTGGCAGGGAAGGATACATTTCATCAACGTGGAGAAATCCACCATCGCAAAGAAGATGAACGTCGAGAAGGACGGCGAATACGCCATCAAGGTAAGATAGGAAAGGTGAATGATCATGGAATTACAGGTAATGAAGGAAGAGCATAGGCCATTGCTGAGCAGGAAAGAGATAACCGCGAGAGTAGCCTATGAGGCAGTGACTCCTAAGCGAGAAGAGATAAGGAAAGACCTGGCGCACAAGCTCAAGGTAAAGGAAGAGCTCGTGATAATCAACAGGATCAAGCCTGACTACGGCAGGCAGAGCGCCATGGTCGAAGCAAGAGTCTACGATGATGAAGCGACCCTGAGAAAATTAGAGCCCAGGTTCACACTCAAGAAGCACGGCTTCACAGTGGAAGAGAAAAAGAAGAAGGTAGCTGTGCCGGAAGAAGCAAAGAAGAAGAAAAAATAAATGTTACGAGGGATGATTATCAATGGCAGGAAAAGATGACAAGGGAAAGAAACCAGCAGCAGGCGGAAAGCCGAAGAAGAAGGCAGCCAGCAAAGTAGGCAAGATATATGAAGTCTCAGGCAATTCTCTCAAGAGGAAGAACAAGAGCTGCCCAAAGTGCGGGACAGGGACATTCATGGCCAACCACAAGGACCGAGTGACCTGCGGCAAGTGCGGGTATACTGAGAAAAAGTAAACTTTTTAATTTTTCTAATCATAACGGACAAATTTAATCAATGTTCTATCGCCAATTGGATAAAATTTCGTGTTCATGGAGATAAACTCTTTTTGCTTGATTTGGCACAAGATAATCATCCAAGATATTTCTAATTGTTGGGATTTTACAAATTAGAGCTAACTCAAGCGGAAGCCTTGGCTTGGGGCTGCTAAACAGTAAATGAATATTTTTAGCTGTGATTTTCTCATTTAACAAAGGAAGAGTCAGCCGCTCCTCTTTTGGAAGCGAATCGATTTGAATACCGCTTCTATAAAACGCACGTTCTGCTAAGACTCCAACACCAACTGTAGCTTCCGTAATAACTTCCGTAATAAAATCGCACAATAAAGCTATTGAAGCCGCCCCAATTTTTCCCAATAATGTTGTAAACTCGTACCTTTTAAAACTTTCAAAGCTATATTTTTTTCTTTTATATTTGTTGCAATCTGAAATATTCTTTCTTATATTATTTTTATGAGTATATGTTGCTTCTTCGCAGAAATCTTTTCCGAGATATTTTTGCATAGCATAGCTCTCTTTGAACAGTGCTTTTGCAACCAAAGGATGGCTTTCCTTTAAGATAAAAGCAGCCCTAGGCCAACCATTATTAAAATAATAAGGGAAATCTTTTTTATTATTTCTTCCAGAATCGAATTCATCTCCAGCACAAGATGACGAGATAGTATTTCTTTTGTAGGGATGAAATTCATCTCCAGCACAAGCTGACAAGACCGCGGCAGTATAATGATCGCCTTCTTCATAGAATTTATCAGATAAGGAAATAATTGCACGAATCTGCTTATCAAAGCTTTTTTCATTAATTATTATCCTCTCTTCTAATTTTAATTCCGGTTCCATTTTTATTCCCTCATTATTAATTTAACTCCTTTGCAATCCTTTCAAGTATACTTTTCTCTTCTCTTTGAATACATTCAAGCCTTTCTATTAAACCACTTGTCTTTGTTCGCAAATCTGTATATTTCATAATCGCATCGTAAATATTATTGGAAACATCTCTCGGGTTTATTGAATTTAGGCTATTCAAGCGATATAATGCGTTATAAGAACCTTTATCTTTACAAGGACTGCCGCTCATCCAACGATAATCAAAAGATCTCTCCCAAGATCTCTCCCTGCTATTAAAAACAGAATCTACTACCGCTTTCTGTAAGATTCTTTCAATCTCAGTGTTTCCGTAAAAATGAATAGTATACGCAAAAAAATAATCACCATCTGTAATTTCGAAGGCACTGGCATTTAGTTCCACATATGCTGAAAATTTGGAAACACTCTCAGGACTCCTCACAAGATATCTTTCCGTACCATCATTAATAGCCTGCATAGGAATTCCTTTTTCAGATAATCCATTTTTCACAGCATCCACCATATCGTCACATGGTTTTCTTGATTTTATGATTGCTCCTCTTTTGAATAATTTCATTTTCATCCCTCCCGAAAACTCATCTAATCATAATCACACAATCACTAATAAGTAGCACTAAGTCATCATATATCAATATTCTTACCATATTATTGTTCAAAACGCAATATTTATAAGTATTAATGTATTATTAGACTAAAAATGAGCACTCTCGACTTAAAAGACAAGAAAATACTGTATGAACTAGATTTGAATGCTCGGCAGAGCAATTCCCAGATAGCAAAGAAGGTGAGGCTTAACAAGAACACAGTCAACTACAAGATAAAACGGCTTGAGGAAAATAAGGTAATCCTCAGCTATTACGCAGTCATAGACAGCACCAAGCTAGGCTATTTCAGCTTCAGGGTCTACTTAAATTTCTTCAACACAGTCCCCATCCAAGAGAAAGAAATGATTGACTGGCTGAAAGCAAAAGGAGAAATCAGTGTCATTGGGGTGATAGAAACAATCTATGACCTTGTATTCATGTTCATGGCAAAAAACGTCTACGAATTCGACGATTTCTGGCTGGAGTTCAAAAAGAGATTCAGAAAATACTTCTGGAATGAAAAAGTGGATGTATTCACTAAAGTCAGCCATTTCAAGAGAAAATACCTGCTTGGAAGCGAGAAGTACGAAAAATACGAGGCCATTGGCGATAACATTCCTGCAAAATACGACGAGCTAGACATAAAAATCCTCATGATGCTGACAGAAAACGCTAGAATGCCCTTAATAAACATATCCAAAAAACTAAAAGCATCACCGAGAACAATAGCCTTCAGGATGAAGCAGCTTGAAAAGAAAAGAATAATCTTGGGTTACCGAGTAAACATCAACCTGCAATCAATAGGCTACGAGTATTATAAGATAAACATGACCCTGAATGATTTTGAAAAATACGACTCATTAATGAACTTCTCAAAAAACCACCCGAACATAATATATATAGACCGGACTCTATCAGATCTGGATTTTGAGATTGATGTAGGAATCAAAGGAAAACCAGAACTACTAGAACTAATCAACGAAATAAAATTAAAATTCAACATCAGAAAAGTCGAAATGTACTCCTACAAAGAATACATAAAATTAGACTCGATGCCTAACTTAGTGCATAAATGATTTAACTTTTTTCAGGCGACGCTCTGACGAGCGCCGGAAGAAACATTGTTCGATTTTGCCTTCGGCTCGGAAGATTCTGACGCAAAATCCCTGGCAAGAAAAATCTGAAGAAAAAACAATTCAAGAACTATATTTTTTTAATCTCTCTTCTTTCACTTTATTGAACAGTTCCTGCAATCCTTTGCTGTAGGATACCGGTGAAGGGTGCTGTTTTCGCAGTTCTTTCATCTTCATGGTGAGGATGCCTAATTGCTTCTCTGCATAAGGCCTTACCTCATCAACGGCAGGAATCTTTGCAGTTACCCTGCCTCTCTTAACTACTTGCTTGAGCAGGGGTGTGCCTTCAACGGGCTCATCATGTAGGCCTATGATATCTCCCAATATATTCCCATTTCTGTCAAAAGTCCTGAAAACCTGCTTCTTGGCAGGATAATGTTCCTTGCCCCTGGAAAGTTTTATTCCATAAATTTTCTCCCCATCCTCAAAGTCAAGTTCGGATATCTTAAAGACAGCTTCTATCTCCGGCGAATCCCTGAGCTGCACAAACTGAGTGGCAGATACCAACAGGATAGGTTCACATGTCGCGATCGAGGGCTTTCTCTTCATGATATCATCTATGTAATACTCATCCATGTTCGAGCAGACCTTGATGACCGCATCCTTAAAGCCTTCCTCATTCAGCCTTTTCCTGGCCTTGAGCGTATTCTCGTATAATGGCTGCGAGTCTATGTATATGCCCGCAAGCTTGATCCCTTTCTTGGCAGCCTCTTTCCCTACAGTAATGGTATTTTCCAGTCCTTGGTCAAAATCATAAGTATCGACCATGAAGCTTATGCCGATCTTTTTTGCAAAATTGGTCTTTGTCATGGCACGCATCGCTGTAAGCTCATCCTTGTATGATGATATGAAAAAGTGCTGGGCGTTAACTACAGGCTTTATGCTGTCCATGAACTTCTTATCATGGACCTTAGCCCCTATTGACAGGTATACGAGAGCATTGCCATCCCCATAAAATGACCCTGCCCTATCAATCCTCAGGTCACTGAAAGAGAAGCTTCTCAGCCCGCCACCGACTGCAGTGATAAGATCGCCTGCTGCAAGCTTTATCCTGGCGGCCTTCGAGGTGTAGGGGATATAAGCAGCCGCCAGATTCATCATATATACTTCCAGCAGGGAAACCTCCAGAAGAGGACCTTCAACTATTATGATAGGCTCTTTCGGGAAAAAGATATCACCTTCAGCCATCGAGTATATATTGCCTGAAAACTTGAAGTCAAGCAGGAACCTCTCAGCGTCCTTGTCTATTATGCCGTATCTCTTTAGAAGCGCGATGTCCTTCTTTGTGAACCTGAGATTCTTGATGTGCACTACAAGCTCTTCAAGGCCTGCAAACACAAGGAAATTCCTATTTTTAGGCATCTCCCGTACATACAGATCAAAAGTGGCCCATGCGCTCCTGTAACGCTCATCTTTCATCCAGGCACAGATCTGGCCGAATGAATGCGTGAATTGGTTTAAAGGGAGATCACTTGGTTCAAAGAAGAACTTGCTGTAAGGATTTTTCTGCATAAATACACTCCATCATATCGATATAAATGTTTTTTGGTTCTATCCTTTTGGAAACCTGAGAGAAACATAGCTTCTGATTTTTTTCAGAGCCGGTTCCACAGCACATCAAAGTCTTTCCTGTAGCCGTCGTAGATTGACTTTTCCTCTATCTTCACCATGAAGGGCTTGTCCTTCAGCGTCAGGATGATGACTTTCCCTTCGAAGATGAATGTGGTAGCATAGTTCTCTGCCTCGGCAGGTAGGTATTTTATCTTTGCCCTGCTCATCTCTGACAATTTGGTCTTCTTCATCGACTGTGTGGCGATGATCCTGACCTTCCTGCTCCTCTCGATGTCTTTTACGACATGCATTGCGCTGAATGGCAGGCTCTGGAATATAAGTCCGGTGGCATTGATGACCGAGAGTTCCCTGCAGTCCCTTATCTCATTGAAGACCTGCCTCAGGCCGTCTTTTCCCTCAAAGACTTCCACGCTCCTCTCGGTGGCCTGATCTCGTCTTATCTTCTTCAGCTGGCCTATGAGCTCACTGGCGATATCTTCCTTCTCCCTGATGCCTGCGAGGAGGCTGTCCGGGTTAGCCGCTGCAAATATCCTTGTGCCGTTCTTCTTTGCGTAGGTGACTATGCCTTTCTCGACGAGCTGCTGCAGGACATTATAGCAGACTGTCCTGTTGGATGATGTCTCCTTTGACAGTTGGTTGGCAGTGGCTCCGACCCTCTTGGCGAGCGCCAGGTATATCTCTGATTCCTTCTTCGAAAGCCCTATGCGCTGGAGTTTCTCGAGCATGAGTAGAAGAAAAGAGTTCTTGTTTAAATAGTTGTCGCAAAAGATGACAACTTAAATTAATATAGTGCTGATGATAACACTCCGGAGTGATGAAACTAACCGCTGATAAAGATTTAAATGAAAAAAATGTACTATTTATCACTCTTGACTCATGCAGATACGACACCGCCCAAAAGGCGAATACACCGACAATAGAAGGCATTGATCAGATGCGCCAGGCATACACGCACGGAAGCTACACAATCCCTGCTCACATCGCTTTCTTTTCAGGTCATTTGCCAGCAGCTTTTGAAGAGCCAAAACAAGCATATTATTCTGAATGCATAAAACAGCTATGGCGCATAAGAACAGGCAGAGCAACAGAATCAAAACCAGCAGGAATCGAGTTGGAAGGCAACAACATTCTGGGAGGATATGAAAAACTTGGGTTTTATATTCTTGGAGCCGGAGGCGTGACCCAATTTGCAGAGAGAAGCCTACTTAGGCAGTATTTCAAAGAGTTTCTATACTGCAGCAAAAACCTTGACGAAGAACCCCTTAATCCGAGAAAAAAACAGGAGTTCCCGTTAACTCACATTGACGAAATAGTTTCAAGGCTCAAAGGCCACGACAGATGGTTCTTGTTCATCAACTGCAATGAAACCCATTATCCCTACGACACTGGAGAAGGAGTTCCTCTAGAAATAGAAAAAACATATCTTGACCTTAAAAAAAGACTTAACCTAAGAGAGCCGGCAAACTATTCTAAATTAAACAAAGAGATTTGCGATGGACTCAAAGAGATGCAAATAAGAGCGCTGGAAAAAATTGACAAGAGGATTGAGCACCTCATTGCTGAGATTCCTAAGCAAAGAAACATATTGACTGTCATCTGCGCAGATCATGGAGAAAACTTCGGAGAAGCTTTTTGTGGCAGACAAAGATTCGGCCATCTAATCCCCACGCCTGAAGTGATGCGGGTTCCTTTAGTAATTGGTGAAATAAATGCAAAGCATAATTGATAAACACAAAATAATGAATGAAATCAAAGCAGGAAAAGAACATTTCTCACTGGATGAATTGCTCGACAAAGCTAAAGAATGCGGAGGACTCTCTGCCATTGAAACGAACGCACTATTCCAAAGAATCAATGAGGAAAACGTCGATGATGCTCTTAAAACAGCCCGGGAAGTGAAGGGAAAAACCAAAGGAAACCGAGCCGCGCTTTATACTTGCCTGTACATTTCTAATTATTGTGCCAACGCCTGCCCCTATTGCGGATATAACCGTGACAACAAGCGAATAAGCAGGATTATGCTCACACCCGCACAAATAAGGGAAGAAGCAAAAGCAATACTGCAAAGCGGAGTGACCGATGCCATAATCATCGGCGGCAGCCTTCCTGAGCATAAATACAAAAAACTGATTCTGGAAGCAACGCATATATCAAGGGAAGAAGGACTTAATCCTTGGATTGAATTTGAAAATCTCACAGTGAATACGCTTAGAGAACTCCATGTGCAAGGAGCGAATAGTTTTGTGCTATTCCAGGAAACTTATGACCGAGAGCTTTATAGAACATTACATGCAAACAGCCCTTACAAAAAAGATTATGATATAAGATTAGAAGAAACAGAGAAAGCAGTTTATGCGGGGTTTGAAAATATTGGGATTGGTTCGCTCCTGGGTTTGAACCTAAATTATTCATTCGAACTGCTAGGGCTCTATCATCATGCCCAACATCTGCTGAACAAAGGACTGGATGTTTGCATATCCCTGTCATCACTAAAACAAGCGCCCGGCATTAAAATAGAGAATTATGCTTTTAGTTCTATAGAGCTGGAAAAAATGTATCTCGCTTTGCGCTTGGCAATCCCAGGGGTTTCACTGTCCCTAAGCGGAAGGGAGCCCGCGCCCATTAGAAACAAACTTTTTCCAATCATAGATCATATAGGAACAGGCGGAGTACCGAATCCTGGCGGAAGAACGGCATACAGAGAAGAATATGAAAAAGGCGAGACCCAGTTCGTACTGCAAGATAAAAGAACTCCTGCTCAAATCAAAACTTATCTTAGCAAAATCGGAATTGAGGCATTATAACCTAAACGCAGAATATATCCTATGGTGCAACATACCGATTTCGCTCGTTGCCATAGCTGCGCACATTGGCTGGCGACAGGAGTGCTGGAGCAGAAGGTAATGAACCAATAACAACGGGCCAATAAGCCCCAATTCTCAGCAATAGCTTCAACTCAACTGGAATCCTTAGCAAAGCATATTAATAAGGGCGCCCTATCCTAACCTAATCAGGCCTTATTCATGGCCTTTTCAGAGTGAAAATAAACCAAGAGGAAAAAAACAAGAAGGTGATTCGTATGGATTTTAACAACAAGGCATTTTTCGGGACATTCATAGTAGTGCTAGCAGCCTTTGCGCTACTGATAGTCGCCTGCGAGAAGGTACCTGTCTACACAGGACCGGTAAACACAGGGACTGACCAGCCAGGTATCATTGTGACCCTGCAGCAGGGAAGCTTCCAGGAGCCGGTAATATTCGACCCTGTCAAGGATGTCAATACCAAAAGCTTCAAGACAGAGGCAGAGTTCTCTGACTTCATCAAGAGCAACGCAGCCGGAAGCAGCAACTATTATTATGGCGGCGGAAGGGGCGGAGTGATGATGGAGAAAGCATTATCATCGGTGGCAATGGACAGTGCAGGATCAGCCCCATCAGCAGCGCCTACGATGGTCAATGCAGAGGAAGGAAGCTACTCGACCACCAACAACCAGGTGAATGGAGTTGATGAGGCAGACATCATAAAGACAGACGGCAGCTACATCTACACAGTCTCAGGCAGCACAGTATATATTGTGAAGGCCTATCCTGGAGCAGATGCAGAGATCGTCTCAAGCATAAAGTTCAAGGAGCAGCCCCAGGGAATATTCATCAGCAAGGACTACATGGCTGTGTTCGGAAGCTTCTATGACCTTGACTTCTTCAAGGAGATCAACTTCAAGCCAAGGCAGGGGATGACTTTCTTCAACATCTACAGCATCAAGGACAAGGAGAAGCCAGAGCTTGTCAAGGAGTACAAGTTCGAGGGCAACTATTTCGAGTCAAGGATGACAGGAGACTACGTCTACTTTGTCACCACGACAGCGCCTGAGTTCAGGAAAGAGTACCCGACCCCATTGATGCTTGACGGGACAACCATCAAGCCGATGCCTGTCAGGGATATATACTACTTTGACATACCCTACAGCTCAGTGCAGTTCGCAAATGTGCACTCAATCAACCTAGAGAACATCGGAAGCGAGGTAAAATCAAAGTCAGTCGCTGTCGAGAACAGCCAGAACATGTACATGAACGACAAGAGCATCTTCATAACATACACAGAGTACATCAATGAGTGGGAGCTGAGGAACAAGATAATAATCGACATGATGCAGAGCGACCTCACCGATGCTGACAAGGAGACAGTGGCAAAGATAAAGGCGACTGACAACGAAGTCCTCTCCCAGCAGGAGAAGGAGTCGAAGATCCTCAACATAGTATACAGCTACATCAACTTCCTGACCTCAGATGAGCAGCAGGTATTCCAGGACCAGGTGGATGAGGCGCTCCAGGCAAAGCTTGATGAGTACGAGTACATGGAATACACCATCATCAACAAGATAGCGGTCGACAATGGCAACATAGATGTCAAGGCCAATGGAAAGGTGCCTGGCCATGTGCTCAACCAATTCTCGATGGACGAGAAGGATGATGTGCTCAGGATAGCCACCACCATCAACCAGAGATGGTCATACATCAAGGGAGAGAGCCAGAACACAGAGTCAACCAACAATGTCTTCACCCTGAACAAGGACCTGGAGATATTGGACTCGCTGAAGGGATTGGCGAAGGGAGAGAGCATACAGTCAACAAGGTTCATGGGCAACAGGTTGTACATGGTGACCTTCAGGCAGGTAGACCCATTCTTTGTCTTTGACCTGAGCAACCCATCTGACATAAAGGAGCTTGGGAAGCTAAAGGTTCCTGGCTTCAGCAGATACCTGCACCCATACGACGAGAACACAATCATCGGCATAGGAAGGGATGCATCTGCAGTGACAGGGCAGACAAGAGGGCTGAAGATAAGCCTCTTCGACGTCACAGATGTGGCCAATCCCAAGGAGATAGCCAAGTTCGTGACAGCTGAGAAGTATGCGCAGAGCGCAGCAGAGTACGAGCACAAGGCATTCCTGTTCAGCAAGGTAAATAACCTCTTGGTGATACCTGCCTACAGCATGGCCTACAGGGATTGCTGGGGAATAAACTGCCCGACATACCAGGAAAACGAGGACTACAACGGAGCCATGGTGTTCAACATCACGAAGACCAAGATAGAGATGAGAGGGATAATAGACCACTCGCTCGGCAGCAAGAACCAGTACTATGGTCAGTTGGTCGAGAGAAGCCTCTACATCCAGGACCTGCTCTACACCAAGTCACAGGGCCTGTTGAGAATCAACAGGATAGATGACCTGAGCAAGGTGAAGAACATAGAGTTCTCAGGGCAGAACACAGTATATCCTGTGTATTGAGCTTAGAAAACTAAATTTTTTATTTTTTCTTTATTTCTCCCTTATGAATCTCAGGACATAATGAGCCAGCTGAGCCCTGTGCCTCGGCTTTGAGAAGCTGTGGTCAGAGCCTTTTATTATCACCAATCTCTTCGGCTTATTCGCAGCATTGTACAGCTCATAGGGATCCTTGTCTGGCCTGACAGCCTCATCATTTCCGCCGTGGACAATCAAGACAGGCTTCCTGAACTTGTGCAATGACCCAAGGACATCGAGCCTGAAGAACTCATCGTAGAAAGCCTTCTTCAGCTTCTTTCCGTAGGTCCACTTACCAATCCTATGATAGGTCATGTAACCTTTTGACCAGAAATCGCGCACCTGCTCATCTGTAAAATCATAGCGCACAGCCTCTTTCAGGTTTCCAGAGCCGCCTGTGAGTATGAGCCTGTCAATCCTCTTGTCTCTATGGGCGTAGAGCGCAGCATCTATGGCGCCGGTCGAATGGCCGAATAGCACCAGCCTCTTGAAGAGATAATTCTTTTCCAGGAAATCAATGGCGTATTTGATGTCATCGGCCTCTTTGCTCATGAGCTTGTCCTCGAACCTGCCGTCAGAAGGCGGGCTGCCGCTGAAGCTAAATCTCAGCGCCAGGAAACCAGCTCTCTCAAGCATCCTTGCTGCTGGCGGGGCAGAATGGCCATTGCAAGATCCAGGAAAGCCATGGAGCACTATGACTGCTGTGTCGTATCTCTTTGGCTTGTGCACAAAGCCCCTGAGCACCAATCCTTCTCTGTTCTTGAACTTGACAGGAATCTGCATGTCATCCATCTGATATGAACGATTGTTTAAATTATTTATGATTATATCATGCTTTCTATTATGCTATCCTGGCTATCTCGCCCAGCCGCAAGCTTTATAAAAATAATCCCCTTCTTCTGTCCCATGACAGACTTGGTAGCATGCCTTGGAGCAGGGAAGGGCACCTGGAGCGGAGTATTGAGGCTGATGAACAGCGGAAAGTTCCAGAAGATATTTCTTGTTGTCAATGAATGGACAAGGGACAACCTGAAGATGCAGAATGAGAACCTTCACCTGGTGATAATCAATTCTGACGACAAGACAGTCAACATCAGGGACTCCATCGTCAAGCAGCTCCAGGGAAAGATAAATGACTTCGAGGTGGCTGTGAACCTTGACTCAGGCACCGGCAAGGAGCACGCGGCACTGGCCACTGCGCTCATGAGGCTCGGACTGTCACTGCGATTTGTCGTCGCAGAGAATGACGATGTAGAGGAAGTCAGCTATTCTGAGCACATAGAATTGGAGTGAGTTCTCAATCAAGCATCACGCCAAGAAGATTATACATCGCCCTGTCAGCGACACGCACAGTGTCGTTATATGTCTTTGCCTCGAGGATGATGCAGTTGCCTCTTGAATAGACTATGTTCTTGTCGCTCAGGGTGAGCCATATCACCATCGTCTTGCTGCCAGATTGGCTGCAGGTCACAATGGGAGTCTCTGAGTTGACGCTGGCGTTCTTAGGAGGATTGATGAAGGCAGAGTGCGTGGGAACATTGAGAAGCTTATACGCCTGCCCTGTTATCTTGGCTATCTCTACGCCTGCGATCACTATCTTGTTGTCCTTGCCATCAGGATCTATGGTGATGTAGATGCTCCCGTTGTTGTCTTTCAGCGCAAAGAATTTTGCTCTGAGACCGATCTCGACAGGTATGTCCTCAAGACCCTTTGGATGATAATAAAATGGGACCCAATAGGGTTGGTTTCCTATCTGGAGCATGGTATACCAGAGGTTGTCCTGGAATACGAACTCAAAGTTATTGTATTTGTCATTCTCAAATTTTGTCTTCTTGAGATACTGCGGCACTGCCACAAGAGCCACCATGATTATTATCAGGACAGCAGTCAGGATTATGAAGCGGACCGTGTTCCTCTTCTTGGCAGCAGGCCCGCTTGCATCATCATCAGTTTCAGTCTTCACTGCTGCAAGCTTCTCTTTCTTGTCAGGCTTAGCCTTGGCTTGCCCAGCCGCTCTCTCGGCCTCTTTGGATTCACTGTTGGCTGGCATTAGAAATCACTCCAGGGATAACTCCGTGGTAAGCATACAATATCCTGTCCCTCAGCCTTATGAACTCAGTGCCGCGGGCATTGAGGAATATGCAATTGTCTACCTCGACAACGCTGGTCTTGTCAGAGATGTTGAACACAACCACCGGAGTCTTGAGGGTTGCGTTGCTGCAATCAATCAAAGGAAGGTTGGCGTAGGTCTCTGAGCTCTCAAGCACTCCGCTGACAATGACCTTGCCGCCCATGTACTGGGCAAAATCAAACCTTGCCAGCTCTATGAGCGGAAGATTATCCACGTCCTTATTTGGGTTGAATGTCAATGAGATGAAATAGGCCTCCTTGAGCCTGTTGACGGTGATGTCTGAGACATTGATATATTCGCTTTCATAGGGTAGGGTGTAGAAAGGCATCTCCTTGCCATCGACGGTGAGAAGATATTGGTTGTTATCCTGCTTGAACTTGAACTTGCCGTAGCGCAGCTCATTGCTCTGGGTGCCTATGATCACTCCAAAGACCGAGAATACCATCAGCCCTGCGATGATCAGGCTCATCCATATCTGCTTGTTCTTCTCCTTCTTCCTTTCCCATCTGCTCATGGCAATGAGTAGATGTGGACGGTTTAAAAAGCTTATTGAAAGTTCAGCAGCAGTGCTGATAAACCTGCCCTTATAGAAAACTTTAATAAACCAGGAAAGAATCTCAGCCATCATGCTGACAGACAAGGAGCTGAAGAAGAAGTTCAAGGCAGTGGCTGGCGCAGAGCCTGACAAGTACTATGCCACCTCTGTGCTGAAGGCAGAGGGCTTCATGAGAAAGCACTGCCCGCACTGCGAGAAGCATTACTGGACAGTCCACAGGGACCAGAAGACCTGCGGGGATGCTGTCTGCAGAGGAGGGATAGACATCTTTGACAGGCCGCCTGTCAAGAAGAAGCTTGACTTCATCGATGTCTGGCTCAACTTCAGGAGATTCTTCGAGGAACGTGGTTACAAGGCAATCAAAAGGTATCCTGTCATAGCACGATGGAATCCCACTACTTATTTCACCAACGCGTCCATTGCGGCATTCCAGCCCTATGTAATAAGCGGGGAATCAGATCCGCCTGCAAAGAAGCTTGTCATCCCTCAGTTCTGCCTGAGATTCGGGGATGTCGACAATGTCGGAATCACAGGAAGCCATTGCACAGGATTTGTCATGATCGGCCAGCATGTCTTTGTCGAGCCAAAGGAATGGGACCAGGCAGAGTTCTTCAAGGACATATTCGATTACATCACAAAGGAAGTGGGCATACCAAAGGAAGAGCTCACGCTTCACGAGGATTCCTGGGCTGGCGGAGGCAACTACGGCCCCTGCATGGAGTTCTTCAGCAGAGGAGTGGAGCTGTTCAACCAAGTCTATATGATGTATGAGCACTCTGACCACGGAGACAAGGAGCTCCAGCTCAAGGTGCTTGACATGGGTCTTGGCATGGAAAGGGTCGCCTGGTTCAGCCAGGGAGCGATGACCATCTATGACGCAGCATTCCCAAAGATCATTGAGAAGTTGAAGAAGAGGCTGAATGTCGAGTTCGACGAAAAGCTCTACAAAAAGTTTGCTCCGCTGGCAGCCAAGCTGAACTTTGATGAGACAGATGATGTTGAGAAGCAATGGTATGATATCTCGAAGAAGATAGGCGTGCCTGTTAACGAGCTGAAGAGCAAGATCCTGCCCATGACAGCCCTCTACTCTGTGGCAGAGCACAGCAGGGCATTATTGTTCGCGATAACCGACGGAGGATTGCCGTCAAATGTCGGAGGATACTACAATCTCAGGGTGATATTCAGGCGGGCCATGGAGTTCATAGACCAGTTCAGGTGGGAAGTCCAGCTCACTGAGATCTGCGAGTGGCATGCAGAATACCTCAAGCCGATCTATCCTGAGCTGGAGAAGAACCTTGGAGATGTCAAGAAAGTCCTGGATATAGAAAGAGAGAAATATTATCAGACCAAGAAGAAAGGAGCCCAGATGGTGGAGCAGCTTCTCAATGGTAAGAAAGATATCAATGCCCAGGTGCTTGTCGACCTCTACGACAGCCAAGGAATAAGCCCTGATCAGATAAAGGCCGAGGCTGCTAAGCAAGGCACAAAGGTCGAGGTGCCTGAGAACTTCTATGCCCTTGTATCAGCGAAGCACGAGGGCAGCGAGCAAAAAACCCAGACAAAGAAGGAGAAGGAGCTAGACCTCAAAGGAATCCCGGCCACTGAGCCGCTTTACTTTGATTCATATGATTATGTTGATTTCGAGGCAAAAGTGCTGAAGATAATCGACCACAAGTTCGTGGTGCTTAACAGGACTGCCTTCTATCCGACCAGCGGAGGGCAGCTCCATGATAGGGGATTCATAGGAAAGGATGAGGTTGTCGAGGTATTCAAGCAAGGCAGCGTCATCGTGCATGTCATGAAAGAGCCGCCGAAGTTCAAGGAGCACGACAAGGTGCAGGGAAAGATTGACTTTGACATAAGACTGCAGCTGACCCAGCACCACTCAGCAGCGCACATCATCAACGGAGTGGCGAGAAGGATATTGGGGAACCATGTCTGGCAGGCAGGAGCATCAAAATCACTTGACAAGGCAAGGCTTGACATCACCCATTACGATTCTCTAACAAATGAGGAGACTGCAAGGATAGAGGCTGCTGCCAATGATATAATCCAGAAGAACATCCCAATTTACAAGAGCTTCATGCCCAGGAGCATCGCAGAGGCGAAATACGGATTCGTCCTCTACCAAGGAGGGGCAGTGCCTGGCAGGAGCCTAAGAGTTGTATCCATCGAGGGGCTTGATGTGGAGGCCTGCGGAGGCACGCATCTCAACCTGACAGGAGAAGTAAAGATCATCAAGATACTCAAGACCAGCAAGCTGCAGGATGGCATAGTGAGGATTGAGTTCACTGCCGGAGAGGCAGCTGTCAAGACAGTGTGCGGAGAGAAGTGCATCCTGGAGGAAGCAGCCAAGCTCCTGAAAGTCAGCGAGAAGCAGCTGCCTGCAAGGGTAGAAGAGCTATTCGATAAATGGAAGAAGTCATGCAAGCTGGCGAAGGGCGGAGCAAAGCCAGGAGCAGAAGAACTGAGGGCATTGGAGCTCACGAGCAAAGCAGAATGCCATGACAGCGACGTGATAGGAAAGCTTGCTGAGATACTGAAGACCCAGCCAGAGCACGTCAACAAGACCATAGCAAGGTTCCTGAAGGAGCTGGATGAGAACAGAAAAAAACTGAGATGAATTCTATAAACGATCAAGCGCGCCCACTTTGAAGATGAAGCGAGAGAATTATTTTTTAAGACCAAAAAATCTCTTTCTTGAAGATGGATTCAAATCATTTATTTCTCGTGCCTTTTCCTCAATATATTCGTAAGGCGCTTTGCAATAGTTATCGATCCAAAACCTTTTTGTAAGTTCAGTATCCCAAATGTCATTAGTTGCATATGTCGGATTTGCGTCTAGGAAAGCTTTATTCATAGGTGCGCCAGGAAATGGAGTCAACATAGCACAATGAAGTTGCGCAATATTTTGGTAGGACAGAATGCTTTTTGCAAATGATTCTGTGTTTGCGATTGTCTCTTTTGATTCTCCTGCGGCACCAAGAATAAGACTACCTGTAATGCATATCTCTTTTTTGGTAAGCCTCTCGATAGCCTCAAAACTTGAGTCTATCGTATATCCTTCTCGCATACTTTTAAGCATGCTATTATCTCCCGAGTCAAATCCTATGTATACGTATTTGACATTTAGCTCTCTCAAAACGTCGGCCATCTCTTCAGTAATCTCGCTACTTCTCCCATAACAGGAGAACTCTATGTCCATCAAATCTCTCGGCCTTGCATTCAATAATGCCTTAACCCGCTCAATATTTCCGGTTAGACAATCCCCATAATCCTTAAATGATTTTATTCCAATACTATCCTTTGCTTCTTTAAGATCTCTCCAGAATCTTCCCGGTGCTTGATAGGTATTAGAGGGGTAAGGTATATCGCAAAAACTGCATCCTAATTTTTCTCTCCATGCACAACCGACGTGAGTGAATCCTTCTATAAATTTTTCAGACATTGCTGGAAATTCAGGTTTATGCTCTTCCCAGTATGATTCAAATTGCATCAAAGAAAAATTCATATCTGTCAATCTTGGTGGTTTTGAAGATAAGGAAACATTGTTATGCGTGATGCTCCCATCTTTTAATCGATAAAAAAGATTTTCTATATGATCCAGGCCCCGGCTCTGTTTGTGAGCCTCAACATATCTCAAGAAAGATTCTTCCCCACTATTCACTATGACTGCATCTATCGATGGTTGATTCTTTAATATCAGTTCCGCCATCGGCGCATTATTCGGGAGAATTGCTGATGCATGAGGCCCTCCCAAGATAACTTTCTTTACGTCACTGGCTTTTGCAAATTTTGAGAGTTCCAGACAAGATGAGTAATTGCTTGTGTTGACACTGAGACCGACGATATCCGCATCTCGTATCTCTCGCTCTATTTCGGATATGCCTATTACCTCTCCGTCCAGCACTTTCACATCAAATTCTGGAAAAGTATCTTTTACAAGGGATCCTACCAACAATACACCCATAGGGTAGTATATGCCTTTCGTAGCACTCGCCCCATGATAATTTGTTGGGCAAACCAGGGTTATCTTCATATGACCACTCTCAAGTAGTCATCAATTATGGAAATATTTAAATATTTGCTGTAAATAATTTACAACATGATTCCATCAGAAGGCCTTAGGGCGTTCGGATTATCCGAGAAAGAAGCCAGGGCATATCTCGCAGCCTTAGAACTCGGGGAGACTACGGCAAACGACATCTCGCTGAAAAGTGACCTTCCAAGGACCCTGGTCTATGACATTCTAGAGAGACTTATCGACCTTGGACTAGTATCTTATGCCATTAAAGACAAGAAGAAGTACTTCGGCGCCGCCAACCCGAACGAACTGATAAGGATAATAAAGGAAAAGGAGGGTGTGATTAGAAGGTCTATGCCCCAATTAATGGAAATACAGAAAACAAAGGGAATCAAGCGACCCAAGGTAAGGATATATGAGGGAAAGGAAGGAATGAAAACAGTGATGGACGACATATTGCGTTCTGGCATTAAAGAATTCCTCGCTTACGGAAGCTCCCGTTCTTCTTTTGAGATAATCCCCGCATTCATGGAAGATTGGCATAAAGAGAGAATAAAAAGAAAGATCGTTATGAAAATCTTATACAATAACACTAAAGAGGCCAGGGAAAAAATAATGACGAGAACTGAATCCTTAAAATACGTAAATTACAGATTTATGCCGGTCAAATTAGAGTCACCGACAGCGACACTAATCTACGCAGGCAAGGTAGTCCTGCAATCATGGATCAAAGAACCATTCGCAGTCATGATAGAAAGCGAGGAAATGGCAGCGAACCAAAGAAAATACTTCGAAGAGCTCTGGAAAATCGCGGGAAAGTAATATTGATTAATAACAGTATCAATAATTATTTAAACCATTCATTCTGCCGAGAAATCCATGAGAATACCAAAGCGCTACGGAGATTACAAAGTAGAGAGATGCCCTTTCTGCAGGAAGCAGGCGACAGGCCAGAACAGTGAAGGAGTTCCTGTCTGCTATGAACATAAAAATTCTAAGCTGCCAGAGCTGAAATGCATCTGCGGCAGCTATCTTGAGATGAGGAAAGGAAAGTTTGGAGTCTTCTTCACCTGCATCAAGTGCGGCAACATCAACAGGAACAAGGCATTCGAGATTAATGATATAGGCGCCATGCAATCAGCAGCACCAGCAGCACCAACGAAATCAGGTTCTAAGCAAGAAGAGATATCTGGTACCAATCCTTCTCCTGCCAAGAAGAAGCAGGAGCCTCGCGAGATCATAGTGCGCGCTGATGATCCATATTTCTGCAGATGAGCCTAATAGGCCTGTGCTAAATCCGTCGCATCCAGCCTAGGCCCTTATTATTTCATCATCCTTGCGAACAATGCAAGGACTATCAGGACAGCCCCGACAATCACTGTGCCTAGCCCGTGGGCGAGGCTCGGAATCGTCTCATTGAGGTACTGCGACAGGCCTATCAACAAGAAGAGAGCTCCGACAAACATCATCAGGAAAAGTATCGAGGCCTTGATCACTCTCACCGTGGCGCGCTCTATGCGCTTCTCCATCTCCTCTATCGTCTCCTTGACCTTTGCCTTTATCCCGTCGACTGCGTGGAACAGCTTCTCCCCTGCCAAGAATCCCATTATCCCTTTCAAAAACTTCGCCATGCAAAACACCCCTCATGATGAAACAAAGCGGCTTGATCTCCTGCCGCGTCATCATCTTCTCATCATACTCTTTGTTCTCCTTGTTTTAATACTTTTTTCTTTTTCAGAAAATGTCATCAAACATTGTTCTTTAGAATATATCTTTGATTACAACTAAACATTTAAATGGCTTAGGACAGTCAGAAGAAGTTCTCGTACTGATAACCAAGGGACGACAAGCGATTACACGAAAGGAAGATACCAGAGCCACAAGAGGGATAATATAAGATGAACAACCTATTCAGACCACAGCATCTTGAGCTGGTATGCCCCTCGTGCAAGAAGCACCACCACGCCAAGTGGAAGCCTGAGTTCTGGAAGCACGACCACTACAAGACACTGAACTGTGACTGCGGCTACAAGGTCTTCATCAAGACAGAGCATCTCGACTCAGGGCATTACGGCGAAGATGAGATGATAAACATCAAGAAATGATTATCTAGTTCTAACGCCTGAAATGATCGCGCGCTATCCAGAACAGCAGATAGATTAATATCGCCCCTGCGGCCCAGACAAACAGCCTGCTCATGGACTCATCGACTGCACGCGTAGCGCTGGCAGCGATTATCAGGGAAGCGACTATTATCCCCATCATTATCCTCCAGCTCTCGGTCTTGATGGCGCTGGTGAGAGCAGAGAGGTCATGGTTGATATCATCAAGAGCAGTGTCTGCCTTATCCACCACCCTGAACATCCTCCTTGACTGGTCAGGGAGCTCATGGACGAACTCCGCGAACCTGGCTGATTCTGAGACTAATCTCTTGAAGATGAAGGCTGGCTTGGTCTTCTCTTTCAGGAGCTTCTTGATGAAAGGCCTTGCCTCCTCGATGATATTGAAACCAGGGCTGAGCTGGAGGCAGACGCTCCTGAGAGTTATGAGAGCCTTTCCCAGGAGGACAAAATCGCTTGAGAGGCGCATATGGTTATTCCTTGCGATGGCAAGGCATCTGAAGAATACGACAGCAAGGTCTATCCTGTCAAGGCCAACATCATAATATTCGCCAAGCTCATCCACCAGCTCATGCTTCAGCTTGTTGGCATCGACATCCGAGCCTACGACATCCAGGCTTATCATGGCCTGCACCATGCTGTCGACATCCTTGTCGATGACTCCTATGAGGAACCTGCCGAGCTTCTCCTTCATCGCATCATCGATCCTGCCCACTATCCCGAAATCGATGAATCCGACAACACTTCTATTGATTACTATGTTGCCAGGATGGGGGTCTGCATGGAACAGCCCGTCGATGAATATCTGCTTCATGAAAGAGTGGACTAATGTCTCGGCAAGTGATCTCTTGTCAAGGCCTTTGTACCTCCCTGGCTCAAGCAGCACACGCCTAAGCTCAACTCCCTCGACAAAATCCATCACCAGCACCCGAGGGGTGGTGAGCTCATCATGCACCGCAGGGATGCAGATGGCCTTGACGCCCTTCGCATGGTCATGGAACAGCCTGATGTTCCTGGCTTCCTTGAGATAGTCAAGCTCATTCTCTGTATAGCGCTTGAACTCATTGAATATCTCCTCAGGATCAAAGAGCTCTGGCTTGAGATAATGCTTGAACTGCCTTGCTACGAAATCAAGTATCTCGAGGTCATTCTCGAACAACGCTTTTATGCCAGGACGCATGACCTTGACAGCCACCTTCCTGCCATTTTTCAGGCGGGCGAGATGGACCTGGCCTATGCTGGCAGCAGCAATCGGCTTCCTCTCAAAGCTCCTGAAAATCTTTGCTATCGGCTTCTTCAGCTCTGCACGGATGACATGTTCTACCTCTTCATAGGAGAATGGCGCGACGCTGTCCTGCAGCTTGGCAAGCTCATCGCAGTATTCCTTAGGGATGAGATCAGGCCTCAGGCTTAGCAGCTGGCCCAGCTTGATGAAGCTGCCGCCCAACTCCTCAAAGAGCAGCCTCAGCTCAACAGGATGGCCGAATGATTTTCTGGAGGAGAAAGACCTCTTCTTCAGGTTCATCTTCTCGAGCAAGAAATCTAGCCCGTGCCTCGACAGCACCTCGAGAATCCGCTCAAACCTCTTTATCCCTGCGAAACGCCTGGGTATATTAAACATCAGCCTGACAATGGCTTGGCTTGTTTAAATAGTTTATTGCAGGGAACAGAAAAAAAGCAGTTTTCGAAATTGATAGGCCAGAAGACTCCATCCCAGCCATCTCTTATTTCTTAAAAAAAGGCTTCCTGTTCAGGTAGGCGGTGATCACTATCACCATCAGCACCACTGAGATGAAATTTCCGACAAAGGCATTTATCAAAGCCAATCCCTTGCTCCAGCCCATGGGGCAGATATCCCCGTAGCCAACTGTGAAAAGGGTGACTGCCGAGAAATAGAACTGGCTGGATGACCTCTGCGTATCCCTCTGCATCATCGAGAGGTCAAAGCGGTCGCCGCAGCTGCCATAGGTAAGATAGCCTTTATCAAGGTCCTCGACTGACTTGTAGCCGAAAGAGAAAAGAGTTATTATGGCAATCATGAAAATGGCATAGCTTCCCAGCAGGCTCCAAAGGTTTTTCGCTAAGAGCAAAGACTTGAGCGAATGCTTGAGAAGGAATATTATGAAGAACAAAAGGTATATGTTAAGGGCGAGTATGAGGATGAAAGAAACATAATGGAGGTTAGGGCTGCCTGGGAAAAGAGCTGGCGAGAACATAATCAAGAGGGCTATCGCGACTACCACCAGAGGGACCTTTATCAGCGGCCTGCTGTAGAGCAGGCGCTCTGCCTTCGAGAGCTTGTCGAGATGCCTCTTGGCTATCTTCTTTATCATCAGATGAGAAAAGGAGGAATGTGATATATAAATCTATTCAAAAGATATCCAGCAATAAATCATCTCTTGCGCTTGGCAGGCCTGGGCTTCCTAAAGACAACAGCAGGATTCTTCGACGATTGGCGGTTCTCATGGGCCATCTCCTCCATCAGGTCAAGCTGCATCTGCTGTATCTCCAGCAGGCGCTGCCATTGCACCCTCGTGAGATGATCAATCTTCTCGTGGAGATGCCTGATCTCAAGCTCTGCCTTGAGGTCAGTCTTGTAATCATTCTCTGACCTTAATCTTACTCTTGCCTCCTGCCTGTTTTGGCTCATCATGATTATCGGCGCCTGTATGGCAGCAATGCATGAAAGCACAAGGTTGAGAAGTATGAAAGGGGCCGGATCAAAGTGCGTAAAGAAGCGAACCGAATTGAAGACCACCCATATCACCAGCACACCCATGAAAGAGCATACAAAAGCCCAGCTGCCGCCGATGGAAGCAAACTTGTCAGAGACCTTCTGGCCAAAGGAAGACTGCTTCTTAAGGTCATCCTCCTGCTTCTTGACAAGGATCTCATGCTCAACCATGCTCTTGACGACTTCCTTGTCGATCTCTGTGAGCTCACCCTTCTCTGTCTTGAGCATCGACTCTATGTATTCCTGCCTGTAGCCCTTGAGCACATCCCTTGAGATGAAAGAATCATGGGAGAAATCAGGATGGTTCTTCCTTATGGCATCAACTATGCCCGGCCTGATCATGGCTCCAGGCACTACTTCGCTCAACCTCTTTTTCTGCTTAGTGACATGGCAGGTCACCAGCGACTCATCATCCATCAGGCGGATTGATGAATCCTGATTTATAAATCTTGCCCTGCCAGGGCCAAAAACCTATGTATTTATTATTTTTTACTTTTAAAAATATAGCTGATTGTTTTATATAAAACAGTCTTATTATTCCTATCCGCCTCCCTGGAGGGCATAAGATGACATCAGAAGAACAGATGGGGCAACAGAAATTAGGCTGAATCTTTATGTTTCATTATTTTCTTGCATTCTCCCATAATTTCCTGGTTAATCCTTACTGCCCGAATCATCCGTTTTTGTAATTATTTACAGAGGCTCCTGTGGCGCAGGGACTGACTCAAGATAGATTTTGAAAGAGAAATCATTATTTTTTGTTGTTCCTGGCCGAATCATAGGAGTGATTCCAGTATTATCGGCCCAAAAGTTTTTTTGATTTAATATATCATAATAAACTCCAAACATCATTATTGATTCAGGAGTTGATATGTCTACTTTTAAACCTGGCTTGTATGCCGGCTTTACATCTTTTGAGTCAAGATTATAATAATTACCTATCACATCTATTGAAAGCCAATTGTTCAAGTCCTGCGGGAAATGGGAATTAGGAGGCTGCCAGGAAAAATTAAGCTTTTCACCTTTCACATTTACTTGTGAAAAATCCCCTGTATTGCCATATCCTCCATTAATTAAAGGAACATCAATAAGATAGTTTGATGCTATCTTGAAAAGATTAAGATCATTATTTAATGAGCTCACACTTACATCATATGTGCCGTTCGCAATTATTTTATGGTCTGCATATGTGAATAATAAATCACTATTCCACTGGCCGCCAGAAAATACTCCTCTTCCTTTCACATCTATTCCCTGCTCATCTGCGACTACTGAATCAATTGTCGTGCCGTTTAGCACTTCTCCTGGAAAGAAAGGCTGCAGATACAAGCTGGTTCCCCAGCCATTAACGTCATTACCTGGATTTGTCCTAAAATCAAATATTTTTTGGATAATATTCCCTTCTTTTGTTTCCGCAATTAATGTTGCGAAATGCTTATCCTTATATCTCATTTGATATTCGAGAGTGGAAAGAGTTCCATTGGTAATCGACTTTTTTTCTACAGCATACGTTGTCTCTGCAGGAGGAATTGTAGGCGGAATTATCGGGTTGTCTGTTGGAGATGAACATCTAGTCAGCATTGACGCCGCCACTAATTCCAGGCCGTATCCTATAAAATCCCTCCGAGTTATCATCTTAGACATGATGTTTGGAAAAACGCATCATATTATAAATCTTTTGCCGAAGGATATTATCAGACTATATACTGCTGAAAAGCTCCCAAATGTAACACAAAAAAACGCTAAAAGTAACACCATCGCGCCTGATCCTGCAATGATAGAAGAAACACATAGATGAAGGCCGCATCATGCCTTTGAAGGCTTCATCAAGCTTTTCAAGGCTGAATAGGGAGCGACGGACAGAATATTTTTAAAAGTAGAACTCCAAAAACCTATGCATTTATAAACAACCGGGGTTTCTCATCATCATAAATGCAGCAATAACAGAAAATTGCCGTCCGAGAAAACTCTCGGGCAAGGTTCTGGGCCTAGCGGCCCCGGCTTTTGTGCTATCAGGCACATGCACAACCCAGCAGGGTCTTTGTGCTCTGGCGATTTTCTGTGAATCAACGATAGAATCGTTGAGCATGTACAGAAATTTCGCACCAAAGAGTTGTGTATAAGCAATCGTGAAATTTCTAATAGTAAAAAAAATAAAAAAAGGTAAAAAAATGAACTTTGAAGAATTTAAGTTAAAGCCAGAGATGATGAGAGCGATACATGACTCCCGCTTCACAGAGCCGACAGCCATACAGGAGAAATGCATACCATTGATCCTGGAAGGAAGAGACGTCGTAGGACAGTCGATGACAGGCTCTGGAAAGACAGCAGCCTTCGCAATCCCAATACTGGAGATGATAGAGAAAGGCAAGGGAGTGCAGGCATTGGTCCTGACTCCGACAAGAGAGCTGTGCGTCCAGATAACCGGCGTGGTCGAGCAGCTAGGATACCACCTCAAGGTAAGGGTCGCCAGCGTGTTCGGCGGAGTGAGCATAAGCCCGCAGATGGATGCCATAAGGTCAGCAGAGATAATAATAGGCACTCCAGGAAGAGTGCTCGACCATCTTGAGCGAGGGACTCTTGACCTCAAGCACATAAGATTCCTTGTGCTTGACGAAGTAGACAGGATGTCAGACATGGGATTCATCGACGACGTTGAAAGGATAATACACCACACTCCAAAGCACAGGCAAGGATTGCTCTTCAGCGCGACTGTGACCCAGGAAGTGCAGAGGCTCATAAGGAACCACCTGACAAACCCTGTGACTATACAGACACAGTCATATGTAGAGACCCATCTGCTGAACCAGATGTATTACAACGTGATGAAGCAGGACAAGTTCTCACTGCTGGTGCACCTACTGAAGCAGCACCAGGAACAGTTCTGCATAGTGTTCTGCGCCACAAGGAGCGAAGTGGACCGGCTGACAAGGAACCTCAAGAGGCAGGACCTGAAAGCCATGGCCATACACGGAGGGCTGACCCAGAACAAGAGATTGAAAGCCATAGAGATGCTGAAAGAGCAGAGGCTGAGCATACTCGTCGCGACAGATGTCGCTGCAAGAGGGCTTGACATCCAGAACGTCAACTTCATCTACAACTATGATGTGCCCAAGAGCTCACAGGACTACATCCACAGGATTGGAAGGACTGCAAGGGCAGGAAAGAGCGGGCTGGCTGTCACATTGTTGTCTGACAAGGACTTCGAGAACTTCGGCCGAGTGCTCCAGGACAGGAGCCTGAAGATAAAATGCGAGGATACGCCGGCGTTCGAGAGAGTGAGGTTCGAAGCAGCACAGCAATTCAGGGGAAGATCACCAACCCACGGAAACTATCACCAGGGCCACCAGAGAGGACCTCCGCAAAGGAGCGGAGGAGGCTCGAGAGGGAACTGGAGACGATAAGGGCCTAGGAGCAAAACGAATATAAAGAACCAAGAGTTATCCGTGGACAGATGCCAGGTTATAGCGATTTCGCCGCCAAACCCCCCCCAAGCTGCCATCTACACGGTTCCGGCTTGGTTCATAGTTAAATAAACCTTCAGCACTTAAAATCTGCGATTTTTTATTGTCGATAAAACTTTAGATATCTTAAATTAGGTAATGATAACCTGTAAAAACAAAAGCTTTTTAATGTAACTTTTTTAGTTGTTAAAATATGAACAATAAAATAGGATTTTCAACAGGAGCCACCTATTCATGGGACAATTCCATAAACAATCAAATTCAGATTCTAAAGAGAATAGATTGCAATGCGATTGAGATAAGCTTTGGGAAAATATCTGATCTAGATGAAGAAATTCAGGAAGAGAATATCAAGTACATTAGATCGCTCGATTATGTTTCAATTCATGCTCCTTTTTTTGATGATGACAGAAATGACTTATACTATGAAAACAATGAATTAATCAAGGAAGTGCTTACTAAACTAGCGGCTATTTGCACACGAATAGATGTCAAGTCAGTGGTTTTTCACCCTAATCTGATTAAGGACTACTCTGTTCTTGAAAATATGAACTTTTGCATATGCCTAGAAAATATGCCTATTGAACGTGGATTTTCAATAGAACGATTAAACGATCTAATGAAAAAACATCTTAATTATAAATTGGTTCTCGATACGGCCCATGCATTGAGCTGGGATGAATCTTCATTATCCCAACTGGTCGTAAAATTTGATAATCGAATCAGTCACATTCATTTTAGCGACAGGAGATATTCTGAACTCAAGAAAAGAGTATATGATCATCAACAAGTGTTATTTTGTGAACAAATGCATAAATTCGATAGTTTAAAAGAATTAGATTGCCCAATAATAATCGAAGTTTCTATTAAAGATAAAAAGAATGATATCAACAATCTGAAAGAAGAATTTTTTACCGTCGAAAAGTTTTTTAGTCACATATGACTTGTAAACCTGCGGAAGCATGACCGCAGTCCCGACGACTGCAGCGGAGTAGCCGATTATGTTTGTCAAGATCATATAAGCCTCTGGAGGGATTTGAACCCCCGACCTGCTGCTTTCTCGAAACGTGTTTTGAGATTCAAAACAACAGTTTTGTATACGAAGCAGCCGCACCACCGCTATGCTACAGAGGCACTGCTATGCCCTGAATGTTCCTGCGGGAACACTACAGAGGCGACTAATCTAAAGCTTGTCCTTCAGCTCCTCAGCAGTGTTCTGCTTCTGACACTCGCTGCAGACAGTCTTCTTCTTTCCTTTCCTGTCGCGCATCACTGTGCCTATCACCTTGTTGAGGAACGTAGTCTCGATCTTTCTTCCGCAGATATCGCATTTCATGTTTTCATCTCCGAATCATATGCTAATGAAGTTAGGCAGTATTATGTTCAATAGGTTAAGTATCAGCGCAAGCGCTGCCATGGCGAAATAGGCTGGCTTGCTCCATTCTATTATCTTCTGGCCGTCAAAGCCGGGTACGGGTATCAGGTTGAATAATCCCATCCAAGCGTTTATCATGAAGCCAAAGAAGGCTATCTTTGGGATTACAAATATCAACGGCAGGAACAGTATGGCCAGCACAAGGTTTGTCAAAGGCCCTGCACTAGCAGTCATGCCTATCTGCTTCCTGTTGCCGAAGCCTGATATGAGCACTGCTCCTGGAGCTGCTATTATGAACCCGAAGAAGCTCATCAGTATCGACAATATCAACATGGAATTATTTGCCCTGAACTCTGCGTGCTTGCCCATCTTCCTGGCAAGCGCCCTGTGGGCCAGCTCATGCAATAAAAATCCCAGTCCTACTGTGCAGGCAGCCACTGCCACGCTGAACAGGAATGAGTTGTCAGAGTTATATATCACTATGCCAAACGCCAGGCTGGTGGCCAGCCATGCCTTCAGCAGCTCTTTCTTCTCTTGCATCGACATCATCGTATCCAGAAGTACAGCTTGTCTATTTATAAAAGTTACACAACAAGGCACCATCTAGCGATGTTGTGCCATTAAAAGAATCCTTAAAAAAAAAAATGGTGGTAGGCAGGAGGCTAAAAGGGTTAAGGGTGGGTGAGGTGAATTTTTTAAGAATCCACGAACCTCCTTGCCGTACCGTTGCAAGAGGATTGATAGGTTAGTATCAACCCCCAAAACCATTTTGTAACTATCATAGAGTAGTACTAATATTTAAATGTTTCGATTTTGTTTGTGAGCAGGTTTCATTAATTACCAGATAGTAGTTAAAATAAAAAGCTTTATAAATAATACTGACTTATGGACCAAGATGTCGGATTTAGAGTTAAAAATACACTGTTTAAAACACATATGCAGGTGGAGATTCGGTTAGTATGTCTAATAAAAGACCTAAATTTAAAAAATATCTGACAGTCTCAATTCACGATGTAACTCCAAAGTTCAAAGGAGAACTGAGCGAGATAGTTTCAGAACTAGATCAAAGATGCATTAATTCTAAGAACATTCTTGTTATTCCAAATCACGAATCGTATAATGATATTTCAGCCGATGATAATTTTGTTTCGTGGCTTCATCAATTAAGTTCTGGAGGAAATGAACTGGTTCAACATGGATATGAACACGTTTCAAGAAATCGAACCTATAACTCGATGGGAGATTGGTTTATGGGAAACTTTTTCGCGCAAGGAAGTGCCGAATTTCAAAATATCGGATATGATGAAGCAAGAGAAATAATACGAAGAGGGAAAGATATTTTTCAGAATGCTGAAATCAATTCCAAAGGATTTGCTGCGCCTGCTTGGTTGATTAATCCGAAATCAGAAAGAGCTATTATAGATGAAGGTTTCGTGTATATGCCTTTAATTAATAGATTTAGAATTTTTTCTCAAGGAGATATTAAATCAGAAGTTGTTGGATTTACACCTCGACCAATTGTTGATTATTTATTCCGAGCGTATAATAAATATTTAGCAAGCGCTCACCTAAGAAAAAGAACATTAGCAAGAGTTGATATTCATCCGCAAGATATGTGGGGTAAAGGAATTTTCGATTATGCACTTAAAATTATCGACGAACTGAGGCAGGATAGAGAATTAGTAACTTATTCTGAATTTGTTAAGAGTAGAGAGTTACATCAAGTTAAAGAAGTTTAGAGAGTATACCCCCCTATTTTTTTTTAGGACTTCAAATTTATTGTATTTCATTACTCATATATGAAGAATTTGGTTCTCTGGGTTAAAGGCTTATTTGGGGAGATTTCTGAGTCTCATTTTATATTCTCATACATCGATCTGGGAGCAAGATTAATCCTATAAAGAAAAATATCTGAAAAGAGATAAAGCTGCTCAGAGCAGCTTCCTGATGTTCTCGACGAAATGCGAGAAATTCTCTGTCTTTATGCAGGCGCCGGCTGCATGGTCATGGCCTCCGCCATAGCCATCAACCTCATCAAGCGCCTTCTCGATGAGCTGCGGAAGATTCTGCTTGGTCGATCGCATCGAACATTTGTACTCGCCGCCGTACTCCCAGGCGACAAGGACCACCTTGTCAGGATGCCTGTACACCAACTCATTGCTGAGCTCTGCTGAGAAAGAGCCGCTCTCGCTCTTATAGAGGAAGAAAAGAAGCTTATCATTCGGGTCAACGACAACGGTCTTCATCAATGCTTCGTATTCCTGCTGGAGAGCCTGGTATTTCTTATAGATGAACCTGCCGCCGGCAGTGGTCTCCTTGAGGATCTCATCCGGCTCCCTGATCCTGGTCAGGACCTTGACTGACTTGATCACCTCGGCGCTCTTGCCCTTGAGGTTGAAGAAGAATATGCGGGCCAGCACGCCGATCTTTGACTCGTGAAGAGCCACCTCAGGCCTCTTCATCTCTGCTGACATAAGCTCAGGATATTTTTTGAGGAACTCCTGCCTTATCTCCTCCTCTGGCATGAACCAGTCGCCTATCATGCCTGCCATGGCGATCCAGAGGTACTGCTCGATGACGCGGTAGACCCAGTAGGAAGTGGGCCTGTTATCAGCAGGATTACTTGTCCTAGGATTATAATATTCGACGCCCCTGCATTTCTGGGGAGGATGATGGTCAAGCCATATGGTCCTTGCATGGACATTGTCAAAGAACTCCTGGTTCATCACAGGGATGTCCAGCAGGACAACAAGGTCAGGAGAGTAATCATTTATCTTCTGGGCCATCTCTGCCCCCAAGGACTTGACATTCTTCACAGGGATGCCTTTGCCTTCCCTGATATGCTTATACACCATCAGAAAGCTTGAGAGGCCGTCAGCATCATCGTCAAAAAGGATGAGCGGCCTGGCAGAGGAATCAAATGCCTCCCTTAGCCTCTGCAGCTGCTCTTCTGTCAATCCCATAATAATACTCCTAGAATCATGAATCATATCTTGTGCCGCTTGATTGTGTCGTTCCAGACATCAAAGACGATGGCATCCCTGTGGTATGGTTTCTTTAGGAGAGCCTTGAAGACTTTCTTCACCACGATGGCAGCAGCCATGTGCACAGTGGGGTTTATCACCCCAACCTCATTCACAGGCTTCATCTTGCCTATGATCTTCTTCAGTTTGTCGAAATTTATTCCTCGGTCGCTTGCCACGACAAGCCCTTGGCTTCCGGAGGCGAGCGCGAATACAAGAGGAATCTTTTTCTTCTTGGTCTGCTCTGATATCAGCTTGCTGGTCTCAAGATTGCCTGTGGCGTCAATCACCACATCAGCATCCACAAGATAGACATTGCTCCTGTTGATATCCTCATGAAAAGTCCTGACCTTGATATGGGGGTTTATCTGCTCAAGGCGTTTCTTGGCCTGCTTGGCCTTGAACTTATCCTGGTCATCCTCTAGGTAAAGGCACTGGGTGGCAAGATCCTCTGATTCACACCTGCCCTTGTCGATGATCCTGAGGCTCACTCCCGATCTCAGGAGCATGGTCGCAGCTGTCGAGCCTATGTTGCCAAGGCCGACTATGGCGACGGTCTTGCTCTCGAGAACTTTCTGGCCTTTCTCGCCAATCTCCTTGAATCTTATCAGTTGTGTATATCTCATCAGGATCCACCTCTCGCAAGAGATTTATTTAGTGAAGAAATCCGGGAGCAGGGCGAACTTTATATATTTAACCTAAGCGCCCTGGCTTATTTTAGCTCTCAAACAGTAGTAACATTTATAAAGAGGCGCCCCTTAACCTGATGCAATGAAACCGCTAGAAGCACCAAGGACGATAGAAGGCATACTGTACGATAACTGGGCAAACACAAATAAGTTCTTAGAGCAGATGAGATTCTACGTGCAAGCCAACATCAGCTCGCCATCAGCCCTGGCGGAGATGGATTTTTCAGAGAATCAGTCGGCGATGAAGATGCGCTTAGGAAAGATAGCGAACGCACTGGTGAACGAGACCCTTGGCAAAAGGCGGCCAGAATTCTCTGAATCGGAGTACAAGCTAGCATCATTCATAGAGCTGATGACCCTGCTGTTCGGAGGCCTCAAGGAAAGGAAGATGGGAATGATAGAGCAGAACCATCCATCATCAACAGCATATAACATCATGCTTAAGGGAGGATCGAAGATAGAGTTCTACGCTGCTATGCTCCACGACTTCGTGGAGAACAAGGCTGAAAATGACACCGGCAGGGTTAATGGTATCCTCAACCTTCACAAGACCCTGAACCGCTTTGTCGATCTCCAGACTGCGGAAGAAGAAAGAAAGAGCCTCAAGGCAGGCAACACCAAGATTGCCATCATAATCGACCTGCTCACACAGAAAAGAGAGGTCAGGTATGGAGATAAGATAAGCGAAGAGCACTATGATGACTTCATCGGCCGCATAACAAGGCTTCCAAGAGAGAAAGAGACCTTGAAGCTCTACAAGAGGCTAGGCCTCTTTGAGCAGGTTGAAGGGAAACATACAGCTGACGAGATGATAAACTTCATCTATAAATGGGGCTGGGACGAAAAATCCTACGGATCAATATGGCTATCTGAAAAAAGCACTCTCGCTGGCCAGGTCCAGAGATTGAAAAGATTCTTCACAGAAGAGATAACCCTGCCTGCGATGAACATAAAGCTTGAGGACAGGCGCGATAACACGATAAAAGTGTATGCTTTCAGGAGCAGGAACAAGAGCCTGACACCTGCCAAGCAGAACAGGAGCAACAACGCCAAGAACCTCATAGATACTATACCCTTGTTCAAGAGATATCTCGAAAGCATCAAGGATGAGGAATTCGACACAAGACTGACATACCGGCTGATGGAAGACCTAAGAGCAACTACCGCAGCCCAGATAGACAAGACCATCAAAGAAAGCATATTCTCGAATAACCCACCGACCGCAGAGAGATATCTGCGCATGAGAATGAGAGATTTCAAGATAGCCACATTCTTGTATGAACGCAGTGGAGGATTCAACAAGTCGACAAAGAGCGGAGAGACAAAGATGCCTTTATACATCCCAGATAAGCTGGTATCAAATAGGATAAGAAAAGATTTCCAGGATCTTGATAATATAACCTCAGAATATGTTGCCTATGACCGCAAGCTCAAGCAAAAACCCTATGCTGAGAGAAAAGATAAATCATTGCAGCATCTGATAGCTTTCAAGAAGCTGGCATATCTCCTGAAAAAAGGGCTCATGCCTAACTATCACCAGGCTCATGAATAGCTAATCGCATATCAAGGAAGAGAACTGACAAGATTGAAGTGAAAAACATGTTCAACACAACCAAGGAAAAGCTGCCATCGCTGGAAGAAATATCAGCCAAGCCTATCAAAGAGATAATAGGATTAGCTCCAAAGCTGAGCATCTCTGAGCTGCTGATGATAGGAGCGGTGCCGCTGGATTTCTCTCCAAGGCCCTGTCCTGAGCAAATGCAGCTTGGCGGCATCATAAACGAGAAGATCAAGCAGCTTGAAAAGGCCAAGGAGCAAGTATCTGCCGGCATAGTGACAAGTATCTTCCCTCAATTCAAACAGGCGCTCAAGCCCTACCATATCACATCATTCCTTGATAAGTACCAGTTCCTAGTATCAGAAATGCTTTGGCTGGTGAAAGGCAGGCAGTTCCAGAAGAAGACCATGAAAGAGATAAACCGGTTCAAGGATGTCCTGCCTGATTTCGGGGAAGAACTCCCTCACTCAAAAATAACCGATGAACTTGAAAAACTTGGAGCGACAGGCACCAAACTCAAGTACCTGTACCATGACTATGCATTCGGCCAAGGCCTGGCAGTGATCGGCCAGAAACTCAAGACTCCTGAGAGGATAGCATCAAAGGCAGGATATTACCTCATAATGCATTATAGGGATAACAATGGCGGTGAGAGGATAGAAAAGATGAGTGACCTAAAAGGCGAACTTAATCCTAATCTGATAAAGGACATCGCAGGAGTGCAGATAATCCTTGATGCGCCATATGAGACTGGCCTGAAGCCATTGGTCGGCAAACTAAAATCAGTGCCTGGGATGATAGTCTGCGACAGGCCTGGAAATAAGATAGAGGATTATTATGTAAACAACCATGGCTCCTACAAGGCGATCCATACCCCTGTTTTCATTGATCGGGATAACAGCTACAAGTACAAGAGGCATCGGTTCAAGGATTCTGTGGAGATAATAATCATGGAGTTCGACAGGTTCATAGAGGCTAATTTCGATCCTGAGGAGAGCTATTGGAGAAGGATGGGGCTGCAGAAGATTGGTATCGTCAGCAAAGAGGTGCATGGCGGTAAGCTGCGAGTGGATAAATTCACTCCTTTTGAGCTGAAATGGAAGACAGAGATAGAGAGGAGGGCATTGAGCATATTGAATTATCATAAAACTCATCCGCAGGGATGAACTCAATTTCTAATATGTTATCACTTAAAAGTGACTACAAAACCGAAAGATTTATAAATATGCGAATCAATAGAATATTATGCTCAAAAAGATAATAGACCAAGCGAAAGCCATCTGGGCAAACAAATTCGTAGCGACAGGGTACGCCTCAGCCATAGCTGCAACCACAGCGATATGTTATGCGCAAACTTCAAACGTAACTGATGAGAAATCAGCAACTTTCGCGGTGCTGATCCCGACATTCTATTTCTTTTTTAACCTAGGCATGGCAAATGGAGGCCGCCAGACATATGATAAATTTGTATCTGCGAAAGAACAGATAAGGCGATACGGCAAGGTCAATGACAACTATGCGAATGGTTGCAAAGGCGCTTATTGCTTCAGAAAAGGCGTAGAGCTAGCTGAACGAGAGGCAAATCGCGAATCAGGCCTTGAATCAAAGATAGGTGGGAACTAATGCTTAATTTCTCTAGAGAAAAATCACTGGAAGAAAAGGTAGAGAAAGTGGACCTCAGCAGGAGGAACCTGCTGATAAACGGAGGCCTGCTGGGATTAGGAGTCCTCCTCTTCGGCGGCAAGGCATTATCAGCCCAGGAGAAACCTGTGTCGCAAAACACCCAGACGTTAAGCTACGACATCTCCTACGGAACATTCTACAACTTCGACAACGCAATCAACAGGTTCTGGGACCTGAAGACTGTCTTCACAGAGCAGAACCTCCACATCATAAGGCTCGACGACAAGCTCGGCGAGAGATATAGGGTCATAACCTACGGAGGCCATGACTTGATCTTGGCAGGCAATGTGGCTGAGGCCAAGAAATCCCAGCTGATAAGTTTCTTCGAGAAGCAGAAGCCGAGCATGGAAGAGCTTGCCAGGAAGGTGGGCGACGTGGCACCTCTCTCGAGGGTGAAAGACGCTGATGACAGGACGCCTGAGAAAGCCGTGGAGAAGAAAGATATTGTTGTCCAGAAGGAAGAGCCGTCAAAGTACTACATCAATTTCTCATCCAACCTTGACAAGGAGCACGCAGACCTTGACAGGAGACTACTCAACAAGTTCGGGTTCAAGGACGCCATCGTCGCAGAAGAGGAAGTGAATGGCAAGAAATTCTTCAAGACACAGATCGGCGGATATGCCTCCCAGGACTATGCTGCGACCATCGCAGAAAGAGTCCTCAAGCACAGGGAGCTCGTCGACCTTCTAGGATTCCCTGAGATAAACGTTGTCAAGGCGAAATATGAGAACGGGATCATGACCACCGACTGGAGCGATTCGATCCTGATAAGGCACGAGGTCAAGGCAGAGAAGATCAAGGCAAAGATCAAGGAAAAAGGCAAGAGAAGGGTCGTCACCCAGGGGCTGAAATGCCCTGAAGAGATTGATAATCTCATAGACAAGGCAGTCTCAGAATGGAATGTAAATCACAGCTCGACAGGATACCGGATCGATCCTGACCTCATCAAGGCAATGGTGTGGAAGGAGTCGAACTACAACCCAAACAAGCCAGGCTACAAGCTCGAGCACAAGGGCAAGAACAAGTTCAAGTACACGAGAGATGCCAACGGAGAGAGAATACTCACAGCCTATGGCCTGATGCAAGTCACAAGAGGCGCTGCAGAGGAGATGGGCTTTGTCTTTGAAAATGTCAAAAGCAAGGATAGGACGAATGAGACTGTGAAGGATGACTCACTGACCAACCTGAGATGCGGAGTGGCCTACTTCGGAAAATATTTCGTGAGAAACAAAGGCGACCTGAAAGATTCGCTCGGAGCATATAACGCAGGCCCAAGCAGAGTCAAGAATGACGCCTACATGAAGTATGCTGAGACTAGGATGTATATCGCAGGCATAACAGAGCAGTATAATGCGCTGAAGATCGGCTCAAAATCCTGAGCGCAAGCTTTTTATCCTGACAGCTAGTTCTTCATCCCATGAACATCCGCTGCATCAAGTGCAAGGGCCGTGATCCTAGCATCTGCGGAAGGACCTTCTGCCCTATAATGGCGAAGATCTCTGCCCAGAAAAAGGTGAATCTCAATGCTAAGCAGGATTTCTTTGGTAAGAGCCCTAATGTATTCGTCGGAAGGTTCGGCTATCCTGATGTCAATGTAGGCATCCTCGGAGTAGAGGAGTATGAGGAGCATGACAATCCTCTTCTCTGGTCAAGAGAGAACTACGACATCGCCAGGATAATAAACCTCAGGAGCAGCTTGGTCAATTCCAACTTCAAGGCGCAGATAACAGGCTTCAAGGAACGCTTCTTATCCATGAGCCAGGAGATAAGCATGGCAAAGGATCCTGTCGACGTGGAGGTGAACCTCTCAAAGAAGCCCATGTTTGACATCAGCTTTGCCCAGGACACCATGCCCCATGGCCCCAGCATAAAGCTGAAGGCTGCGAGGATAACTGAGAATCCCAAGATTCCTCAGAAAGTCGAAAAGGCAGTGAGCGACATCGACCTGAAAGCAGGCGAGGCCCTGAAGGCATTGTACAAGAGCGAGTTTGACGAGCACTATCTTACCAGACTGCTCAGCACAGGAAGCCTTGGCGTCAAGATGCAGAGGAAGCTTGTGCCGACGAGATTTGCGATAACAGCTGTGGATGATACTCTTGCGAAGCAGATGATCAGCGAGATCAAGGATTATCAGCCGCATGATTATGCTGTGTTCTTCGGAGGATTCCTGGGCAACTACTATGTCGCCATCTTCCTGCCAGAAGTGTGGAGCTATGAATTGTTCGAGAGCTATGTTGGCAAGAGCACCTGGCATGACTCGGATGAACTTGCTGTGATGACTGACCATGAAGGATACGACGGCAGGAAGGACTATGCAAGCAACACAGCCGGAGGATATTATGCGGCCCGGCTCGCAGTGCTCGAGTACCTCAAGAAAGCCAAGCGGCAGTCAACGGTCATACTCCTAAGGTTCATCACAGGAGAATATTATGCTCCGCTAGGAGTCTGGGTGGTCAGGGAAGCAACAAGGAAGACCGTGGCTAACAAGCCAGTGGAGTTCGATTCAGAGGAGCTGATGTTCAGATATGTCAAGGCGCTTGTGAAGAAGAGGTTCGGCGTCGATGCTGAGCCAATACTGAAGAAGAGCGTACTGCTCAACAGGAAGAAGACGCAGAAGAAACTTGGTTCTTTCTTGTGATTTACACTGGACAGAACCGAAAGTTCTTCGTTCGGCACTGGACAACAGAAAAGCACTACTTTTCTGAGCCCACTGCTCTTACGAGCACTGGACATCCTCACGTGAAGCTTATAAGTGAATAAATAGTTCTTTAATCAAAAAGGGTTTTCAAAAGCAAAGCTCCAAATGGAAATATTTATAAACAATTGTAAACTATTGTTTCCAGATGGAAACAAAAATAACTATTTTAAAGCCGTTCTTTGAAGAGCCAAATAGAGAGTACCACATCCGCGAACTGTCGAGGATGCTTAAGATAAACCACACCACAGTCAGGCAGCAGCTGAACAAGCTAGTCAGTGAAGGAATGCTAGAAGTGACCAAAGGAAAGCTTTACTCAGCTTACAAGCCGAATATGGCAAAGAAATTCCTGAACCTAAAGCTTCACTACAACCTTGAAAAAATCAGGCTAAGCAACCTTGTAGAAGAACTAGAAAAAACATATGATTATCCTGTAATCGTCCTATTCGGAAGCTATGCCCGAGCACAGGATGACAAAAACAGCGATCTGGATATTTGCGTCATAAGCAACATAACCAAAGAGCTCAATACAGAGAAATACGAAAAGGCACTAAACAGGAAAGTCAGCATGCATCGTTTCACAAAAGACAAATGGAAGAAGATGGGAAAAGACAACAAAGAGCTGATAAACAATATCTGCAACGGAATCGTCCTATCAGGGCAGCTAGAGGCAATAATATGAATTTTGACAAAGCAATAACTCTTGGCGACGCAAGAAAAGTGCCTGTTGATATTCTCCGGGCAAAAAGCATAATCCTATCTTCCAAGCAGGCAATCGCGACAGCAAAAACAATAGTTTTAACGAAAGACTCTGCAAAAAGCATCTTTCGAGAGCTGTACGAAGGCCTGCGCGAACACTGCGACGCCCTTGGCTATATGAAAGGCTATAAATTCCAGAACCATGAATCAATAACCTGCTTCATAAGAGATATATTGAAAGAAGAAGGCATGGCAAACAAGTTTGACAGGTACCGGAAGCTCCGCAACGGCATAAACTATTACGGCGAAACAATCGAAGAAGAGACTGTGAAGGAAGCGCTGAAAGAGATGCCTGAATTGATTAGAAAGCTGGAAAAATATGTTTAGAATATTTATTCAATTCCTTAGTTGATAAGGCACCTCTAAATAAGTTTTCTGCATGAGCAATCTGATTTTTTCTGAGTTTGAAAGTGTTAGCATACTTGCTGTAAGCAGCCCATCCTTCAAGGAAATCATAGATTGTATCATAACTGACCCTCTTGAGTTCATATTCTGAACTCATCAATTCTAGTTTTTTCCTGAATTTCCTTAGATTTCTTTTTTTTAAGAGCCGATGGTGCGAATATATTCTCAATCCGAGAAAATCAGTTCCTGAGTATAGAGGATGTATCTTAGACTTATCCGGATGAAGCTGCAAAGCAAGCTTTTCCTTGATAAAGCAACTTATTTTTTCCTTATAACATTCAAGCCGCTCTGCTGAGCGGTGGAGGATGACAAAGTCATCAACGTATCTGATGTAATGCTTTGCTTTCAAAACATGCTTGACATATTGATCAAGCTCGTTTAGGTAAACATTCGCGAAAAATTGCGAAGTTAGGTTGCCAAGAGGCATTCCTCTACCTTGTTCTTTAGTTTTATGATTCGATAGAATTGTCTTTATTAACCAAATGATGCGCTCGTCATTTATTCTCTTTCGAATTATTCTGACAAGGATTTCGTGGTCTACTGAATCAAAGTAATGTTTCACATCTGCTTTGAGAACAAATCCTTTTATACCTTCGGCATCTTCAAGCTTTGTGAGGTTTCTGCTGGCTTTGTTCTTGAAATATTCAAATCTTTTGATGGCTGCAAGCGTCCCCATTGCCTTTTCTGTTGGCATAAGAATCATAAATGAAGGCCTTGTCAAATATCGGCTCGATAATATTGCAAATAGCATGATGAACTACTCTGTCGCGAAAATCTGATTTACTGATAACTCTCGTCTTCGGATCCCTAAGAATGAACGTCTTTAACGGCAAAGGCCTGTAAGCATGCAAAAGAAGCTCTGTTCTTAATAGCGATAGGTTTTCTTCTAAGTTCTTTTCAAAGTCAATAACATAGTGCTTTAGCGTCTTATGTTTTCTTGCTTTCTTCCAAGCAAGCTCAAGATTCTTATAGGAGCATAGCTCTTGCCATAAGTCTCTTGGCTTTTTCATCATAAATGTCTCAGCAGGGCCTTGGGCTATTCCACGAACGCGGATATTATTGTTGTCTATGTTCCTATTGCTGGCATTGAAGTTATTATTGTTGTTGAAGTTGTTGAGCCTGCCAACACGCGCCACAGTTGTAGCTCTTTTACTGCTTCTAGCACCGTAGGTTCATCCGTATGCTCCTAAGAGCATGTGTCCCTGCTGAATTTCATGACATAAGCCAATAGGCTTGCGCCGTAGTAAAAGGGCGTGTAGTCCAAGCGCCGCTCCGCAAAAAACAAAAAAATAGAGCCTTGTGCTGAGACGAAAAAGAAAAGAATTAAAGAGTTTAATAAAGCTTACTATTTTTGGTAAAACTTGTTAGCTAAGTCTAACAATCCTGCTGCCCTTTTCTTGTCTAGGTGCTGCAGTGCTTGTTCAGGTTGAGCTAATATTGCATCATAAGCTTTGCCGTAATCAAAAGGCACATTTTTGACATCGTCGCCTTCGGCGACCTTACGACGTACCCCACGAACGCGGACATCACTGCTGCCCATGCCCCTACAGCCGGCAAGGAAGTAACTATCGTCGCTGAAGTAGCCGAGCCTGCCAACACGCGCCACAGGTCCCTCCTGGGCAACCTTTTGGACGTATTCTGGGTTCAAGACATAGATTCTGGTCTTAGTTATGCCTGCCTTGTTCATCTCACTCATTACTTTTGTAAATTGCTTTCCCTTGCCATGAACCTGCTCTGCAAGAGCCCTTTGAGCCTTATTGAGCTTGTTATATCCCATAGTATCAATCTCATAAAAGCTCCACTCATTGTCATGCTTAGTCAATCCTAGATCAGATAAAGCGTAGCGCTTGGCTCCACCATTCTTCTTTGCAGCTTCCCTTTGTATCAAAGATAAATCATCTGCCCTTACCTTGTAATTTCCAGACTGTCCAATCTGATTTACAGCATCAGCAATATTCTCCTGCTTCAGAACAGGATTAAATTTGGTATTGGTAAGATAAAAAACCTTTTCTCCTTTCTCAATATTATAAACACAGCCATTGCCCGTAATGAACCACTCACTCCTAAGACTCTTATCTTTTATTCTCTCTAGCTGAATCTTATCAGCCTCCTGAATTGTTTCAGGAATCAATTGTGCATGTGCCTTGCCGAGAGGGCAAGGAATATTGACCAAATTCTCCAATCCTTTTGCTTGAGCCATATTATCATCTCCTAATTTTTTTGAAGCAAGTAGCCTATTTCGCCTCTTTTTCCATTACAGATGCAAATACTCATTTATAAAGATTTCGGTTTTTTAACCACTAATAAGTGATTAAAATATATTGGTTTCTGAATTTCATAAACCCAAAAGCTTTTTATTCCCACCGGAAATCCTTCTGTCCTTCATGGAGCTTATCGATTTCAAAGTCAAGTTCGAGGACGCGCTGAGGCGCAATGAATCTATCGTCTTCTTCTGCAGCTGCGAGATTGTCTACAGCGGAAGGGCAGAGGCATACCTCGCCAGAGGAGATAGGATAATCATTGTCAAGTCAGACAACACTCTCCTAGTCCACCAGCCAGAGGGCGGCCCTCCAATCAACTACATCAGGCCGGGCAGCAAGCTGGAGCTCCATGAGCTGGAGAACCATCTGATCATGAAGGCGCAGAACCTTGACAGCAAGGACTATCTTGACGTTGAGATATTCAGGATACATGATTTCATGAGCCACAAGCTGGAAGATGGGCTGAAGCAGGAGTTGGCTGGCAATGAGCGCGACATGAGCGACATGATAAAGGATCATCCTGAACTGATAAGCCCTGACTTCAAGCCGCTATCTAGGGAAGAGCACACATCGTTCGGATTCATCGACGTGTTCGGCCATGACAGGCACGGCAACATCGTGATAGTCGAGTGTAAAAGATACACCGCAAGCCTGCAGTGCGTGACCCAGCTCCGCCGCTACGTTGAGAAGATCAGCGAGCTGAAAGGCATCGATATCAAGCGAGTCAAGGGAGTGATGGCAAGCCCTGCCATCAGCCCTAATGCGCTGGAGATGCTCAAGAAATGGGGCTTTGAGTGGAAGCAGGTCAATCCACCGAAACGTCTAGAACGTTATAATAAGGATCAAAAAAACCTCGGGGATTGGGGATGAATAAAAAGAATGAATCTTATTCTAGAGCCATGCATGAGATCGAGCAAGAGATCCTGGATCTACTGAAAAAGAGCCCTGAAGAGTCAAAGCATGCGAAAGATACTCTTGGCTGGCTTCTGAAAATCAATCCAAACCCTGATTTCATCATCAGGGTTTCAGCGCTAGGACACGATATCGAAAGAGCCATGTGCAGTAAAGATGATAAGGCATACATATCCCATCGAGAGTTCAAGACAGCCCATTCAAAAAGAAGCGCAGAGATATTAAAAGACATCTTGCTTAAACATAAAACGAAAACAGCTGACATCCAGAGGATGCAGGATATCATCCTCCATCATGAGTTTGGTGGGAACAAAGAAGCCAATCTGATAAAAGATGCTGATAGCCTGGCGAACTTCCAGTGGTGCGACGATATGTTCGGAAAGCTTGAAACGCATCAACTGAAAGAAACAATGATAAGGATGTTTGAAAGGATGGAAGAAGAAAATAAGAGATTCTCTAAAAAAATAAGGTTCAAGCATGCAGAAGTCAAAGGCTGGCTAAAAGATATTTCTTAGAAGTTTCTTGACGCTCACTTCCTGCAAAGGCCACATGCCCTGAGGCCTTTCTTCCTTGCCAGAGCAGAGTCAGCGAATGAGCGTATGTTCTTCTTAGCGACCCTTTTCAGCGCGACGCAGCCCCTGTCATGGTGGTACTTGTTGCCTGTGGTCGAGACAAACACTTTGGTGGAGGCTGCTCTCTCAGCAATTCTCCTCTTCTTTTCCTCGCCTTCCTTTATGGCTTTCTCGCTTATCTCGCGGATCTTCTGGCTTATGGTCTTTACACCGCTGTCGATGCGTTCAAGATCGCCCTTCACCTTGTTAAAATCAATCTCAGGAGTCTCCTTCAGCTCTACTATGCGCGGCTTGTCAGAGCTCTCTTCCTTAGCTTTGAGCTCTTCTTCCTCCTCTTCAGAATAGCTGTGCTCTGTGCTGAAATAATCCTTGAAGCTCGGCAGCTCATCTGCCTTGCGCTGCCCTTCCTTTCCTTTCTCTTTTTCTTTCTCCTCGCGCCTTGCCTTTATCATGTTGACGACATACGTCTCTGCGTCATCATCATGGAAAGAATAGCTCTTGGATGATTCTGGCTCTTCAGGCTTGTATGCAAATTCTGAGCTGTCATGATAGCCATAATCTTCATCGTCTGCGGCAGGTTTTTCCTCGCCCTTTGGTCTGGGGCCAGAATCCAAGACCTCAGCCTCCTGTTCAGCCCTTGTTGCCAAACGAGACCCCTGCTTTCGGCTCTCGTCTATCAGTTCAGAGAAGCTCTTCCTGGGCTCAGGTATCTCGAACTCCTCTATGAGTCTGTCAAGGTCATCTTTTCCCCTGAACTCTTTTATGTCATCTTCGCTGACACCAGCTCCTGATGCAGAAGGGGTTGCTCTTTCGAGACCTGACCTTGCTCTTGCCCAGAGATCGATTATATCATCCTTGAAGACGAATATCACTATGCTCACAAAATAGCACAGGAAGAGAATGAAACCAATATATTCCATCTGAAGCCCTCGGCCGAGCAAGATGATCACCAATACAAAGAACAGCCCTGTTATGACAGCCCAGAAAGCATGCCACTCCTCAAAGCCATGCTCCTCCTGCCTGTAGAAAAGGTACAGCAATGTAAGCTGGGCAAGCATGAACAGCGCGATGCATCCGCCGACCACAACCAGCTCCTTTGAAAGGAGGATTGACGGCAACAGCAGTGCGCTGACGATGAATATGAACGCTGCCTTATCCCTGAATCCCAACTCTATCATCATAACCCCCTTATGGCACGGAAAGAAGAAGGGGATATAAAAAACTTTTGATTCAACACCACTCCGGAGTGGTCTAAAGGAACATTTTTATAATAAGCTCGCTTACCTAGCAGAAGAGAGGGTGCGGATGAGAAGGATATCTACGTTGATCGCGGCAAGCAACCATAAAATTTAAATATGATAAAAAAAAAGAGTTTTTCTCATGATAAAGCCAGCACCAATAGAAAAAGGTGATATGTTAGCCATTATTGCCCCTTCAAGCGGTTCAGGAAGCTTGTTCACTCATCGAGTTAAGAACGGTATTGGAGCCCTGAAGGCTCTTGGATTTCGGATCAAGATATTCCCCACATTGAGCAAGTTCAAAGATGACGACGCAGGCACTCCTGAAGAAAGAGCCGCAGATGTTAATGACGCGTTTGAAGATAATGATGTAAAAGGAATTATTTGTAGCATTGGCGGCCTGGCAGCCAATTCCATACTGGATTTAGTTGACTATAAACTGATTGCTCGCCATCCGAAAGTGTTCTGTGGCTATTCAGACATTACTGTCCTGCACCATGCTTTTAGGAAAAAGAGCAAGCTTATCACATTTTATGGGCCTGCTCTAATGACTCAATTCGGTGAATCCCCAAAACCGCTGCCTTACACTGTTAATCATTTTTTAAAGGCAGTCAATTCAAAAAATCCGGTGGGCGACATAAAACCGTCAGATAAATGGACTGATGAAGCAACATTAGATTGGTCAAAAAGCCTTGATTTGACAAGACCGCGTATTTTATACAAAAATACAGATGGGCATATATGGCTTCGCTCTGGAAAGGCCACTGCTAAAATTACTGGCGGATGCTTATCCTCATTATTAAGGCTTAAGGGAACAAAGTTCTCTCCAGATTACATTAATAAAATCTTGTTCATTGAAACTTCCGAAGGAGAGAATTATGCCAAAGGCAAACCTCTCCGCTATGTTGATGCTGAAATTATGGATTTGAGAAATTCAGGAGCTTTTGAATCAATAAAAGGTTTGATTGTCGGAAGACCTTTCGGATACTCTCCAAATGAACGAAAAAAGTTTATCCAAATAATTAAGAAGCATATAGAACATTACTCATTTCCTGTTCTTGCTAATGCAAATATAGGCCACGCAGACCCGATAATAACCATTCCTCTCGGTGTAAAAGTGACCCTTGATTCAGAGAAGAATCTCTTTTCAATAGACGAAAGCGGCGTAAAATAAATAACCTAACGCATCTTGAATCCGACGTTGCCGCCTTTCTGCATCCTCTGGAGGACCTTCTGCATGCCCTTCTCAGAGTCAGCGCCCTTCATCATCTTGACAAGCTTCTTTGACTGGCGGTACTGCTTGAGCAAACCCCTTACTTCCTGCACATCGACTCCGCTACCCTTGGCCAACCGCTCCACCCTGGAGCTGGTGATTATCTCAGGATCCTCAAGCTCATCCTTGGTCATGCTGCCCATGATATGGCGCCATATCTCAAGCTTTTTCTCCTGGCCCTGCAAAGCCTCCTTTGGCAGCTGCAGCTGGCCCATGCCAGGGATCATCTCCATCACTTTCCCAAGAGGGCCCATCTTCTTCAAGGCGCTCATCTGCTCATATAGGTCTATGAGATTGAACTCTCCCTTCAGGAACTTGCGGCCAAGGTCCTGGGCCTCCTCTTCGCTGATGGCCTCTCTCGCCTTCTCAAGCAAAGCCTCAAGGTCTCCCATGCCGAGCAATCTTCCGACGAATCCTTCTGGCTTGAACTCCTCAAGATCATCAATCTTCTCTCCTACACCGATGAATTTCACAGGAGCGCCAGTCACGGCGCAGGCAATCAATGACCCTCCGCCTCTGGCAGTCCCCTCAAGTTTTGTTATGAAGACTCCTGTGACCCTGCAGGTGTCATGGAATTTTTTTGCCTGGCTCTCGGCTGCCTGGCCTATGTCTGCGCTGATGACCAACAAGGTCTCGTCAGGCTTGACAAGCTTGTTGATGGAATTGAGCTCCTCGATTAGCTCATCATTCAGGGCGTCACGGCCGGCAGTGTCGATGATGACAAGATCATAGCGCCCGAGCTCTTTCTCGAACTTCTTGTAAATCGTATTAGGATCTTTCTCCCCTTTTATGCCGAAGAAGTCAGCGCCTGCCTTCTTGGTGAGTGTCTCGAGCTGCTCATAGGCAGCAGGCCTCCATGTGTCTGTCTGGATCGTGGCTACCTTCAATCCTCTCTTCTTGTAGAAATTAGCAAGCTTACCGGCGCTGGTGGTCTTTCCGTTTCCAAAGAGCCCGACAAGCATCATCTTGAAAGGCTTCCCTTTCACAAGTATTTTTGATCCTGCTCCGCCAAGGAATGCGACCAGCTCCTCATAGACGATCTTGACAAGGAACTCCTTCCTTGTTATGCCCCTGGGAGGCTCCTCCTTCAGGGCCCTATCCTTGATCTTCTGGGTGATGTCAAAGACAAGCTTGACATTAACATCTCCCTGGAGCAGCGCCCGCTGGATGTCCTTGACCAATTCATTGATCAGTTTCTCATCTACGAATGCCGCCCCTGTTATCTTCTTGAGCGTGTTCTTCAATGAGTCAGATAATTTATCAAGCACCATTATCAGGGGATAAGAACCAGGCCTGCTTTAAAAAGATTATCTAATCCGCGGTGTAAACAGCAACATATATAAACCGGTCTTTTTTTCGTAAATCTGTGCGCGTCGGTGGTCTAATGGCTATGACTGCGGCCTTCCATTAGAATATCTAGAAGCTAGCCGTATATCTGGGTTCGACTCCCAGCCGACGCATGAGCGGAGCGAATGCGAAAGCGGGACCAGAAAAAGTCAAGTTTTTCTGAGTACCAGCCGACGCATATTTTTCTTTAGAACTATCATCAATCGAAGTAATCTTCTTCGGACCAATTTCCTATCCTTCCGGCAAATGTGCAGTTCCCTTTCTCCTCGATGATTTTGCCGTTCAGGAACTCGCGATATCTTCCGATGAGGGCCGTGCATTCTGTGCAGCGCTTGAAATCGCTCCCTATCTCAATCTCAAACTCTTGCTCTCCGGTCCTGGAAAGCTTCATAGGAGTCTTGGCCTCGTTCTTGAAGCAGTTGAATATTGTATCAATAAATCTCTGGTCGGCTATTGCTTTTGAGAGAGTAAGTCTCAGGATGCACTTTTTTGGCGCAGAGTGGCTTGTAATCTCTTTCCGCACTCTCATGCACTGCTGGCTTATCATCTTCTGCACGTTCTCTTCTTTTCTTTTCATCACACCTTCAGGGAGCCTAAGGCTTCCGTCTGGATTGAAATCAGCCATAAATTATCCATCCGAAAGAGCGTGTTTATATCTGTTTTGTTTCCGGCAAGCATAGCATATTATCTTCTCGAGAAAGATTTATAAATCTAGATAATTATAATAGCAGAAAAAGAGGTTTTGGTGGGAATGGATGCTTTCATCTTGCTTACATACGTCGCAGTGATACTGATGCTGGGAGTGCTCTGCAATATCATCGCGAAGGCACTGAGGATACCTCCTTCATTGATCCTTCTCCTGCTAGGGATATTCCTCGGCTCCACCTCCTATGAGGGCAAGCCATTGATAGAGCTTGATCCGATGTTTGTCATCGGCCTAGGCACATTGGCGATGGTGATGCTCATATTTGACAGTGCCTCACGCTTCAAGCTCAAGGAGATGCACCAGGCAGCAGTGCCTGCGCTGAAGCTCATAGACGATTTTCTCTCCTTGACAGTGCTGTTCCTCACACCCTTGACCGCATGGCTGTTCTTTGGAGGGATAAACCTCATGTCGATACTTTTCGCGGTGCTCTTCTCTGTGCTGATGATAGAGACCGACCTCGGCTCTGTACTGGCGCTCTTCAAGGAGTTCTCAAGGGACAAGGCAAGGCGCGTGCTCTCATTCCTCGAGGCAGAGGCTGAGTTCAACACGGCAGTGATTACTATACTGCCTTTCATCGTGCTGACTTTCATAAACGACCTTAATTTCGGGGCAAACAATGAGCCTCTTGAGATCATGAGCCAGCTCCCTGTGCTTTTCTACCAACTCGCCATAGGAGTAGGCGTTGGGCTGGTGCTGGGGCTCGTGCTCCTGAAGCTCATGAGGAAGAAATACTCCATGCAGCTCTCACCCATAGCTCTGGTGACAATAACCATAATCGCTTTCCTTTTCACCGAGAGGATCGGAGGGAACGGTGCGCTGGCAGTGGCCACCATGGGCTTCCTCTTCGGGAACATATATGTCACAGGAAAGCCGCAGCTCGAGGAGTTCAGCACAATGCTGACCAATGCGGTAGAGATACTGATGTTTGTCATGGCAGGCATCATCATAAAGCTGCCGCTGACAGGAGAGTTCATCACCAAATCCATGCTGCTCTTCCTCGTCCTGGTAGTGATAAGGATGATTGCTGTGCACATCTCCCTCAAGAAAGAGGACTATACCCATAAAGAGAAGATGTTCATCGCCTTCAACATGCCGAAAGGGTTCGCTGTCATAGTGGTCGCAGTTGTCCTTTCAGCATATGACCATCCGCAGTTCATAACAATCATCCTCCAGCTGGCGATAGCATTCACGGTCTATTCATTGCTCCTTTCAACGATTCTAGACCTCCATTTCAGAAAATTCATGGAGTACATCATCCCATCGGCGCCGCAAAGCCCATCCAGCAGGGCAATCGGAATCCCTGTCATTGCTCCAAGAGATGAAACTGTCAAGGAGCAGGCCAAGCCGACGCCTACAAAAAGCAAGAAGCTCAAGGCAAAGAGAAAGGCCGTACAAAAGAAGAGGGCTGTTCCTGCGAAGAGAAAGAAAAAACCAGCCAATCCTGCTAAATCTAACCAAAGAAAGAAAAATAAGAAAAAGATATCAATAAATAAAAAGAAAAGATGAACAGCACTTTCTTAATCATCCAAGATAGCTCATGGCTTTCTTGTCAGCCTCTCTGATGGTCTTGTTGCTCTGCTGCATGATGCTCTTGATCTTGCCCTCGAACTCCTCTGCCTGCTTCAACAGAGGGACGCAGTCTACTTTCAGCCCAAGATATTTGTCGAGCACCTCAATCATCTTTGCTGCTGCCTTGCTGTCTGGCAACTGGCTGTGGGCTGCCGCAAAAAGGCAGTTCGTCTTAGGAAAGCGCTGCATCAGGGCTGCGCTCACTCCCATTATTATGCTCTCCTTCACAGGCAACGCCCCATGGCTCTTCATCTTGTCGTTGCCGTAATAATATATCTTGACCTCAGCTGATTGCTCATCGGTGGCCACTCCTTCAAGGCCTATGATCTCCTTGGCATTCATCTTCTTGGCCATCTCGACAATCTTGTCAGCAATCTCCCATTCATATCCCTTGACATTCAATATGGTGTGGAGGATCACGATGTTCTTGCTGGGCACATACCAGACTGCCATGGGATTGACAAGCTTCTCTTTGTGGATGGCTATTATCGGGCTGAGCTCATTATACCTGAACTCGCCTATCATGGTGGCCTTTAGATGATCCAGCAGAAACTCTGTTGTTATCGTCCCCACAAGGCCGAAGCCAGGGAAGCCTTCTATGATTATAGGATTCTTAGGTATCTTCTTCAGAATGATATCCAACTCATCTCACCTCTCTTATGGCTAATGCAATCCCTTGAAGTTTGAGTATATAAAGGTTTTGAATCGCCGGAATGCACGTGACAAGTGCCAGGTTATCCCTGAAAAGCGATCAGCAAGCAATCAAACATGCACCTATCATTTCTTGCGCCTGCTTTTGAATAGTGGGATCAGCGGCTCTGACATCTTCTCAAATCCTTCCCCTGTCTTCCGGTCAAAAGTGGTTATGCCCTGCTCTATGAATGTAAGAGTCGCAAGGGCGCTATGCATGGCAAATCCGAAAGGCCTGACAATAACTGCCTCAAAGAAGAGCCTGCGCTCATCAATCATTTCTAGATGCTTGACTTCTTTGACGCTAGGCATCAGGAACAGGACCACAAGCATCCTTGTCAAAGCAGAAATCAGGAAGACCAACAGTATGGCCCCGAAAGGCACGCTGATCTCAGTGAAAACCTTGACAAGGAAGCCGCTGAGAAGGCCTCCGAGCAGGACCGCGATTCCGAACATGACATTGAAATAGGCGATCAACCTAGCTCTAATCTCAGGCAATGAAGTCTCAAGCATATAATTGAAGCTCACCAGCTCGAAACCGCCCCACGCAAACCCGCTGACAGCTTCGGCCCAGAGTATTCCCAGAAAGACTATCAGGTTATTATCACTGAAAAAATATCCTGACAAGAACCACAGCAAAGGTATCGATGTTATGAGAAGGGCTGTGACGTACATTACATTCCTGTTGCCGAATCTCGACGAGAGCCTGCCCCAATAAGGAGCAGACAATGCCTTTATCAGCACAGGGATCAGGATCACGGCGCTGTACTGTATGTAGCTGAAGCCAAGATTCTTCAGCATGTACACTGAGAAGAATGGCACTGCTATCATGGTGCAGAATGCGATGGATATCCTGAAGATTACGAAGTTACCGAAATCACTGCGTCGCATGTGATGCGTGAATCCGACGAAAGAAAGTCTTGCAGTTCCGGTTGGTGTTTTTCTCGGCTCAAAATGCTTGAACAGGAATACCAATGACACTATCCTCCCGAAAACAGCTATGCTGAACAATATCCCGAAGCCAAGCCAGACATTGAACCCAGAGAAGTAGTTCAGGATCAAGCCCGCCATTATCAAAGCCAAGACAAGGACCGACAAGGTTATCCTGTTTCTCCTGGCGAAATAAGACGAGCGGGCATCATCTTTGACTATATCGCCGATCATAGAGGTCCAGGTCGGGACCATGATGTTTGAGAAGACCATGAAAAGCGAGAAAAAAAATGTCAGGACCAATATGCTCCTGGTCAGCAGCGGAAGCAAGAACAGCGGAAATAATATCAATGCCTGAAAAATAGCGAAGAAGACAAGCAGCTTCCTGCGGCTCTTGAAGATTTCTGTGAGCTTTGCGCCCAGCAGCTGGAACAATGACCCGAGGAATGTCGGCACCGACGACAGTATAGCTACCTCTGAGTTAGAGGCACCGAGCCTGATGGCGAAAGGGATTACATACTGCTCACCGAATCCGACCATCACGTTATAGCCTGATCCATCCACAATAGAATATCTCTTGGTCTTCTCGACCTGGATTACCGAGAGCTCTCCGTCTAATTCAACCACGACAGTATCATCAGTTCCATCATTTATTAAGATATCGTAATGATGCCAAAATCACATGAGTCCGCGGCGCGGCTGCTATTTTTCCCTCTGAATATGACAATATTTATATATCACCATCAATCAATCCCCTCTAATAACCTTGAGTTAAGGGTTAATAAGAAAAGACATGGGGTGAACAAAAAAATGGCAGAAGTTCTACACAAGTGCGGAATTAAGAGAGAGAAAGGATGGCTCTATTTCGTTGACAAGAAAGGAAACGCAGCCAGAGTCCAGATGGCAAGGAAAGGCCAGAAGACATCAAAGAAGCAAGAGGTCCTCTGCAAATGCGGACTCAAGAGAGAGAAAGGATGGCTCTACTTCATTGACAAGAAAGGAAACTCTGCAAGAGCCAAGATGGCCCGCGGCAGGAAGAAGAAGAAATAAACATTCTCTAACTTTTCTTTTTTATTTTTTTTATTATTCTTCTATCATCATTCTAATGGCTGTATACTCATCTTCCCTTCTCGTATGTCCTTGAGAATCCTCTGGGCCGCCTTGAAGGTGTCAGGCGCATTGCCTTTCTTTATTATCTTGAGCTTGAGAGAGATCTCTTCAAGAGTGTCTTCCTTGTCCTCATCTACTGGAACCCCGTAGTGTTTCTCGACCAGGCCAGGATGGGCCTCCATTATCTTCAGGAGAGCAGACTCAGGATCCTTGGTGTGGGTATTTATGCCTACCATTGAGTGCTTCACTTCATCCTTCTCCAGGTAAGGTATCACTCCAGGAGAATCTATCATTATAAAGCCGCGGGCAGAGACATACTGCTTTCCCTTTGTGAAGCCTGATTCTGCAGAGACCCTGGCCTTGCCTGCTCCGTTCAAAGCATTTATGACAGAGCTCTTGCCCATGTTAGGATAGCCGAGCACTCCGACGCGGGGGCGTTCTTTGCCTGCGCGTTTTCCCTCGATGATTATGCGCTCCCTGAGCATCTTTATGCCGTGATAGTCTGTGCATGAGACGAACACGCATGGAGACAATACTTTTTTCCACCGCTCCAATGTTTTCTGGTCAGCCAGGTCGCACTTGTTGAGAACATATATCAATACCTTGCCCTGCCTCCTGACCTTGTCCTCGATCTCCCTGTTCCTAGTCTCATCCACTGCGCGGGCATCGATCACCTCGAGGACTATGTCTGCCTCATCGATCACTCCGTTTACCGCTCTCCAGAAACTTGGCATGGATGTCAAGAACACTTAGTTGTATTTAAACGTTGTGAGAGAGAAAAACAGAAAGAAAAAAAGATGATATGAAAATCATCTCTTGCCGAGATACAGCCTCTGCAGCAGCTCCTTCTTGCCGAACTTGGCAAGCTGCTCCATGAGAGCAGGGTCAATCTCAATGTTCTCGAAAGATTTCTCAAGCTTGAACTTGTCAAGCATGGAGAACCTGTCGAACAGTCCCAGCTCCTTGATTGCCTTCTCGAACTCATAGTAGTTGAAGTCTGTCTTGCCAGGGAACTTGACACAGCTCTTCTTCCAGACGGTGAGCTTGGCATCAGAGCCGTAGAGCTTGTCGATCTTCTTCTGCTGCGAGAAGAAGAATATCCTCTTCTGCAATTCATCAATCCTCTTCTGGAGCTCCTCCTCCTGGACCTTGAGCCCTGCGTACTCATTCACAAGCTTCACGCCGTCATCGGCGAGAAAATCCTCTGGCTCCTTGTCCTCGACCTCAAAGAGATGCTTGAATCGCGGGCATCCTGGCCTGAAGGCGCACCAATCGCAGAGAGCAGACTCGACAGGGGCAAAATCCTTTGCGCCCTCGATCCTGTTGATCATCTGGACAGAATCTACTTTCAGCTTCTTCAGCTGCTCCTCTGTCCTCTCGCTCCTCAGCTCCTTGTCAAACGCAAGGTAATGCCATATCAGGATGACCTTCCTGCAGTCTATGAACTTCTCGCGCACAGCGATGGAATAGAGCGCCAATTGCCTGTCCGCATCTATCTTAGCCTGCTCAGGCAATGTATTGCTTGTCTTATAATCATGGATCTCATACACTCCGTCGCCGGCGTCTGCAAGCCTGTCGATGAATCCCTGGAGCATATACTTTCCCTCGCTGTCAAGCTTTATCATTATCCTCATCTCAAGGCCTATGGTGCGAGCCTGGTCAAAGGGCCTGTAGCGGCTGTAATAGTCTGTTATGAACTTCGCTCCCATCTTCCGGAAGTTCTCCTGGTCATACTGCTCCCGCACAATCAGGATCTTCTCATTCCAGTTCTTCTTCCACTCATCATTGTAGAAATGCAGCAGCTCCTGCAAGGTATTGGGCTTCTGGAACCTCAGGTCATTGTAGAGCTTCTCCAAGACGTCATGGACTCTCTTGCCGAGGAATGATTCTATGCTCTCCTCAATATCTGTCTTAAGCTCATCGATGTAGGCGAACTTGAACTGCAGAGGGCACTGCTCGAAAGTCGAGAGCCTTGAATGAGAATATACTGTCTGGCCCTGCTTCACTGCATGGTTCACTGGATCGACAAGCGAATCCTTAACAACGCGGTCTGAGCCCATTGGGCAGAATAAGATGCTCCTGTTTTAAAGCTTTGCGATGGCATGTCCAGTGCTGCCTTTTGCCTGATCGCTACTGCGCAGTCTCATTCCATGCGAGGAAAAGAAATAAATGAGAAAATAAAAAAAAGAAAAATAAATTCTGATTCTCTGTTGTTCACGAGGGACCAGAATCCTAAAATTTTTGGATTACTCTCAGAACTTTTTGTGTTTCTGGTAGCAGTCCTTGCAGTAAACTGGCTTGCCCTCTGCTGGCTTAAAAGGAACTTCACATTCCTTGCCACAGTCTGAGCAGGTTGCTTTATGCATCTCTCTTGGTCCAAAGCTTCTTGGGCCACCGAACTTATTTCCGAATCCCATCGTATATTTCACCTATTGTTGTCTAGCCTTTATGCTAGCTAGTTATACTTCATCTGGTCTATTTCTAGAACAAACTCTGGTATACTAACACCTGAAAAGCTGACTTTCTATATAAATCTAACGTTTTGTGAGGAAAAAGACCCTCGCAGCCCTTCACAGCTCGAACTTCTTGAAGAAGTATCTCTTGGCTATCTCTGCTGTGATGAAGTAGGTGACAAGCACCCCAACCACTAGAGAGACAATCGCCCAGGGCATCGCAATGAACTCGAATACCGCCCTGCCTACGGTCAGGTAGGTCATCCCGAAGACCAGGGCTATGCAGAGCACAGAGCTCAGGATGAGCCATTTACTGGGCCTGCTCTTATAGAAAGGCATCCTTGACCTGATGGCGAATGTGACTATTATCTCGCTTATGGAGGACTCGACAAACCAGGCTGTCCTGAAGAGCTCTGGCGGAGCCTTGAATATCAACAGCAGGAAAGCGATTAGCGCCAGGTCAAAGAACGTGCTGATGAGCCCGAAGAAGATCATGAACTTAGATATCATCTTTATGTCCCACTTCTTGGGCTTCCTGAGGAAATAGCTGTCGACGTTGTCTGTCGCGATAGTCAGCTGGGGAATGTCGCTGATGAAATTATTGAGCAGTATCTGCGAGGGCAGCATCGGTATGAACTTAAGGAACAGCGATGACGCAGCCACGGTTATCATGTTGCCATAGTTGGCGCTGACGGTATTCATGATATACTTGTTGATGTTGCCAAAGGTCTTCCTTCCCTCCTTGATCCCATCAGCCAGGACATTAAGGCTTTTCCTGAGCAGTATTATGTCAGAGGCGTCCTTTGCTATGCCCGCAGCAGAATCAACTGTTATGCCGACATCAGCTGCCTTGAGCGCAGGCGCATCATTGATGCCATCACCCAGGAACCCGACAATCCTGCCGGCCTCGGTCAGGCTCTTGACGATATTATGCTTCTGCTCAGGAGTCACCCTTGCGAAGACATTGAACTTGTTGGCATAGCTGTAGAACTCAGCAGGGTCAAGCTTATCAAGCTCATCACCTGTTATTATCCTGCCATTGATGATCTCAAGCCCTACATCAGTGCATATCTTCCTGGTTATGACAGGGCTGTCACCGGTCATGATCTTTATATTGATGCTAAGGCTCTTCATCAAGGCAAGTGTCTCGCGGGCAGATTCCTTTGGCGGATCAAGGAAGAGCAAGAACCCTAGCATGGTCATATCATGCTCCTGATATTTATCAGCCTCCTTCTTCTTGGTGCTCTTCTCGGCGACAGCTATCACGCGATAGCCATGCTCCTCATAATCGATTATCCTCTTCTCTATGCTCTGGCGCACTGCCTTGTTGAGCCGCCTCTTCTTACCTTTGATCACTGCGAAGCCACAGACCTTGAGGATGCTCTCAGGAGCTCCCTTTGCTATGAGCAGGCTCCTCTTGTCATGGCTGAAGCTGACATTGACGCTCATCCTCATCCTTTCAAAGTCAAAATCATTCTCATCAAGGATAGCATACTTCAATATCAAAGGTTCTAGTGCCTTGACCTTGTCGCTCTCCCAGATAGCCTTGTCTATCGGGTTGCTGAAGTTCCTCCCCTCAGCAGTGCCTCTGGCTGAATTGCACAGGAGACCGTATAAGACAAGCTTATCATCTTTCTTGCCATCAAGATCAGCATATTCATGCAATGAAAGAGCTCCCTCTGTGAGAGTGCCTGTCTTGTCGCAGCAGAGAGTATCGATGTTCCCGAGGTCCTCGACAGCGCCAAGGCTCTTGACAACGACCTTCTGCTTTGACATCTTGAGGGCTCCGCTCGACAGCGTGATGGTCATGATTATCGGCAGCACCTCAGGGGTTATGCCCACTGCCAATGCGATGGCGAAAAGAAACGAATCAAGCACACCCTTGCCAAGTAATGCGTTGGCCAGGAATATGAAGACAGTCATGGCTAATATTATCTTAAGGGTGAAATTGCCGAACTCACGTATGCTCCTCTGGAACTCTGACTCAGGCTCCTTCTGCTTGAGATGGGCTGCTATCCTGCCGAAGAAAGTTTTCTCACCGGTGGCGATGACCACCCCAAATCCTGAGCCGCTGGCCACTGTGGTCTCTGAAAAGGCTATGTTATGGAGATACTGCGGAAGGGAACGGGCCTCGCTGACGACAGTTATCCTCTTGATGACAGGCAAAGACTCTCCTGTGAGAGAAGACTCATCGGTTGTCATGTCATCGACATGGATCAGGCGAACATCAGCAGGGATTATATCGCCGATATTAAGATGCACTATGTCGCCAGGCACAAGATCCTTCGCATCAACCTTGACAATCTCTCCGTCCCTGAGAACTTTTCCCTCGACCATTATGTAGCGCTTCAATTCACGCAAGGTCTTCTCTGCCTTGTACTCCTGGATGAAACCAAGGATGGCATTGAGGAGGACTATCCCAAGGATTACAAGGGCCTCCAATGTATTGCCGAGGAACGCCGTGATGATGGAAGCCCCTACCAGGACTGAGACCAAGGGATTCTTGAACTGAGCAAGAAAGATGCCGAGGCCATGCTTCTTGTCCTTATGCAAAAGCTCATTTGTGCCATAGCTCTTCTGGCGCTCCAGAGCCTCAGAGCTAGAGAGGCCTCTCTCAGATGTCTTGAAATGCTCCAGAAGCTCCTTTATGGACAAAGCCCAGAGCGCAGCTCCCTCTTTCTTATGCAAAAAACACCCCTTTTTGACATGGCTCTGGTCAATAACGTATAAAAAGCTATCGGAAGATTTATGGCACTGTCTTAGAATAGATACTTTTATATATTAGTTCTTTCATGTTTGTTTGTGTGAGGTGGTTATTTATGGCTCGTCCGCGTGGAAAAATCAATGTTGTTTGCCAGAACGAA
>JAZDMG010000001.1:0-2153 GCA_043801165.1 archaeon
CTATACTAATTATATATGCTGACATGGAACTGGCATGTTCCCGATTGACTACTTCGGTAGGAGGGTAAAAGATGCAAAAATCTGAGATAATAGAGGCCTTGAATAAGGCAAAAGCTGAATCTCCTAAGCGTAAATTCAAGCAGAGCGTTGATTTAGTCATCAATCTGACAGGGGTAGACCTCAAGAAATCAGAGCACCAGATAGATAACTTCGTCCAGCTGCATTATTCGCCTGGAAAGAAGATGCGGGTGTGCGCATTGGTCGGGCCTGAGATGAAAGAGCAGGCTGAGTCAGGCGTCGATAAGGCTGTCCTGGCTGATGAGTTTGACAATTACGCAAAGGACAAGAAGATAACAAAGAAGCTCGCTTCTGAGTATGATTATTTCATAGGCCAGGCAAACATCATGCCAAAGATAGCCACTGCTTTCGGCAGGGTGCTGGGCTCAAGGGGCAAGATGCCAAACCCGAAGGCCGGGCTGATCGTGCCTCCAAACGCAAATCTCAAGCAGCTGTGTGAGAAGCTCCAGAAGACAATCAGGATAAGGGCAAAGACTGCCCCAACAGTGCAGGCGCTGGTTGGAAAAGAGGATATGCCTGATGAGGAGCTCGCAGATAACGCGATGATGATTTACACTTCAGTAATAGGGCTGACTCCAAATGGCGAGCACAGCATCAAGTCTGTGTTCCTGAAGCTCACGATGGGCAAGCCTGTGAGGGTGAGGTAAGATGGTACACAAAGCAAGCCAGATACCCGAAGCCAAGAAAAAGGCAGTCAGCCAGATGGCAAGACTGATGAAAGAATACCCAATCATAGGCGTGGTCAACATGGAATCTCTTCCGGCCAAGCAGCTGCAGAAGATGAGGGCTACTCTTAGAGGCAGGGTTGAGCTCATAATGACCAAGAGAAGGCTGATAAAATTAGCAATCGAGAGGGTGAGGGCTGAGAGGAAGGGCATCGAGAGCCTGGAGAGTCATCTGGGTGGAATGCCTGCCCTGCTGTTCACAAAAGACAATCCTTTTGCTTTGGCCAAGATTCTGAAGGCGAACAAGTCAAGCGGGCCTATCAAGGAGGGCCAGATTGCTCCGATAGATATCTGGGTGAAGGAAGGCGCGACGCCATTCTCGCCGGGCCCGGTCATCGGTGAGCTTGGGGCGATAGGGATAAAGGCCGGCATCGAGGCTGGCAAGGTGAAGATCATGAAGGACAGCCTGGTTGTGGAGAAGGGCAAAGTGGTGAGCAAGAAGATCGCTGATGTCCTGATAAGGCTGGGTGTGGAGCCTGTTGAGATCGGGCTTGACCTAGTTGCTGTCTATGAGAACGGAGAGATCATCGAGAAAGAGGTGCTCTTCGTGGATGAAGGCGAATACATAGCAAAGATGGCGCTGGCCCAGTCAGAGTCATTGATACTGGCTATAGAGATAGGCTATGTGAATGAGGAGACGATAAAGCCCATGTTGGGCAAGTCTTATTATAACGCAGAGGCTGTGCAGGCAGCAGTCGACGCAGCCAAGGTAGGAGATAAGGGTGTGGTGGAAGCCAAGGAATCAAAAACTGATGTTTGAAGGGAGGGATACAAGATGGAATACATATATGCGGCTATGCTTTTGCACAAAGCGGGAAAGACCATAGATGGGGCCAGCCTGATGAAGGTGCTTGAGGCAGCAGGGGTTGCGGTTGACGAGGCCAAGGTAAAGACTGTGATTGCGGCATTGAGCGGCGTTGATATTGACAAGGCCATAAAGGACGCAGCGCCAGTGGCGGCACCGGCAGCAGCGGCTCCAGCAGCAGAGAAGAAAGAGAAGCCTAAGGAAGAGGAGAAGGTCTCCGAGGAAGAGGCAGCAGCTGGACTTGGCGCACTGTTCGGCTAAAATATTTTTTTGCATTTGCATAGTTGGTTCACATGTTGACAACGGATGAGAAAGACAATCTGATTGGTGAATTGCAGGATAATCAGAAAGAGATTTCCGAGCTAAAGACGCAGCTAAACCTCTTGAACGAGCAGAAGGAGGCAGAGTTCCAGAAGCGAGAGGAGGTCGGCAAGCAGATTTCTGAGCTTATTAGGAATATAAAGGCGCTCAAGCGGGAGAGAGATTCATTCACTGCCCAGGTCAGGGAGACCAAGCAGAAGAGAGATAGTTTAAGGACTACGCTG
>JAZDMG010000021.1:0-11479 GCA_043801165.1 archaeon
GTCAAGAAGTATATTGCTGAAGGTCAGAAGAAACACTGGAACACAAATGAGCAAAAGACGTTAGTGAACTACGTCGCCTAGCTAGTAGCTAGGACGCCACGCGGTCGAACCCTCGCAAGGGTGAGACCCGTGGTAGTTCACAACTAAGAATTTTAAAGTAAAAGTGTTTTTTTATTCTCAGAATTGCTATGAAGAAGGCAACAAAATATTTTATTCTGGTTCTGGTCTTGTTATTGGAAGCGAAAAGAACAGAAAAGAGTTTTTTTCAGATCTAAAGACTGATGAACGTGTTGAAAATTTGGAAATAAACAATGATTTCTTCATATGTGTGTATTCTGAAAAGAAAACCAGTGAGCGGGCTGAAGCGGTAAAAATAGCATATAACCCTCGGATAATATTCCTGAAGCCAGTGATCATTGACGAAGAAGGCTTTGAGGAATGGGAGATTGCGTCAGTGAAAAGAGAGGATATGGAAGCTTTTGTCAAAATATCGAGAGAATATGGGGTAGAGCACAAATTGTATTATCTGAAAAAGCAGAAGATTACCAACTTGATGATTTATTCTATGCTCCCAAAACTTAGCAGACAGCAGAAAGCTGCGTTGTTGCTGGCCGTTGAGAACGGGTATTACGGTTATCCGCGCAAGATCACCATGGAAAAGCTTGCGAAGATGATGAAAATATCAGTTTCTACATACCAGTTCCATCTTGCCAAGGCAGAATCGAAGCTGATGCCGTTCGCGGCCAAAGCTGCTGATTCTCAAATATCGGAATAGTCCTATAAAAAATAGACATATGAGCTGGGGTTCTCTGGATTTATGTCACAGATGATCCTTGAGGGACCTATGAGATATGCCATAAGCCAGGGGCATCATCCTAAAGATTATGATGAGCTGATGATCAGCCTGCGCGGCATAAGAGAACGGATACTTCCTGCGATGCATTATATAATAGGAAAATATGAAGATGATCCGCACGTGCTTAGCTTATTGAAAGGAGCCATTCCGAAAGAAGGGTCTTATCATAGAGGCTCTCTTGTAGATATTGTGGCTGGCAAAAAAACGAATACGCTTGTGGCTGCCGCAGCAGAATTGTTCTATTGGGCCGGTTCATGGCAAGATGATGTCGCTGACAACAACACATTCAGGCAAACCGCTAAATCAATGAGGGAATTCATCGGAGATACTTCTGCGATGTACCTCGGCAATGCCCTTTTTGGGATCGTATTTCGCACGATGTGCGACGAACTGCCTGATGATAAGTTATCTAAAGTCATGGGATATATGTCAAAAGATTTTCATCTGGTCCATAAAGGACAAGTCCTGGATATGCTGATGACCCAAAGATCAATAGATGAAATTTCACTGCATGAATACTCGCATTTAATTGAATGCACCACAGGAGTCGATATCGCATCACAGCTGGGAATAGGTGCTGTTCTGGCTGAATTAAACACACTCACGACTAATTCGCTCTATTCATTTGGCCTGCAATTGGGAACCCTTGCACAGATAAGGGATGATGTGCTTGATTATTGCGACACAAAATATGAGGGTGAGTTTGTCATCGGAAAGCTTCCATTCAGGGATGTTGAAAGCTCAAAGAAAAGGCTTCCTTTGTTGCTGACAAAAGACCCGTCGATGAGAAAGATTCCGCATGAAATTTACGACAGGATAGATGAAGATTTCATACAGCCCAGGATTAAAACAGCTCAGAAGCATCTGCGAGACGCAGATATACCTATCCGACCAAAGAGATTGCTTGAAAAAATCCTTTTATATTGGAGCGATATAAGAATATTTGAAACACTAGGCGAAAAGGGAGCCTGACTTAGCGTATCGGCCTGAAGACCCTTACAGGCTGGCAGGATCATAAATAAAAAGACATATAAACACGTGATGCTTTGATATTATCATGCCACACCAGTGCGTAAGATGCGGAAAGCTGTACGAAGACGCCACCCATGACATGCTCAAGGGCTGTGAGTGCGGGGCGAAGATGTTCTACTTCATCAAGCCTGAGAAATTCGACAAGCTCAGGAAGCTTGCTGAGGAGAAGGCAAAGCTATCATCAGAGCAGCGGCAGGAGATAGAGACAGATGTCTACGACATAATGGGTGATGAGATTGACAGGGACATCCCTGTCGTCCTTGACATCGAGAGCATAGAGGTTCTCCAGCCGGGGAAATACAACCTTGACCTTGTCAAGCTGTTCAAGAGCGGAGAGCCGCTGATCTACAAGCTTGAGGACGGCAAGTACTTCGTCGATATCATCGAGAGCTTCAAGCGCTTCAGGGACCATGACAAGGAATTTTCTAGGAAGAAGCGCAGATGATGGCAAAACAATAAATATTATAAAAAGAGATGCTTCTTTCAATCCAATGATGCTTGTTGATGTGCACGCGCACCTGGATTTCGATGAATACAAGGATGATGTTGATAAGGTGATCGCCGACCAGAAGAAGGCAGGCGTCGTCGCCATTGTCAACAACGGAGTCACTTCTGAGAGCAACCGAAAGGTGCTTGAGCTGGCGAGGAAGTATGACATCATAAAGCCAGCTCTGGGGATATATCCTGTCTGGGCGGTCGATATGAGCGAAGAGGCCTTTGACAAGGAGCTGGAGTTCATCGCAAAGCAGAAGATTGTGGCCATCGGCGAAGTAGGGCTTGACTATCTCAAGGGTGATGATAACCCTCACGGAGAGCTTCACAAGCGCCGCATGAAGGAGTGCTTTGAGCAGTTCATCAAATTAGCTGAGAAAAAAAAGCTTCCGCTGATGGTGCACAGCAGGCGGGCAGAGCTTGACTGCATAGAGCTGCTTGAGAGCAGCACCCTGAAGAAGGAGAAGATCGTAATGCACTGCTTCATGGGTAGGAAGCATCTTGTGAAGCGCATAATCGACAACGGATGGAGCCTGAGCATACCCTGCATAATCGGAAAGCTGCAGCAGCTGCAGGAGAACGTGGGAATGGCCCATATAAATCAGCTGCTGACAGAGACAGACGCTCCCTACATGAGCCCTTTCCCTGAGACCAAGAGGAATGAGCCGAGATTTGTCATTGAGACGATAAAGAAGATAGCTGAGATAAAGAAGCTTGACCCGGAAGAGACTTCTAAGCTGATCTACATGAATTATCAAAGATTGTTTTAGCAATCTTTGAAGTTTTTAACAAAACTATCAGAGGATGTTCTAGATTTTCCATACTTTTTTAAATCACACAGGATTATTTCTCCTAAAAAGAGGTGTTGATCATAAGTAAAAGGTCATACTATGAATGAGCATGCGGATTGGTTTGAAAGACTGCTTAGTGATAAGAAAGAACCTCAAGAAAGAAAAGAGGCTGCAGAGCGCATTCTTAAGACTTTTTCATCACCTCGGATGAATGATATACCCTGCGGCAACTTTTTTGATCTGGGCAGGGAACTTGAGGCTGTGGAGAGGGAGATTCTTCGTACTGCTGGGTTCTACGATTATCTCAATGATTTTTTCAAGGATGACAAGCCAGAGATACTTGTAAAGCTGCATAAACGCTTCTTGAAGAACGAGGGGCAGGCGCGTAAGGTGTTTGCGCTCATGCCAGGAGAGCGGAGGGAACTGCCCTTAACCGAGATATTCCCTTTCTTCGCCGATTTTGATGACGCAATAAAAGCTGATAGCTGGCCTTGGCCACGGACAAAACCTCCAAATCCTCTCTGCCTGGAAAACATGACTTTCACGACAGAGCTTATCGGAAAAGGCGGATTTGCAGAAATATACAAAGCAAAGGGCAAAGACGGCACTCCTTATGCATTGAAACTGTTCTATCCGAATTATGTGCATAGACAGTTTAATCAATCCTATGAAAGAACGCGGGTTGAATATGTACTTAATAATATTGAGCATAACTTTGATTTCTTCTCTCAGGAGCCATTCCTTAAGCCATTGCTGGTAAACAGAGGAAATATCATCAATTGGTACCTGCTGGAGTTCTTTGATGGAAGACCTGTACAGAAGCTGCTCAGACAGAAAACTCCTGATTTTTCAAAGGAAAAGGATCTTGCGGGGAAAATCATGGCGACCTATGCGGGCATGCTAAAAAACTTCATTCGAAAGATAAGCTTTTTGTTGATAATAATTGGGGATCTGTGCTAATTAACGATTTCGATGTCAAGATATGTGATTATGACCTGGCTGTCAATAAGGATGAGATCAAGCGTGAAGGAGTAGGTTTTCACGTATTCTACCAACCCAAGGAAGGATGGGCTGAGACCATGCCATCAGTGATGGGTGATCTCGAGAGTTTTGCTCTGATGATAGATCACCTGTTGATTGGAGAAGCGTTCCTTCCAACAGGTCCTGATTTTTTTAACAAGCAAAAATATGTTGAGGAAGCAAAGGAAGACTATCGCAGCTATCCTGATGAAAGATACATGCTTCTTCCAGAAAAGCTCAGGCAGGTAGTGGCTCCGCTCATAACATATCCCCGCGATGAATCAATAAAGCTTGATGACTTCATAGAAGCGATAGCCCTTGATTACGGCATCAAGATAGGTCCACAGTAAGCTTTATTAAGCCAGCGAACTATTTCTGGAAGATGAAAGTTAAGAAAACACCCTATCATTCTTTCCACGCAGGAGAATTCGCAGAAGGATGCAAATACTGTGTCAGGGGAGAGAAGCTTGTGCTGTTCGTCACAGGGCTCTGCCCTGCAAGGTGCGAGTTCTGCCCTGTATCTGACAAGAAGATATACAAAGATGTGATATACGCCAATGAAAGGCCTCTTAAGAGCAAGGACGAGACAAAAGCCATCGTCGAGGAGGCGAAGGCCTGCAGCGCCCGGGGCGCCGGAATAACAGGAGGCGACCCGCTTGTTGTCCTTGACAGGACAATAGGCTATATCAGGCTTCTGAAAAAAACCTTTGGAAAGAGATTCCACATACACCTTTACACTCCATTGAATCTTGTGACCGAGAAGAATCTCACGCGCCTCTACGAGGCAGGGCTTGACGAGATAAGGTTCCATCTCAAGGTCGGCGATGAGAAGCTATGGCCCAGGCTTGGGCTGGCAAAGAAGTTCAGCTGGTCTGTGGGAGTGGAGATACCTGTGCTGCCAGGAAAAGGGCAGGAGAGCAAGAGATTGATCGATTTCATCAAGGGAAAGGCTGATTTCCTGAACCTCAATGAGCTGGAGCTGGCAGACAACCAGGTCTGGAAGAAGGTGAAGGATGTTAAGTGCAAGGATGATGCTTCCTATGCCATAAAAGGCAGCGATGAGCTGGCACAGGAGCTCTTGGCCTATTCTGCGAAGAAAGGCATCAGGACCCATTATTGCACCTGCAAGCTGAAGGACAGCGTGCAGCTGGCAAAGAGGATAAAGAGAAGGGCATTGAACGTCCATGAGTGCTTTGACATAGTCACCGAGGAAGGCATGCTTTTCCGAGGAGCGATCTATCTCCCTGAAATGAGCCCAGGCTTCGGCTACAGGCGAAAGCTTGAAAGGCTAAGCGCTGCTGACAAAAGGAAAGCATTAAAAACCCTTATGATAATAAAAAAGAGGCTTATCAAGGAGCAAGGAATGCCTTCAGAGCTGCTTGTAATTGATGAGAATAAGCTGCGGCTGGTGACAGGAGCAGATGTGGTTGGGCGGATCAGGCCGCTGGAAGGCATCGGGTTCAGGCTCGCGGTAGTGACTGAATACCCGACATTCGACGCCCTTGAGATTGATGTAGAATTCATATGATTTGAAAACAAAAGGTGAGGCATCATGCAAATAACAGTTGACACAGAAAAGGATTCTCCAGAGAACATAAAGAAAGTGATTGAGCTGCTGCAGAGATTCGTGGACAAGACAGACATCCCATCAGGGTCTGTATTCAGCCCTGACATGGAAATATTCTCATCAGCAGCCGCTGAGACAAAGAAAGAGGAAGAGCCTGCCGTTGAAAAGAAGGACATATTCGGAAACTTCCTCCATAGGAAATCATCAAAGAAAAAGAAAGATGATGACGATGACGACGATGGCTCCATCGGGATAAAGATAATCCCCTACTAAGAGAATGAAAAGATACGAATACATCAGCCATACAGCAGACCTGAAGGTCAAGGCCCATGGCAAGACCCTTGAGGAGGCGTTCATCAACGCAGCTGCTGGAGGGTTTGACTTCCTGACAGGGGAAGGGAAGGTCCAGAAGAAGATTGAGAAGAAGATAAGCATCAGCTCAAAAAGAGAGGAGTCACTGCTCTACGACTTCATAGAGCAGCTGCTGTTCTTATTGGATACTGAACGCTTCCTGTTCTGCGGAGCAAAGGACGCGAAAATCTCAAAGAAGAAAGAAGGGTTGCTTTTTGAGTGCACCGCCCTCGGCGATAACTGCCGCAACTACACAACCCAGGGAGATATAAAAGCAGTGACCTATTCTGAGATGAAGATAGACAAGGTCCCCGGCGGATTCACAGTGCAGGTAGTGTTTGACACCTGAACCAGGAGCAAGATTGCTTTTCAGAATCCCTCTTGTCCGAGGCTCCTCAGGACTGACTTTATCTCGTCAATCACCTTCTGCTGGTCTTTCTTCTCAGACATCCTGATGAACTTTATCAGCAGATCCTGAAGCTCTCCTGCCCTGAGAAATTTTATCTTGTACCTGTCTGTTATGAAATAGAGCCTGAATTTCTTGTATCTGAGCTCCTTGATGATTATGTTCCCGACGCTGCTGATCTCCTTGCCTTTTGAAGGGCTGTCCTGGAGCGCGCTCATCAGCGAGAATATCTCTATTGATTCGTGCTTGAACCTCCTGTTGATATCCTCTTCCAGCCTCTTGGTGATTATTACTTGGACCATCGCTTCTTCGCCCTCTCAAGAGCGTCATTGGCTGACGTGCAATCCTTCGGGTCCATCAGAAGCTCCTGCAGCTGCCTGTCCCTGGCGCTTTTCAGGAGCCTGGCGAGTATCTCGTCATAGGTCTCTCCCTTGTTGCCGAAATCCTTTATCTGGTCCCTGATGTCAGGGGAAACTGCGATTGTAGTGTTCATGATAATCACCTATGCTCGTTGCTTATTATAACATTTATAGCTATTATAATCATTATATAAATATTTCGTTTCAGATGATCATTAGCCTCAGATGAAGCTTTCCTATCTCAGATGTACTTCAAGGACATCCTTGTCGAGCAGCTTGTGTTCCAACGAAAGAAGCTTCTGGCCCGGGAATTTTGAGCTCTTGCCCCATATCCTCGCGAACTTGAACTTGCTGACGAAGTCACGATGAAGCTTGTCGCAGACAGTCCTTATGCAGCAGCCGCGCCTCATTATCAGCGGCTCCTTCATGTCAGGATCCTTGCCAGGCTCCTTGAGATAGATCCTTATGAAATCAAGCCTGTCAAATATCAGCTGCTTCAGCTCCTCTATGCCTTTCTTCTTCTCTCCGCTGACGATGATGTCAGCCTTTGTCAGGAACTTGATCTCCTCTGCCTGCTCCTTTGTGACAAGGTCTCCCTTGTTCAGGACTATGATGCCAGGGATGTAGACCTTGTTATCCTCGATGACATCTATCAGCTGGTCTACGTTGATGGGATCCCTCATGAGGACCTCTGCGTTGTTCATCCTGAACTCCTTGAGCACCGTGGTTATGGTCTCATCATCAAGATCCATGCGCACAGTCCTTCCGATCCTTATGCCATTCCTGACAGTCTTCTTTATCCTGACATCAGGCTTGCGCTGGTTGAGGCGGATGCTGAAATTATTGATTTCGTGCTGGAGCACATCAAGATGCTCAGGGTTCTGTATGTCTATGACTAATAGCGCCATGTCAGCGCTCCTCATCACAGCCAGGACTTCCTTGCCCCTGCCGGTGCCGTCGCTGGCGCCCTTGAGGATTCCTGGGACGTCCAATATCTGGATCCTTGAATGCTCATACTCAAGCATTCCAGGGATGACTGTCAATGTGGTGAAGGCATATGCTGCTGTCAATGACTCTGCATTGGTCAATGCGTTGAGAAGGGTGCTCTTTCCGGTGCTGGGAAAGCCGACCAGGACCACCGTGGCGTCTCCTGAACGCTTGACAGAATAGCCCTCGCCCTTCTTTCCGCCGCTGCGGCGGGCGACATCCTTCTCCTTAAGGCGGGCTAGCTTAGCCTTCATGAGCCCTACGGCGTGCTGAGTGCGCTTATTGTACTTCGTGCCTGCGATCTCATCTACCAGGCGCTTGATCTCAGGGTTATAGTCTACCATTTACTAAGAGAAAAAATAAGAAAGAGTTTTTAATGGTTGTGGTTATTTCTTTTATTTGGGTTCCCAGTAGAGTATGTGCACTTTCACCGGCGTCACACCGTTGATCTTAGCAGGGAACACATAGTCGTAGAGAGTCTCAACGTCGCCTGTTATCTTTGGAGTCATTGTTTTGTATGTGTTGGTCGTCTCTTCGCAGCAGGTGTAAGTTGTCGTGGTTGTTCCGTCGGTTACCATGGCTATGTAGTCCTTCTGTCTGTATTCGCAGTCTTTTAATAGGACGCAGGTGTCTCCTCCTTGGCTGAATCCCTGGCATGCTGGGCTGCATATTCCGTTGCTGTCTGTGCAGTCTGTGTGGCAGTTCTTTCCTTTTCTTAGGTTGAAGTTTATCGTTGTGTTCTGGCCTGATCCTATGGTGATTGTCTTTATCTCGTCGATGTAGTCTTTCTTGCTTGCCACGAATGTGTATGTTCCTACCAATGCGCTTACATTGTACCTTCCCTGGAAGTCTGAGACGTTGCTTGAGCTCTGGAACTGTGAGCTTAGGCCTGCTGGTATTCCTTTTACTGTTGCCCCTTCGACTATCGCTGATGGGTTCTCTGCCTCGAATATTGTCCCGTTAAGCCTTCCTCTGCAGTCTATCTCTGCCGGGAAGTCAGCTGCTCCGTCGCTGTCATCATCGGTCACGTTGATGCATTTAGGATAATTGTTTTCCCTGCATTCGTCTATCTGTCCATCGCAGTTGTTGTCGATGCCATCCTTGCAGTTGAACTCCAGGCTTCCTGGAGGTATTGCTACCCATGTGCAGGAGGTTGTTAGGTTGTGGTAAGGGTTCGGTCCTACATCTGTTTGTTCGTAGTTGGTTGTTGCTGCGTCGTCGCATGTTCCTGTTCCGCGGCATTCGCTGTACCTGTAGTACCCTGTGCAGCTTCCTGCTGTGCAGAAGTTGTTTGTGTTGCCATCACATGCTAGAGCCTGGCTTATTGCGTCCCGGTTGGTGCAGGTTGTAGTAAGCACTTTGTTGACTGCTGCATCGACATTGGTATGCTCATAATAGGTTGTTGCTGCATTGTCACAGGCTCCTGCTCCGTTGCATTCGCTGTACCTATAATTGCCTGAGCAGCTTCCTGCTGCGCAGTTGTAGTTGGTGTCTCCGTCGCAGGCCCTTGATTCTGTTGTTGCATCAGCCACTGCTCCGGCGCTGCATACTCTTCCTGCTGCTATGTTTACTGTTGAACTATCGCATGCTCCTGCTCCGTTGCAGCCTGCTCCCGAGGTCCTTATGCGGCAGGTGGTTACGCAGTTGGTAACTCCTGGTACGCATTGATTATATGGGTCTGTGTTAACTGCTATGTTTACGCAGACGTTAGATACTCCGTTGCATTGGGTGCATTCTGAGCATGATTGCTTTCCTGAGAGCTTTGCATCGGCAGGGCATGCCCCGCTAGTTCCGCTGCAGACTTCGGCAACGTCGCAGACACCAGCTGAAGCCCTGCATGAAGTGCCTGCGGAAATATAACATCCTGTCGCTGTGCAGCAGGATCCTCCGTTGCATAGGCCGCATCCTCCGCAGTCACTATCCTGAGTGTCTATGAAAGTGTCTCCATCATTATCTAAGCCGTCGCTGCACTTGGTCTGACATGAGCTTAGACCGTTAATGCACCTGCTGTTCTCTCCTCCGGTGCAGGCAGCATAGTTAGACCATGCTCCGTTTGATGTCTGGCAGACAAAGTTAGTGCAAGAATGACCAATCAATCTTCTCTGGATGGTATTCCCAGAGCACCTGTAGTCGTAGCCGTCGGTTCCGCAGTCGCTATCAGCCAAACAACCGACGCAGGCCCACTCGTTATCATTGATCCATTTGCAGTATGGCGTAGCAGAATTTATGCCAGCGCAATAAGTATCAGGATTAGGTTTATCCTTACAACTAGTCTCTGTTGATGAACAAGTTTGATAAGTCTCATGAGTCCACGTACACTCATATCCACAGCCGCATTCGTCTGTTGTTGCTCCTGCTGCCTTGACGCAGCCCTTATCTTTGCCGAGCTTGCATTTGTTATTATCGCAGCATCCACCGACGCAATGGCAGTTCTCGCTGCAACTCGCACCCTCTATGGCCGGAAGCTTGCATGCTCCATTATTGCACACAAAGCCTGAGTTGAAATCCCTGCAGTCAGTCCTGTAATATTCGTTGCTGTCACAGCAATCGGTTATTAAGTTATGGCATCCATGGACATAGGCTTCCTCAAGGACATAGCAGCTGTCGCTTCCTTGGGAGCACCTATCCCATCTCCACTTGACACCGCCTGCGCAATCAGAATCAGCCTCATCATTATAGGCGACACCGTTATAGAGCGCCGCATAATTAATAGAGCATGAATCGCCGTTTGCTCGGTATTGATAAGTGCCTATATTGCCATCCAGAAACTTATACGAATCCTCATCCATCTTGCCGATATTTGTGTTGCTGCAATAGTTCGTCAGGTAAGCAGATGCTAATCCTGAGAGCATAATCGCCAATGATAAGAAAACTAACAAACTGATTATTCTTTTTGAAGCTAAAACCATCCTAACCCACCTCTGAAAAACTCGTTTATACTAAAAACCACTTTTATTATACTATTAACACTTTATCCTGGGATTGCAGGTTTAAAAATGTTTCTAAAAAAAACACGAGAAAAAGAATATTGGTGATGTATTAATAAAAAGAAAATAATTTATAGCTTATCGTGTTATTATCATGGCGTATCTTATGAGGTTCTTTCCTGTGGCGTTAAGATCGCCATTGGTGCAAATAACTTCTCTAGAATTACCTTCGCCTATATCTGTGAGCCTTGGTATTGCTTCTAGTAGTTCTGCGATGTTGACTTCCTGGATAAAGGGAAGTCCATACTTGAAAGATTTATTAAAATCGGTTATAATATACTTTTGGGTGTAATCCTTGTCACCATAGCCGCCCATAACATCTCCGTGGCCGTAGCTGAAGTCAGTGCCTGCTACTCCTCCGGTAGCAGAGCAGCTTCCCACTGAGAAAGGATCCTGCATGGCAGCATTCACCTGCTGGAATGCAGCATCCCATAGGTTCTGATAGCCGCTAGGTTGACCGTTAAAGTCTCTCCTGTACCATTTCGAATTCCTTCCATTGACTATCAGCCTGCTCATTCCTGCTATTTTTCCGAAATATGCGTCGCTGGAATCTTTCATGTCAAAGCAATAGACGTCTATTGTATTATTCTTTGAAGCAGTTGTAACATTGACAGTTCCATTCTGGCCGAAC
>JAZDMG010000022.1:0-41846 GCA_043801165.1 archaeon
GTCAAGAAGTATATTGCTGAAGGTCAGAAGAAACACTGGAACACAAATGAGCAAAAGACGTTAGTGAACTACGTCGCCTAGCTAGTAGCTAGACGCCACGCGGTCGAACCCTCGCAAGGGTGAGACCCGTGGTAGTTCACAAAGAACAGAGAGTAATATTCGGACTGGTTTTTTGATTATTTTAGGAGTTGGTGGAATCGTAAGTTTAATCGCTTTTATCTTATGGTTAAAAAATCAGTTTGATTGGAGTTCGTAATTGTAACTGACCAAGTTAGGTTTTCCTTCTCCAGGACTGCATCTCCAGCAACTGGAAGGAACTGAGAGGTTGAGAGTTGGGAGGGTGAGCACAATCTGTGGGTTGTGCGAAGAGTCGAGAAAGGGCGAATAGTATTAAGAATAGATTTGAAGTGTTATGCCTGTATCTTTTACAATTCGTTGCGCCATATCTTCTGGTAGATCGTAATACTCATTTCCAATTTTAAAAATATACAGATATTTTAACATAATGTGATTGTGACTTAAAAACTCATATCTTACCATCTGAACTTCTCTGCTCTTTAAAAGAGCCTCTTCAAGTTTTTTTATAGGAACGTCTTGAGGAACTATAATTTGAGTTCCAGAAGGAAAAACAAGCTTAATGTATTTTGGAAGAGGTTCGAATTTATCAGAATCAATCATTTTGTGATATGTTTTGTAAATCACGCCTCCTTTCAAGTTCTCGATGACTATGGAGCCAAATGCTTCTGCTTTGCTTTCTTTAGCACCCTGATATACTATCTCTACAAATTTTTTATCTAATGCCATTATACCAACTTTTAATCATGATGTTTTGATTAAATATATAAATTCTTTGTCTGATGAGTAACCCGCCCTTTCTCATTGAATCTAACCACCTCAGTTATCCCTCGCCTAATGAACGACCCGCTCGACCGGCAGGAAGAGCTGGATAGAGTGAAGAGAGATGTGAGGGTTGAGCACCGCAAGACCAACAGGTCTGAGGAGCGGAGAAGTTGATTATTTTACCGTAAAGTATTAATAGTAAATTTGCCCTCTTCTAATTATGTGCTTAAAAATAAAATTGGATAAAAATGTTTGGATGAACTTTTTACATAGCTTCATAGGAGGTATTTTTGGAGGAATTGTTGTTGCTATTGCTTTAGGACAAGCTCTACCTAAACAGAATGTTGCTTTCTATTTGTTCTTTTTATTAGATATAATCCTGATTGCTTTAATAGGCATACTCATTATGGGTCACATAAATTATCGTTGGGAAGAAAGCAAAGGGCGAATTTCTAAGAAGGTAAAATAATCAATTGAATCTAACCGTTTATATCCGAAGATTTCCAAACATCAATCATTCTCCGTCCTTTCCGCAAAAAACCACAAGTCTCACTGGACTTGTCGACGTGAACTATATAAACAACCTTCATCCATTTTCTTTGTGAAAAGAAACGTCATCCTTCCATCTGAGAATTCCGAGGATTTGGCTGAGCTATTTGGAATCCTATTTGGCGATGGATGTGTAAATTTCTATCCTTCCAAAAATGATTATTTTATGATGGTATCAGGACATGGCACGACCGATTTCCAGTATCATTCTGATTTTATTAAGAAGCTTTTCCAGGGCCTATTTGGTTTAGAACCTAATTTATATCTTCGTAAAGATCAAAACTGTGTTGTGAGTAGGTTACGTTCAAGGGAGGTTTTTGCGTTTCTTGTGAACAAGGGCATTTTTGTTGGAAGGAAAACCAACCTAACAATACCACCATGGATAACAAATAACAATTCTTATTTTACCTCTTTCGTAAGAGGATTGTTTGATACAGACGGATCAGTCATAATAAGGACCCGAGGCCAGCACAGCATAAGTCTGGCATTGAAGAATGAGAATATAATCCTTGCTGTGAAAGAGTTTTTGCAGAAAAAAGGATATTTTGTCGCATATTATGTTAATGAATATTATGATGTCAGAGGATTTCATTCTATAACGCATTGCATCAGGATAAATCAGAGGAAATTAATCAAAAAATATGCGGAAGAGATAGGCTCTTCAAATCCTTATAAAAGAGAAAGACTGATGAGAATATAAGGTGGGTCCTCTGGGATTTGAACCCAGGACAACTACGTCTTCAGCGTAGTGCTCTCCCAGTCTGAGCTAAGGACCCGTTCACGAGTTAAGATTTCAGAACGATTTATAAAGTTTTTCAACAGGGAAGGCATCATCCTTCCAGGATCCTTTTGGTCGCTGCCAGGCTTTCGAATTTGCTGGCATGCAGGCCCATCTTCAGTGCTAGGGCGACATTCTTCTCAGAGTCATCGAAGTAGTAGCAGTTGCCAGGCTCCAGCTTGTACTTGCTGAGTATCTGCGCCAGGCCTCTTTCGTCTGGCTTGACGAATCCTGTCTTCCAGGAGTAGAATACTTCGTCAAAATCATCTATAAACCTGAAATTTGCTTGATAATATGCTGCCCTTTCCCTGAAGTTGTTCGAGAAGATGAATATCTTCCATCCTTTCTTCTTCAGTGAGAGCGCGTATCTGGTCATCTCCTTGTTCTCTTTCTCTGCAGAGAACCAATAATGCAGGAATGCCTCTTGGTCGAGGGGGATTTTCCATCTGGCCAGGTGTGGCTTCCAATAGTCATACATCGCTCTTGCGCCAGGCCTTCTTACCTCGTCCATTATCTCTGAAAGCACAGGGAGGAATTCTTCTTTGTTCACACCATAATCTTGTCTTATGCGCTCGCTCAGCAGAGGGCTTTGTATGAGGATCCCGTTGAGGTCGAATATGGCTGCTTTCTGCTGGTTCATGTCTCCTTGAGAATTCTGGGAACTTTATAAATTTGTATGTTTTTCAGGGGAGCTCTTCAAACTTCTTCTCGCCGGATATGAGCTCCCTCAATAAGTCCCTAAGACCGTGAACAGCCACCCTCTTCTGCTTCTCAGAATCTCTATCTCTAATCGTAACCGTCTCTGGCTTCTCCTCGAAGGTCTGGAAGTCGACAGTGATACAGAACGCAGTGCCTGCCTCTGCAGCGCGCAGATATCTTCGGCCAATCGCTCCTGTCTCATCATAGACTGAGACGAATTCCTTCTTCAGCTCTTCATAGATTTCCCGCGCCTTTGCAGTCTGCTCAGGCTTCTTCATCAGCGGGAACACAGCTAAAGGTATAGGGCTCAGGGCATAAGGCAGTTTCAGGACTGTCTTTCCTTCGTCTTTCTCCTTGAGCTCAAAGAAATTATCAAGCAGAGCGAACACAGGCCTGTCTGTCCCAAAGGCTATCTCCAGCACATGGGGAACATATTTCTCACCAGAGGCCTCATCATGCGACTCCAATGCCTTTCCTGAGAACTTGGCGTGCTGCTTAAGATCGTAATCTGTCCTGTCGTGCACTCCGCACACTTCTACCCAGCCAAAGCTCTTGGTGTTGATCTCCACATCCCAGGCATCGTCTGCGTAGAATGCCTTCTCGTCAGGCAGGTGTTGCCTTAGGCGTATGTTCTGCTCAGGGATTCCTATGTTCCTGAACAATTTATAGGCTAACACCAGTGTCCAGGCGTATGCCTGGCTCTTGAACATCTTTTTTGCAAGCCCTTCTTTCGCAGCAATCCTCTGCACAGGCTCGTTCTTCTCCTGGTTCTTGTGATTCCACAGGGGCAAGATTTCATCCTCGACTTTCTTGAATCTCTCGAAGTTGGCTTTCAATTCCTTCCTGATGAAAAGCTGGCCTTCTGCCTGGGTGAACTCCCTCATCCTGAGGATGTGCTGTCGCGGGCTTATCTCGTTCCTGAAGGCTTTTCCTATCTGGAACACTCCGAACACAGGTTGTCTCCTGAAATAATCAGTATAACGCAGGAAAGGTAAGTAGGTAGTGGTGGCTGTCTCCGGCCTGTTATATGCCTCTTGATCAATACCCACTATGGTCTTCATCATGAGATCATGTTTCTTTATCTCTGGCTTGAAATCGCCCTCGCAGTTGGGGCACTTGATCTTGTGCTTCTTCATGAACTCAAGGGTATCCTCCTGCTTCTTGAGGTTCTTGCTCTCAGGATAATCTCCGAGAAGATGGTCTATCCTGAAGTTGGAGCTGCATTTGGCGCAGGTGATTATGGCGTCTGTGAATCCGCCCAGATGGCCTGACGCCTCCCATACCTTTCGCTCCATGACAATGGGGCATTCTACCTCGAAGAATTCCTCTGACTGGAAGGTCCGCCTGATTATGCCCTCGACCCTGTTCTTCAGCAGCTTTCCAAGTGGAGCATAGGTGTAGAATCCTGCTGTCCCGCCGTAGATCTCTGGCTCAGGGCCCCAGACAAACCCTTTTCTCTGCAAGAAACTTATCAGCTCCTGCAGGAACTCATTTTTCTCTGCCATAGGCCTTGTTAGTCAGAAACGTTATTTAAAGTTAACTGAAAAGAATCATTTCCTCATGAGCCCGTAATCCCAGAATCTAAATCTCTCCTGCAGGGCAGCCTTTATGCTGATGCACATGGCAGGGACTATGTTCGGAGAATATGTCTTTGGTCCTTTTTGCTCTCCTTCTTTCTCCGGAACATTCTTTTTAGGTTTGATTGCATAGGATTCGATGTTCCTCAATAGTGTACAATCCTTCATGTATCGGCTCCTAAACCCGTCCTCTTGCAGGCATATGCTATCACTCTCTGCCCTTATCAGCGTGAACTGCCTGAAAAAGGCAGGCTCTCTTTTATCCAAGAATTTTTCCAGATCAAAGCCATCAATCCTTCCTTCGCCTCTGAATGTCATCATCGGGATGGCCAGCAGGCTAAGCGATGAGTCGGATATGGTGTTAAGATAAGGAATAGAGTATAGGTGCTGTCCTATGCTGAGCGCCCAATCTTCTTCATACGCGGGGAATCGCATGGAGGTAGCTTCACGATACATCTCAATGTGGTGAGGAACATCGCCTATCGGCTCGTGGACCACGAATACTGGCCTTGAGAATGACATTATTCCAGTCTCTTGGCTTGCGAATCTAGCGGTCATCTCAGAATACGCTGCCTGCAATGCTTCTTCTGCCGTAAGGCCTTTGTCTTCGGTCATTTTCAGATTCTTATCTACTGGTTAGGCTTTATTATCTCAAATCCCATCGCTCTGAACACAGGAGCCCTGTTCTTGTCTATGATCTTGATGTTGATTGTCGTCTCATCCTTCTCGCCGAATGAGTCTGTGCAGGTTATTGTTTCCTTGTAGCTTCCTGCGTCATCATAGCCTGTCTTGGTCTCCTTGGTCGTGGTCCAGCCGGAGTATGTCATGTTCACAGGATCCTTGTCGATGCACTGCGCACCGATCTTCACCGTCTCTGTCTCAACGATTTTTATGTCTTTTACGCTCTCGAGCACCAGCTTTGGCGGCTTGTTCCTCTTGCAGGCATCGCCGAGATTGATTTCTCTCATCACCATGCCATTAGGTATGTTCACGCAGTTCGTATTCGAGACATTGCAGCTTCCGTAGCCGTAGTAATAGTAGCATCCTTCCCTTAGAGGGTTGTATTCTGTGTGCGGCACTACACGACTGTTGAACTCGTATTCGATTGCCGTGGCAAAGCCGGCAAGCAGCACAGTGGCTATTATGGCTGTAAAGATAAAGGTAATTTTTCTTTCCATTAAGACACCTTTTATTCACTTAATAGTAGTATAGAAATAGGTTTTGGTTTATAAATATGATGCTTTTCTCACCCAAAAACAGCCTGCCTGATCTCCTCGAGTTGTTTAGGATCAACGCTCACTTCCAAGCCATAGCTAGTCGGCTTTGCCATTATGAATCCTTTTCTTATCAGGTTCTCAGCAGCTTTCTTGATATCTCCGCGAATGTGTTTTGGAAAGCCCTTTGGCAGGTTGTCGATACTCGTGTGTTTCTCTCCGATGAATTTGTGATGAAGCATCTTCCTTAGCACATCTTTTTCTAGTTCATCCATGTATTAAGCTGTGCCGGGGCGTTTTATTAATTGTCGGGCTTGTTTTTCGCAATGTTTTCATCAGTATCGGAAGATTTTCAACAAACTTCTAAAAAAGAACATACAAATTACAGAAAATATATAAACAAGTTCAGCTTAAGCAATCAAATGAAAACATTATTCACAGAGCTATTCGGCAGCAGCCCTGAGCTGAGGGCGTTGGATTTCCTGCTGATACACAGGAACTATGACTATTCATTGACAGAGATCGCCAGGAACGCAGGAGTTGGCTGGACCACAATCAATCTGTTCTGGAAAACATGGACGAAGAAAGGATTTGTTGTCAAGACAAGGCGCATAGGCAGAGCCCAACTCTACGAACTCAACAAAAAGAATCTTTTTGTCAAGGAAATCATGGCATTGCACGACAAAGTCCTCAAGGATTTCCTAGATGATGAGATAATAAAGCAGAAGTCGGCGAACGAATCATCTGCAAGAGCTGCTAGCACTATGAAAGCATGATTAGTGGCAGAGCCACTCGACCTGCTCAGGGTCAAGATCGAAATAATCAGTCAGCTTCTCTGCCTCTTTCCTGTTGCTCTGAAATATGGTCTTGACAAAAGGCAAAGTATCCTGGAGCACTCTTCTCTTGCTGCTGTGAGTCTTCTCAGCTATCTTCTCTGCGATGGCCTTCTTCTTGAGGCTCTTCTGCTTGGCTATCCAGAGCTTCAGTATCCTTGAGGTTGGCTTGTAGTCAGTCATCGTCTTGTATTTCTCATCCTTTGCAAGGGCGATGCCAGCTGACAGGAGATCGTAGCAGTAGACATAGAAGCGGTAATGCTGCCATCTCATTATCCTGCCCTTGAACACATCTGCCCTGCTAAGGGCATCAAAGCCGCGAGCCAAATCTGCCGGCTTGGTGTACTCTTTTGGCAGGTTCTCGTCCACCCAGAGGAATATCTTGTCAAGGTCCTCATTGACATTATCATACGCCCCTAGGGCGATGGCAGGGTCTGTCGCCTTGAAGACTTTTATCAGCGCCGCGATGATGGTCTCGCTGTGCTCCCTGCTGCTAAGCTCCTCGACCTCTACACGGGTGACTTTCTTGTCAACGGAAAGGCTCTGCAGGTCGTTGATGGCAGCTCTCATGTCGCCGCCAGAGCGCCTTGCAATCATGGACAGGGCTTCCTCGTCATATTTTACCTTCTCATGCTCGCATATCTTCTTGAGCGTCGCCAATATCTCTGTGTAAGGCCTGACCTGGAACTCCAGCAGGATTGATTTCTTTCGTAAACTGCTGAGCTTCTCAGTATAAGGATCATTGGTTATCAGGATGACAGGGAATGGGCTTGACTCGACAAGCTTCACCAATGCTTGCACTCCTCCGCGGTCCTCCCGTCCTGTTATGCCTTCAAGCTCATCAACCAGGATGATTTTGCTCTTGAAGAAAAGGCTTGCCTGCTTAGAGGCATTGCCCACAAGCGAATCAATGCTGCCGGCATTCCTTGAGTCGCTGGCATTGATCTCCACCAATTCAAGGTTGAGCTCCTGGGCTAAGGCATAGACTGAGCTGGTCTTCCCGCCGCCGCTCACGCCATAGAGCAGCAGGGCCTTGCCTTTCTTGAAATTGGTGACGAACCTCCTGAGGTCCTCGATGGCCTTGCCATGCCCTTCGATATCCTTGACTGCCTTCGGCAGGTATTTCCTTGTCCAGGGGATGAAATCATCGGCCATGGAATCCTAAGAATGAGGGACGTTTTATTAATCTTGTTACTTTTTAGCTGCTTCATTCAGCGCATAAAGGATGTCCACCACCCTTCGCACTTCTGCGCGTATCGATTCGATTGTGGCCGCATAGCCCTGGATATAGTCGTGATATTGCCTTGTCCCTGGCTTAGGCCTTTTTTCCGGAGGAAACCATGGATTGGTGATGTTAAGGTCTCCTCCGCCTCTCTGCGTGAATTCCTTTACCGTGAATATCTTTTTGATGGCTGCCGGGAACATCCCTTTCAGATGATTCCTTGTTTGGGTGTCTACTGCAAGCACCAAATCTGCTTTTTTCACATCTCCAGAAGAGACTAGGCGCGAGCGGTGGCTGGTCAAGAAAGAGGCCATCCTGTTCCCAATAACTTTCTGCATCTCAGAAGCCACGGGCAGGTCCTCGGCATCCTTCAGGGTGCCTCTTGACGAGCTCTTAAGGGATTCCCACCAGTGCGTGAGCTGCTTGAACTCATATTCCGCAGCAGGGCTCCTGCAGGTGTTTCCCTTGCAGACAAAGAGCACATGCCTGATGCGCTTTCCTGCCAGATTTGTGTTTTTTAAATACCATTCAAGGTTCATGGTTATGGCTCCGATTCCTCATTGAGGTAGGGCTTTTAAATATTTTTTTGTTTTCTATTCCGATAGCTTTATTAAACCCCTGCTTGTCTTCTAGAAAAAACACAAAGGGTGATTTCAATGATCGACTATGGAGAATACAAGGGCAACAAGATGATAATACTCAAGAGGAATGATGACGACAAGTTCCCATTCCAGTTCGGCAAGACAAAGGCCAAGATGATTGTAGAGAACTACGAGGCAATCAAGAAGTTCGCTGATGAAGAGTAAGCTTCATTCCCTAAATTATTTATCTCTCTTCTTCAGTGCAGCGCATAGAGCGCTTCGACGAACATCATCACCCCAAGGATCAACGGGATGGATGTCTGGAGAAAGTTCCCTATGAGGCTGCTCAGTAGGTAGACTGCGGCCGGCAGCATGAACACCACGCAGGTCGCTATGTTCATGAAGCTCAGCTTGCCGTGATGCGCCTTCACAAAGAGTAGGGTCACGAGCTGGAGGCCGATCATCAGTATGGCTCCGATGAATATCTTGTTGAACGGAAGGCTCAGCGTGAATACCCCCGTCGCCTCGAGGACTATGAGTATGCTCAGTGGAAACATCACGAATGCGAATGCTTTTCCTATGACTCCCATTGGTCTTCTTAGAAATCAGGTGTTAATAAATGTTTTCAAAAATAAAAGAATGCAGCTGGCAGCCCGTAGGCTGGCTCTGCATCCGTAGATGCAGTTATCAGCCCGTAGGCTGCCGGGTCGTAGGCAACACAGGTCATTTAAGGATGACAGCCGCCACCAGGCAGACGCCTAGCTTAATTAGCTAGTTTGTGTTGTTGATAAATCCGCTTACGAATGATGCTATCTGGCTTGATGTCATGCTTTGGTTTTCCCAGAAATTCATGATTGTCAATAATGGGTTGAGGTTCTGGAAGGCATCTGATCCTGTGATGTAGTTGAAAGCCCATCTCTTATTCGAGTCTGAGGCGAATTTGTCGTATTTTCCCATTTTTTGAGTCCCGTTCTGATAGACTACATAAACGACCACGTCAGATTCAATTATGGGACTTACCAGTTCGCTGTTTGCAACCCCGATCTCTATAGCTGCTCTTCCTTGAGTTTCATCAGCAACGCTTGAACTCCCATTTTTGTATTCTATGGCTCCCTCAGTGACAACTGTGCTGTATTTCAGGATGCTATTATACGTTTGGTTTCTCCAGCCGACGCTTCTTGGAATGCTGGATACTCTGAACTCATCGAAATCTGCTTCTATATCGGATCCTTGATCGTTCTGGTTGCCAAGACCCAGTTCGGTATCTGTTGTATTAATAATTGACCAACCTGCAGATAGATTTGTTAATTCGACTCCATCAAGCATTATTCTGACGTCATTTCCACCGTCATTAGAGTTTCTATAGTCAAAAGTCATTCCTTCGTAATGCCAAGCATTGTCTTTGTTTAAAACGTGTTTTCTTACGTATTTTGCGCCGCCGTTTTCTCTGAAATCAACTGCTCCATCTGATTGGTTGTATCTTGAGTATGTGCACCATTCGCTGGAGTTATATGATGCTCCTTTGCACATGTTTCTTTGAAAATTATCTCCATCTCCCGACTCTGGCTTTAAGAATAATTCTGCAGTGATTCGTTCGTTCAATTCGGTGAAGTTAGGTACGTCAATGCCGTCCCCCCCATCCCCTGAATCAATGCTAATTCCAGTACCGAATACTCCCTCGGTGCTCGATGGAGATCCTCTTATTATTCCGTCGTTATGACATTTGGATGAGTCTGATGTGTTAAGATTATTTAGGTGCCACACTCCGATAAAATGATCATCCCATACATATGGATGCCATGAATGTTGACCGCCCGTCGCTCCCCAGTACATATAGATCATTGTGCCTTCTTTTGGTAGAACATCAATTCTTACCCACGCTAATCCCTCTGAAGAATTATAGTTTTCTAGTTCAGCATATAGCAGTTTGCCTGATTGATCAGTAAACAAGACATCCACTAAATTGCTCTGCATTTCCGGTTCTACCTTAATCCTTATGGGCTGAGGGTATCCATAAAGCGTTTCTGAGCCAGCATTATTAATGGTGAAATTCTTTCTATATGAATGGTAAGTCCAGTACCAAGTAGAGTTTAATACCGGTTCAGGATCGCCATATGCCGGATAATCATTAAATGTCATTAATGGAACCAAATATTGATCTTTAACAGTTGATTGGTTTAAATCTCTTTTAATCAGCTTAATGTTTATGCTTATTGTCTGGTTCGCGGGAACTTCTCCACCTCTTCCAATAGATATGCCTCCGTTAGTGTAATTTGTTCCTGTTTCGTAATCAAAATCACGGGTGCTTAATCTGGAATCGTTGGTATAATCAAATAATTCCCATGATAGAGCCATGAAATAACTGCTGTTCCATGAGCTTCCTGTTTGTGGGCTTGATTGGTTGTATCCAAATGCCGCCACGCCATAATTAGTGTTGCTATCATACCACATACTCTGAGAAGTTAAGAATCCATTTTCATTCATAGCAAAGCTGCTGAAATTCATTTGATCCATATAAAAGTAATGCCTATGAGGAAATTTGGCTGTTGACTTAAGATTGATGTAAGTGCTATAGAAATTCCATTCATTAGTTGCATTTTCGTTGGTGCAAACGAATTTAAAACCCCCATCCCATCCTCCGTAAACATCGTAATAATTACATATTGTGTTGCCTACTCCAATATCCATTTTCCAACTTCCATTCGCGTATATGCTTCCAAATCCATTGCCTCCGCCGTAAGGTTCCATGGTCCAATCTAAGTTCGGTTTATCAGTAGATCGTCCGTAAAATCTTGTCAGAATGCCGTTACCCAATGTAATATTGTAGTAAGGAGTCCAAACAAGCCAGTAATATGAATTATTGTAACTGCCTCGGTAAGCGGTATATACGGGATCATAATTGTCTCCAAAATCAATTTTGACAGTATTATCATCAATTCTTGTTATTGTTCTTAAAACCTTCAAATTATCTTCATCTATGTTGATTATCTGTGGCGGATAGTATATGCAATGAGGATTTGAGTTTATTGCTACTTTGATGTCTTTTGTTTCCTTGATGATGATCTGTTTTGTTCCTTCAAGGCAGACTAGATTATTGTCTACAATTTCAAGTTTTTTGTCTGATGTGATTATCTCATATCCTGCTTTTTCGTAAGCCCACTCCTTGGTCTTTGAGATATCTCCTATCTGATGCCTGTCTACAGAAGAAGTAATACTAAATGCGCCTCCTTTTGATTCTATATTGAGTTTTTTAGTGTCAGTTATTTTTATCTTTGAGCCATCGCTAAGAGCGTAATCATTTGCCATTGTTGCAGGTACTAAAACTGCCATTATTAATGCCGCTATGATAATCAAGTTAGTTTTTCTCATCATTTTTTTGCCACCTCAAATGGTTATTGTCAAATTCTTCGTATCTATGTTGTCTAAGTGAGTAACGTTGACTGTTATGGTGTAGTTTCCGTGGGAAGTGTAATTATGATCAATGAAAACATAAGCCTTGTTAAGCGGATTTATGGTCATGGGGATTGACGAGTTTATCACATTAGAATCTCCAAGATCAATATTCCAAGTAATATTGCTGAGTGATTCAATCCAGCTATTTTTTATTACAAAATTGATAATGGAATTGAGACTGCTATTGTAGAGTTTAGTTATAGAATATACGTAAACGGGGTTGTTGACTAGGAAGTATTCGAAGTGCGTATCATTAATTAATCTGCTTAAGTCATAGGCGTACATGCTTACATTCACCCAGCCATCAAAGCCGGACGTATAATTAACCTGCAAGATCACTTTCATCTTTTGATTAGGAATCAAAGACGCGTTGTATTTGTTTGTTATATTATACGTTCCAGTATTAAAACGCCAACTCAAATTAGTGAGATTATACCCTCCTGTGTTTTCGATCTCAACCTCGTAAACCTTATTTGAACCGTTATTAGATAACTCAGAAATACTATTGACTGAAATACGAGAAGGTGGGATGATGGTGAAAGCATTTATAGAAGCACTGCTATTTGTGTTTATCCCATCGCTCACATAGACTTTAATTTTGTAAGTGATTCCATATGAAAAGTCAGCATTATTTAGTGTGATGTTTGTGGAATTTAAATCAACAGCAACCGTAAGCCAAGTACTTCCATTATCAGAGCTGACTTGAACAAAATAAGACAGGGAATTATTATCGAAGTCTGATGCATCCCAAGAGACATTAAATGAACTATTAATCCTTTCTCCACCAAGAGGAGATAAAAGAGAAATGCTAGGAGTGTTGGATGAACGATTTACCTGTTTTTGAAGGGTTCCGTTATTAATGAATTGTATGTATTTCAAGGAAGAATTAAATGGAGCTGCAAACATAATCAAACTAACATTAGAAGACAAATTATTCCCATCCGCGCTTCCATAAATGTAAGAGGGTTGAACTTTCTTCTGAAATAATAACGTGTTGTTAATGTTATATAATTTAATAGAATAAGTGTAATTGTCATTTGAATTATCATCTTCTAGAGGCAAATTGTCCATAATTATGGAATCCTTTATTTCGGAACTTCCATTTTTATATACAAAAAGGGATATTAACAGTCCAGGTCCTGTTTGTGGAGGTTCTTCTGCTAATTTGTCCGTCAAAAACAGATATGTTTCTTTATCAATCCATCTTTCATTAATATTAGAGTAACCCATTATATTTCTGAACTCTTCTTGATTATCAACAATAGAAAAGGCGTTATATTTATCATCGTATGGATGTAGCTCTCTGAAAGTATATGCTTTGCATCCCCAATCTCCAGAATCAGTGCAATTCGCATCCAACACGTCGTCATTATTAGTGTCGCCATTCGGACAAAAATCAGACAAAAATAGACTTTGATCCTGTGAATACCAATTCGAATTTGTTTCGTCACATAGACCATAATTATGACCTGTTTCGTGCGCAACTAAAGTAAAATCCTTTTCGTATTGTGATGAAGATGAATCAACATCCTCTATCAATACGCCGCGATTAAGCAAATATCTTATGCCTATCGGCGACCAACCGACAACATTTGCGGATTGCCCAAAATCATCATGAAGAGAATTCCTTGGAAGGACACCAACGACAACATCAGGGAGCGAATCTCCCGACAGTAATGAAGTATAACCCATGATTGAAAGACGATACGTTAAACCAACACCAGTGTTCCCTCCTTGGATGCTTCCTGCAGTATTATAAAAAACAGAATTATCCTTTAAAGGGTAAACTTTATTTAGAAAATTGTTGTTTTCTCTAATTATCTCATTCATCGAATTCGGAGTAACTACTTCATCCTGAGAATTTCTAACATACACGTAAAGAATATGAAAGGAATCTTTGTTTTGCGTGATATTTATCGAAGTATATTTATTATTATTCGATGAATTCGAATCTGAAATAGCTTGTGAGAATTGAGAAAACACTAAGCACAATACAATCACTTGTAGAAACATCTTTTTGTTTTTCAATGCGATTATCATATCATCCACTCCTACCCATAATAAAATACATCACTATAAGAAAAACAATTATGAACCAATATGTGAAGAACGAGGTAAAATATAGCATCATAAAATTTTTATCTGAGATTCGTTTTTTTGAACTCATAGTTGCTAAAAATGAAAGAATGCAGAAATTAATTAGGATTGCAAAGAAAACAATCAAATATATTTGCGCTACAAAATATTCCGATGGAGGTGTTTGATACATAAAAATAGATAATTTGTATTCGAAAAATGTATTTATAATCGCGAAAATATGAATGAAAGGCCATACTAACCAGTGATGTTCTTTAGAAAATAAAACTATTAATACAAAAAGAAATAGGTGCACAAGACCCGAAATAAAGATACAATTCTTAAATTTTTTATTTTTTAATAATTCGATTAAAGTAAGGTTACGTGCTTTCATATCATCACCCCACTTCTCAATATAAACGGCACGGAAAATATGAATGTGATGAAAAACCAAAATAGAATAAACCACAAAGTATAATAGAGATAGAATTTGTTAGAATTGACGTGTTTTTTTGAAAATATGACTGCTAAAAGAGAAATAACTACAAAATTAAATGCGATTGATAAAAAGAGAAGTATATAGAAAGACATCGCAAAATTTTCAAATGGTTGATTATGATAAAGTAAATTAGCCAGTCTATAATCAAATAAAGCACTTATTATGAATAGAATGTGAGCGAATGGAAATATAATCCATCGCTGTTCTTTAGAAAACAGAATTATCAATATAAAACTAAGTAAAAATAATAATCCAAAAATAAGAGTGCATTTTCTGAAACGATCATTCTTGAAAACAGACTTTAAAGTTACCTCTTGTTTTTTCATGTTCTCACTCCACTATCTCAACACTTGCAGATATATTGATATTTGTTCCTGTTTGTATCGGTTTAAACCACCAGTCAAAATTGACTGTTTCTCCAACTTCTATTGAATTCTCCTTATAATCAAGTCCGTTGACTTCCAGTGATGGCGCAGTCAGATTCACTCTCGCAATAGTTACTGGTAGATTACCATTATTTCTAACCCTCACACGTATAACGCCCGTCTTTTGTAAAATCATTGGAACGTTTTTGACTGTTTGAATTATTACTACATCAAGCACTTCTAAATCTGTTGTCTCGTTTTGATTTACGCAAACGTTGCTTGTGCAGTTCAATCCTGTAAGGCAGTCATCAGTTACGTTGCTATTAGATATGTTGCAGGAATAACCCTCTAAGCGTCTGCACGGGCTTTGTGGAATGCATGTTTCGGTATTGCAAGTCTGCATATCTTTTTCAAAATCACAGCCACTCCCGCTAGGACAATAATAAGTTTCACTGTATGATCTCCAGCTATCAGCATTATAATTTCCTTGAAATTTATAGTCATTTCCTCCTTCAGTAATGCAAACATTCCTTTTTTGGTCTATAACCCAATAAGTTTTTGTTCCTACGCCCAATGTTGTACAATACGAATCCCCTTCAAATGTGGCAACCTCGGCAGTTCCAGATCTCTTAGAAACATCATTTACTACCTCATGATAATCGCCAATATAACTGCTGCCCGTATAACATGAGGTGCTGCCGCCACAATAATCTCCGCAGTTAGAATAAGCAGTGCTGTCCCTAAAATAACACTCATCATAATATCCGGAGCCAGTGTAATCGTATTCCCAGCATTCAACATCGTGGGTTGTAGTTTCAGTTTTCATGTTGATGTAGTGAGAATTTTCTGCCCAAATCAGACGATCAGTCGCTGAACCGCCGTCTACAGTCCAATCATCCAAAGGATTGATAGTCACGCTCAACAAAATAATAGTTCCATTCTCATTCACGAATATCTTCTGAGAAATAACAGTTCCATTTATCGTCTTGTTAATCAAATAATATCCTTCGCTGAAGTTCACATCGTCAATAGTTCCGTTGCCGCTGAGCCAGAATGAATAGCTCTCGTTTTCCAGTTCGTAGTCAGAGATGTTAAAAATCTCGTAATAATAAGATAATGGAGTGTAATTGTAATTTTCCGCGCTTAGATTGACTAAAACAAGTCCGTAGCCGTAATAATCGTCTTTTCCAGTAGCTCCTAGGTCCAGGGCATCATTTCTGAGCTTGGCTCTAACTTCCTCGTTACTCAGGCTTTGGTTATAAGACCATATAATCGCTGCAACACCTGCAACATGAGGAGCAGCAAGGCTTGTGCCACTAACGGTAGAATAACCATCATTCAGACTTGTGCTGTTGATATCAACGCCTGGAGCCATAAGTTCAAGTTCAGAGCCGTAATTGCTGAAGCTTGCTCGGTCATTATTCTCGTCTGTTGCTCCGATTGCTATTACTGTGTCGTATGCTGCTGGATAATCCACTCCTTCAGTTCCGTCGTTCCCTGATGCTCCCACAATTAGAATGCCGTGATTATACGCATCCTGCAAGGCTTCCTTGAATATTTGGGAATATCCATCAAATCCAAAACTCATGGAGATTATGTTCATGTTATTATCGATTGCCCATTGAACTCCTGCTATTGCATCGCTTAGCTGGCCGGAGCCTGAATTCATTATTTTCACGGCGTAAATGCTGGACTCAGGGCTAACTCCTATCAGTCCTTCATCATTCATGACAGCGCCAAGAACTCCGGCTACGGCTGTTCCGTGTCCTTGAGTATCTACATAATCAGAGGAATTATCCATTACGTTCCATCCTCCTGCAATCAACAAGTCATCATGTTCGCCGATTCCAGTATCAAGAATAGCCACTTTTACACCATCGCCTGAAGAATAATTCCAAACAGAGGCTGCACCTACTTGCTCAACATTCCAAGAAATAGTATCTTCAAGTAGGTTTAATTTTTGGTCAATTTCAATATATTCAACAGAATCATCATCTAAAATTTCTTCCAAGTCTTTAATATTGGCTTTGAATTTGCTCACTCCTAATTCAGGAATGCTTTTTACTTTTGAGAATTTTTCTAATTGTGATTTGCTGAATTCAGCATCATATTTTATTATGAACTCTTCAGAATCATCCTCTGAACTGGACTTAAGAAGCTCTTTTGTTGCTGAAGTAACCTTGTCATTGTCTAGAATTTTCTTGATGACATCTGTTTTTTCCAGCAAGGTATTTTCTTCAAAAACAGTCATGTTGGAACTTTCGTTTGTTGAGAGATTTGTTTGATTAATGGTATTTGATTGATTTATTGTTTCATTTAATTTAAGGCCAATGCTCTTCTCGGTAGTAATGTCAGTATTTAGAATTACGTCGCCAACAAGAGGAGTGTTGTTTTCTTGATGCGAATCATTATCAATGATTATTAATGAATTGTCCGTTAGATTGCTTTCCTGACTTAGAACTGCATAAACACTCAATAAGAGAATGATGAAAAAAAGCAATATTGTTAATAAGTTTAAATTACTCTGTTTTCTCATTTCACTCCCCTCCTTTAATTGCTCATGATATTCTTAATTTATATATTTTTCGGGATATAAATGGATAACTAATATTTTGCTTAGATGTTTTTTCTCTAGCTCGTATTTTGGGTTACGAAGGAATATTTGTGTTCGGATGTCATTCCTAGTCACACATAGCCAGAACTTTTAATCTGTCAAACATTTTTAAAAGGCCGCAGAGCCTGTGAAGAGCCAGAATTGTGTCGTATTCTGCGTTTTCTGCCTTTTCATAGGCTTAATTTCTGCCCTGAACATCTTCATGCCAAAATGACCCGAAACGTATAATGCAGCTGCCGGGTTGCAGTCGACACAGGTCATTTAAGGATGACAATGCTTTAGCTCTGTGGTTTAAGATTTTATGATAATTATGAATTGTAATGCTTTTTGAAATGCACGCGACTTTATTTTTTAATCTTAAAAACATTTTTTTGGTCTTTCGTCGTCATAGGCACTTCATAGGCGGTGATTGTGGCGTTTCTTGTGTTTTCTGCCGTTTCATAGGCTGAAATTCTGCCCGAAAGTATGTACTAATTAAAGTAAATTAATTAAGCCTTCAAAAAAAATGATGAGAAAAATGACATACTCCCAAAATAAATCCAGCTAAAGCTGGGGGTTTCTCACGCAAGCCATTTCACTTAAACTTTTCTCTCTTACAGAGGTCGCTTATCAGCTAAAAGTTTAATGTATGGTTCACAAAACGAAAAACCCTAACTATACAAGCAACCACCTTCAGAGTGAGGTGGTCGCAATGACTAAAAAACTATATTAGCACTTTAATCCAGAAGTGCACAAGATTGAGAGCAAAATTGCAACGGTGAGAACGTCTCATCATTGCAAGTACAATATCAACTACCATATTATTTGGATTCCAAAGTATAGGAAATCTGTTCTTGTGGATAAAGTCAAAGAAGTGCTAAAAGCCATCATTGAGGGGCAATGCCAAAAATTAGGCATTTATAATCTGGCTTTAGGGGGCATAGCAAAGAAACCTATGGGCTTTAGTCCGTGGTAGTTTACAACAGATTATTAAATCATCATTAAACGTGAAGTAAGTTTAAAATAATAAACGCCCAGACCTAGAGTTTCATGTTCTTTTGGAACTTTTAAACAAAGATGTCTTTTGAGCTTCTTAGATCCGTTCTAAATGCATTTTTTAATTTCCTTATCCCAGAATCTATTACCTATGAATCTGTATAGAAATTTTGGAATTACAAAGTCTTTGTATAATTGCTTCTGGGTATTTTCACTAACTCTGCCATTCGTAACAACTTCTTTTCCTGCGAGATAACAATTTCCTAAATATGATTTAAAAGGCATTTGGGCAGATTTATTAATTAACATTTGTGAAGAAGGTCTGTAGATTTTTCCAGCTATTTCTATTTCTCCGGATCTTGCTGTTTGTTCAAAACAAAGATCGAGTCCTTGGAAATGCTCTATTTCCGGGAAACCGCAGACAGAAATAATAACCCATTTTTCGTGCAGATCTTTAAATCTTCGAGGGTGTCTTGTAAGATTTCCTAATGTTACAAGATGAGGATCGAGCAAGGGCATGGTCATTCTTTCAATAAATGTTTTCATACCGGCACTCATGTTGAATATATACAAAGGCGTGGCAAAAACAATAATGTCTGCTTTTTTTACTTTATTCAATATGTCCGGCATATCGTCTTTAAAAACGCAAACACCTGGTGTTTTAGTCCAGCAAGTAAAGCATCCTGTGCATTGATTGATTTTCTTATCTTTTAAGTAAATTTTTTCAACATCTGCTCCGGCATCTTTTGCTCCGTCTAAAAATTTATCTAGAATAATATCTGTTGCTCCCCCTTTCTTTCTTGGGCTGGAATTGAATGCTAAGATTTTCATAATAATTTAAAACTATACGGTATTTATATTGTTTTCCATTCTGCACCTTTGAAAAGATAAATTTATATATTCTTACAATTATTAATTAGTGTGGAAGATAAAGAACAAAAACCGTTAATAAAGAAACTTATTTGGCCTATTGCTATATTTCTCTTCTTTGTGTTTTTTGCTATTTGGAGATATTTAGCTACAGGTAACACATTCTACCTTTTTAATTTTGGTTACCTTGGGCTTGTTTTATCAGTTGGTTTTCTTTTGAGCGAGCTTCTTTCTAAAAAATCACGGCTGTGGGTCAGAAGATTAATTCAGTTCTTCATTGGAAGTTATATGATTGTTTATTTGGGATTTATTGAATTAGAAAATATGCAAATTGAAGGATTCTTTTTTTGTTTGTTTGCAGGGATTTTTATAGCGGCAGCATTACATTACTTTATTGCAAAAATATTTGGCCCGTTGATTTTTGGCAGAGGCTATTGTGGATGGGCGTGCTGGACTGCCATGGTGCTAGATTTATTGCCGTGGAAAATCTCTAAAGGAAGATACAGATATTATGGTATGATTAGATATGCACATTTTATTATCTCTTTATTGCTTGCTTCATATTTTTGGTATGTGTTAAAAACAACAGATGTTATTGCTAATCATGCTTATGTTGAGTTGTATTGGTTTGCGATAGGCAATTTATTATATTATGTTATTGGAATATCTTTAGCATTTTTTCTTAAAGATAACAGGGCATTTTGTAAATACGTCTGCCCGATACCTACACTTCTGAAAATAACCTCCAGATTTTCTTTGATAAAAATGAAAATTGATAAAGACAAATGTGTTGATTGTGGAACATGCGAAAAAGTATGTCCGATGGATATTAAATTACTTAATTACAAAAAAAGAAACCAACGCATCCTTTCTACAGAATGCATCCTGTGCGGCAATTGTAAAAATTCTTGCCCAAAACAGGCAATAAACGGGGCAACAGGGTGTGACGTCAGCTTCAAAGAAGAGCTTAATTACAAATGAGTGAAGCACTTATTATTGCACAAACCAAAGGTTCGTTGATGTTTGCCTCTTGCACAAATACTAATTGAGGCACGGCATTCATCCCACAAATAAATTTGTGGGTATTCTACCTACTGTTTTATAACTTTGCTGTTTGAATGAATGATCTATGAAGCTTTTTATTGTTTGAAGTTGTCTGCGAATTTTTGTAGCATCATTGTTTCTAGTTGTTTTATTCTTTCGTCTGTGTCTTTTTTTTGGCTGTTTAGTTGTTCTTCTAGTATTGCTACTCTTTGTTGTTCTTTTTGTAGTGCTTGTTGAATCTCGGTTTTAGTGGTATCGATGAGCATGTCGTCTTCTGTTATTGTGTCTCTCATTCCCATGAATTCGCTGTAGTAGTGTATCATTTCGCTTTTCTTCCAGCCATAACGGTACTTCATCTGGTTTTCTGATTTGTAGATTGGTAGGTAGTGGCATACGCTGTTGTGCCTGAAGTCGTAAAGCGTGATTCCCTTTCTAACAAGGATTTTGAAATTCTTTTGCTTAACAGGAACGCCAACTCTAAGAATATTATATCCTAGTCTGGCAATGGTTCTGGTCATAACTATGTATGCTCTGTCAAATAAGAAATCTTCTCCCTTTAGTCCTTGTCTTTTTATGTATTGTTTTATCACATCTGAACTTATCATTAGCTTGATTTTCCTGCCGAATGTTTTTGAGGTTTCATCTCTTACGTTAAGAAAAAGAAGATTACTGCCAGGAACATCTGATAAATCCATTGCTCTGACGTTCATGAGTTCAGTGGGTGCACGAAGTCCGCTGTCAAAAAGGAAAAACACTAAAGCCTTGTAATAGGAGTTGGGTGCTTCTTCAGCCATGCGTTCCACGTCTTTTAACGTGAAGTAAACCCATTCTGGCTTATTGTCTTTTTTTGTGTCAAGAGATTCAACAATATTAAAGACATCCTTTCGAGTTCTCACAATCCAACGCCAGAAAGAAATAAACGCTCGCGCATAGCTGCTAGTATCAATAAAAGGTCTTCCCAAATTGCTAATAATCACTCCATTGCGCATATTATTGAACACTAATAGAACATCATCCTCTGAAAATTGTAAAAGGGTCTTTTTTGAGCTATTTTCAAGCATTTCGACAATCCTACGCAACCTAATTCTTATGTTGCATAGGTGGTTGTAGCTTCTCTGGCCACGATACGTTCCTTTGGCCAGATTCTTGCCAGAATAAAGGTCAATTACGTACTTGGTAATTAACTCGCTAGCCTCAGAGGAAACGCCTGTAAAGCTAAAGTAATCGGTTTTTTCGCTAAAATAGCCTATGCCCCGAAGCCAGTCTTCATGCTTGCCTTTGTTGTTGTAAGGGTCAACTTCCCGCTCGCCTTTGTTGTTTATCGTGATAACCTGCATCGTCACGCACTAAATGTCGCCAATGATTTATAAAAGGAGTGGCGAAAATGTGATTTTCTCGAGAGAAAAACAGCCAAAAGCAGTCACTAATAAAGTGACACGAAAAAGCCAAAAAACGATCAAAGCATATACCCCAAAATACATATTAACTGGCACTATCATGCCAAAATGACGCGGGAAGCACGATGCAGCTGCCGGGAATCGAACCCGGGTCATAAGCTTGGGAAGCTCAGATCATACCATTAGACCACAGCTGCATAGCCACTGAGAACTTGGCTCTGTTTAAAAAAATATCTGAAAAGCAGGATATTCGGCTTCGCATCAGGCGCGCCATATCGCCATTCTCGTCCGGTTGAGGCGCGGTCGAACTAAGTCAATAAACAAATGATAGAATAACCCCAGGACTTACTGCTTCTTCTTGCCAAGGCCGTACTTGTCTATGAATGCCTTGTACTTGGCATAGTCTCCAGAATCCCTGAACTCCTTCTTGATCTCAGTGTCGAGCTTGGTGAGCCATTTGCCCATGAGCCTTATGGTCTCGACTGTCTCTTCATCAAGCTCTGGCTCTGTCTGGATAGGGACAGTGTCCTCTTCAATCTCTTCTCTCTTCCGCAATGACCTGAAGAGTCTGCTCAGGAGCCCTTCGCGCTTCTTCTCGAGCACATCCTCTTCTTTCCTGAGATTCTTGATTTCTTTATTTGTGACATCGATCTTCTTTTTCATGCCGGTCACTGCGTCGAACTCCTCATCCACTTCAGGCATGTCCCTGAATGGGTCTTTCTTCGGGAACATCCTCTCGAAGAATCCTGGTTTCTTGTATAAGATATGGACCTTCCTCGGAGCCAAGTCAGGGACTCTCTCTTCCCTCTGCTTCTTGCCGAGCTTTATCTTGAGGTCAAATCCCTCTCTTCGCTCTCCTGAGAGAACAGTCTTCCTCTTTGCTATGTAATTGTCCAGGTCTTTGTTGAATTTCAAGTTGATGGTTTCACCTTTGTTTTCTCATCCTTAGGCATGATTATTTATAAAACTTTCTTCTTCAGGAGCGGTTATTTTGCCTTTCTAGCCTTCTTTTCATCGCAGCCCTGCCTATTTTCCTTATGAGCCAGGGGAGCTCTTTCTTATCCTTGGAGAACATTCCAGATAGCAACGCCACAAGCACCACTAGCTTGGCTTTGATTGGCACTTTTCCGCGCACGAACATGTTCTCAAGCTCTTCATCGCCTGGTGCTGCGAACAGCTGCTCCAGCTTCTTGTACTTGAGCCCGAGGTATAATATCGCTGTGAAGTACATGCTTGCCCTTAGGTGATGGCCGAATGAGCGCTTCCATGATCGCTCATAGCGCTTCAGGAACCTTGCTGAGAATTTCTTCTTCTTGACAGCCTCTGCAGCAGTCCTTCCTGCGATATCTCCTGCCTTAAGCGAGAAATATATGCCTTCGCCAGAGCCGGCGTACACCTGGCCTGCTGCATTGCCGCACACCAGCAGCCTGTCTGCATAGGTCTTTTTTATCGGCCCGCTGCTCGGGAACACTCCTGCGTAGGAGGGCTTGCCGTTGAGCTTTATGTTGAACTTCTTCACCATCTCATCAAAGACAAGGCGTATATCCTTCTTGGTGAACTCATGATAGATGCCTATGCCGACATTCACCGTATGCCTGTCCTTGGGGAATATCCAGATGGCAGAGGCATTGTCCTCGTCAAATATGAACTTCAGGGTCTTCAGGTCCTTGTTATCTGCCTTGAATATTCCTCCGTAGCAGGCCACCAGATGAGGGTTTTTCCTTGCCAGGCCGAACCTCTTCTGCAGTTTGTAGTCGCAGCCAGCAGCCATTATCACGATCTCTGCCTCGATATTTCCCTTGTCGGTCCTGACCTCGAGGCAGACCTCGCCGTCCTTCTTTTCTTTCTTCAAGACATCAAGATACGAAGTCTCCAGCATCAAGTCATTCATTATCGGCTTTGCCAGCCATTGCTCGAACCTAGGCCTGTCAAGGATGACATATTCTGCTTTTATCCTCCTGACAGTCCTGCCGCCAGTCACCTCAAAGATATTTGATCTGTTCTTCACGAAATCATATCTTTTCCTGCCGAACAGCTCTTCAAAGCCTTCCTGCCGCACGCCCTCTCCGCATTTCAGCGGCAGACCGATCTCTTTCTTCGAGTCGATGATCAAGAAATCGACATTGTTCTCTCTCAAGGCTCTTGCTGCCATGAGCCCCGCAGGCCCTGCCCCGATTATGACGACAGAATGATGCTTTTTCATTTGAAAAAAATGGGGACGGAGGGATTTGAACCCTCATCCGAGGCTCTGGAGGCCACTATTCTAGCCAGGTTATACTACGTCCCCGCCTGATCTTTAGAGGAGAACATGCTTATTTAAAGCTTTTCGTTTAGGATGGGGCGTCTTTCCGATGGAAAACTATTTAAATCAGCTTTGGCAGGGAGGAATCGAATGGAAATACTGTTGGTGCCACCAGAGAAATACTTTTACGCCAATGACGGCTCAGTCATAAGGCATCTCGGCGAGCTGCCGGACGCGCTCAGGAACATGAGCCCAGAGACCTTTGCCTGCCATGTCAACAGCGAGAAGAACGATTTCTACAACTGGACAAGCGAAGTTTTCAAGCATTCAAGCCTTGCCAGGAAGATAAAGAACTCAAAGGACAAGGATACCATGGCCAAGAAAGTGTTCATGGAGATCTTCTCCTGAATTTTGCATTCATCTTATTTTTCCAGTGTATATATCGTTGTATCTTTGTTTGTAGAATGCAAATTCCTTGTCTTTTGGTGTGAAAACCTTGTTATCACTCCATTCGCTCTCATCAGAGTCCCTCTTGCATACCAGGACATAGTCAAGGGATCCGCGGGGCGGCAGGTCTCCGTATGCGATTCTTTTAAGATTTTTATGTACCTGTTCGCTGTCTGCTTCGATATATATCATGTTTGGCGGTATCCAAGTACTCTCTAGAAATATCACCGGTCTCTTTTGATCTTGGTTCGAACAACCGGAACAACCGGTTAAAACACTCATCGAGTACAGCATCAATGTGGCGATTGGTTTGTATAATCTCATTTTGATCACCTTGCTCTTCATAGCAGAATATCAAACAGACCTATAAATGTATGTAGTAAAAACTTTTACGAAACATTTTTATAATAATTTACCTTTCCCAACAGCATGGACAAAGGAATACTAAAAGAGCTCGGATTGACGAACAACGAGATCGAGGTTTACATCACGCTTCTAAGGACAGGCTCGGTTTCAGTGAACACGATCGCAGAAAAGGCAGGACTGCACCGTCAGGCTGTTTATGATGCGCTCGACAGGCTTCTGGAAAAAGGATTCGTGAGCTATGTGATGAAAAACAATAAGAAGTTTTTTCAAGGCGTCAATCCGGAGAAGATACTATCATATTTGAAAGAGCGGGAGGACAAGTTCAAGCTGGCACTGCCAGGTCTGCTGGATCTGACGAAGCAGCCGCGGGAGGACACCTTTGTCGAGTTTTACAAGGGAAGAGATGTCGTAAGGACGGTCTTTAGGGATATCATAAAAGAATTCGAGAGGAAATCCGGTGAAGTCCTCATATCTGGTGTTGAAGAGAAAAGGTTCATTAAAGAAGACAATGTAGCCCTCCAACAGCAGCTCAGAAAGCTCCAAAAGCTGAAATGCAAGGAGCGCATCTTGATCAAGGAAGGAGATGTCAATCTTGTCGAGGGCTCGCAGACAACATACCGTTGGACTCCCAAGGAATCATTCAACCCCACGCCGATGTACGTCTACAATGACAAATTGGCTTTTATCATCTGGGGGAATCCGAATTACGCGATCATCATAGAGAATAAAGGCCTTGCTGATGCTTACAGGAAACAGTTCGATCTTCTCTGGAAGATATCAAAGAAAATAAAATGATAAAAAATATTTTGGCCTACTTCCTCTTTCCCTTGCCAGGCAGGTAGTACCTGTAGCCTTTCTCCTCGACGATGTCAAGCACCATCAGGCAGAAGACTATGAACAGCATTATCAATGCCAGGTTTATCTGCTTGCAGTAGGCGTTCCAGTAGCCAAGCACTCCCACAGGCATCTTCTTCATGACGTGCAATGTCATCACATCGCCGTCTGTCATGCCGCCCTTTGCGTCGTTGGCTGTGAACACGATATGCTCTGTGCCTGACCAGCTGTACTTGGGGGTGAAGGTCGCTATGTTACCCTCGATCTTGACCTGCACATGGTTCGGCTGGCTTGCTGTGTAGCTGAGCACATCAAGGTCAGGGTCTGTGAAGTACTGGTCCAGGTTGACCTTGTATGGTGTGTTCTGCTTCCACTCGTGGAAGAGCGGTGAGCTGCTGTTGATCGGCTGCTCGTAGTAGCTTGACATGTCAGGCGATCCTATGAACACCAGCAGCACAAGTGCGAGCACCAATAATGTTATCAGCGCAGCATTGATCATCTTTATCTTCTTCATGGTGGCTGCTTTTATCCTCTTGATCTTGAAGTCAGCCTTCTTCTTCATGTAGATCAGGCCTAGCACGATGATAACTATCGCTCCCAGCAATACCAGGGTTGCGACTCCGCAGAGGCCTATCCTTGAGTAGTTGAAGTTCCTTATGTATAGGATCATCTTCGATACAAAGCTCTTGTCCTTGAGCACTACCCAGAACTGCCTGTCATAGGTTATCTCGTTGTCGACAGGGCTGATCTTCAGGGTCAGCTTGTTGAGGTAGGTGCCTTCGTTGTACTGTGAGTAGTTCAATGGGTAGACCCTGAGCACCTTCATCTCTCCTGGCTCAAAGCTTATGCTCTCGTTCTCCAGGTAGACGAACCTTGACTCAAGCTCTCCAAGGCTCAGCTTGTAGGTTCCTCCCTTGAGGCCTGTGTTCTGGAGCAGCAATGGGACGCTCTTCGCGTCGTAGTTGATGCCATAGCTCTCCTGGAGCATCTCGATGTTGTAGCAGCTGCTCTGGTCTAGGCTCTCCAGATCCAATCTTATCTCAGATGTCTGGAATGGCGCCTTGAGCTGCTTGACTATCACGAATGATGTCTGCTTGTCGTCTGCGCACGGCAGCTTTGCCTTGATAGGTACATTCATCTGCTGGCTTGGCCTGAGCCTCACGAACTGGTTCTCTTCGTCGACCTTTACCCAGCCTGCGCTGTCAACCTGGATCTCGTAGCTCTCCTCGTAGAGGCCGTCGTTCCTGATGTTCAGCACGTACTCCTTCTCTCCGCAGCATCCCTTGTCAGAGATCTTGGTCTTTCCCTCGATGGTCGCTGCTGAGCTGAAGCAGTCGTTGATGTTGAGCCTGAAGCTCTTCTGCTTCTTCATGTCGCCGTACTCTGTTCCTGAGTTCAGGATGAGCTCATAGCTCCCTATGTCCTTCTGCTCTGCATTTATGTTCATGACGATTGAGTCCTTCTCTCCTGCTGCCAATGTCAGTGTCTTCTGGCTGAGATTGACAAAGCCAGGGCTGCTTAGATACAGGTAATACTTGTTAGGCGTCTCAGCCAGGTTCTCGAATGTTATGACTGACTGCTTTGCGACATCCTCACAGGCATTTATCTCGAACTCATCTGTCTGTATCGCGTAATCGTAATCTCTCTCGATGGTGTAGCTCTCTGCTCCGCCCACAGAGTTCTTTGCCTTCTCGCTTGTTATGGTGAAAGGCATTGTCCTTGCTCCGTAGAAAGGCAATGGAAGAGTGATGTACATGTAGACGCTCTTGGTCTGGTCAGGAGCCAGCTCTATCTGCTCATCGCTGAGCTTGGTGAACTGCTGGTAAGCGTTAGGCGTTACCTTGAAGGTGTCTGCGAACTCTGCCACGTTCTGTATGTCGATCTTGACCTTGACAGTGTCGCCCGGCATTATCTTGTCGTTTAGCACCTCGCTGGTGTATTTGATGTTCTGGCATCTCTGGGAGACGAACTCCTTGGTTATCTCCTTGCTTCTGCCGTAGTTGGTGCTGACCCTTGCCATGTAGAATGTCTTCATGGATGTGTCGCAGGGAGCCTGTATGTAGACAAAGACCTTCTGCGTCTCGCCAGGGGCGAGGTCAAATGTGTCATCGCTCACGCTGATCAGGTCGATTATCGGGGAGAATATCTCGACCTTGAACAGTGTGTCGAAATCGCCAAGGTTCTTGACCTCCAGTATCTCAGTCCTTGTGCCGCACTCGCAGCCCTTGACAGAATGGACTGGGTATGGGCTCTCCAATGAGAACTCATCTGTCACCTTGTTGACTATCAATGCTGCCTGGACAGGGCTTATCACTGCCAGCAACAGAATAATTGCCAAAACATAATTCACGATTTTGTTCATTTTTTCTCCCCCTGATTTTTTGTGTGTGACTATCTTGTTGGTCTATCGGACGACATGATCTAGTAGTAGGTCTCGACCTCATCCTCTGGCCTTGACTTGTCTTTCTTCTCTTTCCTTGGCCTGACTCTCCTGAAGAGCAGCACCAACGCGATGAGAAGTATTATTATTAGCAGTACCGAGAACACTATCTTGAATGTCTCTGCGAATACATTTGTCTGCGAGCCATTGAACGGCCCCACAGCCCTTGCCACTAGGTTAAGGGTGGTGCTTGACTGGCCTGACTTTATCTCGAGCTTGATAGGCTTCCTTCCGCTGACATCTTTTTCGATGGCAAGGTAGAAGTAGGCTGTCTTTTCCTCGTTAGGCTTTATTGAGAGTATGTAAGAAGGGTCAATCCTGTAGCTGCCGATGCTCCTTATGGCGTCGGTGTCTGGTATGAGCTCATAGCTCCTTTCGCTGGCGCCTAGGTTGGCTATCTTGATCTGGTATACCACGCCTGGCTCTTTGGCGACGAGCTCCCTGTAGGCTACGTAATCTATCTTTGTGTCCTTCAGCTCGGCAGTCTCAGCGAATACGCTGGCCGCAAGCAGTACCATGATGCTCAAAATCAAAATTCCTGATGCGATGTTTTTGTTCATTTTATCCCCCGTCTGGTGTAAGGCTCTTCAATATTTAAAGCTTTCGTTGGATAACCACTTTAAAATGGTTAATAATGTAATCATCATTGATTGTTCAGCTTTCCTCTGCGGTATGGGTTGGGTTTCCTGCTGAACAGATTCCTAAAATAACTGCTTTCTCCAAGATTAGGGCCCGCTTTCTTCCTGAATGAATCTGCCTGTTCTTCTCTCGCTTTACTTCCTTGTCCCATGAGATTGCCTTTCGATTGATCATATGCCCTGTTAAGATTCGGAAGCACTCCCGTAGGGTTTGTCGGCCCGGGCTCATCTCCTTGGGTCAATTCCGATTCATGTAGACGGCTTATCAACTGGGTCCTTGCTGCAGCAGATGATCTCCTGTAAAGATTATCCGGCTCTTCTTTCGCTTTATCCTTGGCTGCCGAAATCTGCTTTCGGATGTAAAGGAACAGCAGGTCATATACTAGATGGTCCTGTGGAAGCAGATATTTGCCGTCTCTCACGAAATCTCTTGCCGGGAAACCTCTGGCATTATTTTCAGCCTCTGCCTGGCTTTTGACATTCTTCTTCAATGTCTGGACCCCATTTTCATTTCCGGTGTATATCAAGTTATTCATTGACATTGTCACTTCGTATTTTGCACTAGGAGCGTCTTCTCCGTCGTACGTGACTTTTTTCAGGATGACATTAGCATTAGGCAGCTCCAATGAATATGTGTCGAATGAGGTCATGCTGAGCATTTCAGTCTCTTTCTTGACTCCCAGCAGTTTCTCGTTAGCGACAATCTTCTCCAATATTTTGAGCCTTTCTTTTGAATCCATTTTATCAACCTCTGTTTTTTGTCTTGGTCTATGATTCCTCAGTAGTATCCGCTTGTCGCGTCCTTCTTGACGTATTCGACGTATTTCCTGTAGCCGATGACAACAGCCACTATCAGCAGCACTATCAAAGTTGCTATCAGCAGTATCTTGAAGGCAAATATCCACATGAAGGCCGTGTCCATGACAGGCTTCTCCTTCACATTGGCTATGAGCAGGAACCTTTGCACTTCCTCTCCGCTCTTCACGCTGACGACGAACACTCGCTCGCCAGGAGCCACGTTGTCATCTGCGGTCACGTACAAGTCAGCGATCCTCTCGCTCTCGCTTGGTATGACCAGCAATGTGCTTGGGCTGAACCTTGCATGGCCCCAGCCATCAAGCCCGACCGCGCTGAAGATGTACTCCTTGCTGTCGAATTCTCTATTTGATATCTTGATCGGGAAGACTGCCCCCGAGCCCTTGTAGACGTCCTGTATCTCCATGACATCTATCATGGTGTTGCCTATCAGTTGGTTGTTGTCGAGCACCATCTGGCAGTATTGGTCAGGCACCACTCGGATGCTTGTGATTCCTGGGATGACTTCCTCCATCCCGAACATGTTCATGAAAGTTGCTTCGACGAATATGTGGTAGTCAGCCAATGGCGCGCATATGGGCGCTCTGAGCATGAACTGCAATGTGTTTGACTCGCACACCTCGAGGTTGTCGATGTACTGTACTGACTCTATGCCGAGCTCAGGAATTATGACCCTGACTTTTAGGTTCCTGATGTTGTAGTCTCGGTTGTTGTGCATGGTCGCTATGACATTGAAAGCCCTTCCGTTGAAGACAAAGTCTCCCGGGTTGGTGTTGATGCTCTCAAGATAGAGGTCACAGGCATCTCCCAGGCCATTGCCGTCTGCATCCTGCTGCAGAGGGTTGGTTATGTAAGGGCAGTTGTCTATCCTGTCGATCATCCCGTCGCAGTCAGTGTCTGGCATCAGCGGCTTATCAAAGCCTGGGCTGACCGCGCAGCTCTGGGCTGACGCGAATGCGCTTATAATCAGTACAAACAATATCCCTGCAATGAATGCGAATGTCTTTTTCATTTTGTTTCACTCCCCGCTTATCTTGTCTTTAAAGTAATTCCGATCCCGTAGGTCGTGTTGCTATGTTTCTCCTTGAACCTGCTGTCGTTCTTCTCAGTATACATTACGATAGGAACAATTGATACGTCCTTCAGCCATGATGGCATGATCTTGCTTGGCAATATTTTGCTCGCCGGTATCATCAGCTTGGCTCCTATGTTGAAGCGCTCACCACCGGTTATCTCTCCGTCGGTGCTGTGGTAGTTGCTTCCGCCGGCTCCGACCTCTGCGACTATGCCGTCAAGAGGCTTGCCTAGGAAACCGAGATCAGACAAAGCCATGGCATGCCACGGCCAAGTATCTCTTATAGTCTGTGATTCTGTGGTGACGTCCTGCATCCAGTTGTCTGAATAGGTTGTCTTGGTGTTGCCTGAGCCAGCTCCAATCGTCGCTGTCACGAATCCTTTGCTCAGGAATCCATGGCCCCCGCTGGTAAGCGGGATGAACAATCCTCCTCTGTAGAAGAATCCGTTGTAGGATGATTCCTCTATGCCTGTCATCGCGGTAAACCTGCCGTTGTTCGGGTTGGATTCCCATGTGTTGCTTCCATTCATGTAGACAAGCTCTCCCAAGAGAGGACCTAATCTCAACTGTCCTCCGATCTGGAATTGATTGTATTTCTTAGCTATGGTTGTCCTGTCAAATCCGAGTATCTCTAAATCATATGATATGCCGAAGTTATTGATCCAGGCCTGGAAATTCTTAGTCCTGATTATACCCTCAATCATTGAGCTGCGGAATGAGTTCTGAGGATCTTCCTTCTTTGCGAGTGTGAAGGTCTCATCTCCCTGCATGTACCATGCGCCTCCAATCAGCTGGAAGTCCTTGTCAGTGACCGGCTCAGCAGGAGTCCTTGGAGCTTTCGGAGCCTTCGCAGGCTTGTCCTTGTGCTTCTTCTGATGATCATCAGCAGTCTTTGAAGGTGTGGCTGGCTGTTGAGCGCCTGGCTTGTCGCTGGCCTGGTGGCTATGATATCTCTTTTGGTCAGCAGGCTTGGCCTTGTTGCCAGGCTCTCCTTCGACAGTCATGTAGATCAATGTGCTCTGATAGATAGGGTTCTTCTTTGCATCCTCTGCCTTCATGATCCGGATCCTTCCTTCGTTGGTGAATACCACTGCATATTTTCCTGGAGTGATATCTGCCTCTTTTGTGTTGATGCGGTCAAGGTCGAATGCTCTTCGCCCGACGCCGGTGTTCGGTTCCCAGTTCTTGTTGGTAAGATACCAGCTCCTATTGCCTTCTGCATCTATTTTCTGTATCAGGCAGTCAAGGGTCCTTTCCTTTCCGTCCTTGTCCTTGTAGACTATCTTCTTGTCAAGGCCGAATGAATCTCCGTACTGGATGCTGAAAGAGCTCCCTTCCTTCATCTGGTTAAATGTCTTTTTGACATAGTTATCAGGAGTGTAGATTACGATATTGAGCAGCGGTATGAGTGCGCTGTTCATGAACTGCGGAGCATTCTGGTAGTAGAGCAGGCGTGACTTATCAGCCCGGACATCTGCCTTGGCTTTATTGTCCTGCTGCCTGCTGCCTCCGCTGAACATGTCGTTGATCTTGTTGACTAGGCCGCCGAGGAAACCAACAGGCTTATCATCCTTTGTTACAGTCTCCTTCTTCTCCTGGTTGCTCTGCTGCTTGACATAAGGTTTCTTCTCTGTCTTTGCAGCAGCCTGGGCGCCTTCTTTCTTTTTCTTCATCTTGTCCCAGAAAGCCTTTGCCTCTTCATTCTGCTGAGGCTCATCTGCATAGAGCATAGATGGTGAACCGACAGGTATGTTGCCTATCTTGGTCACAAGGTCTCCTAGATTATGGATGTTGTAATTCTTCAATACCTGTCCTGCTGCTCCGATGGCGATGCCGCCTGCGAAGGCAGCTGTGGTGAAAGCCAGGGCTGTCTTGACAACCGCAGGATTATCTCTTATCATTCTGAAAACCGCAGGGCCTTCCTGCACAGGAGCGTACTGCGCCTGCATGGCTGTATCAAGCTTCTCTGTGCTGAGCTTTGCTTCTGGTTTTCTCCTCTGAAGATTCCTGCTCATCAACTCTGTGACATGGGATGTGAGCCCGTCGAGATAGAATAATTCCTTGTCATTGAGTCCGCGGCTGAGCTGTGTTATCTCCTCTGCCGCAGCATCGAGCCTGTTCTGGTAGGTCCAAAGGCCTTTTCCCTCTCCTTTGAGTATGCCTTGGAGCCTTTCGAATTTCTTAGATTCAGTCAGCTCTGGCGTGAAGCCGAATGTCTCTGTGCCGTCCATCAGCTGGCCTTTCCTTTCATCCTTGTAGGCAAGAAAGCCATCACTCGTCATTCCCATACATGGGATGTTGAACAGGGCGCTCTTGTCTTTGCTTATCATTCCTATGACGGGTTCCTGTCTATTGAAGCTATTAATGTGATTCTCAAGTGTCTTGTTCATTTGGAATACCTCTTTGTGAAGGAGGAAGAACAAAGGATTTATAAATCTTTCTGTTTTTTAACCACTAAGTAATGATAACAAAATCCCTTTGTTTTGCGTTAATTAATTAAACCCAGCCCACCCATCGGTTCCCATGGGGCAAGGAATAGGAATAATCGGAGCAGGACCAGTAGGCACATACGCTGCGAGCCTCATGGCAAAAAAGCAGAACATCACTGTCTTTGAAGAGCACTCGGCTATCGGCACTCCTGCGCATTGCACAGGCATAGTGACACAGGAGATATTCAGCTTCATACCAAAGAACAGCAAGTTCGTGGTCAACAGGATTCATGATGTCCGCATCATCGCGCCCAACGGCAAAGCCATCGGCCTGAATTTCAAGAAGCCTGACATAATCCTCGACCGCGTAGCATTCGACAACCATTTCTACAACAGGGCGCTTGACTCAGGAGCAGAAGTATTGCTGAGGCATAGGTTCATCTCGCTGAAGAATAATAAAATCCTTGTCAAAGACTTGGCAAAGAACAGGAGCAAGAGCTTTGCTTTCTCAAGGCTGGTAGGGGCAGACGGGCCAAACAGCATCGTCGGAAGATCTGCTGATATGCTGGGCAGAAGGAAGTTCTACATCGGAGTGCAGGCGATTGTCAAGAAGAAGAACAGCAATGTGCTGGATTTCTATCCTCTTCACAGAGGATTCGGATGGTCTGTGCCTGAGGACAGCAGCACCCTTCGCATCGGTGTCGCCTGCGAGGATAATCCGCGCGCAGAGTTCGAGCGCCTGCTGAAAAGATATGGCGGTAAGATAATCGAGAAGCAAGGTGGTCTCATTCCGATCTACGATCCAAAAGCATCTTTCTGCAAGAACAACATCTTTCTGGTCGGGGACGCAGCAGGGTTTGTCAAGGCGACGACAGGCGGAGGGCTTGTGCCTGGCTTAAGGTCAGCAGAGCTGCTCGCCAACTCGCTGATTAAGGGAGAAGATTATCCTCGACAAGTCAGGAGAGAGATCAGGCCTGGCCTGAGCCTCAACCTCAAGCTGCGCAGGGTCATGGACGACCTATCTGAGAATGAGTGGAATGACCTTGTGCAGATGTTCGACAACAAGAGATCGAAGGATGTTTTCCAGGAGATGAATCGCGACAGGCTGATGCATCTGCTTTTCTCAACAATTGTTGCCAATCCCAAGATGATGAAGTTTGGCTTCAGGCATCTCAAGGCTCTGCTTTAGAAGCTGGAGAGATTATATGGCTAGTCGATGAACTTCCTGATTATCATCTTGGCCAGTATCTTTACAGCTCCGAGGAATGATCCGTGGCCTTTCTGCATCGAGTAGCCAGTGTATCTTATTATCACAGGCACTTCCCTGAACTCTATCTTTTTCCTGACGATCTCCTCGAGTATCTCGGAAGCGTGCTCCATCCTGTCGGCGTCGATCTCTATCCTCTGCGCAGCTTTCCTGCTGAGGACTCGGAAGCCGTTGTGGGCGTCGCTGAGCTTGACCCCGTAGAATATCCACTGCACCACCACTGAGCCTTTCAGCAGTATGCGCCTGCCGAATGGCATATCTGTCTTCTTCAGGAATCTTGACCCTAGTGTGACATCGACTTCTCCGTCCATGACAGGCTTCAGCATCGCAGGAAGGTCCTCGACCCTGTGCTGTCCGTCGCTGTCGAATGTGACGAGGATATCTGCTCCTTGTCTCAATGCGAAATCAATGCCTGTCTTCAGGCTGGCGCCCTGTCCTCGGTTGATGATATGCTGGAGCGCAAAAATATTCTGTTTCTTCGCTTCGCTGAATGTGTTGTCGGTTGAGCCGTCATCTATCACGACGATATTGCTGTATCCTGCTTTCTTCAGCTCGCGCACCACTCTGCCGATGCTTTTGCCTTCGTTATATGCAGGTATTATGAAAAAGATTCTCTTGTTTTTTTTATTCATCAGAGCTTCACCTTCTCCTTGTCGATGAATGTGCGGTGCCAGAGCTCGAAATTCAGCAGGGTCCAGAGCTGCCTTGCATAGAACAGCTTTCCCTTGTCATAGTTCTCCATTATCTTCTTGACATAGTAAGGATCAAGTATTCCTTGGCGGAACAGCTGCGTCGTGTTGAGCAGGTCAGAGACAGTGCTCTTCAGGTCTGAGTTGAGCCAGTTCTCCATCGGCACATGGAAGCTCTGCTTCTTCCTATATATTATGCTGCGGGGAAGATGCTTCTTCAGCGCCCGCTTGAGCACGAACTTGGTGGTTCCCATGCCCCTGAGCTTGTAATTGCTTGGCATGCTGAAGGCCAGCTCTGCGATCCTATGGTCGAGCAGCGGGACTCTTGCCTCTATCTGCCTTGCCATGGTCATCCTGTCTGTCTTCATCATGAAGCTCTCGGCCAGCAATCTCTTCATGTCGAAATATTGCAGCTGCTTCATGTAGTCAATCCTTTTGTTGCTGAAGAACTCCTTGTTTATGGAATCATAATCTATCTTTTCGAAATGATCTCCCTTGAGGAGCTGTTTCCTCTGCTCGTCGTCAAACATGCCTAGAAGATCATAGTATGCCTCTGCCTTGTTGTCGCGCATAGCCTTGATGACCATGTCTCCTCTGCGGTATGCTTCCTTGCCAAGGTCAGAAGAATGCTTGTGGAACTTATCCCAGAGCTTCAATGGGATGGCATGGTTGATGATCGGCGCTGCCTGCCTGAAGAATGGCATCTTGCTCGCAGAGTTTGTGGCTTTCAAGAACCTATAATGATCGTATCCCCCAAAAAGCTCATCTCCCCCATCGCCGGTGAGAATCACGGTTGAAGTCTTCTTGGCTGCCTCTGATAGCAAGAGAACTGGTATTAACGCAGGATCTGCCATGGGCTCATCGCAGTGCCAGGTTATCTCTGGCAGAAGCTTTATGACATCAGGCCTTATGAGGAATTCCTTGTGCTCTGTGTTGAACAGCTTGCTCACCTTCTCTGCATGCACAGTCTCATTCACCTTTGCTCCATCCTCGAACCCGACGCTATAGGTCCTTATGGGAGCATCGCTCTTCTCCTCTTTCCTGACGAGGCTCATCATCATCACGACTGCGCTGCTGTCAAGCCCTCCGCTCAGGAAAGCGCCAAGCGGAACATCGCTTATCATCTGCTCCTTGACAGAATCCTTCATGAGTTCGAATAGCTTCTTCTCATAGAAACTCAGGCTCTTGTTGGCGTACTGCTCATTGCCCTCGAGCTTAACATCCCAGTACTTGCTGATTATCATTCGCTTGTCTCTCAGGTCGAACTTGATGAAATGGCCTGGCAGGAGCTTCTTTATGCCCTTGAATATGCTCTGCTCCCCTGGGTTGTATCGTAATGCGAAATAGTTGTTGAGGGCAGTCCTGTCAATCTCCCGCTTAAATGTGTTGAGCTCAAGGATGCTCTTCATCTCGCTTGAGAACGCAAGATGGCCTTGGTTGAAATAATAATAGAGCGGCTTTATGCCGATCCTGTCTCTCGCTAGCAGAAGAGTCTTTGCCTTTGAATCGTAAAGGCAGATTGCGAACATGCCGTTGAGGAACCTCAGGAAGTTCTCCCCGTACTCCTCGTAGCCGTGCACGAACACCTCTCCATCGCAGTTGGTCTTGAACTCATGGCCCTTTGCCTCGAGCATAGGCCTGAGCTTCTGGAAGTTGTAGATCTCGCCGTTGAAGACCATGAAGATGTCCTGGTTCTCATTGGTGAGAGGGTAGATGCCTTTCTTCAGGTCGATGATGCTAAGCCTGCGCATGGCAAGGCTTATGCCGCTGTCTGTGAATATCACAGAGTCGTCAGGCCCCCTGTGCGCCAGGGTGTTGGCCATCCTGTTGGCCAGGCTCTTATCTTCCCAGTTGAAACCTACGATCCCGCACATGGCCAGAAGTGAGGAAGATGCCTATAAATAGGTTATGATTCTGGGTTCTATGCTTGTTTTTCCCTCTGGCGACTGGAAGGAGCTGAGAGATGTGACGAACAGAGATGGAGCAACGAGAATAACCGTAGTTATTCGAAGAGTTAAATTTTCACAGATAGTTCGAGGCATCAGCCGAGCGTAGAATTAACGAGTCGGGGGTGTGTTTAGTAATTAGAATGATTTTTAAGGATGTATTGATTAGCTGTTTTTATGACGGATACTTTTTCAAAGAAGCAAAGAAGCCGTTGTATGTCTAGAATTAGGAGCAAATGGACTGGGCAAGAAGTAATCTTACATAATTACCTCAAGGGAAACAGAATTAGACATCAAATGCATCCTGCTTTAATTGGCAATCCTGATATTCTGCTTTCAAGATCAAAAACAGTCATTTTTATTGATGGATGTTTTTGGCATAAATGTAAGCAGCATTATAGGGCGCCTTCTTCAAACAAAAAATATTGGACTGCAAAAATAGAGCGAAATGTTGCCAGAGACAGAGAAAACACCGTTTTTTTGAAGAAAAAAGGCTTTAATGTTTTGCGTTTTTGGGAGCATGAATTAAAGAATGTTAATGCGATTGTGGCTTTAATAAAAAATATCAGTCAAGGTCACTTATCGACCATTCATCATTCAAAGCCTTAGCAAGATATTTTCTTTCTTCTAGAAATGGCGCGATTTCTGAAGTGGATGGGAATTCGAAATTGAATTCTCTCTTTAGATCTTGCAATAGCTGTTTTCCGAGCGTTTTCTTATATTTTTTTGAAAGGCAAAGAGAATACCATTCTTTAAGATTGGAAATTGTGATTATTCCTTGAATTTTTGAGCTGAAAGGGAGCTGGGTCATTATTTTTCTCACTAAATCAGCTTCTCCATCTAGGCAGACAAGAACTATTTTATCTGCGGAAATATTTTCAGAAACATCTTCTGCGAGCTCTTCACTTAACGAAATATGCTTGACCTGTATTGCAGGGCCGAAATTAGTCCACATGTCTAAGCCTCTGTCGGCAGCGTTAGTTACGCCAACGCGATATAATCTCGCCGGGGCGGTTATTCGCTTTTGTTTTTTAGATAAGCCTAAAACAAGAGCTAAGAACTTTTCAAAATCAGACATAATTTGCTCATCAGAGTTATTTATAGATAGTGTGGTTTCGACTTTTAATGCTCTAACAATTGTGTTAAAAAGAGCGTAAACTGTTATTTCATATGCTTTGTCAATGCTTCTTTTTAGGCCGGCTTTTTCGGTAAAAAGGGCTAAAAATGAGCCGAGATCAAATGTTTCTGGAGTGGCTGTTTTAATATATTTAAACGCGTCAAAAACCATGTTTAATCTTGCAAAAAGTTGATGATAAATATAATTTTCAACCATACCGCCATGTTTAGTGTTAAAATCAGCCAATTCTTTCAGTAAAGCAGGAGGCATCGCGTTTCCTTCGAAAATATTATCCTGAAATTTCTGTGATGAAGTGCATATTCTCCCTATCAATCTTTTGCTGATTTCATCTCTCCATTTTTTGCTTACATTCCTATATGATTCTAAATCAGAAGGATTTATCTCTTTTTTTATTCTATAAGCATACAGAATCTCAGCTATTTGAATAGGCTTATAGAGATGAACTCTGCTTTTTCTAATTATCTTATCCAGCGCGTCTTTGCTTTTAATTGGACATCACCGTTTCCAGCTTTGTCTGATAAACTCCATTCGACACTTTTACTGATGAGTCTAATGGAGGCATATTCATCGCCGAAATCATGTTTTTGGCAACGGCTCTAATCATAAAAACAGGAACGCTATTTCCAGCTAATTTTTTAACTTCTCCATCTGAAACAACTATTTTGAAGTTTTTTGGGAAACCCTGAAGCGAAAGCTGTTCTCTGGGAGTTAATCTTCTCATTCCATCCACCAGCAGATAATTATAGGATGCGCCCGATCTTAATGCGCAAGAATATTCGTGAATTCCTATATCTCCTCTTTTATTTTCATGCCATATTGACGGAGTTGGAATTTTTTTGCCTTTGACCTTATTTAGTCTTTTTTCTAAAATGTGTTTTGATGCAAAGTGTTTTTTATCGACTTTAGAATGATCTTCTAAAATATCCTTCAGCTCGAGTTTTTCTTTCGATTGAGCAGGAAAGTTAAATGAGTAATTTTTTTTAAACCCAACAATAACGACTCGCTCTCTTTTTTGAGGCAAACCATAATTTAGAGCATTTAACACTTTCCAATGCGTGTAATACCCTAATTTATTTAGTTTGTTTAATATTTCTTGAAATGTTCTGCCATCGTCATGGCTTACTAACCTCTTAACGTTTTCAAGCAAAAACGCTTCTGGTTTTTTATCTCTTAAGATTCGCTCTATTTCGAAGAAAAGAGTTCCCCTTGTGTCGGCAAAACCGAGCCCTTTTCCTATTATGCTAAATGCTTGACAAGGAAAACCGCCTAATAAAATATCATGTTGAGGTATGTCTTCAGAACTTATTTTAGTTATATCTCCTTCAGGAGTTTCCCCGAAATTAGCAGCATACATAATTTGAGCGGATTTATCCCATTCTGATGAGAATACGCATGTGCCGCCGAGCTCTTCAAAAGGCATTCTTATTCCGCCTATTCCAGCGAATAAATCAATGAATTTGAATGATTTAGTCATAATAGCTATTAATCTGACTCATTTATTAAATCTTACGGTCGTTTGTCCAGTGCTATGAAGCTAGCTAGTCGTTTAGTCAGTACACCCCCCCAACTCGTTTAGTCGTCTATTAGTGAAAATTTAATTGAATCTAACGGTTTATAGTCTAACTCTTCACAATCCTAAGAATCCTTCTCAAAGCAACGGATTCTGTCCGCCGTAGAGCGCTTGGAACCTGTTGTGCTTGAACTCTAGCGAGAATATGTCGTTGTTGCAGGCTGTGCTCCTCATCTTGACTACGTTTATCTCACGGACCACGTTTCGCCTGAAGGGCGTCAGCTTGAGGTGTATTATCCCGTCGCAGAGGAATTCCTCTATCTCGAACTCGCTGTACTTGTCGCTCTGCGGAGGGCATTCTGAGATCAGGAAAGACGTAATATTCAGGTCCCTGAGGAACTCGAAGAGATAGAACAGCTCGATCCTTGGGTTCTCCAACCTAGACAATACATACAGTGCGCTCAGTGAGTCAAGGACGAACAGCTCGCAGTTTGCCTCTTCCTTTATCTTCTTGACAACGTTCTTTATGACGTTAATCCAGCTCTTGTTGTCAGCCACCTTGACATCCTTTATCTCCTTCCTTATGCAGCCGACGTCTATGATGACAAGCCCTCCTTTGGCGGTGCTCTTCATCTTGGCGATAGAAGTGCCCAGCTCAGCCAGGTCCTTTATTATGACCAGGTTGACCTTGGTCATGTCATAGTTCATGTTGATGGCTTGCTTTATTATGGAGCTGTATGACTGCTCAAGCGAGCAGTAGACGCATGTCTTGCCCTGAATAGCCTCGTTGTAGATGACATTGAAGCTGATAGAAGTCTTCATGGTCCCGGCGCTTCCGCTTATCAGGATTATATGGCCTTCAGGGATTCCGCCTTGAATATTTTCATCAAGGCCCTCGATATACATGGGAATTCTTCTTATCTCAGATTTGTTCGAGACTATCCCTGCCAAAAATACACCTCTTTTTTGATTATTGACGCTCTCTTGTGCTCATATTGGTTGAGCGGTTTATTAAACTTTTCATTTTTCCAGCAGCATCAGTCATCCTTATGGATTATGTTGTCCACCTTGCCGTGCTTGGTGTTCACGACTATGCTCTTGTTGTCAGGCACATAGGCGCAGCCGACTATTATGCCGTCGGTCTTGAACTGCCATATCTTCTTGCCAGTCACCTTTCCTGGCTCGCTGGTGATTATGTCAGAGTAATGGCCTGCCTGCTGAACCACACCGCTGAGGCCTGGCATGTAGTCAAGCACATAGCTGCCTTCGGAGTCAAGCACGTATATATTGTGGTCATAGCTGCCGACGATGACCTCTTTCCTTCCGTCGCCGTCCAGGTCCTCGACAATCGGCTCTGAGACGATCCAGAAGTCAGTCTCATAGTGCCACAGTTTGTCCCCTGCTGAGTTGAGCGCATACACCTTGTTGTCGCAGCTGCCGAATATTATCTCTGTCTTCTTGTCATCGTTGATGTCAGAGAGCGTCGCCTTGGCTATTATCGCACCCTCTGTCTTGAATTTCCAGAGCAGCTCACCTGCGTCATCCAACGCATAGAGATAATTGTCAGAGCTTCCGAAAACTATGGACTGGCGGTTATCATCTGTGAGCTTTCCTATGGCTGGCTGGGCGAAGATCTTGGCCCCTGTCTTGAACTTCCACACCATGTCGCCTTTCCTGTCAAGGCAGAATAATGTCCCGTCGTCACAGCCGAATATTATCTGCGGCTTGTCCTTATATAGCATCGCAGGGGTGCTCTGCACAGGGCATCCTGCGTCAAAGAACCAGACCTGCTTGCCTTCGTTGTTGAGGACATAGAGCTTGTGGTCGTCTGAGCCGAAGACTACCTTTATGGAGTTGTCCTGGTAGAGGTCGCAGAGAAGCACCTGGCTGCGGATAGGCCCGCCTGCCTTGAATTTCCAGAGAAGCTTTCCCTTGTGGTCAAGGGCGTAGACCATGCCTAGCTCTGTGCCGAACACGATCTCGTGCTTGCCGTCATTGTTCAGGTCTGCGATGTTGGGTGGCGCTCCTATGCTGCTCATGTTCTCTGTGTCAAGGAAGAGAAGCTCCACCTCATCGACCTTCTCATTGGAGTCATAGAACCATTTGATGCCGGCGTCTATGTCAAGCACGAAGAGCTTGCCCTTCTTGGTCCCGAAGATGATTTCCTTCTTGCCATCGCCGTCGATATCTGCCACCAGCGGCGCGCTGGAGATGCTGCTCTCTGCATCGAAATCCCACTTCTTGTCAAGACGGCCAGCCCTCTTTTTTCTGAAGCCGAAAGTAACATTACCCATGTATTTAACTCAACCTCTAGCTCTCCAATTGGGTCCGGGTTATAAATAGTTTTTGGATTTGCCATGCCAATAACTTTATAAACTTCCTAGCCCTGTGATGGATGCATGAATGCTGAGCTGGTTGGGCGC
>JAZDMG010000024.1:0-41479 GCA_043801165.1 archaeon
CATTATAATCTCCAGGCGCTTGTCAAGGCAAACCTTGTTGTGGCCGAAGAGTTCCATTATTCTGAGAAAGGCAAGGAAGTCTTGCATTATAGCCTGGCCAACAAGCTGATAATCATCGCCCAGAGGAAGACGAGCGTTGAATCTTTTAAGGAGAGGCTCAAGGGATTGCTGCCTGTCGGGCTTATAGCATTGGCTGCTGGCGGAGTCATCCAGCTGGTCTCGATGTTCCGCTCAGGATTGTTCGCCGCAGGGGCAAAGCTCGGCGGAGAGCAGTCTTTGATGATGGCCAAGAGCGCGGCTCCTGTTCTCGATGAGGCGGCTCCCAGGATGATGGCTGCTGCTCCAGAAGCATTCGGCGGCGCCGCGTCAAACATCCAGTACGTGACTCAGCCCAGTATCGCGGCTTGGTTCCTGCTAGGAGCAGCATTCACAGTCGTCCTTCTTATCATCTGGTATTATTTCGTGACCAGGAAGAATGCGAAGGAATAGATGTCAGGAGTTAGATGCCTGAACCTGCTCTGATTCACTGGTCTGATGGCCAATAGGAAAGTTTTAAATTCTCATTGGATTATTCTCTCTTAGAAAAAAGCATAAAATAGTCCGAGGTGTCAGGATGGTAGTTATCAAGAAGATGGGAGTTTGGTCTGTGGCGAAGATAGAGGCATTGGTCTTCGCGATATTAGGATTGATAGAAGGAATAATGGTCGCCTTGTTTGCGCCATCTGCTCTGGCAGGCATGCAGACACCTGTCCCCTGGGAGTTCACTCTCGGTCCCTGGGCCATAATAGCGCTGCCTCTGGTCTATCTTGCGCTAGGATTCGCTGTCGGGGTCATCGGTGCGGTGATATACAACGTCTTCGCCAAGCTGGTGGGCGGCATCGAGATAGAGTTCGATGAGGATAAGGCCTTCAAGCCAGGAAAGAAGAAGTGATTTTTGTATTTTTTTCTTTTGTTTTTCCATTCACTCCAATAACATAACGAAATGTTTATATACCTATTTCTTCAATGTCAAGGATTGGAAAGGAGGGATCAAATTGGATAAGATAAAAACTTATATTTCGGATTTAGATGATCTTTTGGGAGGAGGTATGCCTGCCAAGAGCGTTGTGCTTGTCAGTGGCAGTGCAGGCACCTGCAAGACCACACTTGCCCTGCAGTTTCTTTTCGGGGGGTCTATCAACGATGATGAGACCACCATACTGTTCACCTTGAATGAGCACGAAGTGAAGCTGGTGGAGAGCTTCAAGCAATTTTCATTTTTCAAGGAGAACCTGATACAGAACAGCAAGATGCTGATAATAGACATAAGGACCTCCATGCCTGTCAAGTCCAAGAGGAAAGATCTTTTCACCTCAGAAGAGGTTCTTTCCTTCATATATGAGCAGCTTGATGAATACAAGCCGAAAAGGATTGTCATAGATTCCATAAGTGCGATCTGCAAGAGGCTTGATGACGGCGAGAACGTCAGGAAATTCCTGTTCGACCTCGGGAACATGCTCATGATAAAGAATTGCACAGCGATTCTCATATCTGAGGTTGAGCCTGGCCAGAGAAAATACTCTAATTTTGGAGTTGAGGAATTCATATGCGACGGGATAATATACTTATCCCATCTTGAGAAGGGGAACAGGCTGAGAAAAACACTCCAGGTGGTCAAGATGCGAGGATCCAGCCACAGCGAGGAGCAGTTTCTTCTTAATATAGCTCCCGAAGGCATAAAGCTGTTGAAGATGGTGGATAACTGAATATAAGAGGGAAGGGCCGGATATGTTTAAAAGAGGAGAATCTTACATCCTATTTGAGGATGACATAAAAAAAGTGTTTCCCGTATTCTTGAAGCTGTTGTCTAACGAAAAGAAAGGAATGGTCATCTGGAGAGTGCACCCGAGCAAGCAGGATGAGTTCTTCAGCAACAGCAGGGTGAAGACAAAATGGATTACCAACATAAATTCCAAGGAGGAGCATCTCACTCCCCACGAACTAGAACAGCTTTCATACGATATCGAGCAATTCATGAAGCAGAATCATGATGGCACAGTCCTTCTTCTCGGAGTGGAATACCTGATTAGTTTCAATTCCTTTCAAGATATACTGCATCTTATCCAGACGATAAAGGATTTTACCTCTGAATACGGCTGCATTTTCATAGTGCATGTAAGCATAGGCACTCTTGATCATCAGCAGGAGAGGCTGCTTCTTCAGGAATTGGTTTTTGCGGGTGAGAGTCATGGACAAAATTAAATCAGGCGTTAATGGTTTTGATGAATTATTTGATGGAGGGCTTCCCAGAGGCTCCAATACCTTGATCTTTGGGAGGGCAGGATCTGGCAAGACCCTTCTTTCCCTGGAATTTATTTTCAGGGGAGCCAGCTCCTTTAATGAGCCAGGGGTGTTTGTGAGCTTTGACCAGACCCAGGATGAGCTGATTGCGCAATGCGACCAGTTTGGATGGAATATCAGGAAATGCATCAAGGATGGGAAGATGACCATCCTGTCGTTCAAGATCGAGGATGTCGACAGGGATTTTGCGAACCACGTGATTGATGCGGTCAAGAGAATCAAGGCCAAGCGCCTTGTTATCGATAATCTTGCCTTGTTGACTCTCAGCCCCCTTTTCGGAATCGACAGGAAGAAATTCGTGCTCATCTACAAGAACAAGATAAAGATAGCCACCAACCCGAAGCAGCTAATCTATAGCCTCATGGGAATACTGAAAGATCTTCCCCTCACCACGCTTTACCTTACTGTTCCAGGCAAGGGCATGGAAGAGACCGATGATGGCATCTCCGAGTACATCTGCGACGGGATAATCAGCCTAGGGGTCCGCTCCCTCGGAAAATCATTCCTCAGGACCATCGAGGTCAAGAAGATGCGCCGCTCCAATATACGCGGGGGGATACATAGTTTCAAATTTACAAACAAGGGAATGCAGGTGGAATTATGAGAATCACAAGAAGCAGGACAGGGATACCTGGTTTTGATAAGCTGACACAGGGAGGAATCCCGGCAGGGACGACCATGTTGTTGTGCGGCACTCCTGGAACAGCTAAATCAATATTTTCGATGCAGTATATCTATGAAGGAGCCAAGAAATTCAACGAGCGCGGCCTCTATGTCAGCTTTGAGCAGAACAAGAAAGCCCTCTTCAGGCAGGCCAGCCAATTCGGGTGGAATTTCGAGGCATTGGAGAAAAAAGGGCTGCTCCACTTTTTCTGCATCCCAGTGAAGAATATAAACCACCAGACCGTCGAGGACATCATGAGGTACGTCAGCAAGAACGGCATAAAAAGGCTGGTCATCGACTCGCTTTCGACGCTTTCGATTATGGCGCCGATGTACTCGGCCATAAACGACCTATTCCTGAAGGAGCTGGTGACCCAGGAGACCATATTCTCCCCTAACCTGAGTGAGGATTTCCTGCTGAAGCGGTTCATCTATTTCCTCATAGGCAGCCTGCAGGAATCGACAGTCACGACCATCCTAATATCAGAGATAGGCAAGGACTCTGAATTCCTATCCAGGGATACTGTGTCAGAATTCCTCGCAGACGGCGTGATCCAGATGCTTTTCGAGCCGATGGGAGGACAGTACTCCCGAAGCCTGATGGTGAGAAAGATGAGGCATACGAAGAACGATGAAGATATACATCCTGTTGAGATAGGGAAGAAAGGGATAGTGGTGCATGCAGGCAATGGATCCGGAAATTAATGGATGTTGATCACCAGGTGATGATTGATGCAAAAAAAAAATATTGAGACCAGCGGCGCGATTTCTTTCAAAGTCATAGCCACCCGCGACCTAAAATTTGAGAATGGTGAGTTGAGCATATGGAACGTCAAGGGGTCGATATTTGCCAATGCGGCATTGGCGTACTTGGCTGGCGCGATCAACAAGAGGAACATGAAAGATGTCGCTGATGCGATTTACTGGATGGGCTATTCTCAAGCTGTCGGCGCAGTTCTCATGACCACCCAGCGCTTCGGTTTCAAAAACCAAGTTCTCGATACCATTTTTAGTCAAGGTAGGATTCTTGGCTACGGCATAGTTTATATAAAAAATGCAGATCTTGCCAAAGGAGAAGGTTCTTTTTCAATGAAAGGCTCGGTTGCCAAAGAGTACTTCGCGCTTTTTGGAAAGGCCGACAAGCCAATATGTCACCACATGAGAGGATTATTCGCCGGAGCTCTCGGGACGCTATCTAAGAAAGATGTTGTCTGCATCGAGGAGCAGTGTGTTGCCATGGGCCATCCTGCCTGTGTTTTCAGTGTTAAGCCGCTCAGTAAGATCAATAAGTCTGAGAACGCTAAGTTTCAGATCCCAAAGAAATTTCCTTCGCCAAAGGAACTTGGCGCAAAGGAAGCGGCTCGACAGCTTAAGCAGTCCATATGATCTGAGCAGGGCTTATCAGATTAGTCTAAGCCTATCCTGTACCTGCCTGGAGAGATTATGCCATTCGGGTCAAGCGCTTTCTTCAGGCTTTTGAAGACCTCCCAATTTGAGGGATTCGGGACAATAAGCGGCTGCTCCATTGCCATTGCGCTCGCCCTGTAAGTAAATATTCCATGTTTAGCGAATGCTTCTGGCAGTTCATGATAGAGCTGATGCGCTCTTTGCCTCTCGTCATCTTTGCTTTTATCAAATCTTATGTTCATTATACCAACGGCCTTTTCCGGCCTGACTAGAGTGATGGTCAATGGCAGCTCAAAGCCATATTCCCTGAAATAAGCTGTCGAGAGATCATAGACATTCCTGGCAGTCTCTCCTGATGCAGTGAACGTTGGCGAGATCCATACCAATCCAACTCTTTTCTCTTCATTCATTCCTTTGTTTATGTTCTCTTCTGCAAGCGACGAGGGAATTCCTTCCATGAATCGTTGCAGCTCTCCGTATTGATTCATCGCGTTCTCGACATTTCTTCCAAAACTCGTGAACCCTGCCATTTTTCCAAGTCGTCTTATGTAATCTATTCTCCTGTCGCTAAAGAACATGACGCTATGGCCAACTTCATTTGCCGCCCTTCGTATGTCTTTTTTCTTGCTTCTCACTTCATCCTCTGAGCCGTAGATGCCTCCTAAGGCAGTCCAGAATTGCTTCTTAAAGAATAGTTTGCTAAGTATGCTGCTGGCTTTTTCAGGTGTGAATATAGGATTCTCTTTTCTGCATTGCTCACTCACCCCTAAGGTAACCAGCATCCTGACCGGATCGGCTATATGCACCAGGCTAGTGGCGATTCTTCGCTGGCGTAGCCCTCTTACGCATTCCACAAGATCGCCTAATCCCCGATCATATTTTGTCGTCATCATAAATGATTCCATTCTCTCAGGTTTAGGATAGAGGCTGATATTCATGGCAGTGACGATTCCAAAGTTAGATTGGACAAAGATTCCGCTGATGTCCGGGCCTATATTAGGGAAATCTGTCGGCTTTAGTAATTGTCCGTTGCCAAGGATGGCTTCCAATCCGTTGATCTCTCTTCTCCTGTCACCGAGAGGCGTGTGCCCAAAGCCTCCTTCTAAAGTATTTCCGATTATGCTTGTGCGTTCGCCTGCGCCCGTAACATCCATCATCCAGGGAGCATTTTCATTCAGCAGGTAATCAAAGAGCTGCTTTTGAGTGACTCCCGGCTCAATCACGACATGGCCTCTGACGGGATCGTACTCCCTGATCCTGTTCATCCCGCGAAGATCCACCAACAGCTGACCGTTTGTTGGCGGGATCTTATCGCCGTAGCCGATGTTCCTGCCGGTGCTTATGGGATGCAACGGAAGCAGATATTTATTAGCTATGGCGACGATATCTCTCACCTGGTTTGTGCTGTTGGGCCTGACGATCCCGATTATGGTTCTGGTGATGCCTAGCGTGTTGAGCATTTCTGTCTCAAGAACATCTGTTTCCAACGTGAGGTTTTCCTTTCCCACAGCCTGTTCGAGTTCTGTTATTGCATTAGAGCTAAGGTTCATATTCATCAGCCACCTTTCTGCGCCGGACATCCTGCTTGATTTATCATCGCATAATTGTTTTCAGCGCATTCCCTCACGAGATTGCAGCAACAGAATTTTCCTTCGTTTTTAATTCTTTCCATCGCTGCATGGACCTGCTTGTTATATCTGTCATTCAGCGGATTGTCAAAGCTAGATAGGTTCACATAGAGGCCTATGCTCCGATTTATTTTCACCTGCTCGCTAACAACAGTTTTGGCGCCAGGGATTATGCCTGAGAATTTGTACTTATCAATGTTAAGGTTCACATGCTCATTCCAGCATATTACAAAACCATAATCCATGTTCAGGAAGAATCTGGCATATCCCTGCACGAATTGGACAAGATTTCTTGAGATGCCTGCTCCCTGATAGTTTCCGTCAACTGTGAGCCTGCTAAATTCGGCAAATTTGGCGCTAGGCCTTTGTTTCAAGAATTCATTTATTTCAGCGTCATAGTCATTCTGGATCGCATATGTATGATTCCTGGCCCTATGGAGCGACTCAATGGCGATTCTATCCCCTCTTGTTTTCACGATTTTCTCGAGCACATCTCTTTTTTGTGATTGTTCTTCAGATGTTATAATCCTAGCCCCGCAGACTAACTTCTTTTCATCATTTATGATATGAAATCCCGCAAGATGTATGCAGAAAGGATCATATTCGTCTATTTCTATCAATGCGCGGCTTCTTTTTTCTTCAGGAAGGTAATCTAATCTTGACCACAGGCAGAATCTGAGGTGCAGCAGAGCCAGCAGTTCTTCTTCCTTCTCTGCAATCTTGAATTCAAAGAATCCTGGAACTTCTATCTTTTCAGATTTAAGTCTAAGATGTTCTTCCGTATGTCCTCACCTCTTTTTATTTATCAAAATACTTCGGTCTGAAGCAAGCGAGCAAAGCTCGCTGATTCATCTAGTCTCACTAGATGAAGGCCGAAGATATATGATGTGATTACTGCATGAGTTGTCTAGTGATCTACGCCCTCAGCGCAGAATAGAATGCCTCGAATACAGGCCTGTCTGATGTTATGCTGATGAAGTCAGCCCCTGCCTTCTCGCAGGCGTCTTTCACCGAGAATATGTGCTGCTCTATCTTGTCCCTGTAGCTCTTGAGCAGCCTGTTGCTGACGAATGTCCTCAGCTTGGTGTGCATCTCACTGTCCTCCAGCAGCACATCGCCGTACAGCGCCAGCTTCCTCTCTTCAGGGTCGAGCACCTGGATTATCACCACTTCATGCTTGCTGAACCTTGAGAGAACCTCTTTTATCTCCTCAAGATCGTAGAGGAAGTCTGATATTATCACTATGAAGCTCCTGCTCTTTATGTACCTCTTGTATTCGACGAGCGATTCGTCGAACTTTGAGACTCCGTCGATCTTCATCTTCTCCAGGCGCTCCACTATGCCCAGCAGCTGGCTCATGCCTTTCCTTGCCTTCAGATAATTAAGGCTTTCTGCGAATGTCGAGAAGTTGAACTTCTCATTGTTCCTGAGCGCCATGTAGGCGAATCCTATGCCGATCATGCTGGCGTAGTCGAACTTGGTTATCTTCCTGCCGAAGTTCATGCTGGCGCTGGCATCGACTATGACGTGCACCGAGAGGTCTCGCTCCTCCTCGTATTTCTTTATGTAGAGCTTGTCTGTCCTGGCATATACTCTCCAGTCTATCTTCCTGAAGTCATCCCCGGGCACATAGTCCTTGTAGTCTGCAAAAACAAGACCTTGCCCTTGCGCATGGCTCTGTCTCGCACCTTGGTAGTTCGAGAGAACCCTCTTCTTCAGGATTATGTTGAAGCGGTCCAGCTCCTTCAGGAATGAGGTGTCAATCATTTTGTTTCAATCACTTTATTTCAGCAGCTCCCTGATGATGTCGTCTGCTGTCTTTCCTTCTCGCTCTGCCTTGAAGCTGAGTATGAGCCTGTGCCTGAGCACCGGGAAGGCCATGTCCTCGATGTCTTTCTCGCTCACGAACTTCCTTCCGTTCACAAGCGCCTTGGCTTTTGCAGCAAGGATTATTCCGATGCTTGCCCTTGGGCTTGCACCGTACTCAATCAAGTCCTTCCTTGTCCTTGTCTTCTGGACGATCTGCAGGGCTCTCTTCTTTATATCCTCAGCTATGGGCACTTGCCTCGTGAGGTTCTGCAGGAGCACGACTGATTCTTTGCTGAGCAAGGCTTTTATGTCAGGATTGGCCACTGCCTTGGTGAACCTGTTGACAATCTCAGTCTCGTCATCAAAGGTCGGGTAGTTCACGAGTATCTTCAGCAGGAACCTATCGACCTGGGCTTCTGGCAGCGGATATGTTCCTTCCATGTCTATGGGGTTCTGGGTCGCCAGCACAAAGAATGGCTTGTCCAATGGGAATGTCTGGTTTCCGATGGTGACCTGTTTCTCCTGCATTGCTTCCAGCAGGGCTGACTGGGTCTTAGGAGTTGCCCTGTTTATTTCATCGACAAGCACTATGTTGGCGAATACAGGTCCTTTCTGAAACCTGAAGACCTTCTTTCCTCCGTCTTGGTCTATGAGATAAGTCCCTAGGACGTCGCTCGGCATGAGGTCAGGGGTTCCCTGAACCCTGCTGAACTGCAGGTCCATGACGCTGGCGATGGTCTTTATCATGGTGGTCTTTCCAAGGCCTGGGTAGCTTTCAAGCAGCGCGTTTGAATCGCAGAGTATGGCTATGAGCACCTGCTCCACCACATCCTCCTGGCCGACTATTACCTTACCTATCTCCTTTGTGATGTTGCTGAATGTCTCCTTCAGCTTCTCGATGTTCCTTACATTGTCAATCTCTTTTGCCATGCTAATCTCCTCCTAGGTTTTCAATCATCTTTATTTAATTGATTCATGAGCCTTCTGCTCTTGATTATCATATGTTCCTTATCCTCTGGCTGTAGTTGGCTGCCTGCTCTGCCTCGTCAAGCACCTTCTGGTTGCTGAAGGCGTCTGCTGTGACACTCACCTCTTGGGGCAGCCCTCCTTCCCTTAGCTCCTGGTCCTCTGCGTCTTTGACATCGTTGAAATCGATCTCGCTGGTGGTCGGATTGACCTTCAGGTCTATCTTGTCATTGCCCAGCTTGGCGATGTCTGCATCTCCGTATATGACATCAGTCTGATTGAACACAAGAGTGGTGATCTCGCCTTCCTTGTGGGTCTCGCCATTGGCTCTCATGAAATTGAGCTTCTCGAATGGGATATCAATCTTCTTGAAATCAAAGTTCAGCGAAGAGACAAAGACAATCAGGAACACTATGACCACCGCGCTCACGATTCTTGTGATTATCTTCTTTGATTCCATGAGATTGCCTGATGAGGCAGTCCTGAGCTTTCCCTTCAGCTCCATGAACAATGCCTCTGTCAAGAGGTTCTCTTCGTGCATGTTGTCGTGCGCGGTCCTGAGCATCTCCTTGAGCTGAGGATTGGCTTCCTCCATATCCTTCAGCCTCATCTTGTTGACCTTGAATATGAACCTAGCCACGAAGAAGATGAATGTGATGGAGCCCGGTATCAGGACTGTGTATAGGAATTTGATGTTGAAGAATGTTATGATGAAGAATGTCACGAAGAAGAGCATGATTGCATCTAGGAATGTGTAGATGAATGCCACCTTCAGCATCTCTATCTGGACTTCCGCGAACATCCCTCTTCTTTTATCCATTGTCGTTGCCTTTGATATGTCTTCTTTGCCTTAGTAGCAGGCGATCTTCTCGCTCTCGCTGTCAGCATTCCTGAGGCATGATGCTATGTCCTTCCAGCTGTTCAATTCATTCTTTAACGAGCTCACATTCTGGTTGAGCTTGGTGATTGTGACGTTAAGGACAAGTATCTTTGTGTAATAGTCATCCAGCTGCCGCTTATAGCTCTCTTTCAGCACAGTTATCCTGTTGAGATCTGCCTGGGTGTTTGCCAGGTCCTGCTTCTTTGCCTCAAGCTCGCCTGCCTTCTGCTCATACAAAGTGTCGTACTTCCTTATGTCGCTCTCTGTGCTGTTGAGGTTCTTGACAGTGCTCATCAGTGTGCCAGTGGTCTGTTCAAGGGTTTGCTGGCAGCTGGCCAGGGTGCTGCTCGCATTGTTGAAGTTCTGGTTGACTGTCTTGAAGGTATGCTGATAGTAGATGCTCACTCCTCCAAGGCCTGCCAGCACCAATATTATCATAAGCAGCAGGAACATGTTGACCTTCTTTCCCATGAAATCATCCATATATAATCACCTGTAATTTGTCTGATATCTGAGCTTCAGGCGTTGAGCCTGTACTCCCTTATCCTTCTCATCGCAAGCTCTATCAAAAATATGATTGCTGCTGCAAGTATGAATGGGGCTATGATTGTGGTCCTCTCAGTCCTGTTCCTCTTGGAGACAGACTTGACGAACTCAACTATCTCCTTTGACTCCGAAGGCTTAAATACTTTTCCTCCGCTCATGGCAGCCAATCCTTCCAGCTCAGGGCTCATGCCCAGCTGCTGGTATTCCTGCTCATAGTTGACCGCATATTCCTTGCCGAGCAGCTGGTTGAATCCAGTCGCCTTTGCCAGGATGCTGGTCTTGTACTGGTTCTCTCCGCTCCTTGAGAAAGTTATCCCGTCTGCAGTAGGATACTTGTCGCTCTTCACGATCACATCGACGATGCCATTGGCCCTTGCATCAGGTATTATCACATAGTAAGGCTCTTTCCTCTGGGGGTCTCCTACGCACCAGTTGGTTATCCTTGTGAACAGGATTGAGTTCCTGCTGTTCATAAGGTCTCCCAGGTTGTTGTTGCCGCTGAAGACATTGAGGGTAACGACCCTGCCAAGGCCGTAGTTCCAGACAGTCACTGCCGGTTCGCCATGCTGTGTGGTGACCAGCTGGAGCGCATTTGTCTTTGGGACGACTTGGTTGAAGCCATAGAGAGAGGCGTCAAGCATCAAGCCCTGGGTTATGAAATGGTATGGATTAAGTATGAACAGGTCGAACACCTCTCCGAACTTGCTGTCCTCTGGCTCTCCGAACAATATGCGGAGGTTGTTCTGCTGGTCTGCAGGGAAGTAGATTCCGCCGCCGTTATAGGCGATGTCTTTCAGGAAGCCCTCATCAACGTTCCTTCCTGTCCCAACCACGTAGACCTTAGCCCCTCTTGAGTTGATGGTCTTTGCGGCATCAAGAGTCTGCTGCCTGATCTCTTCGCTGCCTGTGTTTCCATCTGTGATGAATATGATGTTGTTGCTGCCCACATGATCCTTTATCAGTGCGTAGGCTCCGCTCAGGCCTATGTGGAACATGGATTGTCCTGGCGGCTGCTGGACCTTAGAGATCTTGTCGATTAGATCCTTTTTCACCCTGAAGAGCGGCTGTAGGCTTGAGACTGTGGCGCTCTGGGTGCTGAAGATGCTCACTCCGACATTGTTGTCAGGGCCAAGGCTCTCTATCACGCTGACAGCCAATGCCTTATTGACTGCTTGGACGTTTGAGTCTTCTTTCTTCAGCTCTGTGATCTTGCCGGTCGCAGGGTCCCTTATCACTTCATACCTTGAGCCGGTTGTGCCTGAGAAATCTATGCTGATGACGATGTTGCTTGAGCCTCTTTTCCTGGCTGCCTTCCCGACTGTGACCGGCAGATAGCTCTCGAGCACAGAGCCCTTGTAGTCTCCCCTGTCAAAGCTGTCAAATCCTCCGATGACGAAAAGGCCATTGCCATAATAGCCGCCATCCTTGTCGATGAGGTAATCTGCCAGCTTATCGGCTCCTTTGACATTGGCAGGCATGTCGTTTAGGATTATGGCGTAATAGTCATTGAAGTTGTCAGGTATCTGGCCTGCCTTTGTGACGTCATAAAGATCATCGAATATCTTATCCACAGGATCTGCTGTGTTTGAGACATAGAGTATTTTCGGCTTCTTGACAACGCTCACTGTCTTATAGAACACATTATTGTCAGGGAAGAAGTCCTTTGGCGCGCTGACCTGGGCGATTATCTTGTGCTCTCCTTCACTGAACTCGCGCTGGAATGTGAACTCTGTCTTTTTAGTAGTCTCGCCAATTATCTTCTCTCCATCCACCTGCACCGTGAGCTGAGCTTCCTGCCCTCCGAGATTGATGACTCTGACGGTATATGATGAATTCAGCCCTCGTACAGTGCTCTCAGGGCCGAGGATATAAACGCCCACTTCGTACTCCTTGCTCTCAAGGCTTATGGCGCTTATGGTGCTGTTGAGATTGGCGGCCAATAGGGCGATTCCTCCGAGCTCTGTGCCTGAGTTTACATTGCCGTCTGAAACCAGCAAGAGGTTGCTGTCGCGCTCAAGATAGCCCAGCAGGCTGTCAGCAAGGTCTGACTTTGTGCCAGAGCTCATCACTCGGATTGATAAAGGCATATCTTTCTCAAGCTCTGCCTTGAGCTTTGGCATGAAGCTCGCGTCCATGACACTCATGGAACTTGTGTTGTCGATGAGTATGGTGATCTTCGGGTCTCCTGGTGTGCTGATATTGACCTCTCCGAATGGCTTTGCGAGAGCGACAACCAAAAGGATGAATATCAATGTCCTTGTCAGCAGGATTATCAGCCTGAACTTCTTGCGCTCCTGTTTGTCTCCAATATCTTCGCTGACAAAATTCCTGAACAGGATTATCAGGAACGCGATAAGTATTGGAATCAGCAGGAAGAATGCTCCCGGATTAAGGAAGTTGGTTATGCCAAGCATCAGAAGTCACCTCTCATCTTGACATAGAGCAGCTCAAGCAGCAGCAGCACCAGGGCAGCCCATATGAAGAAGTACTCCAGCTCAAAGGGAGTCTTTTCCTTGAATCTCTCGCTGCTCTGGCTCACTCCCTGGGCAGCCAAGGAATCCTCTTTGCCGACATCTGATTCCTTCTCATTGACGAGGTTTATCGCTATGGTCCTGTCCTTGAGGGTGTAGACGCCTGCGTTGTCAAGGCTCAGATCCTTGGTGGTTATCTTGCCGGCAGGTGTCTCTATGCGCTGCTCCTCTGCGAAACTCAGAAAGCTGCCTGTCCTGAAATTAAGGTTCTTTATTGAAGGAGTGTTGGTCATGAAATCAATGGTTCGTTTCCAGAATACGAAATAGCCAGGGCTCTTGCCAAAGAAGGTCTCTGCCTCCTTATCCTCGTCAAGTATGCCATAGAACAGCACCCTCCCATTTGCCATGCTGGTGAAGGTGATTATCGGCGTCCTGTTATCGCTGGCTGCGATGAGCACTGCTTGCTTGCCCTCGACCGGGGATACATCAAAGTATTTCTTTGTGATGCCGAACTCAACATTGGCAGTCAGGCTCTCTCCGCCAATGGGCATTATGTTGGTGATCTCCTTGGTGACACCCTTGACCTGGAGAGGAAGCAATCCCTGATAGTCAACTGAAAGTGTGTCTGTCTGGCCTGCGATGATGGCTGCCTTTCCCCCTTCTTCTACCTCTTTCTTCACTCCCTTGAATGTGCCAGGCAGTATGAGGCTAGGATTGACATCCTTGAAGATGAAGACATCATAGCCTGAGAGGCTTGGTATCTTTGGGGGGATGGCAACGATTATCTCGACGTTCTTCATCACATCCAATGCATTGAAAAGATAGGTCTTTGGGTAGGCATTGTTGTTGGTTATGAACAATACTTTCTTCTCTGTGTCGCTGGGAGCGCTCACATAGGCGATATTATCCGCCTCGAATTCATCGGCTGCATCTCCCAGCTCAAGCTCCAGCTTGCTGGTGCCTGGAGGGGTTGTGAATGTGAAAAGCTCCTTTGAGCCGGCGCCTATCTTCAGGTTCTCCTCGACATTGTTCACCTTCAGCTTTATCTCGACAGGCTCAGGATTGTAGTTCCTTATGACTGCGCTGGTCTTGATGTCAGTGACCGAGAGGTCGACGATGCCCACGTTCGGGATGACTGAGAACACTCTCACGAAATCAACCTTTGTGCCCTGGGCCTCCAATGTCTTCTTGATGGTGTTGAGGTCAGTGTCTGTCTCTGTGTCTATGAAATCGCTGATGACTATTATCCTGGCGTCTGATTTGGCATAGCTGCCTGCTGCGCTGATTGCGCCATAGAGATTGGTGGGATTGTCTGTCGGCTTGAGATTGTTGAGGTATTCCTTTGTCTTGCTGGCTGACTCATCGATCAGCACTGCTTCCGGAGTCTTCTTTGCCAGGATGAGAGTGTTGATGCCTCCAAGGCTGTCCTTTGCTATGGAGATTGCTTTTTCGAATCTTGTCCCGGAATCAAGCTCTGCCTTCATACTTGAGCTGACATCAAGGACAATGACTGTGTTCTTGAACATGGACTCCTTGGTCACGCTGACGTATGGCTTTGCTATGGCGATCAGGATGCAGAGCATCAGCAGAAGCTGGAGTATGAACAGGAGATTGGTTATCAGCCGCCTGAGGAAATTGGTCTTCCTGGCATTGCCCAGGTCCCTGAACAGGAACATCAAGGTCGGGATCATCTGATAGCGCGGCTTTGGCTTTATCAGGTAGAGAAGTATGAAAGGCACCAGCAATATGAACGCATACACCCATCTCGGCTCAAGGAAGAACCTCGCTGCTGTTAACATAAGACTCAATTCAACTCACCACTCCTGAAACCTCTTTTCAAAAGCCGAACCGGCTTTTGTGGGTGGACTCGCAGGATTTAAAACCCGCACTTTTCAGCCATTGTTATGGCTGACTCAGCAACTTGTTGCTGATTTGTGCGAGTCCACTCACTCCAGCGAACCGTCGCTCGGTTCGCTGTTTTTGATAGTAATTACTAATGGCTTTCATAATCATACTGAGACTTTATAAAGTTTTTCCAATCCTAGCGAATCAGGAATCTCCTATGAAGAAGCTGCTCATCCCTTCCGTGAATAGGAAACTTGCCAATATCAATGGGAGGGCTGAGACTAGCGCCGATGGCAAAGTGGTTATCTTTGACAGGATATAGAGCAGTCCAGGTATGCAGAGGATTGAGGAGACTATCCACATCATGATGATTCTCGATCCGTGAAGGTGCGAGTCTATTATGTCCCCGACCTGTATTGCCAGCAAGCCTATCGAAGCCACCAGCAAGATGTTTATCCCCAGGATTGAGTTAATCTTTGTGATTCCAAAAACATTAAGGAACATTATGATGCTCACAGGCAGGAAAACAAACCCTGCGATATTGCCTATTATCATATTGATCCTCCGTTTACAGCACCAGCTGCGCTGCGCCAAGCACTCCAGAATCAGCGCCCAGCTTGTTCTTGACTATCTTGCAAGCCTTGAACATGAAAGAGTTAGAATATTTCTCAGCCACCTTCAGCACACGGTCATAGAAGGGGACGTTGCTGACCCCGCCGCCCACCACTATGCAGCCAGGGTTGAAGGTGTTTATTATGTTGGCGAAGAACAGGCCTGCGTACAGGATGAACTCAGCATAGACCTTGTTCGCGTCATCATCCTTGCCTATCAACTCAACCAGCTCTTTCGGGTTGTCAAGGATCTTTCCGCTCAGCTCTTCGTAGCGCTTCATAAGGCTAGGGCCTGAGATTAGGCTTTCGACATCCTTTATCTTATCCAGGATCATGATCTTTGTATGGCCTATCTCGCCGGCGCCGCCAAGCACACCTCGGTATATCTTGCCATCGATTATTATTCCTGAGCCGACACCGGTGCCAATTATGACGCCAACAACATATTTATGGCCCTTGGCCGCTCCCATCCTCTGCTCTGCCAGGGCGAAGCAATTGGCATCGTTCTCGATCACGACCTTGAGCTTAGTCCTTTTCTCAAGATCCTTCTTTATCAAGGCTCCTTCCAGCGAAGGGATGTTACGGACTAAGGACAGTTTGCCGTCAGGCAGCACAAACCCAGGAGTTGCCACTCCCACTCCTTTGACTCCTTTTCTTTTGAAGCTGTTGATGACCTCTGCGATGTTGTCAAGCACTTCTGACTTGCTCTTTTGTGCTTCTGTCGGCCGGGAGTACTTCTTCAGCACCTTGCCTTTCTCATTCATCAGCACTCCAGAAATCTTTGTGCCGCCAAGATCAATGCCGATCGCAAGTTTCATATCAAGACCTTTCATACATTACAGATGTTAGATTAGTGATTTCTTCTCTGACCCGAATATTATTATTTTCTCTTCGACCACTTTGCCAACTTCCTCGCTCACCTTGCCAAGGTAATGGTAGGGAACATCATCAGTCCTGTCATGCAGGCCGTGGATGAGGGAGTCTTCATAGGCCAGACGCAGCTCTGTGTTGATGTTAATCTTGTTGACGCCGAGAGCTATCGCTTTCCTGAAATCCCTCGCAGGAATGCCTGAGCCGCCATGCAGCACAAGGAACTTGCCTGTCCTGCTCTTGATGTCGATGATCCTTGAGAAGTCAAGCTTCTTCTGCTCCTTCCATATGCCATGGGCATTGCCGACGCTGACTGCCAATGAGTCAATGCCTGTTTTTTTCACGAACTCCTCTGCCTGCTTCGGATTGGTGAAGAATTCCTCCTTGGCAACATCCCTCAGGCTCTCATTCCCGTGCCTGGTGGAGCCGCCCCTTATGCCGCCAAGCTCTCCCTCGATGAAGACATCATGCTTGTGGGCGTAGTCAGCTGCCCGCTTTGTTTCTCTGAGATTAGTCTCATAGTCAAGCTCAGAGCCATCGAAATGGACTGAGGGGAAGCCTGCATCTATCACTCTCTTGATCTCCTTGAAGGTCTTGGTGTGGTCTGCGTGCAGTATGACCTGGGAATGCCTCTTTCTTATCACATTATAGGCTGCTACGCATTCCTCGCAGCCGAAGAATGAGCGCTCTCCCTCGCTATTGGAGATTATTATAGGGGATTTCATCTTCAGAGCAGCCTGCCATATGCCCTTGAGGATCTCGTTTGTCGAGAAGTTGAAGGCTCCGATGGCGTAGCCGTTGATGTCTGCCTTTTTGTAAAGGCCGATTATCTCCTTTCGCATTGAACACCTCTTGTTTATCCTTTCTCCAGACTTGATTGTTTTTAAATGTAACGAAATATTTAAATAAGATCAGGCGCGCAGTTCCTATTATGTTTTTTGACCATGACCGGTTAGACAAGATCAAGGACAAGATCAGGACAACATGTGCGCAGCTGAAGAATGGCAAGGCTAGTGTCGACAAGATTGTCTATGTTTTTCGCGATGAACTCAGCATAACGCACAGGATACTTTCTCAGCTGAAGAGGATAGGCGAATACGATAAGAAAGAAAAGAAGATTATTCTTAGAGATGTTAAGTACGTTCATGAATACATGAATGTCTTTGAACAGGACATTCACGCGCTATTCGAAAGAAAAGAGCTGAAGTTCAAAGAGATCATAGAGACTCACAGGGATATAAAGAATGTGATTGCAGAGCTAAAAGAAGTATTTGTTGAGGATTTCCCAGCAGTGGATGATGGTCGTTTCAAGAAATTAGAGAAATTGAATGACCTTTTGACCTATGCCTGCGATGCAGACAGGAGGATTGACGATTTCTTTGCGAAAAACAAGACGCCTGATGTTTATCAGCAGGTTCAGATGCTGGAAAGTGATCACACCCGAGAGCTTCAGACTCTGAAAGACACTCTCGTCTTAAACAGATCCTTTCATGATACCTGGGCTGATCTTGTTGTGAAAATGAAATCTTTGTCAGCGGCATTCGAAAGATTTGATTTGAGAAACAATTCGCTGATGGTTTGGTTAGATAAGGAGAGAAAGGAAGCGGACCTGTTTTTCTCGCCGCAAAAGGAGACCCTCTTCAATTCTTTGAAATCAGAATTTTATTTGGCTCTGGCTGATTTTAAGCGTGAATATTCTGGCAACGGATCCGGATCGACCTTTGAAGGGCTTTTCTTCGTGCTGACCATGAAATTGGATGAGCTATCGAAAAATTTGAGTGACTTGCTTGCTAAAGATTCTATCTGCAGAGAGGATGTGGATCGAGTTGACAAGGTCTTGAGAGCGTTTATAGCGACACACCCTATTGCAGGAAATCTCGAATGGAAAGTGGCTTAACTCATCGCCCTTGCTTGCTGCCCGATGTAATCAGGCACAGTCCACATGACTCCCCAGAAATTTTTTGGAGCTTGAATTGTTTTCTTGAGAACGGGGATTGTCAGCATCTGCTCCAGCCTCTGCCTGTTGTCGGCGACGCTTCTCGTTAGTTCTACTAGTCCAGTGATTTCCTCATCTTTTAACAAAACTTTTTCACTAGGCTCGAACCTATTGTTCCTGAGCCCATCGTACAGGTTGAGGATGCTGCTCAAGATGTAATGGCTATTTTCACCCTCGAGCGCATTGAGATAGGGATCATTGTACTTAGGTCCTCTTTCAACTTTGATGATAAATGGTTCGGCGGCAGAAAGAATCGCGAGTGAATATTTGAAACCATACATAGCTCGGTTGTTCTGGTCGGGAAAATAGGGAGCGATTCTGAGTCCTATGCTGCAGGCGTCTGAGGGCAGTGAGATCCGAAATGTTGAATGCCCCACCAGTATGAACTGCCGTTTTGCTTCTGCTAAAGTCATGTTATCCTCGGCGGAAAGGATTTTCGTTTATAAATGTTGCCTGCTGTGGTCGAGCGAAAACCTTGGAAAAGCCCATTTTGGCCTCCAAAACAGATACATTTATAAACAAGTTGTTACCATATAGTAGTTACTTTATCAGTTTAAGGTGTGATTATGGATGATGATATGTTTTTGAATGATGTTGTCGATGATACGCTTGCTGTTGTCAACAGTACGCCTGTTAAGGCTGATCGTCTGGGGCAGTCGCTAGGCACCGTTTCACGTTATCTCGAAAAATGCATTGCTATATCGCGATACAATCATTTCCTCACGTTGTATGCAGAGATCAATCTTAGGGGAGCTCGAAATGCCTGTTCGATTGCATCGGAATCTCCAGATGATTATGACCGCAGGATTGCTGAGCAATCCCGAGAACAGTTGACGCGCAATATTTTAGAATCAGGATTGACTTTTATCTCAAAAAGATATCTGCGAAGTGAAATACAGAGGGCCTGCCCTTCTTTCTGAAAAAGGCAATCATCTGAATTTTCTAGCGAGCTCCTTCAATTCAATTAAAATTGCTCGTGTCAGTTCTGGACGTTTTATATACTCGTCGAAATGATTTATGAATTTTGTAAGCTCTAAGATGACATCATTAGTCGATCCATAGATTTCATTTCGGGCTTGCACTATCTTTGAATTGTCAGGTCCTTGCTTGTTATTGGCTTCGGATCTGATCGTATCATTGAGTTTCCTCATTTTGATTCTAAGCCCGTTTATCCTTTCATCAGCTCTCTTAACGATGTCGTCCTTCAATTGATACTGGGTGTCCTCGTAAACGATAATGTCATTTATGGCGCCTATGGCCCTATCGAGCGAATTAATGCCTCGGGCAATAACATTTAGAGCGAGGGTTCGCAAGAACCCTGCGTGGTCGAGCATAGCAATGCGAGACCCGCAGTGAATTGCGATATCTTTACCCGAGCACGCGTAGAATAAGTTTTTTATTCTAGTTCTCACATAAAATTAAATGGGTGCGTGATGGTTGCACCCTTGAATAAATAAAGACAAAGCTAGTGATAGCTTTACTTCTATAAAAATCCATCGGAGTTTTGAGAAACATGGAAAACGTACTTCGAAGTAGTGGGCACTCTCTTGGAGAGTCGAATTTGCACTTGCAGTTCACTCCTGCTTATAGGCAGGATGTGTTCTCGAATCCTTTGGTTCGAGAATTGACTGTGGCTTATGTTGCTCAGCGAGCGCAGGAGATGAATATTGAGCTTGCTGCTATTGAGTGCGGCCCTGACCATCTGCATTTGTTTCTCAAGGGCTGGAAGAATTGGAGCGTGTCTGTTTTAGCAGGCCAGCTCAAATCTTATTCTAGCAGAATGATGAGAAAAGGTCACAATGACCTTTTTGTTGATAAGCTTTGGGGAGATAAATTCTGGAGCAGCGGATATTTTTATCGCACAGTCGGTGCAGTAAATGCTGAAACTGTCAAGAAGTATATTGCTGAAGGACAGAAAAAACACTGGGATGTTAAAGAGCAAAAGACATTAGTGAACTACGCTAACTGAGCACTAGCAAGACGCCACGCGGTCGAGCCGCAGCGAGACCCGTGGTAGTTCACACGTTCGAGGTTTGCTGCGTCAAGACCTTTAATTCCTAGAAAAGCACGGTCGGCACCGGTATTAACCGGCTTGAACAAATCAAGCCTTACTGATTTATTGCTTTTCTTAAATCCAAAAATGTTTCCTAGGATTCCCATGAAGACCACCTTGTTTTAGCACGTTATTATTCTTCTTCGGTCTTCGTTTTGCTCCTATATAAATTTTGTCCTGTCATGAACGGCCAAGGCGCTTGAGAGCATCAATGCGATGAAGTGAGATTCTTTTCTCCATAACTTTTATAACTGAATCGTCACTCCTGGCAGCCATGAGATTCGCCCACCTGGCAGACGTGCACATTGGCAGCTGGCGTGACCCTGCGATGAAGGAGCTCAGCATGGACGCGTTCAAGAGAGCGATAGCCATCGTCATAGGGAAGCAGCTTGATTTCCTGATAATTTCAGGCGACCTGTTCAACACAGCACTGCCCGCCATAGACCATCTCCAGGAGACAGTCATCCTTCTCAAGAAGCTCAAGCAGAAGAGCATCCCTGTCTATATCGTCCCGGGAAGCCACGACTACAACGCAGGCGGAAGGACTATACTTGATGTGCTGGAAGAGGCAGAGATGCTCATCAACGTGATAAAAGGCTCTGTCATCGATGGAAAGCTCAGGCTGAAATTCACCTCTGACAGCAGGACAGGGGCAAAGCTCACAGGCCTTGGCGGAAGGAGAGGCAGCCTTGAGAAGAAAGAATACTCAACTCTTGATTTGGCATCCCTCGAGGATGAGCCTGGCTTCAAGATATTCCTGTTCCACTCCGCCATCGATGAGCTGAAGCCTGATGACCTTGAGCGCATGGAATCCATGAGCGCAAAAGAATTGCCAAAGGGATTTGATTACTATGCAGGCGGCCACGTGCACATCGTCGAGCACAAGGATGTCCTCGGCAGGAAAAACCTGGTCTATCCAGGGCCGATATTCCCTGCTAGCTTCTCAGAGCTCTGGAAGTTGGAGAAAGGAGGGTTCTACATCTACGAGGATGGAAGGCTCGAGTTCCAGCCATTGGAGCTTAAAAAAATAATCAAGCTAGAGCTCGACGCAGAAGGGAAGTCTCCTGAGAATCTCAACAAGGAGTTGGAGAGCTTTGCAGAGCAGAAGACATTCGCAGATAGCATAGTGATAATAAGAGCAGCAGGAAAGCTGCTCCATGGCAGGCCAGGGGATGTGGATTTCAGGAGCCTCTTCAGGGAGCTCTACGCAAAGGGAGCTTTCTTTGTGATGCGCAACACCTCTCGCCTTACGTCTGAGGAGTTCTCCGAGGTGAAGGTTCATTCAGGCACTGCTGACGAGATCGAGGATGAGATGATAAGGAATCATCTCTCTGAGCAGAAGCACAAGGCTCCGGGCATCGACGCCGACATGGTAAAATCATTGATAAGGGCCATGAGCGAAGAGCAGCGCGACGGGGAGAAGAAATACGAGTATGAAGAAAGGATAAGGAAAGATGTTGATAAGCTATTTCATCTTTGAATCCTTCCTATAGACATTCACGCCACCATCTGTCTCTATGATCTCAGCAAGGTACCTGTCTATGCTGAACCTATCTGAGCCTTTCAATGGCTTGAGGTCAAATGAGCCGATGTTCTTCACAACTGCCTCGACGATCCTTTTCTTTATTTCCATGCGCGTCTCCCTCTTCTCGACATCATCCAGGCTCGTATGCTTGTTGTCGCTGATTATCATCACACCAGCTGCCCTGATGCCTATCTCCTTTGCTCTTGAGAGGAAAGCCGCGAATTCCATCTCTAGGCAGATTGGCTTTATCTTCTGGTAATCGCTGTTGTTGTGCTTTGGCTGGAGCGTGACAGCAGGCACGCTTATGTTGATGCCTTCGTGGAATTTGATCTTCTCTTTCCGTAAGACTTTTTTCAGCTGAGACCTTATCCTACTGTCAGGCATGCTGACATCCCTGTCAATCTTGACCGCATGAAATATTCCGTCGAAATGATAAGATTTTGTTGGGACAATAACTTCACCTAGCTCAAGGTTCTTGAATCCGCCGTAGGCGAAGCCGATGAATATAACATTCCTGCATCCTCCGTCATGGAGGACGCTCAGCACGTCGATAACGACAGGAGCCCCTAGCACATTGAAGACCAACGGATGTATGTTTTTTCCTTTCCTCGCGAGATAGGCATGGTATACGGCATCCTTTGATGACACCACCTCATCAAAAAGTCCCATCGCATCCTTCTCGTATTCTGGCTTGCTTGTGCCTGCGATTATTATCCCGGTAGTCCCGATTTGATCCCTGCCAAAATCTCTCTTCGCCCAATGCCCCATGCTCAAGACCTCTCCTTGATGTTCATCGCCTTCTCAAAGGCAGCCACCATCTCATCATCGATATCAATAAGTATTATCTTTCCTATGCATTTCAGCTTTGCTTTCTTTATGGTGCTCACCATAACGTCGGCTGCTTCCTGCTTGTCAAGCCCTCCGACGCCAGTGCCCATGCCAGGGAATGCGATGCTCTGCATCCCTTCGGATTCTGCCAGCTCAAGGGCTGCCTTGACAGCGCACATTACCTTGTGGGAATCAGACTTCTCAGCAGGGTTATGCATGGTCGGTGCATGTATGACCTTATGGCATACAAGATCTCCTGCTCCTGTCATGACGGCAGTGCCCACCTGTATCGGCGCCTGCTCAATAGCCTCGTCCTCTATGCCCTGGCCACCGACTTTCTTGATGGCCTCTGCCACTCCCCCGCCCATGAACCCGAAGCTATTCGCAGGGTTGACAATGCAATGGACCTGGAGAGTGACTATGCTTCCTTTCCTTATCTCAATCACTGGGTTTGCTTTCATGCGTCCTACGAATCCTGCGCCTGTTAAATATTTTCCGAAAAACATATAAAAACAGATTGCCCAGCGAGAGGAAAAGGGGTGTATAATTGAAACAGGATGAAAAGAAGGCTTCAGTCGATACAAACGGACAAGTCGTGATACCTCCTGCTCCTTCTCCAGAGAAAGAGAAGCTCAAGAAAAGCCTTCTCCACATCGAGAGCAACATATCATCTGCTTCGGCAAAGATTGATGCTGTTAAGGAGGAGACAACTACCACCACCAAGACGCATTCTGTCGAGCATGAGCTTGAGCAGCACACCACCCATCACATAATCAGGACAACCTGCCTCATAGCCTTGGTGCTTTGGTTCTTCTTAATAATAATGCTCAGCATGGTCACTGAGTCAAGCCCTTTCAGCACCATGATGGGCCTCTCGCCGGTGCTGTTCACGATAATAGTCTCATATATACTGGTCGATCATTATCATCTTGAGTCTGGGTTCCTGATGGTCTTCCCAGTCATATTCACAGGCATATTCCTGCTCATGGGAATGGGGCATATGCTCGGCGGAGTGGATTACATGAACCTGAGCGTCGTGAACATCGTGTTCGGCCTGCTATTTGAGGCGGCCATAACCATGCACCACAGCCTGCTGAAGAAGCACATGCAGGAAATGCATGAGGCGCATATTGTCGAGGAGAAAAAGACAGAGACCATTGTCTCGCCAGAGGCAGATGCCGCCAAGAAAGAGCTTGGCGAGGTGAAGAAGGAATTGGCCTCTGTCAAGAAGATGATAGTCAAGCTCGACAGCGAGGATGATGTCAAGAAGTTCATCGCCAGCATCGAGGACAAGGCAAAGGCGATAAACGCGGTCATCGGCAGGGTGTACAGCGTGCGCCACGGCGGTACAGAAAGCCTGAGAAAGAAGATAAAGATTGACCCTGAGCACTACAATGAGTTCAATGAGCTCAAGGACCAGGCCCCGAACAAGAGGAAGGCCGCTGCCATCAGCATCCTGAACAAGATAAACGGGACGCTTGACGTGATAGAGAAACAGGAGAAGGAAGTGTTTGATTCCTCTGACCTGTCAGGCCTGGTGAGACTCGAGAGGGCTGCCCGCGGCTATGACCGTGTCATCGACGTGCTCGCCAAGAATGATTCTGACCCTGTGAAGCTCTACTACGACGGGGCAAGGGAGTTCTGCAGGGAAGCGTTGAGCGCGCTGGAAGCGAAGTAAAAGAATTAGATAAAGAATTTGTTTTCTTGATAGTTATAACTGTTCTATTTCTTCTTCACAACCGTTCCTTGCGGCGTATCCAGCACTTCATAGCCTTTCTCTGCGAGGAGGTTTCTCAGCTCGTCTGATTTCTTCCAGTCCTTTGCTTTCCTGGCATGGTCTCGTTCGTCCTTGAGCTTGGTTATCTCATGAGATAATTCTTCTGCCTCTTCCTTCTTGATTTTGTCAAGCCCAAGCCCGAGCACCTTGTCGAACTCCAGCGCCAGCTTGCGCCTTGTCTCTGCGCTCAGCTTATCAGAATTGATGACTTCCCAGAGCACAGCCAACGTCTTTGGAGTATTCAGGTCGTCATTGATCTCTTTCCTGAATCTTTCGACATAATCATCGAACATTTTCCTGTCAAGCCCGTCCTTTGCTCCAAGCAGCGCCTGCATCTTGCTCCTGAGCCTTGCCATGGCGTTCTTTGCCCCGTCAAGTGATTCGAATGTGAAATTCAATGGGCTTCGGTAATGCGCACCGAGCAGATAATATCGATAGTCTTCTGGCGCATAGCCTTTCTCGACCAGGGTCTTCAATTGCAGGAAATTGCCTGCTGACTTCGCCACTTTCTCATTGTTGATTATGAGCCAGTCATTGTGCAGCCAGTAATTCACCCATTTGTGGCCAAAGGCTGCCTCGCTCTGCGCGATCTCATTTGTATGGTGCACAGGTATGTGGTCGATGCCGCCGGTGTGTATGTCGAAGTGCTCTCCGAGGTATCTTGAGCTCATGGCCGAGCATTCGATGTGCCAGCCAGGGAATCCTTTTCCCCAGGGACTATCCCAGAGCATCGCATGATTCTTCCATTTGTAGTTCGTGAACCAGAGCGCGAAGTCAAAGTAGCTTCTCTTGTTCTCATCATCGCCGACACGGGTTTTTCTATTGTCCTCATCAAGGTTCAGCTTCGCCATCTTGCCGTAATCCTTGAACTTCAATGCATCAAAGTAGACATTGCCGCCGGAGATGTAGGCATAGCCTTTCTCCTCAAGCTTCTTGACGATGGCGATCATCTCAGGGATGTGTTCGGTGGCCTTGGGCAATTCATCAGGCCTTATGATATTGAGGTCATCAAGGTCCTTCAGGAACGCATCGGTGTAGTGCTGGGCGACTTCCCAGACAGTCTTCCCTTCCCTGGCAGCGCCTTTCTCCATCTTGTCCTCGCCTTCATCGGCATCGTCGCTGAGGTGGCCGACATCTGTGATGTTCATCACATGGTTTATCTTGTAGCCGTTGAACAGGAACATCCTCTTCAGCGTGTCAGCGAACACGTAAGCCCTGAGGTTGCCGATGTGCGCATAATTATAGACAGTCGGCCCACAGGTGTATATCCCTACCTCATCTTTCTTTATCGGCTTGAACAGCTCCTTCTTCCTTCCGAGAGTATTGGTCAGTTTTATGTCCATTTTCTTCTCCTATGGCTTGAACCTCAGCATCGTTCTCGGGAATGCGATGGCGTCCTTTATGTTGTCAAGGTGGCAGATCCAGGCAATCACCCTCTCGAGCCCCACTCCGTAGCCGCTGTGCGGAACGCTGCCATATCTCCTAAGATCGAAATACCAATCATAGTTCGACGGATCTTCTCCGTCGCGCTTCAGGTCCTCCTTCATCTGCTCGATGTCAAGGCTTCTCTGGCTTCCGCCGATTATCTCTCCAAAGCCTTCTGGCGCCAGCATGTCAAAGCACAGTGCCTCGTCAGGATGATCAGGATCCCTTGGCTTGTAGAAGGCCATTATCTCCTTGGGATAATGGGTCACCACTATAGGGGTGTCGAAGTGCTTCATCAGGTTATCCTCCTCTATCGTCCTCAGGTCCTTTCCGAACGGCACATCCATCTTCTCCTTCTCTTCCAGTATCTTCAGGGCATCCCTGTATTTTATCGTCGGCCAAGGCTTTTCAAGGACCTTCTTCAGCTTCTCCACATCCTGGCCAAGGAACTTCAGGTCTTCTTCGTGCTTCTCAAGCACCTTCTCGAGGCAATATCTGATCTCTTCCTTCGCGAATTCGCTCACCTCTTTAAGGTCCATCCAGGCAGCTTCCATCTCCACCATCCAGAACTCCGACAGGTGCCTGGAGGTCTTTGACTTCTCTGCCCTGAAAGTCGGAGCAGTGTCATAGATCCTCTCCAATGCGAACACAGCAGATTCTGCGTATAACTGCCATGACTGGCTTAGGAATGTCTTGTCCTTGTAATACTTGACCTCGAAGAGTGTGCTTCCGCCCTCGCACTGGTTAGGCTGGAGTATCGGCGGGTCGAACCTGAAGAACCCTTTCTTCTGGAAGAACTCCTCCCTTGCGAATATGTAGGTGCTCCTGATCCTCAGGATGGTGCTCTGCTTCCTGCTCCTGAGCCAGAGATGCCTGTTGTCGTCCAGGAATTCCCTGTTCTGGTCTGACTTTATCGGGAAGCTATCGCTCCAGCCGATGACCTTGAAATGGTCAACATCTATCTCGTAGCCGCTGGGCGCCCTCTCATCCTCCTTTATGGTGCCTTCTAGCTCCATGCTGCACTCCAGCTGGAGCTTGTCTGCGTCTGCGAACATATCCTCGGTGAACTTCTCCTTCTTTATGATGCACTGGATGATGTCAGCAGCGTCTCTCAGGACAACAAATTTCATCTTGTTGCTGCCCCGCTCCCTGTAGACCCATCCCCTGACAGCCACTTTGCCAGCGCCCTTCTCCATCGCTTCCTTGATTGTAATGAACTTCATGATTTCCTCCTCCTATCAGCTGTTTGGCTTGGTTGGTTAATATATTTTTCCACTAAAGCTGGAAAGCAACAAGAATTTTATGAGTTATTATGTTTAATCCTAGAAATTACAGCAACAGCTATTAATGATCTTCAAGAAAAATATCTTCTTAGGCATCGCTTTCATACGACAGCGTAAATCCAGGGGGTATATAAAATTTTCCAATGCCTCCACGCCCCATGATGACCGCCATCATTCAGGCCTAGGCTGCAGCTTTGCCCTTTTCTCCAGAAATCGCTTCCTCAGGAGTATTATCACGCAGGCGATTATGCCGCCCAGCATGTTGAAGACAAGGTCAAGGGCATTGTTCATGTAGTCCCCCACCCTTTCCCCTGCGTTGATGAAGAGGACTGCGATGAGCTCAAGTATCTCATAGAACGCGCCGAGTCCCAAGATCAGGAGCACCACGATCGTGCCGTACAGCAGCTTGTTGCCTTTCAGCTTCTCGTAAAGATGAGGCTCCACCAGCGAATTGATCAGGAACGCCATCACGAACATGCTCACCAGATGGACAAGATTATCATACCTGAAGATGTGGCCTATCAGCCAGATGTTGTAGAGGCGCAGCCCTCCAAAGTACAGGTTCCCTCCGAGGTTATGTAGCACCAGGGCAAAGGTCAGGCCGAATACTATACCCCAATGTATGTCGTGGCTTTTCCTATAGATTGCCATGAACCCGAACATTATTGCTAGGGTCATGATATTATAGTAGAGGAATTCCCCGTTCTTGAAGAAGAGGGCGATGAGGGCGAAGATGATGAGAAGGATGCCTGTAAAAACAACATCAGTCCTCAGCTTTAGTTTTATCATCGTTTACCCTATGCTAATTGGGTTTATAAAATTGCTGTTGATCACTCGCATCACAACCTTTATTAACATAAAAGCGATTGTTTGGATCATGAGAACTTCGACTCGGGTAGCAGCTTTGATAGTTAAGGGAAAGAAGCTTTTGCTTGTCAAGGGGAAGGGTTTCGACATTTTTTGGACTCCGGGTGGAAGGATCAATAAAGGCGAATCAGAGGAAGAATGTCTTAGAAGGGAATTAAGGGAAGAGACAGGGGCGAATCTGCTTTCCGCAAAATTTTTTGGAGAGTATTCTAGAATGTCGCCTTTCCATAGGCGCATCACAAGGAACAGGGTCTATACTGTCAAGATAGAAGGGGATATCGTGCCTGGAAATGAGATAGAATCATTTGTCTGGCTTTCTAGGGCTGAGTTTCAGTCTGGAAAATACAACCTAATCCCTCTTGAAAAAGAGGAGATAATCCCTGCTCTGATAAAGAAAGGTTTGTTCTGAATATTATGCCTCTGCAATCAAGCAGAGAACTGCTCGACCCTTGGGCTCAGAAGCTGTACATAGTTATGGGTGAGTATCTTGAATGACTTGGTCCTCTCCCCTGCGTTGAATGCCATGTGCTCATTGTCGATGACGCTCTTGTCGACGATAAGATCAAGGCCAAACAGGTTGGCGAAAGGCGGCACCCCTCCGGGCAGGCAGCCTGTGAGCTTCAGTACCTCTTCTGCTGTCGCGAACCTCAGGCTCTCGCAGTCGAGCAGCCTCTTCAATTTCTTAGAATCGATCTTCTTCGCTGCAGAGAGAACGAACATGATGAACTTGCCGTCGCATTTCAATATCATCGCTTTCGCGCCGATCTTTATGTCCTCTCCGCGGGCCTTGGCAGCCTCTTCACTGGTGTGGACTTCCTCGTGCTCCTTGTACTCGTAAGAGATCTTGTGCTCATCAAGGAAATTTTTTAAGCTCTGAAAAACCTGCATCATTTCAACCTACGGGGTAAGCCTATCCCTGTCTCTCGGGAACATCGTCGCCTCTTTTACGTTGTCAAGGCCGCAGATTATCTGGGTCAGCCTCTCCAGGCCTATGCTCCAGCCTGAATGCGGCGGAGCTCCGAACCTGAAGCTGTCGATGTAGCTCTTGAAATCATCAGGGTCCAGTCCCTTGGCTTTGAGGCGCGCGATGAGCAGCTCTGGCAAGTGTATTCTCTGCCCTCCTGAGCTTATCTCTATGCCGCCGTAGAGCGCGTCGAATCCCTCGCTCATGTCAGCATCAGGGTCCATGCCTTTCGGCATGATATAGAACGGCTTTATCGAGCTGGGCCATGAATGCACGAATACTACGTCGCCGGGATACATGGCGCAGAGCTTCTTCTCCTGTTCCGGCGTCAGGTCTTCTCCTGGAGTGCCATCAACCTTTTCCATGGCTTCGCCGTAGGGCAGGTAAACCCCTTCAGGGACCTTGAGCTCTTTCACTCCCAGGGTCTCGAGCTCTTTCCCGCAGTTGTCCAGCACCTGCTGCACGATATATTTCACTGCCTTCTCAAGCTCGTTCATGATCTCCATCTGGTCTAGGAATGCGACCTCGATATCCATCTGCCTTATCTCATTGATGTGCCTGGGGGTGTTGTGCTTCTCAGCCCTCCATACAGGTGTGACTGTGACTGTCTTGCCGATTGAGCAGGCGAGCATCTGTTTGTAGAGCTGGGGGCTCTGGGCAAGATAGGCCTTTTTCTCAAAATACTGGACTGAGAACAGGTCTGTCCCTCCCTCGGAAGCTGCAGATATCACGCAGGGCGGCTGCATCTCGACATATCCTCCTTTGTAGAAGTATTCCCTGAAGGCGTGGGCTATCTCGCTCTGGATTATGAATATCGCCTGCGTCTTCTTCCTGTGCATGTCAAGGAATCGGTAATCAAGCCGCTTGTCCATGTTGGTGGTAGATTCCTCTGAAAGGTCTATCGGAAGAGGAGCTTCTGCCTCTGAGATGACTTCTATCTCGCTGGCCGAGAGCTCAATTTCTCCAGTCTCAAGCTCCTTTCGCACCTGGTTCTCAGGGCGCTTCTTCACTTCGCCCTTGACAAGCACGACTGTCTCTCTCTTCAGCTCTCCGATGGTCTTTGTCAACGCAGGGTTGACGAACACCTGGGTCGCCCCATACCTGTCCCTCATCACTATGAAGCTTACCTTTCCCTGTACCCTGTGGAATTCCACCCAGCCGCACAGCGCGACATGCTGCCCCGCGTGCTCTGCCCTCAGTTCTCCGCAATTATGTGTCCTTAGCATGGTCCATCCTCTCAAATATCAAATGTTTTAGATCAGTATCTTGACTTCGCAGCCTGCGTTCTGCTTGAATGTCTCTGCATCGCTGCCGCTGCCGACGATGCTTCCGTAATGCATCGGTATCGCTATCTTGCACCGCTTGAAGTTCTTTGTGGCCTGGGCTGCCTCCTTGGCATTCATGGTGTAGGTCCCGCCGACCGGCAGGAACGCGATGTCGACATCTATGTCCTTCATCTCAGGAATCAAGTCTGTGTCGCCTGCATGATAGACCTTCACCCCATCCATCTCCACAATGAATCCGACCCAGCCATTCTCCTTTGGGTGGAACTGCTTGTTGATGTTGTAGGCAGGCACTGCCGTGACCATGTCATCGCCGATCCTTATGCTCTTGCCAGGCTCTATCAGCGCGATGCCTTTCACCTTGAGGCTGTTGAGCTTGCTCTGGCAGTCAGCCACTGTGATTATTATGGTCTCTGGCTTGACGATCTTCTCGATATCTTTCAGGCTGCAATGGTCATAATGCTCGTGCGTTATCAGGATGATGTCAGCCTTCTCAAGGCCTTTGCCTCCCTCGATGAGCTCGAATGGATCTATGTAGATGACCTTTCGGTCTTTGATCTTGACAGACGCGTGTTTGAGCAACTCAATCTCAAGTCCCATGATCTTCATAGTGTTTTCCTCCACCTGGACGCTGCCGGTGCCGATTGTGGCATTTGCGTCCGCATTTCCTGCCTCTTCAATGGCAGGCTCTTCACCGCTATTGGCCTTATAACTCGCGTCATTATTTAAAGTTAATCCTAAATCAGGCGTCTTCCCTGAGCAGCTCGAAAGCAGGATTACTGTGATGAGCAAGCCCGCAAGCAATATCCTTCTCATGGCGCAGAGGTAATGCGTCCCTCAATAAAAAGTTTTATATATTCTTCGAAGGTATTGATTGATGCTTTAGGGGAGGGTATTAGAGATTGGTGCGGCGTCATTTTCCTTATATTCATTATATTGGCAGAGAAACCAGCAGTCATTCTTTAATCAGACTTAGATTAATCTCTTTCTTGTTGTTATCATTCCTAATCGTGGTGTTCGGTTCAAGTTTAGCATCAGCTTTGATTTATTGCGCTGATTGTTCGGGCTGTTCTAGCAATTGTTGGGTTGAGTGCCTGGGTGGCAGCGCTGTTAATTGTGGCGGCTGTGATTGTGACATTCAATGTAGTTCTTCCTGTGGCGCCGCATGCGAAAGTGATGGGGGTTGTTCAGCCGATGCGTGGACGTGCAACACTGGAAATGTCAGAGAGTATAGAAATTATTACTGTGATCTGACCTGTACAGTCTGCGCATGTACCTATTCAGTCACCAGTTCAGAGGACTGCGATGATTATGATGGTTGGTACTGCAATACTGGTGAGATCAGGCAGGTGCGGGCGTATTCTTGTTCCGGCGGCTCATGCACTTATTCTTGGGGAGCTACTGCTGAGGACTGCGATGACGATTATGATGGCTGGTATAACGGCGGTGATTCTGGCCCCGGTTGCACCACGATGAATGATCCTCAAGCAAATTACAGGTCTTATTATTGTATCCCTGACGGCGGAGGACCTTGCGGCTACGACATAACTGACACTACCGAATGCGACGGCAGCGACGGCTATTATGGAGGAGGAAACACTGTGACTGCCACCTGCGGCAGCACTGACAATGATGCGACCTCCACCCAAAGGGATTATTATGCGACAGGTGCTTCATGCACATATACCACCACCAACTGCGCCACTGCAGATGCTGATGCTTCTGATGGCTGGTATGGCGGCGGCAACACAGCAGGCTGCAATGAGGACGCCACCTCCATCTGGCGTGACTATTATATCACCGCGAACTCAGCCACCACTACCTATACTACCACCTGCACAGGAACAGGCACATTGGATCCTGAGACGACCTGCGGCGCAGATATCTGCGGCAATGCCTGCAACGGCACCATGGCCTACAGCTACCTGGATTATTTCTTCGCATCTAACTCAATCGGCTGCAGTTCTGCGGTAGGTACAACATTGGATAACTGCACCAACAAGACACTGCTGCAGTGCCCTGTCCAGACGACCTTCAGGAATTATACTGCGCTTTGCTCTGCAGGAGCCTGCACCTACAGTGACAGTGAACGAGATAGTGCATCATTATATTGCACCTACGGTTCTGGAGGAAACTGCACCGCCATGAGCTGGATGAGCAATGTCCCGACCAGCGGCAGCCAATGCTGCGGCGATGATAATACCAGCGACAGCTCATATTACTACAATGCGACTCCGACGTCAGCAGGGTCAATCCTCTGTGAGCGATGCGATGCAGGCGTATACAGCGCTCCGGCAGTGTATTATGGCAATGGCTACATCATAGGCTCAACCTGCTATTACAGCGACATCGCCTGCTCTGCTGCCAGCGGCGGCAACGCCTCGACCTGCACCATTGATGCCAATGACATCTGTGCCGACGGCACTGATTGTATCGATTGCACGGTGTCAGGCTATCTTAGGCAGAACACCACTGCCTGCTACACCAGCTGCACTACCAACGAGCAGTGCGCTCCCAGCTATTCCTGCCGGGCGAATAGCCAGTGTGAGAACGATGTTCTCATGTACACTAAGTTCATGTACGGCCAGTTCACAACCGATCTTTCCTCTATCAGCTCAGCAAATAGCAATGTAAATCTCACTCTTCAGCTCAATTCCAATACCACCCTAGTTAAATGGAGGAACACAGTATCAATAAACAGCTCGTGGAACATGGACCTTGCTGTAGACTTAAATTCCACTTTCGCCTATGTCAACTCCTCAAGATATCCTGCTCTCAACGGCCCTGCGAACATCAGCGTCTTCGGCATGCTAGGCTTCAAGAGCACACCCGTGATATTGAGGGACGGGCTTCCCTGCACCGACTGCCACATCATCTATTGGGATATGACCGCAGGAAACTTCACGTTCAATGTCACAGGATTCTCAAATTACACATGGGTAGAGAATTCGTTGAGCTGCTACTTCCTTAATGAGACCTCATGCCCTGCCAACCACGTGAAGCTCATCGGAGTGAAGAACGATACAGGAGGCTATGAGAATGCCCACGCCCAGAACTACACTATCAACAACTATAACTATTCATTATGCTGCAATTCGACCAACACATCTGTTCTTCTCGGTTCAGGATGCAACCAAGAGATAGTCATCAAGCTAGCCCTGGAAAACAATTCTCACGTGGAGCTTGGCAATGAGACAAATTATTCAATAATCGCCTGCATGAACAGCAGCTGGGGCTCCATCAGCTGCGAATATCCGACTGGATTGTGTAATTCCAACCAGACCTGCGTTATGAGCATCGCTAGCAGCGAGGGCGATAATACGACCAATGCTCATCTTGGAAGCTGCAACACCTATAATCAGAAGGTTTGCTGCGGTATCATCCAGCTTCCAAACTATGCTCCTTCAAAGCCAACCATTTATTATCCTGATAACAACAACATGTCTGTCTCTGAGAGGAAACCGAACTTCAACTGGAGCGTAAGCTCAGATCCTAACAATGATCCTGTAAACTATACCCTCAATATCACTTGCGGACCATCATGCCCTGCAAGCTGCGAATTCGGCTCTCTATCTGGATTGAATACTACTAACTACACACTCAGCTCAGCCCTCTGCGTCGATAGGGTGTATAACTGGACAGTATCTGCGTGCGACTATGAATTGTGCAATGCCTCTGACCAGTTCAATTTCACCATCGAGAGCATCCTGAGCCTTGTGCTCATAGTCAATAAGACCGAGTTCGGCACAGTGTCAATCGGGAGCAATGTGAATACAGATGGGTTATCGCCATTCCCATTGGTCGGAAGGAATGACGGCAATGTGCTGATCAACACCACCATAAATGCCACTGCATTGTTCAGCAGCGTAGGCATGAATGATTATTATTATATGTTCAGGTCAGCTGACAATGAGAGCGGAAGCATAGTGGAAAGCTGTTCCCAGACAGCATACACCGGGATGGACAATGCGACGCAGAAGGACCTCTTCTGCAACCTTTCATATGATGATTCGAATGATGAGGCAAGGATACACCTGAATATCACGGTGCCGTTGGATGAGCCTTCAGGTTACAAGCAAAGCTACATCGATGTGAATCCTAGCTGCGCTGATTGCTGATGATTTATGTTATTAGGTGATAGAATAATGGATGAACGTGTCATGAACAAGAGAACATATGGATCGGCAGCATCTGTTCTGTCTCTATTAATTATAGCGCTGCTTCTCATCCCATTCTCAGCAGCCTTCGCTGTGAGCCCTGCTGCCAAGACAGTTGACTTCACACCCAACAAGACTGTGACGATTGATTTCGATGTGATAAATTCAGAAGGTGCAGAGCTTGAGTTGGGCGTAGGCGTCTCTGGCGAGTTAGCCAGCTACATCTTCATCGATAAGCCATCCCTCTCTTTCAACAGTTCAGAGCTCCGCAAGAGCTTCAAGGTGATGATAAGCATGCCTTCTGAGCTTGAGCCTGGCTTCAGGCAGGCAATCATAAGGATAAGCCCTGAGAGTTCTTATTCTGGCGATATGTTCTCTGTGCGCATCTCTCCTGAGATACCTATCCGTGTGAGGGTTCCCTTTCCTTCATTGTATGTCGTGCCAAGCCTTGCCGTTCTCCAGGTGGATGAGGGCACATCTGTCCCTGTGTTCATAGAGTTCGATAACCTTGGCTCAGAAGACGCCATTGATGCAGGAGGTCTCATCAAAGCATATTCTCTCGATGGAGGGCTTCTTGCAGAGGCCCGCACCAACAGGCAGACTATCCTGAAGAACTCGTTCGCAAAGACCCGGGCGATGCTTCCTCCGATGAGGAAAGGGGCTTACCGCCTAGGGGCAGAGGCAGAATACGCTGGCATTAGAAAGCTGCTTGAGATGAATTTCTCATTGGGCAAACCAATACTGAGGGCAAGGGAGCTGTCCTCGCGTGAGCTGGTGGCAGGCGAGATAAACAAGCTCTCATTCATGGTGGTCAGCGACTGGAACCTCCCATTCGATGTCAAGGGAATCGTTCTGCTTGATGAGGGCAGGAATGAGCTTGCTGATTTCAGGATAGGCGCAGGCGAAGACAGGGAGATATTAGCTTTCATCGATGCCCAGGAAGCTCTTCCTGGAAAACATAATCTCACGATCACGTTGCGCTACTCAGACCAGCTGAAGTCCTATCATTTCGAGGTGAGCGTGGTCAAGAAGAAGGCATCGTTGCTTTCAGTCATGCCTCTGCTCACCAACCGCCTGGTGCTCGCCTCCATTGCCTTGATAATAATCCTGATAATAGCAACAGGCCTGGTTCTCAAGCCAAAGAAGAAAAAATAATCCTGTGCGAAAGCTTTAAATAGCCATTCCTCTGTAGAATGGGTAACATGATGTTTGAGATAGCGGCCATGCCAACCTCTACTTTTAGAGGCACTCTTGAGTTCTTCAACAAGCTAGGGGTATATGATGTTCTCCTGCCTTTCATACTTGTGTTCACCATAGTCTATGCCATAATGGAGAAGACCAAGATCTTCGGCACAGAGAAGGCCGGTGATATAACAGTCACCAGGAAAAACCTTAATGCCATGACCGCCTTTGTCTCTGCATTCTTTGTCGTGGCCTCTACCCAGCTGGTGGCCATCATAAGCCAGGTATTGGCGCATACGGTACTGCTCCTGCTGCTCTCAATATGCTTCCTGATACTTGTCGGGAGCTTCCATAAGGGGGACAAGGAGTTCGGGCTCGAGGACAAGTGGAAGACAGCTTTCATGTGGATAATGTTCATCGGCATAGTCGTGATATTCCTAAATGCCATGGGCTGGCTGACCCTTATCTATGAAAACCTGTTCTTCAGGTTCGACTCCGCCACAGTATCATCCATAGTGCTCATAATCGTCATCGTCGGGTTCATAATGTACGTGACCGCCGCTCCTGCCAAAGAGGAGAAGAAGAAAGACTGATGGCAGCCGTGCGCCCGCTTCATTTTCAAAACATATAAAAAGGGCTTAAAAGAATACAAGTGCATAATGCGAAAGGAGGCTGAAAAATGATTTTTCAAAACTTTATAGTGCAACTTCAGGATATGGGCATAGCAGATGTGCTCCTGCCCTTCATCTTGGTGTTCACCATAGTCTATGCTGTCCTGAACAAGACCAAGATCCTTGGAGACGGCAGGAAGCAGTTCAACGTCATAATCGCTTTGGTGATGGGATTGTCAGTGGTCATCCCCCACGTGGTGGGCAGCCCCATCCTCGGCTTCGATCCTGTTGTCGCGATAAACACAGCATTGCCCCAGGTATCGATCATTGTCGTCGCCATATTGATGATGCTTATCATCGTCGGTGTGTTCGGCAATGAATGGGACATCGGCGGCACCTCGCCTGCCGGATGGGTGGTCGTATTGGCCTTTATCGCAGTAGCCCTCATCTTCGGGTCCGCGGTCAATCTTTTCAGCATGCCTGACTGGCTATACTTCCTTGAGGATTCAGAGATACAGTCCTTGGTTGTGATGATACTCATATTCGGGATAATAATATACTTCGTGACAAAAGAAGACAAGGATGAGAAGAAGGATTCGCTGACAGAGATCCTCGGCAGGACAGTGAAGCCGAAGTCATCGAACCATAAATAGGTCTTAAAAGACTTCAAATTTTTTCATTATTTTTTTTATTTGATTTACCTAAGGTGGCATAAGGCCATCAAGACAGATCGGTGTGTTCATGGCAACTTTCCTCGACATAGGGATATTGGCGCATTTCGGAAAGATATTCGTAGTCCTCATAGTGTTCTTGATAACCTTCGGCCTTCTGGAGACTATCAAGGTCTTTCCCGGCAAGAAAGGCCTGAACGGTCTCATCGCCCTGATAATAGGCCTGATGTTCCTTGTCTCAAATGTGGCGACCAACATGGTCAAGACCATGGTGCCATGGTTCATGGTGGGCATACTGTTCATATTCTTTGTTCTGTTCATGATAAGGATGTGGGGCCTTGGAGATGCTGACATCAAGAAGCTGGTCGGTGATTCGCAGGTATACCCTTGGCTTGTGATAATAGCGGTAGTGATACTTCTAGGCACCTTATCTACTGTGTTTGGGCAATCATTGCTTGAGAAGGGCGAGGGCTCCTCTAATTCGATGGTTGTTGATGCCAATGGCACCTATATCTCCGTCAATTCAGGACTGCCAGGACCTGGCGAGCCAGGAAGCACGACAACATCCAACTTCTCAACCAACATGCTGAATACATTGAGGCATCCAAAAGTTCTGGGCATGATCCTTGTGCTTATCATCGGAGCGTTTCTGATGATCTTCCTGACAAAGGTAAGCAATCCTTAGGCGAAGAGTGAGTTCTTAGATTCAGAATATGGATTGATAGAAGATATATTAAAGCGCAGAGAATAATTTAAAGTTCAGTCATTCTTTCTCTTGGTGAGGACCTGAGTCACCCTGCTGAGCTCGTTCACATTCTCTGTGAAGACAGGCAGCACCTTTGAGAATACCTTTTCCATCGCCTGGATCTCAGCCCCCACTGTAAGTATGTTCTTGTCGTAATCCCCTATCTTGCCGATTATCGCCTGGTGCAGCTTGTCGAAGTCATCCTTAAGGCTCTCGAATTTCTGGTCGAGCTTCATCAGCCTTGCCTCGATCTCATTCTTCCATTCGACAATCTTGTTTATGTCCTTTGAGAGATCGCTCCATTTCTCCTCGATGATGCTCTCCACCAGCTGCTCAACCTCTTCTGTGCTGACGCCCGCTCCTACAGGCTGATAATCCTGCGGCTGAGGTGCTTGCTGCTGCTGCATCTGGTCCTGCTGAGGTGCTTGCTGCTGATAAGAATTATCCATCATCCCTGGAGCTCCGCTCACGAGGTCTGCCTGGTTCAATGCGTCGAATATCTGGCTCGAGCTATAGCTGTTCCTCTGCAGCGCCTGGACAATCTGGTTGTTGTCGAAGCCCCTGGCGCGCATGGCTTTCACTTGGTCCGTTGGCAGATCCGATGGTTTGCTGAACAAAGCCAAAATCTAACACCTCTTTGACTCTTTTACTGAGAAGAGCATGATAAAGCCAGGTATATAAATCTTTTTAAAAAAAGCGTTTAACGCTCACTGGGAATTCCAGTAGAGTATGTGCACTTTCACCGGTGTCACTCCGTTGATCTTTGCTGGGAATACGTAGTCGTAGAGCGTCTCAATGTTTCCTGTTATCTTTGGTGTCATCGTCTTGTATGTGTTGGTTGTCTCTTCGCAGCAGGTGTAAGTTGTCGTGTTTGCCCCATCGGATACTATTGCTATATAGTCTTTCTGCCTGTATTCGCATGCTTTTAATAGGACGCAGGTGTCTCCTCCCTGGCTGAATCCCTGGCATGCCGGGCTGCATATGTTGTTGCTGTCGGTGCAGTCTGTGTGGCAGTTCTTCCCTTTCCTTAGGTTGAAGTTCATCGTCGTGTTCTGGCCTGATCCTATGGTGATCGTCTTTATCTCGTCGATGTAGTCCTTCTTGCTGGCGACGAAGGTATATGTTCCTACTAGTGCGCTTAGGTTGTATCTTCCCTGGAAGTCTGAGACGTTGCTTGAGCTCTGGAACTTTGAGGCCAATCCTGCCGGCACTCCTTTTACTATTGCTCCTTCGACTATTGCTGATGGGTTCTCTGCCTCGAATATTGTGCCGTTAAGCCTTCCTCTGCAGTCTATCTCTGCTGGGAAGTCAGCTGCTCCGTCGCTGTCGTCATCTGTTGTGTTGATGCATTTAGGATAGTCTTTCTCCCTGCATTCATCTATGTCTCCATCGCAGTTGTTGTCGATGCCATCCTTGCAGTTGAACTCCAGGCTTCCTGGAGGTATTGCTACCCATGTGCAGGTGGTTGTCAGGTTGTGATAAGGGTTCGGCCCTACAATCGTTTCTTGGTAGTATGTTGCTGCTGCGTTATCGCAAATACTTGCTCCGTTGCATTCGCTGTACCTATAGTATCCTGTGCATGCTCCTTTTGTGCAGAAGTAGTTTGTGTTGCCGTCGCATGCCAGTGTTGCGCTTGTTGCGTCTTGGTTGGTGCAGGTCGCTGTGAGAACCTTATTGGCTGCTGCTACGACGTTTGTTTGGTCGTAATTGTTTGTTGCTGCGTCGTCGCATGCTCCTGCTCCGTTGCATTCGCTGTACCTATAGTATCCTGTGCATGCTCCTCTTGTGCAGAAGTTGTTTGTGTCTCTGTCGCATGCTCTTGATTCTGTTGTTGCGTCAGCCACTGCCCCGCTATAGCATACTCTTCCTGATGCTACGTTTACTGTTGAGCTCTGGCAGCTTCCTGTTCCGCTGCAGTCTGGTCCTGAAGTAGTTATCCTACAGGCGGTCGGGCAACTGGTTGTTCCTGCTGTGCATTCATTGTAGGGATCGTTGTTAATTGCTATGTTTACGCAGGCGTTGTTCACTCCGTTGCATTCTGTGCAGACAGGGCATGATTGCTTTCCTGAGAGCTTCACATCAGTGCATATTGCGCTGGAGCCGCTGCAGGTGTCTGCCACGTCGCAGGCGCCAGCTGAAGCCCTGCAGGTAGTGCCTGCAGATATATAGCATCCTGTCGCTGTGCAGCAGGATCCTCCGTTGCATTTGCCGCATCCTCCGCAGTCAGTATCCTGGGCGTCTATGAATGTGTCTCCATCATTATCTAACCCGTCGCTGCACTTGTTCTGGCAGGTGCTTTGTCCATTGATGCATCTGTCGTTCTCTCCTCCTGTGCATGTATCGACGTTGGCCCATGCTCCGTTTGATGTCTGGCAGACGAAGCTGGCGCAGGAATAATCAATCCATCTTCTCTGGATGGTATTCCCAGAGCACCTGTACTCGTAGCCGTCAGTCCCGCAGTCGCTTTCAGCTAAACAACCGACACAATCCCATCTACTATTTCCTCCTACAGTGGCCCATTTGCAGTATGGCTTAGCAGAATTAATGCCCGCGCAATAAGCGTCTGGATTGGGTTGATCCTTACAAGAACTTGATCCTGATATACATGTTTGATAAGTTTCATGCGTCCACACGCAGTTATATCCGCAGCCGCATTCATCTGTTGTTGCTCCTGCTGCTTTGACGCAGCCTTTGTCTTTGCCGAGTTTGCATTTGTTGTTATCGCAGCATCCGCCGACGCAATTGCAGTTTTCGCTGCAGCTCGCGCCTTCTATGGCTGGAAGCTTGCATGCTCCATTGTTGCAGATATAGCCTGAGTTGAAATCCCTGCAGTCGGTCCTGTAATATTCGTTGCTGTCACAGCAATCGGTTATTAGGTTATGGCATCCATGGACGTAGGCTTCCTCAAGGACATAGCAGCTGTCGCTTCCTTGGGAGCATCTGTCCCATCTCCACTTGACGCCGCCTGCGCAGTCAGAGTCTGCCTCATCGTTATATGCGACGCCGTTATAGATTGCTGCATTGTTGACAGAGCATGTATTGCCGTTTGCTCGGTATTGATAGGTGCCTGTATTGCCGTCCAGGTACTTATATGAATCCTCGTCCATTTTGTCGATATTTGTGTTGCTGCAATAGTTTGTCAGGTAAGCAGATGCTAATTCTGATAGCATAATCGCCAATGATAAGAAAACTAACACGCTGATTATTCTTTTTGAAGCTAAAACCATCCTCAACCCACCTCTGAAAACTCGTTCATGCTTAAAATTACTTTAATGCACTGATAATGATTTATCCTGGGATTGCAGGTTTAAAAATGTTTCCGAAAGCAAAGCTTTTGAGCCAGCAAATCAATGATTTGCTTGTCTTCAGTCAGTAGGCTGGAACAGCAGCTTCGCTGCTTGTTTTCAGCTAGTGAGCTGAAACAGCAGCTTCGCTGCTTGTTTCTAAAAGAACACGAGAAAAAGAGTAATGATGACTCTTTAATTATAATATCAAAAAAAAGAAAATAATTTATAGCTTATCGTGTTATTATCATGGCATATCTCAGGAGGTTCTTTCCTGTGCCGTTAAGATCGCCATTGTTACAAATAACATCCTTAGAATTGCTAGCGCCTATATTAGTTAGCCTTGGTATCCCTTCCAGTAGTTCTTCGATGTTTACTTCTTGGGCAAAAACAAGGCCCTTATTGAAAGCTATTATTGCATTGAGGTCTGTTATTATGTATTTTTGGGTGTAATCCTTGTCTCCCCAGGCGCCATTTACGTCTCCCCATCCCCAGCTGAAGTCAGTTCCTGGTACTCCGCCGGTGGCAGTGCAGCTTCCTACTGGGAAAGGATACTGCATGGCAGCATTCACCTGCTGGAAAGCATTGTACCAAGTGTCAAGATGATCGGCTGGTTGGTTGTTGAAATGGCGCTCATACCATTTAGAATTTCTTCCATTGACTATCAGCCTGCTCATTCCTGCTATTTTTCCGAAATATGCGTCGCTGGAATCTTTCATGTCAAAGCAATAGACGTCTATTGTATTATTCTTTGAAGCAGTTGTAACATTGACAGTTCCATTCTGGCCGAAC
>JAZDMG010000026.1:0-2489 GCA_043801165.1 archaeon
CAACCATATAAGACCACACCAGAGCCTAAACATGAAGACACCAGCAGAAGTCTACTTTGATTTACAGAGCAGATTAAAAGAATCAACCAAGAAAAAAGCACAAAAATGGTAGGGGGGTGACAAATCGAGTGACCCAGGACACGATTGAAGCACCGCATCGATGTGTATTGTGGAGAACAACAAATGATTTAAGCAAGCTACCGAATAACTCTTTTTTTAGTATGATTTACTATTTCGCGGACAAAAGATTCTCTGTCCACAATCTTATTTTCTTCTGGCAAAAAGGATTAGTTCTCCATGACCTTGATGGACTCATGCTCGCTGAGATTAAGCTCTGAGTAGGCGCGGGAGAGCGCCACAGCTTCTAGGGGGAACCTTTTTTCGCCTAGCTAGCGAGAGCCATATCCTGCGAGGGAGAAGGAAAGATGAGAGATAATGGAAAAGATAGAAAATGGGAGCGAGAGCAATTGAGCGGAGCGAGCCTGAGCAAGACAGAGCGGAAAGCCCTTGTGGCGAGGGTGGAATGTGCGCTGGTCAGGGGAGCAGAGCAGTATTTCCAGAACAAAGGTTTCGTCTGGGTGCCGAGCGTACCGCATGTGGTCAGCGTGACCGGCGCCTGCGAGAACGTGAACACCCTCTATGACCTCAGCTACCATGGGAGGGAAGCTTTCCTGACGCAGACAGGCCAGACAGCCCTTGAGGAGATGGTACAGGGGCTGCACAAGGTATGCACGATAATACACAGCTTCAGGAAAGAAGAGACGGTCGACAATAGGCACCTGACAGAGTTCCCGCTCGTCGAGTTCGAGTTCAGGTATCATCCTGGCATCGAGGATGGGTTCGAGGCGCTGCTGAGCTACGTCGAGGAAACAATAGCGGGCATGGTCGACTATGCGCTGAAGACAGAGAAGAGCAGCCTCCATCGGCTCGGAGCAGACATCGGGCGCCTTGAGAGGCTTCAGCATCCCTTCAAGAGGATAAGCTACGATAAAGCTACCAAGATGCTCGGATTGAAGTGGGGCTCTGACCTCAAGAGCCAGCACGAGACAGAGCTCATGAAAAATCTCGGAGATGTGCCTGTGTTCGTCACACGCTACCCGACTGCGATAAAGTTCTTCAACATGCAGGAGAACAAGGATAATCCTCTTGTAGTCGACAGCGCAGACCTCCTGCTGCCACCCGGAGGAGAGAGCGTCGGCTCTGCTGTCAGGGAGCACAACTACAAGAGCCTTGTGAGAAGGCTTGACAGCTCTGAGATGATGCGCATCCTCAGGACCAGAGGCAAGGACATAAATGACTTTGAGAGCTACCTGAGCGTCGTAAGGGAGAATCCCATACCCCACGCAGGCTGCGGCATCGGGCTGAACCGAGTGATGCAGTTCGTGCTGAACGAGCAGGACATAAGGAAAGTCACACCCTATCCCATGAACAAGGAAAACCTTTACTAAGACACGACGGTTTTCCCAAAAGATTTAAAAAAAGCCGCTGATTAGCTGGGTCAGGGTGATACGATGAAGAAAGCTTTAGTTTTGATGATTGCCATACTGGCCATAGTTATGATAGCAGGATGCGCAAAGGTAGCTGAGAAATCAGCCGAGCAGAAGCTGGAGGCTCAGATAGAGAAAGAGACCGGCAGCGATGCGAATGTAGACCTCGGCAAAGGAAGCATACAGGTGACGACAGATGAAGGCAAGATAGAAGCCACTGGAGTAGGTGATGGCAAGAGCTGGTGCCAAGAAGGCGCAGAGTGGAAGTTCACCTCTTCGAATCCTGCTGAACAGGCAAATGTCAAATGGGACATCAAAGGCCTGGTCGCATCAGGAGAATACAGCGGACTGTGCCATGTGGAGTATACTGTGGTCAGCGAAGGGCAGACCAACAAGATAGACTACTACTTCTCGCAGGACGGCAAATCAGGCTATTTTGAGATGGATGCCGGCGGCCAGAAGATAAAGCAGGAGTGGAAAAGCCAGTGAGCTGAGCTCTAGAAATTATTTTATTTTTCTGATTCTTTTATATTATATTACCTCTTAATGCATCTATCTCCAAACAAAATGAATCCTAGAATTATCACGAAGAAAATCTAGATGGTCTAGTTCGGCCCTTCAAAGCCGCAGAGAGGGCACTTGTACCTGGTGACTGTCTTCCTGCACTTGCTGCAGCGTATGATTTGGTATTTTCCGCAGTTGGGACAGTTGATCTTGATTGCTCCGACCTCGTTCACGACGCTGGTGTTGCATGAGAGGCACTTGTCTCCTTTGCCTGTCTCAACGAATTCAGCCGCTTCTTCTTTCTTTCTTGCCATGGCTTCCAGAACCAGGAAGGGATTTATAAAGCTTTCTGAAGAATAGTTAGCGACATAAATATCCTATAAATTCTTGCATAAAATTATGTTCTTCCCAGAAACTTTCCAGTGCTTCCTGCATGCCATCTATTGTTGGAAAATACTGTGACTTGGTCACAGAGTTTTTTGTGACTTTCCAACAAGT
>JAZDMG010000028.1:0-90761 GCA_043801165.1 archaeon
CTTGTTGGAAAGTCACAAAAAACTCTGTGACCAAGTCACAGTATTTTCCAACAATAGATGGCATGCAGGAAGCACTGGAAAACTTCTGGACAGAACATATTTTTATGCAAGAATTTATGCGTTACTTATGTCGCTAACTAATTTTTAGAAAGCTTTTTATAGCTAAACTCCTAAAGAGCCGTTAATCATAGTAAGAGGTGGTTTATCATGTCTAGGGTGCCAGTTATTGTTCTCACGATTATAGTGGCTGTATTGATAACATCAGTGGTCGTTGTGGCCTTTCGATTCGATGGCTATTGCGGCTCTGTCGATGCCAGTGCTCTTGATTGCGAATCCTTGAAAACCGAAGGCTCGCAGAGAGTATTCAAAGGTGGCTGCGGCGTTTTCAATACAGGAGAATATTGTAATAACCCTGATCCAACTAAGTATGGATGCGCATGGAATGATGAAATTGGAACAAATGGAGCGTATATCTGTGATAGGTGCAGCCAGGGCACAGACTCCTGTGCGGTCCTTGAAGAGGCGTATGTCCATGGAGGAGGAGGAGGATCAGATGATACAAGTGATTGGTACAGGGTCGCATGCAGTGATTGGAGCTCTAGCTGGACTTGCATGTACGGAGTTTGCACTCTTCCAGTGCCTTACGGAGTGGGCTGTGAGAATGATTGCAATTGCGTAGGCGGCTGCTGTGATACCAATACTTATGCTGATGGTTTAGATGCTTTGGACCATATAGCCCCAAAGATTTGCAAAGGCAAGAAAGACCATCCCTGCGAAACAGCAGATGAATGCTGCAGCACCTATCCTAAGTGCACATACACAGGACAGTTCTCAAAAACATGTCAAACATTCGAGACATGCAACGACGCAACCAATCCTGACCAATTCTGCAACTTACAGCCACCGGCAGGTTCAACACCATTCTGTGAATGGTACGCAGGAAGCTGGCAATGCGTCGAATGCAATCTTGACTCTGACTGCCCTAGCGCAGGGACAGTCTACAGATGCCAGCCAGCACAGAGGATACAGAGCGCACCGCAAATCGGAGACTGCACACTTTCAAAGACTTGTGCTTTGCAGACAGGAACATGGTCTAACACAGGCACCACCTGCGCAGGGACTGAGAACAGCTTCTGCTTAGACGGGCATAGCAACTGCCAGAACCTCTGCAGCGACGGAAAAGACAACGACGGGGACGGCTTCACCGATACCCATGATACTGACTGCGGAGGATGCGAATTGTGCAACGGAGGATCCTGCTGCACCACGACAGGATGCTACATACCTGCAGGCACTACCTGCTGGGCTTCAGCTGGTGTCTGCGACGTTGCCGAAGTCTGCAGCGGAACTAGCGGGGCATGCCCTGCTGATGCAAAGCTCTCAGGAGAGCAATCATGCCCTGACTGCACACAATGCAACGGAGTAGCCAATGCCTGCGTGAACATAGCAGTCAACACAGATCCTTATAATCAGTGCGACCCAGGCACCATATTCTGCTCAGGCAGATGCAGGAACGGCACCACGCTAGCCAACTGCGACGGCGCAGGGGCATGCGCAGAGGTCATCACCAACACACCAGCCAACAAGGTATGCGGCGGCGCAGGAGTAGTTGTCGACGCCTCAACACAGGTGCTGGCTTGCGACGGGAACACAGACTACAGCTGCACAGCAGGAAGCTGCTCAGGGTACTATAGGTACAGCGAATGCAACGGAGCAGGAGTGTGCAACAACCTGGCAAATAATTTCTACCAGCAGTACAATGTCAACGCAGCAGCCAACAAGGTTCTCACAGCGACCTGCACCAACCAAGACGCAACAAGCTCAACACTAGCATGTGACGGCAACACAAACTACTTCTGCACAAAAGGAGCATGCACAGGCTATTACCGTTACAGCGAGTGCAACGGAGCAAGTGTTTGCGACAACGCAGCAGCAACATACTACCAGGAGACCCTTGTAGGGCCGAACAACGGATTCAACCTGACAACTTCTTGCACATGGGTGGCAATACCTCCAGGAAGCCTGGAGTTCAACTGCAAGGACGGCATCGACAACAACTGCGACGGACAGATTGACGAGTGCAAAGAGAACACATACGGAAAGTGCATCAACGTGACAGACGACGACAGCGACGGAGCAGCAGACTTCCCGGCAGAGATAGACTGCAGAGGAAGGCTCAACGGAACAATATTCGAAGCAGAAAACCCATCAGCGATAGTAGAAGGAGCAACAGTAAAAGGAATACCAGCAGGCCTAAACTCCCAGTTCCAGAGCTCAAGCAACGTCTCAGACTACCAGGGAAGATACAACGTAAGCGCATTGGTTGGGACATATACCTTCGTCGCCAGCAAGAAGGACTACATCGACGAGATAAAGACAGTCACCATAGGGTCAGGCCAGAACACAACGATGAACTTCAACCTCAGAAAAGGAAAGAACTGCCACACAGACTGCACAGACAGCAACAACATATGCAGTCCGGCATGCCAAGGATTCAGCCAAGGAGGAGACACCTGCGTCCTATTAAAAGCATGCGAATACAGGCAGAAAGACTACATAGCAATAGTATCCGATGGGGCAAACACGACAACTTACACCTGCTGCGAAGAGACGACCAACACATACAAAACAATGACTCCAAAGATAACAGGCAACGTTGAGACGCTCTACGACTATGTGTTCCCAGCAAAGATCAACGGCGTGACGCCGGTGAAAGTGCACATACTCTACTGGGAAACGAAATAATAATTAATTATAGTGCCAAATTAAAGAATATACTTTCATATGTTAATATCACGAAAAGGAATACGCGGATAATTTTTTAGTTTATGACGTCACCAGGCAGATAATAACATTTCTGCGTTCTCATTCAGATTCGTTGGTTGGTGTAGAATTAGTCTGATTTAGTTCTAACACAGGGGCATAAGGCGCAGAGGCATTGGTCTGGTTGCCAGTGGCATTGGTCTGGTTCATCAAAGGCTGCATCTTCGCAGCGTATTCTGTTATATCGCGTAAAGTCTCGCATGCCTTCCTGCTGTCGACCAACGGCATCTTCTCGCAGACAGTGTAGTCGCCCTGTATGAAGAATATGTAGTAGCACCTGTCGCGCTCATCAATGCCCTTGACGTATTCGCAGTATTCTTTCTTGAGAGCTGTCTCTGCGATGCTCTTGAAGCACCTGTCCTTATCCTCGGTCTTGTCAAGCCCAAGGCATAGCTGGCCTGCGCCGGCTGGGTCAGAGAGCGCCCTGGCCCTTACATCTATCAGAGTGGCAGCGACAGTCTTTTTCTCAGTCCCTGTTGGCTCTGGTTCAATCGGCTTTATATCGGCCTTTGGCACGTCATGGCATCCGCTATCGTACCAATAGCCGCCACAAACACCACCACAATCAACACCTTCCTCGTCCTGGTTCTTGAGGCTGTCCCTGCAGGTCGCCTTTGGAGATTCAGGCTGTATCGGCCCACCAGCTTCTGGCTTTGTATTGCATTTGCCATCGTACCAGTAGCCGCCGCAAACACCACCACAATCAGCATTGGTCTCATCCTGATTCCTTATGCCGTCAGAGCAGCTGGCTTTTGTGACAGGCAATGGCTTCCTTTCTCCGACTGTGAACGAGAAAGCAGCGGTGGCTATCTTCTCATCATAATTGGCGAATACCTTGAGAGTGTAATCTCCCTGCTTCATGCCAGAAGCAAGCTTCACTGACTTGTAATAGCTTGTGGACGTGCTTATGGCAATGGTCTCCTCTTTGCTAGAGATCACGTTGTTGTCAGAATCTATCACCTTATATTGGAAAGTAACATCAAAACGGTCCTTTGAGCCCATATTGGTCACTTCAAGCGTGAATTTCACCTCATCGCCAGGGCTAAAGGCCACAGATTCAGAAGAAAGTTTCACATCCAGCAAAGCCTGCCTAGGCCTAATCAGCCCAGGGACAAGAAAAGCCACAGCTATGACTGCGCCAATTACCACAAGAACAAGCAAAATCTTAGGGAAGCTGCTCTTTTCATGGCTGACCCCTTGCACAGGAGGCTGGTTCTGGATCAGGGTGGTGGTTGACCTCTGCCGCGATATGACAGACTCCATCACTCCGTCCACGAGCGCAGGGCTGTAGCCCTGCCTTATGAGGCTCTCCTTGATAACGCTCTGGCCATAGCCTTTCTTGAGCTGCTCATCGACATACTTAAGGAGTGCGTCAACCAATAAAAAACTCACCTCTTCACACTTCATATGCACCTAGTTATTTAAAGTTAACGAAATAAACAGAGGACGACAGATAAAGGCGCATAAAGCCGCGCAAAGCGAAAGATTTAAATCCTGTCAGGATTATGGAGTGATGAATCCGAATTCATAATAACAAGACAAAAGGTGATATTCATGGACCAACCAGGACAAGAAGATAAATCTAATTACGATAAGCACAAGAAGTACCATGATATGTTCGTCAAATACACTAAGATGATTGACGACAAGCACATCCGAGGACTGACCGCTCATGTCGGCAAGGTCGTCAATAAGTTCTTCCAGGAGAATGAGAAAGAGGGGTCGGTAGACCTATCCAAGATGGATGATAAGAAGCTGAAGGAGTTCACCGACAACGTGTATAAGACCGCAAAGGATTACGTTCTGAAGAAGTATCACAAATTCAGCGATGAGGACATAGAGAAGCTTGAGAAACAGAAGACCACTGATGGAGACAGCGTACTCGAACATCTCGTGGATAAGGCGCTTCAGGGGTTCACAAAAGAAGAGCTGTTCAACGCCTTCAGGGGTAAAGGTCTTATGCGCGCAGACAAGCTTTATGAGGATTTCATATCGGTGCTGCCATCAGCGCACCAACAGCACAGGATTTCGCATTATCTCGGGAAGCAGATAACGACACTTGATGACATGATGGGAGTTGAGAAGTACATAAGCATGGCCAAGGACCATAATCCTGAATCGCTTGAAGGCGTAAGGAAGACTAAGTTCACAAGCATTGATGATGCCAGGCGTGGATTCCAGGATGCAGCGATGCATATCAACAAGACCTATCATCCTGATAAGCAAGCCACATATAAGTAATGAGATAAGGCGACAATTTTTTCTTTTTTTCCGTCTTGCCCAGCGCAAGATTTATAAACATAATAGATATAGTCATGGCAATAAGCTAATCATATTATTTATCGTTTCCAAGGAGAGGTGTGAGGTGATTTTTCTTGACAAGAAAGATGAGCGCTAAGAAGATCGAGGCAGCAGGAGCTGCTGCGCCAGCTGAACAAAAGCATGATTCTCTGACAAGCGAGCTTGACAAGCTGGGAGACCAGATCCCTGACGAAGCCAAGAAGAAGCTTGAGCAGATCAAGGACAAGCTTGACACATTAAAGAATAAGCTCCTCGCGAAGTTCGAGGGCTATATCATGGGAGTGGCTCTCCTGCCGCCTGACAAGGAAGATGAGACCAAGGAGAAGGTTAATGTCCTTGTGCTGGTGGATGACTCTGACTCGCAGAAGATGACTAAGGATGAGCTCAAGGAGCGCCTTAGCACCATCATCGAACAGACCGCAAAAGAGATTGACAAAAACCTCCTGCCTGAGACAGTGCTCCTGACAGAGGTGTGGCAGTCATGCTACGACGCAAAATATGATATCCTCCAGATGATAGCCATGAGCGCCCCTGTCTATGACTCAGGGATGCTGGCAGCCATCAAGATCGCAGAGATCCATAAGACGATGGTCCTGAAGAAATTCGAGAAATACATCGTCTCATACATCCTTGCAGGAAGCCTTGTGCAGGGAAAGGCGACGCCGACCAGCGACATCGACGTCTGCATAATCATCGATGACACCGATGTCAAGAAGATGACCCGCGCAGAGCTCAAGGACAAGCTCAGGGCCATAATCATAGGCATGGGCATCGATGCAGGGAAGATGACAGGCATCGAGAACAAGATCAACATCCAGGTGTGGATCCTCACAGACTTCTGGGAGGGTATCAAGGAGGCGAATCCTGTGTTCTTCACATTCCTCAGGGACGGCATACCGTTCTATGACAGGGGGATATTCATGCCCTGGAAGCTCCTGCTGCAGATGGGGCGCATAAAGCCAAGCCCTGAAGCCATCGACATGTTCATGAGCACAGGAGACCAGATGCTTGAGAGGATAAGGTTCAAGCTCAAGGAGATAGGCATGGAGGACACGTTCTATGCCATATTGACTCCTAGCCAGGCAGCCCTGATGCTGTACGGCATCCCTCCTCCTACTCCGAAGGAGACCCCTGAGGTCATGTCAGACATCTTCGTCAAGAAAGAGAAATTGCTGGAGAAGGAATACATCGACATACTCAGGAGGAACATCGATGTCAGGAAGGAGCTTGAGCATGGGACAAAGAAAGAGCTTTCAGGAGCAGAGCTTGACAGGCTGATAAAGGACGCTGAGAAATACATCAAGCGCCTCAACGAGCTGTTCAAGGACATCGAGAAGAAGAAGGAAGAGGAGAGCGTGCTCCACAACTATGAGAACCTGATAACGATCGTCAGGGACATACTCAGGATGGAAGGCATCCAGAAGGCAAAGGACACTGAGGTGCTGAAGCTCCTTGAGACAGAGATAGTCCACAAGGGCCTGCTGCCTGAGAAATACCTGAGGATGCTCAAGGAGATAGAGCATGCGAAGAAAGACTATGACGAGGGAAAGCTCACCAAGGCAGAGGTCAACAATGTCCAGCGCGATTCAAGGGAAGTCATAAGGTTCCTGGTGGAGTACATCCAGCGCAAGAGAGGCATAGAGCTTGAGAGGACGAAAGTGCGAGTCAAGCACGGGAACAAGTACGGAGAGGTTGTGCTGCTTGGCAAGAAGGCCTTCATAATACATGACCTTGACGACGAGACAAAGGACATCTCAAAGGCAGACATAACAGACAGGGGATCTTTGACAAACATCCAGTCAAGCTCCCTCGAAGAGTTCGAGAAGGCGATCACCGGGGTAGAGATGCCGGAGAAGGTGTTCATCAAGGAGCCGATCTTCGAGGACCTGAAGAGCATCTTCGGGAAAGATGTCGAGATACTGATAAATTATTAGAAATTATTTTTTTATTATATCATCAAATTATATGTTAGAACTTATTTCTTTCTATTTTCCATTCTGGCTTTGCTTTGATATTCCAGGATGAGCTCTGCCTCTCGCTTTACTTTCCATTGGGGAAAAATGTTCTGGTGAAGAACACCCAATTGATCATAATGAGCATCAAGTTTGTACCTCTTCGCTCTCTCATTCGCAATTGATATCCAATTATCGGTTATCTCACAGCCCCATTTCCCTCCAACTGATTTCTTAAACTCCTGGAGCTCGTCATAATAGGGATAGATTTGCGGCGCGATTGAGAGCAGGTTTTCTGCTATATACAGACAAAGGTATGTATCTATGTCAATTAAAGCAGCAGGGTCAGGACAAGGCTTTATTTTAATTTTAAAGCCAGGAACATCAAGGAGCGATTCTGCGACTCGCTGGGCTGTTTTCATCTTGAAAACAGGCATGTCCTCTTCTTTCTCAACAATGCCTGCTTTCCTTCGTTCACTCCATTGTTTTAGCTTGTATATGTTTACCGGACCAAACAAAAGCGCTGCTTTCAATGCCCTGTATTTTGAGAAAACATACTCACCTTCGCCATTAAGATCTGAAACAAGAGTGCGCAGCATCTCCGCCTGGGAATCATTCTTTGTGTGCCGCTTCCTTCCTTTGAAGATTATATTAAAAAGATCTAGTTCGAACCTGTTCTTCTCGAGCTTTTTAAGATTGAGATCAAATATATTTGGCTCTTTTATAAAATAAACTTCTCCTTTGTACGAAAGCGCAACATAAAATCCCCTTGGGAAAATACCCCCGCTTATCTCCTTTGTATTCAGGGCGAGCACTGCATCATATTTCTTTGCATCAGGATCATTGGCCGCTCGGTCTATATCGACAAAAGGAGAGTCTGCTGTCACCAGGAGCGTGTTCTCTTCATCAGAAAGATCAAGCACAGACATCCCTTTCCTTACTGTGTTAGCGAAGCTCCATTCATCAGGCCTTCCCTCATGGACAAATTTCTGATTGGTTATTTTGAAGAATTTGCAGAACTTATCGTGCAGACGCCCGGTATCGTCATTGCCTACGGCAGCTGTTTCAAAACCAGCCTTGAAAAGTTGGAGTGCACTGTAAAAGAAAATAGGAACCCCTTGAAGAGGAAAGTTTGGTTTCATGAAGTCCCTTGCGTCTGTTCCGTTTCTCGCGAAAAGAGGGGTCACATATTGCTTGCCTGCCATTTGCTCCCTATAAAGATAATCGAATACCATCCTCTCTAAGTCAACACCAGAATTATCATAACTACCCATAAGTATTGCTTTTCTATCAGAAAAACTATTTCTTGACATCGAATCTAGGAGAGCGCATCATCCTTTTAAATCTTTCCATCTTAACGACTAGGCAGTAGTTACCACAATATCCCTGCCTCGCCGGATTAACTTTTTAAACCAGGGTGCATTCCTTTTTTGCAGGGAAGAGTTTTTAAACAAGAGGACGACCAAAGAAGAGGAATAATATGAAAACAGGCTATGAAGTCGGGAATTGCATGACGATCCAGCCGATAACCATATCTAAAGATATGACTCTCGCAGAGTGCGCAAGGCTGATGAAGGACAAGCATGTCGGGAGCCTGCTGGTGCTTGAGAAAGGAAACCTCATAGGCCTTGTCACAGAGCAGGACCTTGTCAGGAAAGCCATGGCAGAGAACAAGGACCCTACAAAGACCTTTGTCAGGGATATAATGATCAACGAGCTCATAACGATCGCTCCTGCAGAAGATATATATGAAGCGCTCAAGAAGATGCGTGATTATAATATAAGGCATCTGCCAGTTGTTGAGCGAGGAAAGCTCGCAGGATTCCTGACCATGAAGGACATCCTCAAGATCCAGCCTCAGCTATTTGACCTCATCGTCGAGAGGATCGAGCTCAGGGAAGAGGCAAGGAAGCCACTAGCCGACGAAGACGAGGGAGTCTGCGATGGCTGCGGCAACTATTCCCAGGAGCTGGAAGAAGTCGATGGCACCAAGCTATGCCCTGCCTGCAGGGCCGTAGAGGATAATGGTACCAAGGACGAAGAGAACGAAGAAGAGTTCATTTGAATGAAAGATAAGGTGACCTCGATTCCAAACGATTCTCAAAAAACAGTGCTAGAGGAGAGGGTCATAGATAATCTTGCCTACTGCATCTTTAAGGGGAATATCGGCGAAGAGTTCTCAACCGAACTCAATCCGAGAATACCGGAAATAATAAAGAATACTTTTGCAAATAATTCGGTCGATGGTCTTGTTGTTGATATGGCTGATGTCAAATATGTAAACAGCACAGGGCTTGGTGCCATAGTCAACTTATATACGAAAACCCGCGGACTCAAAAAGAAATTCTATCTGATAATGATCCCTGAAAAGAAGCCTGATAACAGCTCCGAAGAGGGCCAAGTCAAAGGCGTTTTAAGGGTCACCAAGCTCGATACTGCTGCCGTATTCGATCTTGGGCAGCATGAACTGAACGGCATAATCTATAATTCTTCAAGAGAATACCTTGCATTGGAGCAATCAAAGGATTATTTAAGAGATTATCGAGATATTGAAAAGTGGATAAAATTACCACAAAATTAATCAAGAAAGAAACATTAATTGACTAAAATGCTACAAAAAACACTTGACGGAAAGGACATAGAAGAACCGAGTATTTGGTCAGATGGATCTTTCGCCGAGACTCTCGGTCCAGGGGATATAAAGATAAAAATGCGTACTTTTCATATGAAACATGATGATGAGATGAGCTTTAGTTGCTCAGCATGCAAAGCTAAGATTTCAGCGCATAACAAAGACTGGCACAACGGAATGTGCGATACATGTTTTAATAAAGAATTTTTCCCAGAGGATTAAATATGCCCAAAGATAAAGCATTAGTGGTATTTCAAGATAAGAATATTCGTAGACTTTGGTATAGTAATGAGTGGTTTTACTCAGTGATAGATATCATTGAAGTTCTAACTGATAGCCCAACTCCTCGGCAGTATTGGGGCAAGGTTAAGGATAGGGAGTTTATCGCTCTTGAACTGTCCCCCATTTGGGTACAGTTGAAATTGCCTGCTGAAGATGGTAAATTAAGGTTTACAGATTGTATAAACACAAAAAACGCTTTTAGGCTCATACAATCCATTCCTTCAAAGAAGGCAGAACCGTTCAAGCAATGGCTTGCCCAATTAGCGCAAGACCGTATTGAAGAGATTGAGAATCCTGAACTAGCTCAAAATAGAGTAAAGGAATATTATGAACTTAAAGGTTATCCAAGAGATTGGATAGATAAACGGCTCAGAGGTATTGCTATACGACAAGAATTGACTGATGAATGGAAAGACAGGGATGTTACTGAAGATACTAATTTCGCAATATTGACAAATGAGATTACTAAAGCAACATTTGGAATGACTGTTCAAGAATACAAAGATTTTAAGGGACTTAAAAAGAAGAATCAGAATCTTAGAGACCACATGGTTGATTGGGAACTCATATTTACCATGGTTGGAGAAAAAGCCACGACAGATATTGCAAAATCAAGAGATGCGAAAGGTTTTGAAGAAAACAAAAATGCAGCTAAAAGAGGCGGACAAATAGCCAATATTGCAAAAACAGAATTAGAGCAAGAAACAGGCAAATCAGTTCTCTCAAAAGACAATTTCTTAGGTCTAACTGAAAAGAAAAAACTGGAAGACAAGAAGAAAAAATGAAAATCATAAAGAATTATTCTTTGAGTGAGAAAACACTTGAAAAGGACATTGACAAATTCATACGAGATGCTAAAAAAGGAGCATGCCAATATGATTATAAATATGAACAAGAAGGACTTAAAGTTATCAAAGCATACTTTCGAATGATTGAAGAGGAATTCAAAAAGAAGAATTTTCAAGTCGCAAGAATATGCTATAAGAAGCTCTTATTCTTTCTATTGCAAAGAGATTACGAATATTTTAATTATGAAGACATCATGTCAAAATTCAACTCTGAAAAGATTGTAGGATTCTATTTCACGTGTCTAATCAAGACGTGTAATATTAATGAACTATTCAAAGAATATCTAGACTATCTGAAAATAACAGAAGACTCTTATTTTGGATCAGCAGATAAAACAATTCTGAGCGAATTATCCTCTGAAGATAAATTAGACTTTGCTAGATTAGTTGAAAAAGAGTCAAAAAATGTCAAGGAAAAGGATTATGCAATGCATGACTTAATATATTTCCAACTGGACTTAGCAAAAGAAGAGAAAGACCGCAAAAAATATCGCCAGCTCTGCGAAAAATTCATTAAAATAGTCGGTCCAGAACAAAAAGAAGAATTTGATTCTGCAGAATAGGACATTTAAAAAGAAAACAGCCGAATTCTAACAGCTGACACTTAACATCTACAAGTTGAACAATACGTTCAAACCGAAAACTATATAAATAAGTTAGTTCACCCAAGCTTAACGCTGTTGACTTAACGTCAACAACATTCGGTTTAAAGGAGGATACTCATGACCAAGAACAAGCACGAGCCTGAGAAGGCAACCAATGATTCTAACGCAGAAGATGCTGCCCTGGACTCAACAGGCAATGCTGCATCAGAGCAGATCAAAGAGCCAGTCCAAGATAAAGAGAAATCTCGCGAAGAAGTGCTGGAATGCCAGCTCGATGACCTCACAGATACGCTTCAAAGGCTCCAGGCTGAGTTCGAGAACTACAAGAAAAGGATAGCCCGGGACAGCATCATGATGGTGAAGTGCGCAAATGAAGATTTAATCAGGACATTGCTTCCAGTCATAGACAACTTTGAGCTGGCTTTGAAGAGCGCCAAGCAGAAGGATGAATTCTACAAAGGCATGGAAATAATATATTCACAGATTAATGAGCTGCTAGAGAACAACGGCTTGAAACATATCCAATGCAAGGGGGTCAAGTTTGACCCTTATTTTCACGAAGCTCTCCTGACAGAGGAGTCTGACAACGAACACAACACAGTCCTGGATGAGCTCCAGAAAGGCTACATGATTAATGAGAGAGTCATCAGGCATAGCAAGGTGAAGATATCAAAGAAGAGGCAAAGCAAGGAGCAGAGCAAAGGAAAAGACGACAATGAGAAAAATAATGATGATGAGAATGAAAAGATAGAATAAATAAAAAATCACAATTGAAAGGAGGAGAATAAAATGGGAAAAGAAAAGATTATCGGAATCGATTTGGGAACAACATTCAGCGCAGTAGCAGTGCTAGAAGGCGGAAAGCCTGTCATAATAACAAATGCAGAGGGTGAGCGCATCACTCCGAGCGTCGTCTCAATGACAGAGGAGGGCGAGAGGCTTGTCGGAAGGCTTGCCAGGAACCAGGCCATAAGCAATCCAGAACATACAGTCTACAGCATAAAGAGGCATATGGGAGAGGATCACAAGTCCAAGATCTGGAGCAATGAGTTCACGCCTCAGGAGATCAGCGCCATGATCCTGCAGAAGCTGAAAACAGACGCAGAAGCCTATCTTGGACAGCCTGTGAAGAAAGCAGTCATCACAGTGCCGGCCTATTTTGAGGACGCCCAGAGGCAAGCGACAAAGGACGCAGGAAAGATTGCAGGACTCGATGTCGTCAGGATAATCAATGAGCCGACAGCAGCCAGCCTTGCCTACGGCATGGACAAGGCCAACGCCCACACAGTGCTTGTCTTTGACTTTGGAGGAGGAACCTTCGATGTCTCAATACTCGATCTTGGAGATGGAGTGTTTGAGGTAAAGGCAACCAACGGAGACAACCACCTGGGAGGAGATGACATAGATACCATTCTCCTGAACTGGATGGCTGATGATTTCAAGAAGCAGACAGGGATTGACCTTAGAAAGGACAAGGTCTCACACCAGAGGCTAAAGGAAGCTGCTGAGAAGGCGAAGATCGAGCTTTCATCGAAGGTCAAGACCACCATAAACCTGCCGTTCATTACAGCAGACAAGGAAGGCCCTAAGCACCTCAACATGGAGCTCACAAGGGCTAAGTTCGAGTCATTGATACAGGATATTCTTGAGAGGCTCAAGATTCCTACCCAGCTTGCGCTGAAGGACGCAAAGATCAATTCAAGCCAGATCGACAAGGTACTTCTTGTCGGCGGAAGCACAAGGATCCCTTCGGTGCAGGAGCTTGTCAAGAACATCACTGGGAAGGAAGGCGATAAGAGCATCAACCCAGACGAGGCAGTCGCTCTTGGAGCAGCGATCCAGGGAGGAATCCTGGCAGGTGAGATAAAGGATCTTCTGCTGCTGGATGTCACTCCATTGAGCCTTGGCATAGAGACTCTTGGAGGAGTATTCACAAAGCTGATTGATAGGAACACAACTATTCCTACAAAGAAGAGCCAGGTGTTCAGCACCGCAGCTGACGGCCAGACAGCCGTCACCATCCGCGTGTTCCAAGGAGAGAGGAGCATGGCAGCTGACAATAAGCTGCTTGGTCAGTTCGACCTCGTAGGATTGCCGCCGGCGCCTAGAGGAATACCTCAGATAGAGGTATCATTCGACATAGATGCCAACGGCATCGTCCATGTCGGGGCAAAGGACCTTGGCACTGGCAAGGAGCAGAGCATCAAGATAACAGCGACCACCAACCTGACAGAGTCAGAAATCGAGAAGATGCGCAAGGACGCAGAGTCTTTTGCATCAGATGACGCGAAGAAGAAAGAGGAAGTCGAGACCATCAACTCTGCTGACACCCTGATCTACACTTCTGAGAAGCTCTTCAAGGATTTCGAGGGCAAGGTCGACCAGAATGAGATGGATGCTGTAAAGAAGGAGATTGAGGAGCTGAAGAGCATGATGGCTCCTGAGAAGAAGGATGCTCCTGCCATCAAGAAGAAGCTTGAGACGATAAACCAGAACATCCAGCAGCTCAGCACAGAGCTCTACAAGCGAGCAGCAGAGGAGCATGCCAAGGCCCAAGGCGGCCAGGCAGGCGGTTCAGGAACAGGAGGAAGCCATGGAGGAGCACACTCAGCGCATGCAGACCAGGGCGATGAAGGCCCAGGAGATGCAGGGGACGACAATGTCGTTGACGCTGAGTTCGAAGAGGTCAAGCCAGACGAAAAGAAAGGAAATAAGTGAGCGCGCCTTAGCGTAACATTTAAAACTGATGGATTAATCTGTGGAAAGAATGGCAGAGAAGGACTATTATAAGATACTCGGTGTTGAGAAGAATGCCTCTCAGGAGGATATAAAGAAAGCCTACAAGACCTTGGCTAAGAAACATCATCCTGATCTCAACAAGGAGCCGGGCGCTTCTGATAAGTTCAAGGAGCTCAATGAGGCAGCCTCTGTGCTAGGTGATGAGGAAAAGAGAAAACAGTATGACCAGTTCGGGACAGATGCCTTCAAGTACGCAGGCGGCCGCGGAGCCGGCTACAGCCAGGACTTCTCAGGATTTGATTTCTCTGATTTCGGGTCTGACAGGTTTGATTTTGACAGCATATTCGACAGTTTCTTCGCAGGAGGCGGAAGATCAAGAGGAAGGCGCAGCAACAAGGGCCGAGACCTAGGATATGAATTAAAGATAACTCTTGAAGAGGCTGCCAATGGTGTCAAGAGGCAGATAAAGGTCACGAAGAACGATGTCTGCGAGAGCTGTGGTGGCAAGGGCGGCCGTGAATCAACAACATGCCCCCATTGCAGGGGCTCAGGCGCCTATAGAGAGACCAGGAGGACTCCTTTTGGCCTAATCCAGACAACAGCGACCTGCAGGAACTGCAATGGTTCAGGAGAGATATTCAAGGAGGTCTGCAAGAGTTGCGAAGGCACTGGCCGCTTGAAGGATACCAAGACCATTGAGGTTAGCATCCCTGCTGGCATCATGGATGAGGCGAGGCTCAGGGTCAGCGGAGAAGGAGAGGCAGGATACCGAGGAGGACAGCCAGGTGATCTTTATCTGGTGATTAATGTAGAGCCCCATGATACTTTCACCAGGGAGGATGATGACATAGTCCTTGAGCTGGAGATAAGCTTTACCCAGGCAGCGCTCGGAGACAAGATAAAGGTCCCTACGATAAATGGCGAAGCCTCTCTCAAGATATCCGAGGGCACACAGCCAGGCACAGTTCTCAGGATGAAAGGAGAAGGCATCAAGCACATGCATGGCTTTGGAAGGGGAGACCAACTGGTGAAGATCAACATCAAAGTCCCCCATGGCTTGAACAAGAAGCAGGCCAAGCTGCTGAATGAGTTCGATGAAAGCCTTTAATAGAGCATAGTTGCCAATGACTCGATGAAATGTGCTTAATTCTAATAGTTATTTCTTTTATGTTCTCACTCTAGAATAGAAATATTTATATACTACGTACTTGTTATTTCTTCAAGAATCGCAATCAAAGTTCAACATGGACTGATGCGGATTAATCTAAAAATTGGGAAGGTGGAAAAATGAGAGCAAATTATGTGTTGGTTCTGATTATGTTGAGCATGCTGGCTATCGCTGGCTGCAAAGTCGCTTCACCAAATGTGAATGAGACCAATGGAACAGTGGTTCCTGGTGAAAACGTAACATCACCAAACAGCACAGAAGAGACCAAGGAAGTTCCTGTGGAGGCCAGCTCATCCATAACAATCGAGGCTGTCGAGGGAGACCTTGTGCAGCTCAAGCCAGTGGCTGTTGACCCTGACAATGATGTCATAACATACAGATTCACAAAGCCTTTCAATGATAATGGCAAATGGCAGACTAAAGAAGGAGATGCAGGCAAGTACCTTGTGTCCGTGACTGCCAGCGATGGAAAAGCAAACACCACTCAAGATGTGCTTGTCATAATCCACAAGGCCAACAAGGCGCCAGTGATAGAATGCCCGCCTGAGCTCACTGCCAAGGAAGGCGATCTCATAGAGATCAAATGCAACATCTACGACCCTGAGGGCGAGAGTGTTGTTGTAGAATACTCAGGATTCATGAAATCCTCGACCTACCTGACCAACTTCAACGACGCAGGAGAATACACTGTTGTCGTGAAAGCGAAAGACAGCAACGGAAAGGCAGCAGAGAAGACAATAAAAGTTAAGATCGCTGATGTGAACAGGGCTCCAGAGATAAAGAACATTCCTGAGACAATAAACGCCATGGAAGGAGAAGTCATAACTCTGACACCTGAGGCGGTCGATCCTGACGGCAACAAGGTGACAGTGACCTTCTCAGAGCCATTCGACAGCAAGGGAACCTGGAAGACAAAGGTCGGAGACGCAGGAACCATCAAGGCAAGCGTCATAGCGAGCGATGGCAAGGCAACCATCAAGAAAGACTTCAATGTGGCCATATCGATGAAGAACACAGCCCCTGTGATCAAGAATATAAATGATATCACAGTCTATGAGGGCGACACCATAAAGCTGCCAATCGAAGTGACTGACAGGGAAGGCGACAAGGTCAAGGTGACAGTCAGCGGATGGATGAACTCAGCAGAGTACACAACCACCTATGACGACGCAGGAGAATACACGGTGACTGTGGCTGCCGCAGACGGCGCCTATGAGGCAAAACAGACCTTCAAGGTCACAGTGCTTGACAAGAACAGGCCGCCAGTCTTCAAGATTCCGGCCTAAAAGTATTTAATTAAATTTTTTATTTTTCTTTTTCATATAATCATGGAGTAGAGAGCAAAGGACCATGGCAATACCAAAACCACAGATACCTGAAGACATGAAAGTATTTGATCTGAAAGATGCTGATCTCTGCGTCACCACATGGTACCTTCGGACCGAACTCATGAATCCCGATAGGAACAAAGGGATCCACAACCTTGAAATGCTCGTCCAGATATTCAAACAAACAGGATGCACTGACTGCGATGGCTATAAGCCAGGCTGCTCTGCTAGACATGAACTGAAGTTTACAGAAGCCTATCAGGCATACATGGCTGCCCAGAAGCCGGCGGCGAATAAGAAATCTTAGGATCATATCTCCCGCCCAAAGAGAAACCTTTTTTAACCAGCCTTCTTTCTTTTAGATTATTGCGACGCCGTTTTCATTAGTGCCGTGGTCGCATATCAGAAAAACGAAGTTTTTCTGGGATGCAACCACTTACAACAGCGAACTGTCTGAAGTTCGCTGGAGTGAGAAATTCGAGAAACGAATTTCCCACAAAAACAAGTTTTTGCCGTGGTCGCATAATCTGGTAGTGCGCCAGTCTCGAAAACTGGTTCCTTACGGAATTCTCGGTTCAAATCCGAGCCACGGCGTCGAACGAAGTGAGACGACGCGGCTGGGCCAAAAACAAAGTGTTTTTGAGTCCGAGCCACGGCGTTTTTTTAATTCTCATCAGAAGAAATCATTCAGACCGCTCTGGTTTGGCTTGGCTGGTTTGTTGACCTTCGCCTTATCTTCGCTCTCGCCATCTCCTGATTCAACCGCAGCCTCTTTGCCGTCAACGACAAGCACTCCGTATTCTCCATCATAGCCTGGCTTGACTGTCAATCCAGCGCGCCTGTTCCTCATGATCAGGTCGACAATCTTCCTGCCGGTCACTTTCAGGAGCTCATCCTCACTCACATTAAGAAGTATATCAAACTCATCCTTGCCTGCCTTCATCACGTTGTAATACTCAGCCCAGACTTTCTTTGAACTCATGGCGCTGCCAAGCTCAAAAGACAGCAGCTCATGAAGCGGTATTATCCTGATGAATTCAGGAACATCAACAGGCTTGGCCCTGTCAGCCAACTGCTCCACCCTGTTAAGCACTCCTATGGTTAGAGGCCTCTTGCAGGCAGGGCAGATGCCTTTATTATTTGCTGATTCTTCAGGGCTCATCGACACACCACAAAGCCTATGGCCATCGAAATGGTACTTCCCATAGCTTGGATCGACCTCTATTGTCCCGGCAAGCCCTGCGCCCGTCCTGATGGCCTTCAGCAGGTTCATGTATGTCAATTCTGCCATCTCAAAAATTGTTGCTTCGCGTCCTATGCGCCAGGGCCAGAATGAGTGCAGGTCAGAGAAGCTCACAATTTTAATTCCGTCAAGCCCTGAAAGCATCCTGTTCATCTCAGGATCGCTGCTAAGGCCTGTCTCGATGGCGTGGATGTTCTTTGCTTCTGGCCCGAATGCCTCTTCAAGGCTGTCAAATCCTGTCTTGCTCCCGAATACACCGAACCACGGCGTCCAAGCATGTGCCGGGATTAATTCAATCTGGTCGCTTATCATCCTAATCTCACGTGCAAAATCAATGCATGATATGCTGAACATCGGCCTGCCGTCGTAATCAACCCTTCCCTTGCTCTTGAGGTAAGAGGTTATTTTCTCTACTATCGCGAAGTTCGGAGCGAGAACAACAAGATGGACCCGTCTTCCCTTCCCTCCCTGGGTGTATATCAGCGATATCTCGTTCTGAAGCACGAAAGGAAATCCGGCTTTGGTCCTGAGGATTCCTGTGCCGTCCTCAGCAAGCTCTGTTTTTAGTTCCTCTATCCATTTCGGATGGGAGAAATCCCCTGTGCCTAGAAGATTTACGCCTTTTATGCGCGCCCATTTCTCAAGGTTGGCTATCGTCAGTTCTGAAGAACAAGCCCTTGAATGCCTTGAATGGATGTGCAAATCTGCGATTATTTTCATTGGGCAAAGAACATCAAAGAAGTATTTAAAACTTTCATTCCTTGCTCAGCTCAGTAATCAGGAATATGAACTCCGAGAGGAAGTTGTTCTTTTCCTCGTCAGGGATGAATGTATCCAGCAGAAGCCTATCTGATTTCTTGTAGAATCCTAACAGCAGGACCTTGAGCAGCACAGGCACTCTTGATTCCTTTGCTTTGGAATAGAAGGCTGCATCATCGAATTGGTCAGGCAGCTTGAATATTGAGGCGTAAATGCTCACTATGGCTGAATGCATCTCTTTGGGGGCGACATTGGTCCTGTTGCTTAAGCCGATCAGCTCTTCCCTATAGCTCTTGAACTCCTCTGGATTCATCAACTGCTTCCTGCGCCCCAGAATTTTTATGACCCGACACTTCCTGCAGAACCTGTTCAGCCCAATCATCAGCATGAAGAATTTATTGTTGTCATATAATCGTTTTGCGTACTGCGGCCTTGCAAAAACCAAGAATACATAGAACAAGAACACTCCCATTGTTATCAAGAGAATCAAGCCGAGCATGACGAACCCTAATATATAAGCCTTGAATAAATCAGCGAATGCACATTTCCTGCATGGTCCACCACAATCGGTGAATCTCTCTCCGCCGTTCTTCTTTCCATCGTCACAGGACGGGCAAGGCGCACATTTTCCGCCGCAATCAACTCCCTCTTCTCCCTGGTTCTGCAGCCCATCCGAGCAATTGCCACAGAGCTTCGGGCATGGGCCCTCGCAATCAATGCCTTTTTCTCCCTGGTTTCTCACATTATCATGGCATGATGCAAAGGTGCACATCTTGCTCCTGCAGTCAAGGCTCTCACAATCACGGCCATATTTACAGCTCTGGTTGCCCTGGCATTTTTTGCAGGAGCCGCCGCAGTCAACATCGCTCTCATTCTGGTTGAGCATGCGATCAGAGCAGCTGGGACATGGGACACAGGGACCACCACAATCAACCTCTCCCTCACCTTGGTTCTGGATCTTGTCAGAGCAGCTGGGACATGGGACACAGGGACCACCACAATCAACCCCAGTCTCTATGCCATTCTTGATGCTGTCATTGCATGACGCAGAGTAGATGCACTGTTTTATCTCATCTGGTTTTGTCCTGTTGTCATCGCAGTCTGACATATCATTGCATCTTCTCATCTGGAATCCCAGAGGCATGCAAGCCCCCCAAGCAGTGCAGTTCCAGTCAGGCCTGCAACCTTCAAGGTCTCCCTCGCAAAGGCCGCAGTCAAAAGAGCAGGTGGTGCAATTCTCCCCTTGACCGCAGAAATAATTTCCGCAGAACTCCTCGATGCTCATGTTGCTGAATCGCTTTATGACCTGGGAATTTATGACATCAACCTTCACTATGTTGCTCTCGGCTGTCGCATTGAACATGTCGCTTGCGATGAAGACAAAATAGGCATATCCCAGGGTTCCTGTCATCGGATCAAAAAAGACAGTGCCATCCTTTGCAAAGCTCACCCTAATCTGCGCGTAGGCCACAACAAAATCATAGCTTGGCTGCACCTGCCTGAATCCGAAGAAGAGGCGCCCTCCGTCAGGGTCGCGTATATAATCATTAAGGTCATAGGCGCTTGCTCCTGTGTCGCTGAACAAGACAAACCCAGGCACTTCATGCACCAATACAGGAGGCCTGTTGACCTTCAAAACCTGGAACTCCCACACCTGGACTGAAGAGAGATTGTAGGAGTCAGTTATGATCACAGTGATGTTATGCACCCCGGAAACATTAAAACCAGGAGTGAACAGCAAAGAGCTCCTGCCAGCAGATCCAACAATAGGTTGTGAATCAAAAAGCCATTCATAGGTGACGGTCTCTTCCGGATCATCAAGCTCAACCTTGACCGAGAAATTTATCGTGGCTGTCTGGTTTGTGCCGAATTCATCCAGGGCAGGCTTGGCATCAACTATCTTTGGCCTGACAAACACCTCTAAAGTGACTATCGCGGTGTCTGCGCATGAGCCTTTTACAGCCACGACCGCGATTCGCGAAGAGCCTCTGTCAGATGATTTCGGTGTGAAATCAAGCACTCCATCTCTTGAAAGGTTTATCCCTGCAAGATTCCTGCCAAGCAAAGCATAGGAATATATCACGCCTGCTTCGCCCATGTTGCTGAGGTTGAAATCATAGCTGAAAGAGACATCTTCTTTTAGCACAAATCTCTCAGGAAAGATTATCTTTGGGGTGTTGGTGATATCACAGGCTCCCTGGACCTCTTGGCATAGGATGATGATTGCACTAATCATGATTATCGCTAGCCAGGCATTCCTGCCAGAACCACACGGATGGCATATCTCGCGGCCTAAAACACTCAACCTCTTCCCTCTGATTTTAAATTTGATTAATCGTTTATCATAACACGCCATTAGAAGTATAAAAATGTAGCTATTTTCAGGCACGGAACGACAGACGGCCACGGCCGTCTTTGATAAAAATCCAAAACATTAATAAATGCTTCTGACCATTAGCAGATAAAAGGGAGATTTAAGAGGTGAGCGAGGAGTGTACTATCATAATATGACTTCTAAAGAGACCATCGCCGCTCTCGCAAGCTCATTAGATTCTGGATTGAGTTCGCCAGAGGCAGAGGCCAGGCTTGCAAAGTTCGGAAAGAACCGCCTTGAGATATCAAAGAAGATCACCATCTGGCACAGGCTCTTCAGCCAATTCAAGGAGCTGATGATCATAATCCTGATAATAGCAGGAGTGATTGCCGTCATAGCCAATGAGACCTTTGATGCTTCAATAATCTTTTTTATAGTCTTTGTCAACGCCCTCATCGGTGTTATCCAGGAATACAGAGCTGAGAAAGCTGTGGACGCCTTGAAAAAGATTATGTCATTGCAGGCAACTGTTATGCGGGATGGCATAGAGCGGATTATAGATGCAGATAATCTTGTCCCGGGAGACATAATCATCCTTGAAGAGGGATCAAAGATTCCGGCTGACGCCAGGATACTTGAATCGGCCATGCTCAAAGTGGATGAGGCTATCCTGACAGGAGAGAGCGTTCCGAGGAACAAGAGCGAGAATGCCATAAAAGAGACAGAAATCGCCCTTGTAGACAACGATAACATACTATTCGCCGGCACAGTCATAAGCAGCGGCAGATGCAAAGCGATTGTCCTTGAGACTGGCATGAAAACTGAGTTTGGAAGAATAGCAGACTTGACATCTGAGATCAGGGATGAAAAAAGCCCGCTCCAGAAAGAGATGGCCAAGGCAGGAAAATTGATAGCAAAAGCTGTCCTGCTGATATGCGTGCTTGTTTTTGTGATTGGATTGCTCAAGGGAAAAGAAATCTTTGAGATGTTCCTTTTCACAATAAGCCTGGGAGTGGCAGCGGTTCCTGAAGGGCTTCCAACCACGATGACGATAGCCCTAGCCCTTGGGGTGCAGAAAATGGCAAAGAAAAAAGCCATTGTGCGTAACCTATCAAGCGTCGATACGCTCGGGAGCATCACAGTCATATGCACTGATAAGACTGGAACGCTCACAAAGAACGAAATGACAGTAAAGCAGATCTTTGTCAACAACAGGCACATCGATGTCGGCGGAGAAGGATACTCACCTGAAGGAAAGTTCATGCTTGGAAGCTCAGAGTACACGAATAAAGGCCTTATAGGCCTCCTTAGGACAGGGATGCTCTGCAACAATGCATATGTCAGGAACGAATCTGGCAGATGGACTATGATAGGCGACACCACCGAGGGAGCGCTTGTTGTGAGCGCAGAAAAGGCAGGCCTCAGGCACAAGGAGACGTGTGAAGCATATCCGCGCATATACGAGATCCCCTTCAGCAGCAACAGGAAGATGATGATAACGATACATTCATCCTCCTGCAAAAGCAAGCGTAAAGATATAGTCGCATACATGAAAGGCGCGACAGGCGTTGTGGTTGACAAATGCTCGTTCATAGAGATTGATGGCAAGATCAAGAAGCTGTCCTTCAGTGAGAAAGAGAAGATCAAGATGACAACCAGGAACATGTCAGAGGAAGCCATGAGAGTCCTTGCTTTTGCCTATAAGAAGCTGAAAGGCAAGGAATCAAAGGATTTCAAGTATCTGAAAGAGGAGGGTTTCGTCTTCCAAGGCCTGCAGGGGATGATGGATCCGCCAAGGGCAGAGATAAAGGATGCTGTGGCGAAGTGCAGGACGGCCGGCGTAAGGATATTTGTCATCACCGGAGACCATGGGCTGACCGCGAGGGCGATCGCGAAACAGGTCGGGCTTGCCACTGGGTCTACAAAGATAATCACAGGCCTTGAGCTCGATAAGATGAGCGAAGACGAATTGACCGCAGCCCTGAAGGAAGAGGTTATATTCGCGAGGGTGACTGCCGAGAACAAGATGAGGGTGGTAAACAGCCTTATGAAAAAAGGGGAGATAGTGGCTGTGACAGGCGACGGAGTGAATGATGCGCCGGCAATAAAGAGGGCCAACATCGGGATTTCCATGGGCATAACAGGCACAGAAGTCAGCAAGGAAGCGAGCAAGATGATACTTGCCGACGACTCATTTGCCACGATAGTCAACGCCATGGAGGAAGGGAGGACTATATTCGACAACATAAAGATATTCATAAAATACCTTTTCATGGGGAACGCAGTAGGCATATTGTCCATATTTTTCACAATGATAGTCGGCCTTCCGCTTCCGTTCTTCGCATTTCATATTCTGTGGTTCAATCTCCTGACTGAGACATTACCGTCAATCGCCTTGACTAAAGAGCCGCCTGAGCACGACATCATGAGCAGGAAACCAAGAGGCAAGTCAGAGAGCATACTGACAAGGAAAGACTTTTCAGAGATAATATTCAATGCGCTGATAATGACCGTCGGAGTTCTCTGCGTATTCTACTACGGGCTGGTATCAAAGGGATGGAATGCAGGAGATATCATCAGCGGAGGGGCAAACCCTTACTATTATGTCTACGCAACAACACTCGCATTTACAACTCTGGTCCTATACCAGCTGTTCAATGTATTCAACATAAAATCTCCGAGAAAGACAATATTCTTTGAGGAGCTCTTAAACAACAGATGGCTTTTGTTCGCGACAGCAATCTCAATCATGCTGCAGATAGCAGTGGTCAACACGACATTCTTGAATAAGGTCTTCAGCACAGCTCCGCTGAGCCTGACTGATTGGGCAATATCAGTCATGATCGCCTCATCAATAATCTGGATCAGCGAAGGATACAAGATAGTTCTCAGGATCAATGAGAAAAGAAAAACAACCGCCATAAGGCATTCTCCATCAGCCGCGCCAAAATAGGATTCTTCTGCGATCAAGGCGCGCCCGGGATATGAACCATAAAAGGAAGCATAACCCTGCTTATTCTCATAACATTTTAAAACACCAGGATAAAATAAGGTGGAATGGAGAATGATTTTTTCAAGGACATCATCGATTACGTCAAGCAGGAGAAGCCAAGCAAGGATAAGCTCTCAAAAGAGAAGATAAGGCTCTGCTCAAAGCATCACCTGAAAAAGATTCCAACTGATATAGAGATCCTTCTGCAGGCAGAAGAGCAGGATTTGACTGTCCTAAGGAGATATCTCCAGACAAAGCCGACAAGGACCATGAGCGGTGTGGCAGTTGTCGCGATAATGACCAAGCCATTCCCGTGCCCACACGGAGCATGCGCCCAGTGCCCCGGAGGGGTGAAAAGCTTTTTCGGAGATGTGCCCCAGAGCTATACTGGCAAGGAGCCGGCCACCCTGCGGGCCATAAGAAATAACTATGACCCTTACCTACAGATATTCAACAGGCTTGAGCAATATGTTGTCCTTGGCCAGAATCCTGACAAGGTAGAGCTGATAATCATGGGAGGGACATTCCCTAGCTTCCCAGCAGATTATCAGGATGAATTCGTGACCCTGGCGTTCAAGGCCATGAATGATTTCTCAACTCTGTTCTATGGCAAGAGCGGTGGGCGCAATGGCGGTGAGCTAGATATCATGAGATTCAAGGAATTCTTTGGATTGCCTGGCGCAGTAGGCGACAGGCAAAGGGTAGAGAGCATACAAAAGAGGCTCAGCATCCTGAAGGCAAAAGGACAGAAGACACTTGAGCAGGAGCAGCGCCAGAACGAGAAGGCAAGCATACGCTGCGTTGGCCTTACCATCGAGACAAGACCAGACTATGCAAAGCTTGAGCACGCCAACAATATGCTGAGGCTCGGATGCACCCGCGTAGAGCTAGGGGTGCAGAGCATCTATGACGAGGCGCTTACACGGATAAACAGGGGGCATGATGTCGCAGAATCAATCAATGCCACAAGGACGCTCAAGGACCTTGGATTTAAGATAAACTATCACATGATGCCAGGGCTTCCTGGAGTGAGCTATCTGCAAGACCTCGAGGGGTTGCGGCAGCTGTTCACCAACCAGAATTTCAAGCCAGACATGCTGAAGATATATCCCTGCATGGTGTTGAAAGGGACGAAACTTTTCTTGGATTGGCAGGCAGGCCGCTTCAAGCCATTGACGACAGAGCAGGCAGCCCGTCTGATAATTGAATTCAAAAAAGATGTTCCTGAATACGTCAGGATAATGAGAGTGCAGAGGGACATTCCTACAAAGATGACAGAAGCAGGCGTCGACAGGACCAATCTGCGGCAGCTGATCGAAGAGAGGATGAGCGAGCACGGAGTGAAATGCAGGTGCATAAGATGCCGAGAGATAGGGCTTGAGAAGATCAAGGGCAGGATAAAGCTCAAGGTGCAGGAATACGAAGCATCCCACGGAGAAGAATTCTTCATCAGCCTAGAGAACAATGATGCGCTCATAGGATTCTGCAGGCTGAGGTTTCCCTCGCAAAGCCTGCGAAAAGAGATAGCTCCTGATTCTGCATTGATAAGGGAGCTCCATGTCTACGGCAGCGCAGTGCAGATAGGCTCCAAGGGAAAAGTCCAGCACAGAGGATTCGGCAAAAGGCTCTTAGCTGAAGCCGAGCGCATCGCAAGGAAAGAAGGCAGGAAGAAGATGGTCATCATCAGCGGAGTAGGAGTTCGGGAATACTACCGAAAGCAAGGCTACAAAAGAGAAGGGCCTTATATGGTGAAGAAGATTAACAAAAGATAATTGATTTACTGCAAGCGCTTATCTCTCAGTGATTATCCTTTTGACGTCGTACTCTCCGCGCCCTGAAAAGAACATCCTCATCTTGACAAGCTCATAGAACTCATCAAGCCCATTAAGATAAGGGCTCCATAACCTGATCTCAGAAATAGCATTTTGCGGATCATCAGACCTGTGAAGGACGTTGCGCACAGCCTTATCCTCAAGAGTGGCTATCTCCCTGGAATCATTGCTGAACCTATGCCTGACTGTGCGCGGCGCGGCAAGATTAGGAAAGGTGTTTCCGATTTCATCCATGAATTCCTGGATAATATTCTCTCCTTCATAAATAGCACCAACAACAGGCAGGCCAGTAAACTGCTTTAATAGCCTAGGATAATGGCTTTGTCCCAGATGCACGGCATAGTGCTTCTCGATAAGTTCCCTTGGAACATGGGCTATATAGCCATCCTTCACCCTCGTCCCGATCTTGTCCAGCTCGTAGAGCAGCTGGAATGCGAAAGGCACATGCTCTGGCTTCACCAAGATAAGAGTCTGTTCAATCATGACTCTGGAGTGGATGCATAATTTATAAATGTTTAGAAACTAGAGAAGGTCATGACATCATCGGCACAAAAATATCCACCAGAACTATACCCGACGGAGATCTCATCTCATCCACGCAAATTATTCGCGCTACATAAACATGTAATGAAGCGATTAGAAAACTTCTAATTCACATTTCTGCAAGTGCCATCGTGATATAAATACATATTCACAGAACAGGTCACACATTTCGCTCGGTAACATATCGCAGTTGAATCTGCACAATATCCAGAACCACAAGGTTCGTGACAATATCCATCAGTTCCAACGACGTATCCTGCATCTGAACATCTCGAATCACCACTGCCAGTTTGCCTTGTTTCACAATAGAAATTATTACAAATATCATAACAGCCGCCATCATTTCCTAAAATTTGTGTTTTATCGCAATATGCATAGCATTTTCCATTTAAATAATAAGAACCCTCTGAACAATAAATGAATTGTTCATTCGCAATGGAGTTAAATGCTATTGCCATGTGATTCTGATTAGTATTTGATATCCAAGTGTTTATTCCCACTAAATTCCCATTTTTATCGAAAAGTCCTCCCCCGCTACTTCCAAAATAAGTATATGCATCGGATTCAATGGTTTTAAAGGACTTTCCAGTAGATTGTGATAGAACATCTTTAATATTATTAATTGCTCCTTCGCTTACTGAGAATTCCACAACATTTTGAGCATAAGAAGGATATCCTACCGCAGTTACTTCATCATTAATATTGAAATCAGGAGTATAACTTGCGGATTCATAATCTGAAGCTCGAGATGTTTTTATGGTTAACACAGCTAAATCAATATCAGACTCACTGAACGAAACCTTATCAACTGCGTAAATGTTTCCGTCTTGTGTTCTTACACTAATTTTTTCAGAAATTCTTTGATAACAATTTAGTTCATTGTAGTTACAATCAACGACGTGCCTATTTGTATAAACGGTCAGCTCCTCATTTTCATTAGAAGTAATGACGCCCGAACCAGTGCCTCCATTAGAAAAATAGGTACCATCAGCATTTCTTCCAACAATTTCATATTTTACCCACACAATCGTGTTTTTTATATTGTCTAAAACATCATTTTTACATTTGCCACAATCCTGCGAACATGTAGAGCATGTCTCTCCATTATTGCAGTATCCATCTCCACAATATAAACATCTGCCGCAATCAGCAGGGCAACTAGTGCAAGTTTCCGCAAATCCACAATATCCATTACCACAATATTCAGAACTTGTAATGGGCTCAATATTTGATACGGTCTCGAAGTTATTGACATCGGTCTCATTTGAAGGGTTTAATATACCAAAATACGCCAAAGTTCCTATAACTATTAATACGAATATATTCAATGCAAAAATTATACCCAAAACAATCAATATTTTCTTTAGAAGTTTACCTTTTCCACTTTTATGTATCTTATCAATTTCTTTCTGCCATCGTCCACCATGCAATTTATAACACTTATCGCAAAGCATCGTATTGTCTTCAAAAGTCCAGAAAGTACTTGTTTTAGTTGTTCCACAATGACTACATTTGTCTTTTGGCATGTATACCCTCGACTTGGAATATTCGGTTCGATTTCCAACCGATGTATATATTACTTCGTTCGAATGCCCCTGCTGGGATTTGAACCCAGCTCCCAAGCTCCGCAAGCTCGTATACTATTTGCTTTAGCAGCAGTTCTCTGCCGTTATCCAAGCTATACTACAGGGGCTTATGTACAGCGTTAGCGTGGGCTTATTTAAAAGCGTTTGGTATTAGAAATGTTTATAAAAGAGCAGTCAGTCATCAATAATGATGACTAAATTGAAATCGTGGCTTTTGGCTGCGGCGCTCATTCTCAATCTCAACATCCCCAGCAAGCCGGCAGCTGAAGAGCGGTTTGCATCCCTAGAATCGCGGGTCCGCTTCAAAGTGGCTTTCTTTGCAGGTCATAGCGATGTGAAAGAAGCTTATGGCGCATTGAGCGCGGTAAAGATCAGTGAGAACTGCTATAACGATGCCATACTGGAAAGGATAGGCAGATATCGTGCCAGTCCAGTCTACGGCTTTGAAAGCATGCTGTTCTATTCTGATAAGCACATCTCGCTCCAGGAAAGGCCTATCCTGGCTGAAGAGAGCCAAGCAAACATCTATGTGGAGATACACCACGATTCAGGGTCTTTAAAAAACATAAAAAACAAGCGCTGGAGAAATATGGAAGGATTCTCGGTTTATTTTCCATCAGAAGATATGGAAGGCAATCCGAACATTTTCAAAGAAGAAAGCGAAAAGCTAGCGCTGTGCATCGGGAAAGAGATCAAACAGGCAGGATTCAAGCCGTCCGACTATTACACCGCAAGGTCAGAAGAGAATGGAAAAACAATTTTTTCAGCAGATTTCGGGGTATATTCAGCCAGGTTCGATGTTTTAAAGAACGCAAAGATGCCTGCAGTCCTTGTGGAATGCGGGAACATAGTGAACCCTTACGAAGAGAAGTTGATGCAAGACCCGGGGGCACAGATGATGATCTCAGAAGCAATAATGAGAGGGATATCAAGCTACCTTGCTAGTTATCGCAAGCATTGTGATGATCTACTGATGCAATCGTTGAAGGCGCTCTCCTTCCGACGCATGGCCCGTCTAAGACAATAAATCCTGCCTTTCGCAGGTTGTCCCTTACGCTCCGCGCGCAGGAATAGGTCGTCAGCACCCCGTTCTTGTTCATGTGTTTTCTTATTTCATTAAAAAAGTCTTCGGTCCAGAGCTCAGGGCATTTCTTTGGGCTGAAAGGGTCATGGAAGACCACGTCAAAGCTCTTGAGCGACTTTATGCTCTCCCGAGCATCTCCTACAACAATCTTTATGCTTATGCCCTCGTGAGAATATTCTCCGCCGCGCTCAACCGCGTCCTGTATCGCAGAATAGCTCTTGATATGAGGCTTCAAAGCAGCTATCTTCTTGAGGATCTTCTCATCATTCTCAAGCCCCACTATATTTACAGAGCAGGCAAGATTCGCCTCAAGGATCAAGTCCAAAGCAGCCGCAGAGTTATACCCAAGGCCGAAGCATACATCAAGGATGCTTATCTCACCGGCACCAGCTCTTTCTGCAACTCCAGCAGGCCCTGCATGCTTCTTGAAAGCCTCCTCGACAGCTCCGCTCACAGAATGATAGCATTCATCATATCTCTCATTATGAAAGGTCACACTGCCATCCTTAGTCACAACTTCTTTCATCAGAAAGCGTAGAACCTATTTTTTTATAAAATTAACCCTATGATGCCCAATAGCACACCAAGAACAACAAAACCAGAATGCCTGTGGATCAAGCCATAGACCTGTTTAATAGGCTTTTCCTTGATATGCTCAAACAGGTACAGTGTCCCAATCGGGAAGCCGTAAAGGAAAGCCAACGGCGCCATGATTGCAAATCCGTTGTATAGCCAAGCGAGGAAAAGCATTGGAGCCAATGACAGGTAATAGAGCGCCTCTCTCTCCTTGCTGAAACTAAATATTATCACCAGCAGCGCGATCAGCAGGACAAATACCACAGACCAGTTCTTCGCAAAGAAAACAATCAATATGGCGATGAACAGCAGGTCCTTGAGCATCTCAAAATATTTCCTGCCAGGGACCAATTCCTCTTTAGTGAAGTATCCCACCAACAACCCGACAAATACTCCTAAAAAAACTATCAGCAGTGATACGAAGTAGCCAATCATCATCCAGCCAATAGATAAAGGCGTTTAAATATTTTGCGCACCTAGCTGATCTTCTTCTGGCCGCAGGGTGTGCCGCTGATGTTGACATCGCCGCTGCCTATGCCAGTCCTGTTATCGATCAGCACCAGGTTTCCTTGCTCGTCTTCGTAGAATATGCAGAACTCACCCCTGATGCCGAGCTTCTCCTTGACGTCAGAGTAGTTGATCGAGACTTCGTCGCTGAAGTTCTGGAGCCTTGTGTAGTTGATGTCATCAGCGTCAAGGAAAGACAGCCCGGGATTCTTCTCCAGCTCTGCCTTGAGGCTGGCCGCTTCCTGCTGCAGCCCATTGAGCTTTGGCCCCTGCTTAGAGCTTATGGTGACATAGAATATCAATATTATTGAGATGAATATGACAACCGCCAAGAGAACGTCTATGCTCCACACCTGCGCCCTGTCCATCTCACCATCTCTCCTTTCAGAGGATTGCTCCTTCAAAGAAACTTGTTCCTTCGCCCGCACCCTCTTTTTTGAAACCTTGTTTTTAATCATGCATCCGCCTTTTAAATAATTTATCCTTTTGGCACGGTAGTTTTTATATTTTCCTATCAGCCAGGCATATATTTTCCTTTAGACGACAGCTATCGAAAGATTTATAAATCTTTCCTTGTTTCGTTTTATAAATTTATCGTAAGGCAAGACTGTTCATAACAAGCCTTTGTTTATACAAGCGGGGGAGTGGTCCTATGACTTTCGTCAAGAAATGCCCTGAATGCGGGGGCATAAACTTATTCTGGAACAAGGAAAAAGGAGAGATAATCTGCAGAGACTGCGGTCTAGTCGTAGAGGACAAGATGGTGGACTTCGGCCAGGAATGGCGTGAGTTCGATGGAGAGAGCGCAGACAAGATGAGGCGTACAGGAGCTCCCATGAGCTACACCCAGTTCGACCAGGGACTTGGGACAGATGTCGGAAAGAAATCAGACCTTTACAATCTAGGCGGAAAGGCCAAGAGCAAGTTCTTCAGGCTCAGGAAATGGCAGCAGAGGATCAGCACAGCCATAGAGAGGAACCTCAAGCTGGCATTGTCAGAATTGAAGAGAGTCAGCTCATATCTTAGGCTTCCGAGCAGCGTCGAGGAAGAGGCTGCAAGGATATACACTCTGGCGGTGCAGAAAGGCCTTGTCAGAGGAAGGAGCATGGAATCCGTTGTCGCAGGAGCCCTTTACGCAGCCTGCAGGCGCCATGATGTCCCGAGGACGCTTGATGAGCTTGGAGAGTCATCCAACATCGAGAAGAAGGAGATCGGAAGGACCTATAGGTTCATCACAAGAGAGCTGGGCATCAAGATATTGCCTAGCAACCCTGCTGATTATATCCCTAGGTTCGCTTCAAGCCTGAAGCTTAATGCAGAGACCCAGAGCAAGGCAGTGGAGATCATAGAATCAGCGCAGAATGTTGAGTTGACCTCTGGCAGAGGACCGACAGGAATCGCTGCCGCGGCGCTCTACGTGGCTGCTCTCATCAACGGAGAGAAAAAGACCCAGCGGGAAGTGGCTGACGTCGCAGGAGTGACAGAGGTCACCATCAGGAACCGCTACAAGGAGCTGCTCGAGAGGCTTAAGCTTGACAAGGAGATAAAGAAGGTCAAGAAGAAGAAGGCTTGATTTATCAAATTTTTATTATCTTTTTTGCCTTTATTACCACACCTTCCTTCTCTAGAAGTGATATTTTCTCTGCTATTGCTTTGCCGCAGCTCTTGCCTTTGAACCCACCAATCCTTCCGCCGCTGCCCACCACCCGATGGCAAGGCACTTCCGGCGCAAATGGATTTTTCCGAAGAGCTTGGCCAACAGCCCGCGGGCTGGCGCCGAGCTTCTTTGCGATGGCTCCATAAGTAGTCACCTTGCCGAGCGGTATCTTGCTCACGACAGAATAGACCTTCATCTGGAAGCTAGATACTTTCTGAGATTTAGCCTTCTCTTTCCAGCTCATTTGAATCCTTGCCAGTATCGCTCTGCCTCTGCTAGTTTTCCTGGCGTCGTGGTATCAAACCACTGTCCTGAGAAGACATAGCCTATGAGCTTCTCCTGCATCGCCAGCTTTGGAAAGACATCCTGCTCCAGCATAGAGAATCCTTCGGGCACTGCTTTCAGGACTTCTGGCTCCAGGATATAAAGGCCGGCATTGATCAGCTTGCTTGGCGAGTTCTCCTTGCTCGGCTTTTCGATGAAGGCCATTATTTTCTGGCCATTCATGACAGCCACTCCGTAGCTTGATGGGTTCTCTGTCGTAGTCAGGGCTATGGTTGCTGCGCCTTTGTTCTTTCGATGGAAAGCGAACATGTCCTCCAGGTCTATATCTTTCAGCTCATCACCATTCATCAATAGGAATGTGTCATCAATCATCCCTTTCAAAAGGTTAAGTGGGCCGCCGGTCCCTAGGGGTGATTCTTCTTCGATATATGTTATGTTCACTCCGAATTGTCTCCCATCACCGAAATAATCACGGATGTGTTCGCCTTTTGATCCGATACTGATGATTATGTTCTTTATGTCGTACTCTTTTAGGAGATTTATGTTGTGCTCAAGAAGAGGCCTGTCCTGGACCCTTATCATTGGCCTAGGGATTATGCTTCCATTTGCTCTTGATTTATCGATTGGGCCGCCGGCGAGTATCACTGCCTTTGAGGGCTTATTCCCTCCCAATGCTTTTGCCAGCAGAAGCTCGATGGCGTGGCTCCTGTTCTTCACGTCAGCGTTATTTACCGTCTTATCGACTTTCTCAAGAATGCCTCTTTCCAATGTCAATGTCACTCTCTCTTTCATAGCATTAACCCCCTTATTTTTTTTAAGGGAGGCGTCTCGTCTATTTAAATATTTGGATTCGTATGACAAAGTATGATGATTCATAATATTTAAATATTAGTTCACACATACAATCTTTTGATCCGGAAAAAAATCAAAAAACCCGAAATCATTTCGGATCATTAGGGGGTGGACAAGATGGAGGAACTCTGTTCCGAAGGCCCTCTTGAGATAGAGCTCGACGAGATTGAAGGAAAAGATCCTGCCAGGGCAAAATTCATCAGAGGGTATCTGAAAGCGACAACATAGGTTGCTCAGAAGATAAATCGCAAAAACGTATTATGGATGAAATCATAGGCAGATTTATTGCATATCGGCTCATATAGGCGTCGCTTCTAGATAAAATTGTTCTGCCTTCACAACCTTGACCATGACCTTCTGTCCAAGAGAGAGTTTTGCGTTCTTTATGACAACCTGCTTGTAATAATCATTGTGACCAGCCCAGCTCCCATCCTTTCCCATCTCATCGATTATTACTTCACCTTGCCAGCCAATCCATTCGGCATTGGTTATGACCTTCCGATAAAGCATCGATAGCCTGAGGCTTCTGCTCTTGGCGACATTGTTAGGTAACATCTTGAGTTTCTTGGCAGGCGTCCCTGGCCTTGGATAGAATTTTGTTATGTTGATGACCGGAATCCTGAGCTTCTCAAGCAGGGCACAGGTATCTTCGAACTCCTGGTCAGTCTCAGAAGGGAAACCAACAATCACATCTGTGGCCAGGGTGATGTCTGGTATCGCTTCACGAAGCTTCTTGACAAGAAAAACAAAATCAGCAACAGAGTATTTCCTGTTCATCATCTTCAGTATACGGTCATTGCCGCTCTGGAGCGGAAGATGGACGAATTTGAACACCCGCGGATGCTTGAGGATATCAATCAATCCGCCGATGAATTCGAGCGCATGGTCAGGGTTTATCATCCCTATGCGCACAATATAATCCCCTTTGATCTCCAGAAGCTCTTTCATCAGCTCAGGCAGCGACAAGCCGATGTCCTTGCCATAGGCCCCATTATCCTGGCTTGTGAGCCATATCTCCTTCACACCTTCCTTGACAGCTGTCTTGAACTGCTGCTTTATCGCCTCAGGATCATAGCTCACAAGGCTTCCCCTCGCATGGCGGGTCTTGCAATAGCTGCACTCTCCTAGGCATCCTGCGCAGATCGGGATGATCTCAACAGCCGGATTCCGTCTTATCTTCGGCAAGTTCAATCTAGGATTCTTCCCATGAGCTATCAGCCTGACAACGCCTCCGGCAATGGCCTCTTCAACAACTTCAGCTATCTGGCTTATGTTGTCAACTCCCAGGATTGAGATGTCAATAAGTTTCTTATTCATAGGATCTGCCTGGGAGACGCAACCAGCAACAACAACAAATTTTCCAGCAGCCCTGGCTTTTTCCAATTCAAAAAAGAACCTCTTCTCAGGGTTGTCCTTGACAGTGCAGGTGTTGAAGATTATTATCTGAGCTTGGTCAGCTGATTCTACAATGATGTGGCCTGCTTCCAGGAGCAGCCCTGCCATTACTTCGCTGTCAGATTGGTTCAATGTGCAGCCGAATGTCCTGATGAAAATCTTCATGATCGAAAGAAGGATTGTTTGATTAATAAAGTTTGTTCATGACCGCAAAGCCATGATTCCTATCTGAAGTCTTCCAGAACAAGATCAACGACATCCTCTCTCCAGCCGACATTCATAAGAGTGTCTTTTATGTTCTTCAGGCTCAGCCCTTTGTCAAGGCAGGCCTGCACAAAGCCATCAAGCTTATCAATATTTTCATCCACCGTATGCACATCATGCATCACCACATCTACTGCGTGCTCATCCCATCCGATGCTTAGCAACTCTTCTCTTATATCAGAGTCGTCTGCTCCTTTTCGCACCCTTGACTCTATCAATCGCTCGGCCTCCTCGACCTTGAAATAGGGAACTATAAGGTCTTTTCTTATCATCAGTACCTTTCCCGCGCCTTTGCCGCTCGATTCAGCAACTGCCAAAGTCCTCTGGGCATCCCTCTTCTTGAGGATGACTGACCCCACAAGGACTAATCCTCCGATGGCCAGGAGGAATAGCAACGGCAAGAGCATCTTGCTGCCCGTGCCTCCGTATTCGCCAGAGACAGGAGAAAAATCATCCTTTTGTTCATCGCTGCCTTGCTCAGCCACAACTCCTCCGGTGGGAGTTGTCTCAGGGACCTTTGTCTTCACCGCATCGAACAGTGCGATGGTCCTGAAATCATCTGAGTTCACGCTTTCCCTGATGTAATAGGTGAAGCTCTTGCTCTCGTCCTCCTTTAGGGTTGGGACAGACCATTCAAGCAGCGGGTCTGTGGAGATCATCCTTGGCTTCTTATCAACGAAAATCAATGATGAAGAAGATGATACTATGCTCTTAGGTATGAGCTCTATTATCCTCAGATCATAGAGGTCGTATAATGCCCTGACAGTTATCGTCACCCTGGTCCTACGGACCTGAGCAGCTGAGTTCGCATACACCGTCCTTATCACAAAGGTCTCAACTTTGTGATCCAAGCCTACTGCGCCTAATTTTCCTGAATTCATCCCTGAGATCAGGGAGCTGATGTAATCCTTTGCAGCCTGGTCAGGGCTGAGGTCGAGCCAAGGCGCCAGTCCGCTGGCATCCAAGAGCCTGCTGGAGGTCAAGAAAGTATTCAGCCTCTCGGCCTTCATCTTGTCAGATGGCAATGAATCATAGCCTAGCTCCTTAGGAGAGATTGTGTTCAACAGCTGGTCAAGATTGTCAATCTTCACAGGCTGGCTCTTGTTAGAGTTGTTGACCTTGATAAAGCCGCCTCCACCGCCGCCTCCACCGCCAGAAGAAGGGAGCGAGAATATCACTGTAAGTATGCTTGATATGTTGGCATTGAAGTTTCCGTTATCATTGTTAACTGTCAATGTTCCGTTGACGCCTGTGATCGCATCAGCTGATACAGCGGCTGAGCTAGACAACAGGACTAGCATCATGCAGAATCCTATAAAGTGCTCTTTCTTCAAAAAAACAACCCTCGCATCATCTTGTTTAAAAGTGACTGGCAAACCGCTCATGGCGTATCAAACAGGCCCCAGCCATAGCTCCCAGAATACGCCCCTGCGCTAAGCCCAGTGTAAGGTGTGATGAACAATGAGACGTTCCCTGCGTATATCTGGCTGTACATATTATACTGAGGCATCTCTGAAGCTGAAAATAATGACATGTTGAATGTCTGGGCGTTGGCGTATGTGAAGCTGTTGCTTATGTTCAGTCTTGCAGTATCGTTGCCTATCTTGGCATAGCTTATGTCATAGATGTTCACGCCGCTTGTCAAGTTCATGAAGAACCTAATGAAAGGATAGCCCTTGCTCATCATGGTGAATGTGAATATGATTTCGCTCCCACCGATGGTCCCGGTCGCGTAGGCAGCCCCGACTATTGTCGGCACTATAGCAGGCACTGAAGATATCTGGGTTGTGTTAGTGTAGTTGTGGTTGTAAATATCATAGCAAAGAGCAGATAAGTTCCAGGTGCCCATTGGCAGGTAAAGCCCCTGGCAGAGTGTCGAGAAGCTCAAGGTAGAGTTGAAGCTCCCGTTCAACCATCGCATGGAAGCGTTGTCAGACTTTTCAATCCTGTAGGTGCAGTTGCTGAAGTTCAGGTCGTATGCCAAGCCGCTCGCAGTGAAGTTCTGCGCAGAGACGAATGCGGTGGCGCTGAGTGAGACAGCTGGATACTCACAGGCTACGCTTGCGCCTGATGCAAAAGTATCGTTCAGGAGAGGGCAAAAGTCTACTGCATAGCCTGCAGGAGTAGCGTCCTCGTCATCCTGGATGCTGGCGTTGTCGATGAAATATGCCCAAGTGCTCCCCCAGTAGTTGTTCTCAGCTGTTATGTTGATGTCCTGAGAGTTGATCAGATCATAGTTGGTGTTATCATAAATGTCATTGTAGGATATGTTGTTGGTTGTTGAGGAACCTTGCAATATCAAGCCGTCCGCGTTAAACTTTATGCTGTTATTCACAATGGTGCTTCCATTGCTATTGAAGAAAGACAGCCCGTACTGGCTGCCGCCATGCACGATATTGTTCGATATGCGGCAGTTATAGGTTGAAACTAAATTGAAGCCATAACTGTTGAGGGATAGGTTGTTATTCCTTATAGAGCAGTTGTCTGCATACTGCAGGATAACTCCGTCAGCACTCGCATTGAAGAACGAATCCTCAATAGTTGCGTTGAATGAACGATAAACATAGACCGCGAAGCCAGTCCATATGAAGCTGTTGTTCCTTATGGCGGTGTTGTTCGAGTCGGTAAGATATATTCCGCCCATTGAGTTCAAGCTGAAGTTATTTGATGCATTGATGACATTGTTTTCGGACAAGTTCAAGAACATGCCGTAATAAGCACTGGAGCGGATGATGTTGCCTGAGAAGGTGTTTGAGTCAGAATCCACCAAATAGACGCTGTTGTTGTCAGTGTTATTAATTATGCATCTAGAGATAGTGTTGCTGTTTGATTGCATCATATCAATCCCGACATCAGGCCCGCCAGTTACGCTTACATTGTATATTGTTGAACCAGATGCGTTGCAGAGGCGTATTCCTCTGCCCCAATTAGTGTCTATTCCTGAAACGGTAAAATCAGATAGGGTTATGTTGCTAGAATTGAGTATCCCTATGAACGCAACATCTGCTGAGAATGACTTGTCGTGGTCATTCATATATGTGACTATGGGCATCCCGCCCATGATATTTCCAATTCCTGAGAAATTCTGCATACAATCCAACAGATTAAGGACCACCCAATCAAGCTTGCCATCAGATAAATTATTGCCGACAAAATTATTGTATGTCGAGTCCGCTATGTAGATCCCGCTGGTGTTCATGAAAAGGTTATTTGCAAAAAAGCTTCGGCTGACGTTTAGCATAAACAACCCGCTTGCGGAAGAGTTGGTGGTGTTGGTCGCGTTGACAGTAATATTAGCTGAATCCCTCAAGAATATGCTGTGGCCGCTGGAAGTTCCATTCACGCTTGATGAACTGATAAAATTGTCTCTTGCGAACCAAAGATAAAACCCATAACCATCGATGCCGATAATGTTCTGTCCTTTGAAAACATTGCTGTTTCCATTGAAAACATACAGTCCTCCAACGCTGTTCTGAAGAATGTTGTTGTTGAAGCTGCTAGAGTTGGTATTATTCAGGTAAATTCCCCGCGCAAGGCTTGATGATATGTTTGTGCCATTCACTGTTATTGAAACCGACTCTGAAAGTCGAATTCCATCAGAACCAGAGACATTCACTGCCGAATTCAAAATGTTGTTAGAACGGGAAGATACGATATATATCCCTTCTTCTTCCGAATCAAAGATACTGCTTTCTGCGATACTGTTGTTATGCCCACCCCCAACATATATTCCTTTGAACATCGATTCGTACACTATGTTGTTGTTGAAACTCGTGTAATTCGAGGAATTGAATACGACACCGATGTTACTGAATGATATGTTCGTGTCATTGATCGTGTTTCCTGCAGAAGTCTCAATTACCAGTCCGTGAGATGTGACATAGTCCCGCCCGCTGTCATTGATGTAAGCACGCAGAACATTGTTGTTATTTGACCCTGAAAAGAGGTGGAAGCCGTGGCTCCCTGAGCGCAGAACCTTGCAGTCACTGAAATTATTGCCATCGCTGCCGACTATGAAGAACCCTCTCAATGTCGAATTGGTCATTATATCATTTGAAAAAGTGCTTGTGTCAGCCCCGTTCAGGTAAACTGCGTTGTTGGCCGAGTCAGTCACATTGGTATTATTCACTATGTTGTTCGCTGAGTTGACTATTTCTATGCCGTTTGTGAGGCTGCTGTTTATGAGACTACTATCAATAACATTGTTATCTGAACCGGTTCCGATAAAGAAGCCACGCGTTCCGGAAGAGTATACCTTAACTGCTGAAAAGAAGTTATTGTCGCTGTCCGAGGTAAGATAAAAACCGGCATACGAATCATTTGTGATTATATTATTGAATTCGCTGCCGTCACAATTACTTAAGGAAATCCCTTCCATATCAAAATTGCTTACATTAACATTATTAACTTGCACATCACGAACGTCAGATAATATAATCCCCTCTCCTAATCCACCACTAGCGAAGCTATCATTAATGGTGACATTAGTTGAGTTATAAACAGAATAAGCAACCATATAATTTATTATGCCACATCTTTTAATCGTGACATTATCACTAGAATTAGTATATATCCCCTGGCTGCCAGGAGCATATACAATCTGATTGAAAACAGAATTATCGCAGTCAAGTATTATATCATCCTTGAGAATGAAGATGGTGCCGTTTCCACCAACATCGGTTATATTAAAATTAGCTGTCTGGTTTAAAGTATAGACTCCGCTCTGGTTGATTATTATCGTATTATCAGTGCTGTTGCTGTTTACCAGAGCAGACGTGAAGTTAGAAGCATTATAGGGGCAGACCAGAGGTGAATTGCACACGTAGATGTCAGCTGCGCTCGCAAGGCTCATCGCCATAAGAACAAAAACGACAACAACTAGCGAGAGCGTAGCCCTCTTGGAATAACCCACCTCAACCATCCTGATTACAACCACCACCTATGAGAGCATTTCAATCGTCATACTATTTAAACTTTTCGACAGACTCGCGTCTGCGCTTTTTTCGTAAATTATTTAAATGATGCAGTCAATCAGAACGTTATAAAAAGGAGGGAGGCGTTTCTTTATGGCTGATGATGCGAATCTATCTGATGACATCAGCAAGTTCGATCCTGAGAACCTCAGGCAGGACATCCTTCAGCTTCCGCTCCAGGCAGAGCAGGGATACAAGCTTGTCGAAGCCCTGGATCTTAATGCCGTAAAGGGAACCTATTCAAGCGTCATAATATCAGGGATGGGCGGCTCTGCGATCGCAGGCCTTGTCCTGCAGAGCTACCTAGCAGATGATAGCATCAAGCTGTTTGTCAATCAGGATTACATCCTTCCGAAATGGGCTGACAAGAGCACATTGGTCATAGTCAGCTCCTATTCAGGCAACACAGAGGAGGCCATAAGCGTCTTCAAGGAGGCCAGGAGAAAGGAGTGCGGCCTGATTGTTGTGAGCATCGGCGGAAAGCTTGAGGAATACGCCAAGATACCGCGCCTGCCAGTGGTAATTTTGCCATCAGGCTATCCCCCGCGGACCGCGATGGGCATCATGTTCTTCGCCATGCTGAGGCTGCTTGAGCGCCTCAGGCTTGTTGAGAGCAAGGCAAGGGAAGTCCTCAGGATCAGGGAAGAGCTCAAGGGCCAGCTGCCGATGCTTGAGAGGAACGCCATCGCGCTTTCAGAGAAGTTCGTCAACAGGATCCCACTCATATACACAAGCACGCGGTTCAAGCCAATAGGGTATAGGTGGAAATGCGATTTCAATGAGAACTCAAAGCGTCTGGCATTCAACAATGTCTTCTCTGAGATGAACCATAACGAAGGCGAGGCATTTGAGAACATAATCGGCAACTTCCATGCGATTATCCTGAGGTTCGAAGAGGACAATAGGAGGATTCAGCAAAGGATGAATCTCACCAAAGACATCATCCTGAAGAAAGGAGTGCCTGTCACAGACATAGGAGTAAGAGGCCCTTCAATGTTGAGCAAGATATTCTCAGCCATAATGCTTGGAGACCTGACATCATACTACCTTGCCATAAGATTGAAGACTAATCCGAACCGTTATAATTTCATCGAAGATTTCAAGAAAAGCCTCGGTCCCTATGTCGGCTGAGCAGAGCTTCTCATCAAAGGATAAGCAAAAGCTTTATATACTTGTAAATAAAACAGGAACTTAAAAATTATAATCGACAAGAAAACCCGGTTCAACAGCCGGACAAAGGAGGGGACTCAGAATGAAGTTTTTTTCACTGAAAAGATTCAAGACAAAGAATTATGATGAGGATGATAATCTACAGGCTGAGGATGAATATGTTGAGCTTAACTCAGAGGCAGAGCATACCAAGGGCACAAAAATCATTGTCAGGCCTTTTGTTATGAACGACTTCTCAGACATCAAGCCGATCCTCGACACCCTGAGAGAAGGCAACACCATTGTCCTTGTAAACATCAAGCCTCTCAAGGAGAAGGACCTGGTTGAGCTCAAGAGAGCAGTCAACAAGCTCAAGAAGACCTGCGATGCCATCGAAGGCGACATAGCTGGCTTCGGTGACGACTACATCGTCATCACACCAAGCTTCGCCCAGATCTACAGATCAAAGGGCATGGGCAATCCGATCAAGGAGAACCTAGGCAGCGGAGAAGAGTTCGAAGCCGAATAAAATCTTTTAATTATTATATTTCTATTCTTATCTTTTGTTTATTCCATCACTGCTTGGCATCAATAGCTTTGCAAGAACAAGATTCTCGACGGTTCCAAATCATCGTTTTAAAAATATATCTGTGAAGCAAAACAAGCATCGCTGATTAGTATTTTGCAAAACAACAAAGTATAAAAAGCAATGAACCAAGAAACAGTTTATGCCGAAGAAGAAAGAGTCTCGAGAAGAAAAAAAGAAACCAACAAAAGATACCGAGGAGAAAGGCAGCGATGCGCCAGCCATGATTAGCGGAGAGCCATGTCCCTTCTGCCATCAGAAGACACTGACATTGATGGAAGCAGAGGTTGACGTCCCATACTTCGGCAAGACATACATATTCTCAATGGACTGTTCCAACTGCAAATACCATAAGGCTGATGTCGAGTCAGCTGATGAGAACCGCGAGCCTGTGAAATTCACCCTCGAGATAAGCTCAGAAGAAGATATGAAGATAAGGATCATCAAGTCATCAAACGCAATGATAAAGATACCGCACATCGGCAACATAGAGCCTGGCGAAGCCTCAAACGGATATATCACCAATGTGGAAGGCATACTGCAGAGGATGAAGAAGCAGATCGAGACCCTCAGGGACGACGCAGAGGAAGAAGATAAGAAGAAAGCAAAGAACATGCTCAAGAAGCTCATGCGGGTCATGTGGGGCCAGGAAAAGCTCAAGATGATACTGGAAGACCCGACAGGCAACTCAGCCATAATCTCTGACAAGGTAGTCAAGAGCAAGCTGTGAGCTCATAACAAAGCTATTGTCAAAGATATACCTTGAACTTCTCAGATATGCGCTTTCTAAGGCCCATCAAGAAATCATAGTAGCCCTGGCGCAGATCAACCTGTCTTCCCTGGTCTTGCTGCTGCCTGGGAACATCATAAGCGGCTGAGCCCATGATTGTCGCGATGTCATCAAGCGGTATCTTTTTGGAACTGAAATACATCAAGGCATCATATACAAAATTCATGGTGAATATCTCACCCTCGCCCAAAATCCTTAGGTTTGTGTTACCCAACAACTCATCTTTTGGTTCATGATGCGATCTCACCAATGGACATATGGAATCTCGCATCAATTTCTCGAGTCCGGAATGTATGGCGTTAGCCTCAAGTTTCTTGAAATAATTTGATCTGTTAGTGCCTTGGTTGTAAACGTCCTTATTCCTGTCCTTGTTGTTGACTACTGCGATCATTATCGCATATCCTACTATGGTCTCAGGAACATTTCTTGATTTCGCAAAATTCAATAAATCAGTAAGCGTTTTTGTCATTTTCACTCTCACAGGTCATTTGCTAGCTTGGCAACTACCGATCTCTTTACAACATCTCTTGGAAGCCTTACATGGCCGTATACTTCTCTTCCAGGAAGCCTGTCAATCAGATGTGCAAGGCCTGAATTCCTCTCAGTTATGTAGCTGAAATCTCTCTTACTCCTAGAGGTGGCTACCTGAGCCAAGTCACCTAGGAACACAAGTTTTGAGCCTTCGCCGCACCTACCGACGCAGAGCCTCACAAGATCCCGGGTAAGCAGCTGAGTCTCGTCTATTATCACAAACTGGTTACGCCAGGTATTGCCAGCTTCATAGGTTATGGGAAAGTATTCTATCAGGTCGCCTTCGAACATATGTATCATCTGTATCGCTTTCTCTCTATAGACTCGGCCCAGGGCTCTGTCATAGACGCAGAACATCTCCTTGAAATTGCTTATCGCTGGCTGGATGAGAGGGTTCATCTTTTCCCTCAAGTCTCCCTTGAGGAAGCCTAATCCTTCGTCTGCGGTGACCACTGGCTTGATGTACTTTATTGAGTCGTATTTGCCTCTCATCACCTCTAAAAGACCAAGCAGCAGAGCAAAATATGTCTTGCCTGTCCCGGCCGAACCATCAACAGTCATCACCTCAACCTTCCTGTCCATCAGAAGAGCAATGTAGGGTATCTGCTCAGCAATCGGCATTATGAGATTGTTGATCTTGAGATCAATCCTCAGTTTCTCCAGGTCGTCAAAGACATCTCTTTTATCGCTGTCAGACAAATCATGCTGCGACTTCCTTCGATTATCACGCTTCTTACTGGTCCTATTCTCACGGTCGGCGGCAGCTTGACCTTTGAAAAGCGTTCTTTCAAGCTCTTCCTTACGACAGTAAGCCATGAACTCCATTACCGATGGCTGCGAATTATGCTCTGATAATCTCTTACTCAAGAATCCATACGATGTTACAGGCCTGAAATTGAATTCGCTCGCCCCACGCCCCTTAAGAATGTAATAAACAGCATTATTTTCTTGTCCTTCATTTGCGAAGCACAACACCTGGTTTGGTTTAGGTTTCATCCCAACCAATTCAGTTACCTCATCAACAGCTAAGGTGAACTCTATCTGTTTGGCAACCCGAGCTCCTATCTGACCTTGAGGAACAGGATGGTATGTTATCCCTTTGTAAAGCTGATGCGAATCCCTGACATTCTCGAATTCAAAATCTTGGGTCTCGATGCCCTTCAGCCTTGCTTGTGTCCTAGCGTTTCTGTCTGCGCTAACAAATATCACCTGGTCACGTGGCCTTCTCCTTATCAGAGACATCACTTGGAAGATGATTCTGTCGTCATTATTTGCGAAAGGAATGCCTTTTGTCATGAAATCGGCTTCGTTGTGCTCAGAGAAGAAAACATCCGCTTTATTTTGTAGGTTAATGCGCGAGTTGAGCCTTCCATAACGGTCTTTAGGCCCTGTCCTGCGCCAGCCCCAATTGCTTCCGACAGTAACAGGCATGTCAGTAGTCATATCCTCCAGATGAGATAATGCTCTCCTGGCAAGCACTGCCTTATACTCATAGTTAAGCTCAGAAGTCTTGCTTAGATGGTCGAGCTCTCTCTGGACAATATCGCAAAGCACCACATCGTTTGGCCTTTGGTCCCACTGCAGCCCCTTATGCTCCAACGTCTCAAGAAAAGCTTTTTGCGCCTTGTCATCAGGTATCTCAGATCCAGTAAGTATGTGCAAAGCATCAGGATTAAGCATCAATACGTTTGTGTCAGGAACATATACTTTCATCCTAGTTACCCCTTAATAACTTTGTTAGGTATGATCTATTTATAATCATTTCGAAATGTATCCATTACCAAATGGTTAATTTATTCTTGATATGTTGCGTAATATTTAAATACTAAGTATGCCAGTATACCTTTTGCAACAACAAAAATATACTTGTAACGGTGATATGAGCATGTGTGAACATAATCTTAATGGTATCTGTTTCGATCCTGCAAGAAAGACAAAAGGGTTGGTGGCGACCAAATGCGACCTATGCCCGAAGCAGAATTTTGTCGAAGCGCCTGATCCTGAGAAGGAATACATACACCCGGTCTTCAGATAGGCGATGCTAAAGCCAAACTAATTGAGCCTGCTCATCTTTCCTATCTTGCCGAAGGCATAGGTCTTGTCAGCAACGACAAAAGCCTCAAAGTCATCTAAGTTCTTTAGGAAAGGGCTGAGAAGCTTTTCCTGCAGCACATCAGTGCCTTCTGTGACGAAATTGAAGCTCGGCACCACTATGAGGTTCTTGCGCCCATATTTACCGCGAAGAAAGCACTTATATCTCTCGATGCGAGCAGAATCCCTGATGCCGATGGCTGGATGCTCATGGCCGATGATCATTGTCTTTGCCTTCTTGAACACAGCACTCTTTACAGGCATCAGCTTATCACCGTGGCACAACAGCACATCGCCAATAGATAAGCTCTCTCTAAGCTCAACCTCTTTCCTGCGGGCAATAGGGCCCAGGATCTTGTCATGGTTGCCTTTCAGGATTACCACCCGCGTCTTTGCTGTCAGATAATCAAGCAAGGAAAGAGCATCCTTCCATTCCTGCCTTGAGATTGTCCCAAACTCATGCTTGACATCACCAAGCAGGACAATGAGCTCCGGCTTCACCTCGCGCATAATCTTCTCAAGGTTCTGCATCATCTCCTTGAAATAGACTCTGGGCACAAGAAGGCCGCCCCTGTTAAGAGCCTCTTCATAGCCTATGTGCAAATCCCCGACCACAAGAGTTCTCTCTTTCTCAAGAAACAAAGCTAACCCGACAATCCTAATATTGGGCAGAATATACATTATAGTAAGTGACTGCGGCAAGATTTAAAAACATTATTGATTCATGACGCCGATGCAGACCTTCCTGTTGGCGCCGCAGCCAGGGCAGACATAAACCTGAAACTTGCTGTTGCTCATCATGAGAGTGCCCTTCTTCTGCATCGTCTTCTTGCACTTCTCGCAAACCACGTTGTCCTTGTCCATTTCAATTCCTCCCTGATGGCTTTCTAGGCTAAACTTATATTTAAAGTTAATGCAGTGCTGCTCACAAACCAAGCCCGGGGTTATCTCTCTGGAGTGATGATAATATTTATAAACAATCCCTTCCTCCCTTTGGATACAAGGAACACAACATGGAAATCTCAGACATCATAGCAGAAATAAGCCGCCTCAACCACAGAGGAATCGAATTGGCTGACAAAGCCATGTTCAAAGAAGCTGCTAACCAACATTCTAAGGCCGTGGATTTGGCAGCCGCCCAAATGCCAAAGATGAATCTAAACCCGGATTATTTCCTGTTTTCAATCTCAAGATTAGTATATGTCACTAGATCCAGTAGAATGGATTGTGCATCAACCATGCCTATGTTAGAAGGGGCACTCAAAATCACTGCTGATGACAGAGCAGCAATCAAGCCAGAGAATAGAACGTTCTTCGGAGAGGCCACCATCAAAGAAGAGATGGCGCTCCTGCGGAGATTCTTCCCCGCAAAAGGAGATGAGCTCAACGATTACCTGAAATCACAGAACATGACCCAAAGAGTCATAGGCTTGTTCTCAGAAGCATCCAAAAACATAAACCGGCTTGAGATAGAAAGCCAACCATACAGAGACTCAAGGCTGCTGAGAGCCTACGGCCTCATGGCACCAATCAGCCTCAAGGTCGCAGAAAGGATGCCGAACAAGAAGGAAAAGGAACAGGAGATAAGAAAAGCAATCCAATGGGCGGATCAGGAGCTGCAAGCAAGATTGAAGACAGGCGAAAACAAAGGCATGAACCTGGCCAACGCATATCACTCTCTGGGCTTGGCGCAAGCCACTGCCTTCAAAGAAGCAATCACCAGAGGCGATGGGAGCACATCATTATACGAGGCATGTATGACCTACTATAAGGCAAGAACAAATCTCATATTTGCTCAGGATCTCGCATCGAAAGCCGATAATCATATGGTCGCTTCGGTCGTTGAACTAAGGATGGCTTGGCTAGAGCTGGATGCATGTAACCCGAACGGCGGGAAGATAATGCGAGGCTTGATGGATTCTGTTTTCAAGGCGCAGGAAAATCCGAAATCAGCATGGGGGCCTCTTCTGCGCCAGGAGCTGCAGCCTCAGATGCATGATGTCTGCCAGAAACTAGACAAGACATATCTCCAGAGATACCAGAACATGTATCGAGCATAGTTATACCCGAGAAAAAAATAATAGCCCCGCCCAAATCCTGTTTTATCGACGAGAAAAAGACAAGTAGTTTATGGTCAATCTTATTTCGTTGCTGCATACTTGAAATTCACATCACGTTGTTCAGCTGGAAGTTGATACCCACCGCATTCAAAGGGATAAGCAAGCACTCCGCTTGGAAAATCCGCATCAGGGCTATAGCATTTCCAGTAAAAGAATGAGCTTGGTTGGATCCAATGAAGATAAGGATTTCCTTCTTTAACAGTCGGATTTATTGATGTATTTGATACTTTGAAACAAAAAGAAGCAAAAGTGTGTGTGCCAACACTGCCGGCATATCCAATCAATTCTCCGCGTTTTACTGTAAATCCAATTAATGCTTTGCATGCAGATGCTTTGCCTTCTTTTGTTATGTAATCATCAAATGCAAAGAAAAGGTGTCCCTGAGCTTGGCTACTGTCATACAACTCTTCAGATTCACTACAATCTGGATTTTGATAGTGTCCAAGCAACAGTGGCGAGCTGTATAAATGATAAGTCTTAATAATCATACCTGGCCAATCAGGACTGACAGACTCAAAGTATAACACCACATCATTAAATGGGGTGATTTTTTGTCCGTCTACAATCTTATATTCTGCATTATTATTTTGAAAGCCTACTAATACCATATCAATAGGTGCAAGTAAAGGTGTTCCATGCGCTAGTTCGAATTCTATTCCACATTTAGTAGCATAAGGCTTCGAATATTTACTGCCACTTTTTGGGCCAAGCGTGATTATATTAGGGTCAGCATCGCCAGTATATGCTTCCGTATGCGTATTGATACCGACCATGCTGGATGGCGGCGAGGTAATCACGGATGCACTCGTATTAGGCACTGGAATAGGTAGAGAAGGAGGGGTTTTGTTGAATATTTTTTCAAAAATTCTACTCGGATTCACGGCATAAAAGATGCCAATAACAAATACTAGAATTAGAATTAAAACTATGAATTTTTTTTTTCATAACATCTAACTTAATATTAGTGTTTATATATTTACTTAAAAACGCGTAGTTTTATTTTAGACTTGGAATTCTTATTAGCCCCAATCTTTGACTTAAAAGTATAGTAGCCCCGCTCGGACTTTCGCCAGCCTTTTCTAAAAAAGGTTGTTTCGAACCGAGGTCCCAGGACATTCTCAGCCAGAACAGACGTCCACGGCTTCCAAAATCCCGGATGACTGGTCTAAAAACAGAGTTTTTGGACTTTCAAAAATCTCTGATTTTTGTTTGACCACTACACCACGGGGCTATAACGCAGATGTTGGAAGCTATGCTTTATAAATCTTTTTGGGCGAAAAACAAAAAACTATAAATAAGCTCGGCCGTTTCTTTGGCAGATGATCATACGTTCTCTGAGGATGCGGAACATACGCTCGTACATTGATGAGGCCATCAGCTTTCCAGAAGGCACCGTCCTCCTGTCAGGGGATATCGGCAGCGGAAAGACAACAATACTCTTGGCCATTGAATTCGCTGTCTTCGGGATAATGAAAGGGGTGCTCTCAGGAGGCGCCCTCCTACGCCACGGCGCCAACAGCGGCTCTGTGGAGCTCAGCCTAAGGATTGGAGAGCAGGAAGTGCTGATCAAGAGGACATTGAAAAGGACAGCTCTAGGAGTGGCCCAGGACTCCGGCAGCATAATGGTGAACGGCAAGCCATTCGAGGGCACTCCCCAGGAGATAAAATCAAAGGTGCTGGAGCTCATAGGCTATCCTGAATCGCTCCTTAACAAGTCAAAATCGCTCATATTCAGGTACACAGTGTTCACGCCGCAGGAAGAGATGAAACGCATACTCTTTGAGACCAAGGATGAGCGCCTTGACATACTGAGGCATCTGTTCAACATCGACAAGTATAAGCGCATAAGGGATAACGCAGGGCTCTATTCAAGAGAACTAAGGAGCAGGATAAACGCCCTCCAGGGGAAGCTTGAGGCGCTCCCAGCCAAGAGAAACGAGCTCAAGGCTTATGATTCTGAGATTGAAATCATAAAATCATCGCTCCAGGAGCAGGAGAGCATCCTAAAGAAGAGTAAGACTGAGGTTGAAACTGCGAACAGAGCATATGAACTGCTGCAGAAAGAGCTTGAGCATATGCATAGGATAGAGCGGGAATTCGCAGTAAAGAAGAGCGAACAGCTCTCGCTGGCGAAGCAGTTGGAGCGGAAAGAGGCAGAGATAGCAAGGACAGGCAAAGCCATTGAGGAATCATTGAAGCTCCTTGAAGGATTTGACATCTCAAGGGCAGAGGATATCAGGCAGAAGACCCTGGAGAAGAAGCAGGAGCTAAGGGCGATAGAGCAAAAGCTCTCTGAGCTGACCTATAAGAGATCTGAGTTTGCCACAAGGAAAAAAGCTGCTGAGGAGCTCCTGAAGAAGATAAGCTCGCTTGATGAATGCCCGACCTGCCTGCAGAAAGTGACTCAGGAGCATCTTGACAGGATACATTCAAAGGAACAGGTGCTGATCAAGGCATGTGAGACCAACATTGAAAAGATTGATGAGATTGATAAAAGATTCTCTGGAAGGAAGGAATCTATCAACAGCGAGCTGGATCTCTTCTCAAAAGGGGAACGTGAGATCGAGGCGAAGAAAGCAAGATTTGAGTCCCTGGATGAGAAGCGCAGCCAGAAAGCACAGATGGAACATGAACTGATAGAGCTCAGGGAATCATTAACCAAGACAAACAAGGAGGTTGCTGCGCTGGCCGCCGCTCAAGATCAGAACAAAGACAAGAGAGAGTCCGCTGAAAAGGCAAAGAAAGAGCTTGATCGCCAAAAAGAAGGATCATATCTTATCGAAAAGGTAATTGTTGAGAGAAAGACCAAGCTTGAGACCATCAGCTCAGTGATGCAGAGACTGAAGAACGAGATCAAATCACTTGAGCATGATGAGGCAGGCCTGAATCATCTAAGGGACAACCGCGGCTGGATCGAAGATAGGTTCATCCCGCTGGCAGACCTGCTTGAGAAGAGCATCCTCGCAAGGATACATGGAGAGTTCAATTCATTCTTCCAGGAATGGTTTGATATACTGCTTGAAGAAGAGACGGTGAGCGTGAGGCTCGATGACTATTTCTCTCCAGTAATAGAGCAGAACGGCTATGAGACCTGGCTGGAGAACCTATCCGGCGGTGAGAGGACCAGCATAGCGTTGGCATATAGGCTGGCGCTGAACAAGGTGATAAATGACTTCCTGAACAGCATAAGGACCAAAGGCCTCATAATACTTGATGAGCCGACAGAAGGGTTTTCATCAGAGCAGCTCGAGAAAGTCAGGGAGGTCCTGAACCAGGCAAACATGAAGCAGACCATCATAGTCAGCCACGAAGCCAAGATGGAAAGCTTCGTAGACCACATAATAAGAATCTCAAAGCAAGGCCACATAAGCAAGGTTGCCAATGCCTGTCAGCCCTAGACTTATCGGCAACAAAAGATTTAAATACTCTTCTTGCAACAAATAGCTCAACAAAAACATCATATTGATGGGAGATAAGGTGGCATTGATGAGCAAAGTAAGATTAGTATCGATTTTTCTGATAATATTTTTATTGGCGGCTACAAACGCACTTGCGGTAAGCGTAGTGCTGAAATCGCCTTCAAACAACTCAAAGATATCAACATCAAGACAGGATTTCATCTTCAGCTTTGACAATTACCAGGACATCTTGAACTGCACGTTGTTCATTGACAGCCAGCCAAAGAGAGTCATGAACAGCCTCATCAAGGTTCAGGATAATAAGATAGCAACAGAACTTGAAGATGGGGAGCATGCATGGTTCATACGTTGCTACGATTCAAGCAGCCTTGAGATTAATTCTGAGAGCAGGGCGCTTACGGTCGGATTGACAATGATAACCAAAGAAGGCTATGAAACATTATACAATAACAACGGATTCAGGAGCTACCTGATAACACTTTTCCAAGGTCAGAAGCCAATAACCCTGCCGCCAATGAAAGGAGGTGAGGACATCAGGCTAAAGATCAATAGCGACATACATTACATAGACGTCCTGAAGATGGGAGCCACGACCAACTCCAGTTTCGTGGAGATTAGAGACAGGAGCAATGAGAAGAAATACAGATTGCTACTGACTGAGAGCGTGAATCTTGATCTTGACAATGATAAAAAAATCGATGCAACCATCAAGATTGTTGATATCAAGAGAGGAGTCGACGCATACTTCATAGTTACGCCCTACCCTGAGGGACAGGCTCAGATAACAACGCCGGAGACATCAGAACCGGCAACAGAAACAAATGTTTCTTCAGACCAAACCACAACAATCACACCAGATCAGGGCCAGGCAAATGAAGAGGAGACCGACAGCCAGGAGCCACAGCAGACAGAACAACCTGCGGAGCAATCCTCTGAAGATCTGGAGAACAGCACACCAGCAATCATAATAGCAATTATCGTTGCGGCGATAATAATCGCGGCAGTGGTAATATTTTCCAGCCGCAAAAAATGTAAAAAACCTGGAAAGAAAGAAGGCCGAAAAACACAAGAGCACAAACCAGCTCCTGATCAAGAGCATGAAACCAATGCTCTTGAGAGCAAAAAAGACGAAGAAGAGAAGTTTGATATAATAAAAAGCGCAGGAAAGAGAAAAAGATGAAAAAAAGAACAAGAAACGAAGTTTTTTTCGTACTCGTTGTGCTGGGACTAATACTTCTACTGACCGACAGGGATATATCTGTGAATGGCAGGGCAATCCAGGACATACAAGGGATAACCCTTGTTTCACCATCAGATAACACCCAGACCAAGAACGGCAACATCTTCTTCACATTCAAATACAATCCCGAGACTAGTATGAAGAGCTGTTCGTTGATGATTGATGAGAAACCGGCTCGGATCATGGATACATTGCTCTCAGCATACAGCACCAGGATGCAGGCAGAGTTGGCTCCTGGAGAATATCATTGGGGTATAGCATGCATAGACTCTGATGATTTTGAGATTAAATCAGAAAGAAGAAACATCATCATCCTGCCTGAGGGAGAAAATCCTATCCAAGTCGATTATTTCTTCAACAAGCCAGGGACGAAATATACTTTCGAGCTAAAAGAAAATTTGGACTTGAACCTTGAGAACCTGGTGCCAAACGACGTCATCATCGCAAAAAGAGACAAGAGCTCATACGAGACAACAGTGCTCAGGATCAACCAGGATTACTCAAAGGACACCGATTCGATCGAGCTCATGATAATGCCTGGCACAAAAAGGGTCAAGATTAACAGGGGCGAATCACTGAAGGTTGATTTCAACAACGACGGCCTTTCGGATGTCACCTTAACGCTCGTGAAAGTCTCATATAAAAGAGCATTCTTGAACATCAGGACTGACTGAAAAAATAAAGCTATATAAAGGAGCGATTGATTCTTCGAATAAAGCTGTATTATGGGGCTGTAGTATCACCCTTAGAACCTAATTCTGGCTTATACAAACAATGCAGTACAAATGCATTACAAAGTATAAAAATGCTGACCTCCACACGGAATGAGAGGAGGTTGGAAGATGATAGACCCATTTGAAAGGACGAGATATATCAAAAACATTGTGCAGATGATATATCCTAAAATATCTCATGAGGAGCTGAATACCTGCATTCAAAGGATAGCAAAGCACAAGTATAGGAAGCAGATGAAGCTGTCTGAGAAAGAGAGCGTCATATGTGATTTGCTGCTTCAACACCAGATAAAGCCAGCTACAGCGTATCTCTGGTACAAGGTCCGTAACCTTCCGGCTTATTTACAGCAAGAGATCAGAGACCGAAAGCTGAGCATGACAGAAGCTTTCCAGAAGAACCTTGAAAGCAACAAGCCAATCCAGGTGCTGGGTGAAGAGCTTGGCAAGGAGATCCAGGAATACGTGAATGAACTGGCCAAGAGAGACTTCTTGAGGGGTGATGACTATGCAATTCAATGATCAGGCTCCTGAAGAGCTGTATTCTCAGATAAAAGACAATAAGATGTCTCAAAGGCAGAAAAGATTCATCATACAAGCTTTGAAAGAGCAAGGTTTCAAGGTCAAGAAGCAGCAAAAGAAATGGGTCCAGAGAAATAGAGGTAAGCTTCCCTTCAAACCGTCTGACCTGCCAAGAATCTTTGAGAACATGGACAATCTTAACGTCAGAATGGCCTCATTGGTCGCCCTTGTGACCGGCACAAGGAGGGCTGAGACTGTTGAGATCCTAAAGAAGAACATTGACCTTGAAGAATGCCGGATTAGGCTTGAGATAACCAAGAAAGGAGTGCCCCAAGACGTCTACTTCCCACAGTCATTCGCGCCCCTCTTACGGAAATGGTGCCATTACACCAGGGATAGCCCTTTTTTGCTGCCTCACAGGCTAACACCTAACAAGCCCATATGCCTTGCCTCGCTCAATTCTGGGCTTTCTAAGGCCCTAAAAAAGGCAGGGATGGCAGAAGCCATGTACGTCAAGGAAAACGGGCATACGGTCCAGAAATACGGCTTTCATAGCTTCAGGAAGTTCTTCTGCAGTATGCTCGTCAACAACGGGGTAAAGCCAGAGGTGGCAAGGATCCTTATGAGGCACGAAAAGGTAGAGCTGACTTTGAAGGTTTACACCCACTTAGGCAGAAAGACCCTAAACCAGGCCATGGAAAGGATAGACCCAATGTCAAGTTTTGGACTCAAAGAACCAAGACAACAAGACACCCCAAAAACACCCCAAATAGGCCAACAATTCGCAAACCAGAGCATACTGCTCTTCAACGACTACAGGAATGGAAAGATAAACAAGGAGGAGTATGAACAGAGCAAACAGGAATTAATAAGTTTACAAAAAGTGTTTGATAATCACACCAATAATGAAATTCAATAGCGAATAGGTTAAAATTTATCTGGAAAAATAATTTTGTGATTATCAAATAATGGATCCTTTGGAACATTCATAGCCTTGTACATCTCGCTTAATAAAAATATTATTGAGAAAGAAGCGACGAAAAAAGTGATTTGAGGGTATGCTGGTTTGTTGTCTTTTGAAAGTATATCACGCATTTTCTTATCAAGAGAGATATCGCCTAAAGTAAAAAACCTATCCATGGTTTTCTTAGGTATCGTGTCTTTTTTTATAATACCGTGAGCAAAGTCATTTCTAATTTTATTTACCAGGATTATCCTATTATATAATGTTTTTCTATCTTCAAAAAAACCTAAAGAATCAAGGAGTCTAACTTTACTCATAAAAGATTTTAAATGTTCGTTCTCAAAAATCACTTTTGAATTTTTAAAATATTTTTCAATAATCTTATCAATCAAGTATTCTATATTCAAGTGAAGAAATAAAACATGAAGTCTAATATCATCAATTTTTCTCAACTCTGCAACAACATCAGTGTAATATGCCCTGAAATCCATTCACAATCCCTCGCTATTGTTTTTCAAATTCGCGTATATACTCCTTAGTTCTCTTTAAAGTATATCTGGCAAGTTCCAAGCTTTTTTTTATTTCTTTGATATCTTCCTCGTGCTCAGGTAACAACTTTTGCAATTCTGACAAACTTCTTTCTGCCAGGATGTCATTAATTTTTATTTTCCAAAATAGGATGCCTTGCTTCCTTCTTTTTGCTGCTCTTTTCACAGATTGACTTAGTGAAGCTGCTGCTCTTTGCAGAGGGGCGGATTCAAATTGTTCAGTGGGTTGATAAATTATTCTTCCGTACTCATCTGCTGTGCAGATTAAAGAGCCGTTATTGACACATAAACTTTTAGTATCCCACTTCAAGTATTTTAGAGCTTTTGAAGGTACAGCGAGAGCATAACTGGCTTTAGAAGGGTCTTTATGTGGTTTGAATTGGAGTTTTAGTTTTCTTTTGTATAACTCGAACATAATATTAGGTAATACTAAGCCGTATATAAAATTTCCCTATCGGGAAGAAAAAAGTCCCGATTGCGATATAAACACGTAGTAATATCGGTTTATCATGCAAGAGATAATAACCTTCAAAATCAGCAAAGAGATAAAAAAAGAAATTCTTCAGAGGGCAAAAGAAGAAGAAAGAAATCTTTCTGAGCTCTGTCGATTATTAATAAAAAATCATCTCAGAGATAAAAATGGCAAAAAGTAGAACTATACAATTTCGATGTACAAAATCTCAGTTCGAGCGCATTCAGAATAAGAAGGAGGCTTTAGGTTATACTAAACTTTCTGATTTTCTTAGGGATTTGACCCTAAAAGACGAATTAGCATCATATTCTCTCATCAGAGAGATACACCAACGAGTGGTGGGAGGTAACAACAAGGGTTGATAAGTTTTGAGAGGGATTGATAACGGCCAGGTTTCAATGGGTCGTTATCATCCTTCTTTTATAAATTTTGTACTGAATTTGATTTGAGCCTATTAGGAGGCTATTGAATAATTTGTTGAGTTTAGGTTTTTCATGAAATCTAAACTAAATCAAACATGACTGTAAGAAACGAATTGAAAATTAGGAGGAGGTATTATGAAGAATAACAGCGATCGAATAGTATCAGTAAATCTCAGCCATAAGGCCATGTACGGGTTGATCCATGCAGGCATTATTGATGGCAGGGATAAGAACGTAAGAGAAGGTTCCGATATCAGCTTATCAAGGTTTATAAGCGACTTGGTGGAGAGATATGTAACTGATAATGTCAAGGAGGCTCTCATTAATTACTATCAAGTCCGAATTGAGGAAGGGAATAACCGGCAGGAGGATATTGCCAATCAGAACAGACAATTTGCTGAAAAAATTAAGAAAATCAAAGAGAAATCAAGGGAGGACGATGATGAGCACAGATAAACAAGTTGAGGCTAATAGGAAGAACGCTCAAAAAAGCACCGGGCCTGAAGATTGCGATAGGTCCAAGTATAACGCAGTCAAATATGGCTTGACATCAATCAGTCATTTTTCAAAAGAGGAAGAATCAACCATAAATGACATATACAACGATTTAGGTCAAATACTCACACCTAAAGATAAGCTTCAAGAGTTTCTCTTGGGCAGAATGGCGCTGTATATGTGGCGGCTTCAGAAATCATCTCAAATTGAACAAAAACAGTTCAAGAACTCATTAATAGATTCACAGAATAAACAGGGCAATAAAGATAAACAATTCATTCAGGAAATTCAAGGGCGTAAACCTAATATAACTGGTGAGAATATAGACACCAATATTGACTTGATTATGAGATATGAATCTACCAATGAGAACAGATTGATTAGGCTTGTTAAGTTCTTCAAAGAGCTACAAACATAAAATTGGCTTCGTTTAGCAAAAAAACCATCAAAAACGGTTAAAGAGAAGACCAAATAAGGGCACTTACAAGCAACGTATAAGCTCGAGACAAGCACGAGGATTTCATAAAAAACCTGACAAACTGGACACTTGAAAAGGGGCACCAAAACATAGCTTAGGACAGTGACTGCGTTTCACAAAAACATGCTTGTTTTAATCTACTCACTCAAAATTTTGCATTATTAACGATCAATAGTGCCATTCCGTCTTAGTTCCCTTCTTGTGTTTCTCTTGCTTTCCAGTAGCATTCTTCGTAGTTTGTTGCTTTGTTTTCGAATAAGCATTTTTCTTGTGTTTCTTGGAAGTCTTCTGCGTTTATTAACTCATCTACACAGTACATTAGCGTAGCGTTGACTTTTGTCAGCTCATCTTTTGTTCTCCTCGTTTCTTTGTCGGTTAATAACACAAATCCTACAAGAAGCAAAATCCCTACTGCAAATGCAATACTTAGTGCTTTCCAGTTGATTCCTTTTGCTTTCATCATTATCGACCCCCATACCATAGAACTTAATCATAGTTTTTAAATTTTCTTATGTTGCTACTTAAAGTCTTGCGTGGCGACATAGTAAAGCCCATCATAAGCCACACCCACGCCGATAACATCGTATTGTGGGTTCAAAATGTTACTTCTGTGCCCGGGGCTATCCATCCAGGAAGAAACTTGGGCGCGAGCTATGCTGTCCGGGTTAGAAGAAACATACCCTATGCCTTGGACGTTGCCTGTTGGCATTTTTCCTATGTTTTCGGCAACACCGATTGAATAAGATCCTCCTCCCAGAGATTTGTAAGCGTTATAACCGGCCCTGGCGGCTCTGGCACTCGGATCCTCGCCTTTCAGATTGGTATGTGCAAAGAAGTCATTCTCAACCATGTCCAGGCTGTGTGCTCTGGCTATATCTGCTAATTTATCATCCCATGTTAAGGCTCTTAAACCTTGGCTTTTTCTTTCTGCGTTGGTGTATTCAAAAATGGCCTGTTCAACCTCTTTTGTTCTGTTAGAAACAGGCTGCGGAGGCGCTGTTATCTCTTCAAATGTCGTCTTCACTGCTTCGGAGCCGCTTTTAGCGATCTCAGAAACGTCATCAGCAATTTTAGATCCTTTTTCCTTTAGCTTCATCTCTTTTATTCCTGTAGAAATAGAATCAAAGAATGATGAAATCCCAATCCAAACCTTATCTAAAGAGAAGTTCCCCTTTTTAGGCTCATCTTTAAGCACTTCTTCAACAGATTCTTCCTTCGGGATCAATGTTATCTCTCTCGTTACGGTTGTGGTCTGCTTTTCGGCTGGCACAATCTCAGAAACAGTTAATTCAACCCCGGGATATTTCCTGCTTAACACGCCAGTTATCTTGTAAACGTCTTTGGTGGTTCCTTTCTTGACGAACAATGCCTTTTGTTCTTGAGTAAGCATTCTCAAAGGGATGCTCCTCCCAACATCATCTACTACAGAATCAACATATACGCCTCCTTGTTTAGTTCCTTCGATATCATTTTGGAGATAACCTTTCAAAATGACCTCTTTCTTATCGTATTCAGCCCAATTTACAAGGTATTCCCTCAAAGAAATCTCAACAGGAACCGCCTCCGTAATGGTTGTTCTTGTAGGCTCTTGCTTGGTATCGTTAGTTGAAACGGCATCCTGTGTCTTTGGCTGCATTAAAAAGACTATCAGAACGGCAACAGCTATGAGAACTAAAACAATTATAAGCGAGGTGAGTGCTGCTTTTAGCAGATTCGTATAATTCCGCGATCTTTTCTTAATCGGTTCTGATGCAGTCTGTTCTTGGTTAGCTTGGACTCCTTTTTCTGATTCGCATTCGGTCTTCAATTGATATGATTCAGTGATTTTCTCTGGAATACCATAAAGTTTTGAACATCTGTGTTCCTCTGCGCGTTTGTGTTCTTCACAGAAATGTTCGTGACAATATCGGCATTCATAGGAGTGTTTTTTTAAGTCTTTATTGCAGGAATAGCATTTTTTCAGAATGGCCACGGGTTTCTTATCGTAAGTTATAAGCTCAGATTTCTTCACCTTGCCTTGCTTGACAGGATTACTCTCTCTTTCAATTGTCGGATACTTTGTAAGATCAATTGTTATTTGACGTTTCGAATTATCAAGAATTTTGCCGAGGTTTTTTGAATATCTTTCGCTTTCTTCTTTTTTTTCAATTTGAAGTTTAAGGGCGTACTCTGTACAAGGATGGCCTCCTTTGTCTTCATCATTCAATCGATCTATTGCAGAAGGGTTATTGAAGTTTCTGAGGTAAGGATGTTTAGCTCTTACATGCTCTTCGCAAAAGAACAACTTGCAGTAGGGACATTGATGAAGAACTCTCCTTTTACGGCATCGAGCGTCATTACACTTAGAGCGGTCATCTCTATACGGATGTTCTGGCTTGGTTTTCTCTTCCTTAACATTTCCACCCCCGTGATATACGCCGCCAGGAGGTCTCCATATACGTTGACTTGTTGTTTCCATCTCGTTATAGAACGCAGTTGAATGATTATTTTCAAAGAGGTGCATGGTCTCATGAATGGCAGTTTCCCTGATCTCTTCGTTGCTTAACCTTTGTAAAATAGCCTTCCTGATACAGATAATGCCTAAATGAACATGTATATGAGCTACTTGATCATTGCCGCCAAAAGGACAATCACCATCCCAAAACTCCACACGAGGAGGTTCTAAACCCCTGCTCTTTGAAGCTTCCGCAACATACTTCAGGAACAAGACTTGTTTATCGCTCATAATACGTCCAATGAATTCCCGACTATCCATCTTAAATCAATCCCTCAAATCAATTACCCGATTCATCGCATCTTATAAGGTATCCTCTTCTTCTCCAATAATATTTTCCTTATTTTCTGGCGAATCCAATGACCACGATAAGTCCATGGTTTATATGTAACATGACTGGAATCAATAGCAATCCTGACGAGTTCGTTTTTTGTTGGAGCGCGACCATATTTTCGCTCGAATTTGCTGATCAACCTATTGAAGTCCCTGTTAGCTCTGACAATCATGCTCCGGGGGAGAAGAGGCTTTTTAGGTCTTGGAAATAACAGACTTCTTATCCAAAAAAATATTCCTCTAAGAAAACCTTTTCTACGGTAGCGTCTCATGTTTTACTAACAGCACCCCCTAAAAGCGCAGAAGTCTTTTTTAGCTTATAAACATTAGCAAAAAAACTAAGAAAACAAAAAATTCTCTACGGTTGTTTGGCAGTTTGTATCGCGTATAAAACCAACACCAGAGCTAATGCTCCCCCAAGCTTTTCATAATTAAGATTTATATTAAATACGATAGATATAAAGATAATAAAGAAAAATATTGAGAGTATCAAAAGAACAGTCTTTATTCTCTTTTTCCTCAACCAGCTCTCATCTCGTTCTATTCCCTTCTTACTTCGGCTCATAATCAAATAAGTATATGAGCCTGCTTAATAAAGTTTATTACTGGGAAAAGAATTAAATATTAGCTTAGAGTATCTCAAATAAATGAGCAAAAAAGGCATAAGATTCAAAGCTAAATACGAAAACAGAATTGCAGAAGAATGTGAAATTAAAGAAACACGAGATGGTTCTAAAATTATCATTCCAAAGAAGGAAAATAGTGACGGACTTCATGCATCATTACACCCTTCAGGAATTTTTAATCTTAGCTCTGGCAAAAGTTATGTCTATGATTTTCTTAACAACCCGAAATTAAAAGAATTCGTTGAAAAAAGAGTAAACGATCTTGAAAAGATTGATTGTCCTATCTTTGCCATCATTTTAGATTTAAGAGATATTAAAAAATATGCATCTATAAAGGACAACGAGCACATCGTTGATTTTGATGCCTATTTCATGGAATCAGAACAAGTAGAAATCCAAAATGATGATTTTAGTTTTGTTTTGAAATATAATGAACCATTCTATGAAATAATTGTATTTGATGAGGAATTAAATGCATTTTATGCTGCGAAGAACAAACCAGGTTATGGCATGCCTTTAAATCCAAAAAAAGATTAACTGTAGCGTGGAGAACCGATTGAATCTAACCAGGCCATGTAATTGAGCTTATCAGTATTACGAGAAACAACGAAGTTTATTTAGGCCCTTTCGGTAAGAAGTATCCAAATAACCAGAGAATCGTTAAGATAGCACCCATAAGGATAAACGGATGCCCGGAGAGTTTTCCAGCGAGCCAAGAAATCCAGTTTATCTCAGTCGGCACAACGTTATCAACTATGTAACCCGTGGTTCTATCCAGATTCTCATCTGACTTATTAGGATTGCCAAAATCAACACTATTGATAAATATAATGGCTCCGATGCCAGCTATCACTGCTACAATAGTCAGAAAGATTGTTGGTATATCCTCAATCCAGTCCATAAGATTAGGTGATGGGATATTCATACTTAAAGATATCGGGAGCACCAATGATATGAATTGTACCTTAAAACCCTGTCCAACCTACAAACGATAAAGTTTTAAAAGAGTACTATCCTCTTGAGGCTTAGAATACTGTGTGGAGTTAGCCAAAAGCGCTTATTTCAGCTGATTTAGGCGCTGTAAGGCCGGGATTAGGAAAATACTGTCCACAGTACATTTGGGGCTGTAGTGTAGCTTGGCTATCACTGGCGCTTGGGGTGTGTCCAACCGGAGTTCAAATCTTCGCAGCCCCACTTAATCTTTTTGCCAAGGCAAAAACATTAATGAAAAAACTAGTGCAGGACTTTCGCCTATCGGCGAAGTCCTGCTCCTCATGTGCTACCGAGCAGCAGACTGCGAGTGTAGTGCCTTTCCCTCAAGGCTTTCATAAAGGCTTGGTTTACATCTTCGCAGCCCCACTTTTTTCTCATTTTGTTCAGATAGATTTAAGAATGATAACTACCTCCCGATAGTGAATGATGATAAGGATGATGATTGAATCTGGAAAGAGCAAATACTGCTCGTTGACAGACAAGATATACGAAGCTATGCGAGAGAACAAGCCATACCGGGACCGACAGTTCGAAGAACTGATCAGCCACCCAATAGGTTACGTCAAGGCAGTATACAATGACCTGAAGACAGACCCTAAAGTAAATAGAGATATCGCGTCAGTATTGGCGGTGCTGCCAATCACCACTCCGCTCTATGCAAAGATCGAAACATCATACGGGCACTCATCAGTATTAGTATCTATGAAATCAAGGGCCATATCTGCGGCCATTTTATACGCAATGATATCCTTAGGCATGGAAGGAAGAGAGCGGGAGCATAAAAAATACAACATCACAAATGAATCTTCAAAAATTAGGAGAACAGTGGTGGATATAGGTTATATCGTGAAAGTCTTGTTTCCCATAAGGATCGCAACATACATCGTAGCAGGTGAGACCAACCCGAAAAAGATAATTCTGAACTCCCTTATGATAACAGGGATCGGGTGCTTAGCAGGGCCGCCCCTATTGCGAGTGATAGATTGTTTCAAGGATCTTGTCGGGGTTGATGATACAGGGACTCTGCCCGCTAGAATAAAACAAAGATCAAAGCGATTCAAAAGAAACCTGACCCTGGCCTACATGGCAGCAGGACTGGCAGCAACAACCATAGTCTACGCCATGGCAACAAAATAAAGCCCTCGCAGGCCTCCAACCTAATATTCTAAGCTTCCAAAGCCAATAGGAGCACCACTGCCAAATAGAAAGGTATTTAAAGAAGGAATCTCATGGAGGTATCTAGGTTAGTTAAACGTTGGTTAAGGAGGATAGGAGAGCATGGTCAACAATAGGAAATTAGTTCCGTTAATCGCCATCTTAACTATTTTTGTTGTTCTATCAATGGCTTCAGTGTCTGCCTTCAGCTATTTCGTCTACGTGACCAACAACACAATCACCAAAGACGAATCAGCCACCTTCAACATTCTGGTCAAAAACACTTTAGACCAGCAGGATTATTTCACAATAAGCACAAGGGACGTCAACTGGGTGGCGACCACCACTCCTTCATCAAGCAAGATAGGCCCCAATCAAGAGGTGGAGTTCCTGCTTGAGCTTAAGCCAAAGCAGCATGTAAGTGAAGGAAAGACATACTTTGTCCCCATAAGAATTAAATCTGAGATAACCGGATTCTTCTATGAAGAACGCGAGAAGTTCGCGGTCTATGTTGTCTCACCAAACCTCAAATCAGGAATCTACACCCCGACAATCACTCCTTCTGTCGTGATAGCGAAGACAGTAGACCCGAGAGAGAAACTATCTGTTAAAGTCAACCTATGGAATAGGAATCCAAGAGAGCTCAAGGGATTGCACATCACGATAAACGGCCAGGAATTCAGCCAGTCATACACGACTGACCTGCTGCCGCTAGAGGACAAGACCAACGAGATACTATTCGGCGTCAGCCCATTCCTTGCACCAGGCAAGAGAACGCTCGTATTGACTGTGCGATTTGAAAATAAGACCATAGCCGAATCAACAACAGAATACGAAATACTAGGCTATGTTGAGATGAAAGAGACCGCAAAAAAAGAGAATTCTATTTTCAGATCAGTAGAGACCTTTAGCATATATAACAACGGGAACCTCGAGGGTGTCGCTGAGCACAAGATCAGCATGAACCTATTCCAAAGGCTTTTCACCAAGGTAACACCTGATGCAAGAAAGGAGAAGGGAGACGACGGCAAATCCTACTATGTGGTCAGGGAAAACCTTGCTACACAGAAATACCTAAACATCAAGATGGTCACAGACCATAGGCTGTTGGTCACAATAATCCTGCTGATAATCATAAGCACAGCACTCTACTTTGTATTCAGAAGCCCAATAATCGTGGTTAAGAACGCAGAGCCCCTGGGAAGGACAACAGACGGCCTAAGCGAGATAAAGGTAAGGCTTTACCTGAAGAACAGGTCAAAGAAGTCTATAAACCACATAAGGATAACTGACAGCATACCAAGCATCGTGGACATAGAGAAGAACAAACACATCGGCTCGATGGACCCGGTCAACATAAGCAAAAGCAGGAATGGAACGCTGGTGCGATGGGAATTCGACGCACTCGAAGCATATGAGGAGAGGATAATAGCGTATACCATAAAGTCAAAGCTGAAGCTTGTTGGCGGGATAAGATTACCTAGTGCCAGGGCTAGATTTGACACCAAAAAAGGTAATGAGCGGGTGACCCACTCAAACAACATCAATCTCATACATAATGAACCGCCTGTCGAGTGAACATTTCTTTATTTTTTTATTAGCCCCTTATTTTAAAACCAAAATTTTATAAACTCCTAACTTTTTCAGCAGAGTAGACCACCCCGCCTAGCTCAACGGCAGAGCGTTCGGCTGTAGATGTTGCTGGACAGACCCGTAGCGGTCATGGATGAAAAGCAACCAGCCGAGCCCGAAAGGTTCCTGGTTCAAATCCGGGGGCGGGGATTCGAATTATTTAAGGTATGGAGGAGAAATATGCCAAAAACAAAGGAAAAAACAACCAAGACAAAGGATTCGAAAGCAGAAGAAAAGGTAAAAAAAGGGGATTCTGTAAAAGTTCACTATACAGGAACATTTGATGATGGAACAGTCTTTGACAGCTCTGAGAAGAGAGGAGAGCCGCTTGCTTTCCAGGTAGGATCAAAGCAGCTGATAAAAGGGTTCGATGATGCGATGATCGGGATGAAGAAAGGGGATGAGAAGAAGGTAAAGCTAAACTCCTCTGAGGCCTACGGCGATCCCAATCCTGAGCTGATAAAGAAGGTCCCGCGTGAGAGGCTTCCGCCAGAACCAGAGCCACAGATAGGCATGATGCTGGTTCTTAGCTCACCGCAAGGAATGCAGCTTCCGGCCAAGATAATCGCTGTTGATGAGAAAGAGATCACGATTGACCTCAACCATCCGCTGGCAGGAAAGACCTTGAATTTCACCATAAAACTGGTAGAAATAAGCAAGGATGCTCCGTCCTGCTGCGGACATGATCATGGCGATTGCCACGACTGCCATTAAGAACAATCTTTTTATTTTTTTAATGCATTTTTTCAATCCGCCATAGGCCTACGCGGATATGCTCTATGCGCTGCTTATGGTGGGGCATGCTCTTCTTCAGGGGAAAATTATACTCCCTGTAATGGGTCTTCCTGAAACCATTACCATCAACCAGGCGATCAATAAACAGCTTGGTGCTGGCCTTATGGAATGAGTATATGATTGGCGCGATACCCATCGCTTTCATGAGGAATACTGAATCCGCGTTTTCCTTCTTTGTGCCAAAAGGAGGATTCATGAAAACAACATCAGCGGGGCTATCAAAAGAGGATATGTCCGAATTGACAAATACGACATTGAGATTACGCCCAATCTCATTTTCTAGATGCCTTTTGTTTGCTTTGGCGAGCTCCAGCGCTTTAGGGTCAATATCAACCAGATAAGCCTTCTTGGCACCCAAAACAAGAGCTCCCAGCCCAAGGATGCCTGTGCCAGCGCCCAAATCAGCCACTACCTTGCCATCAAGATCACCAAGCATATTAGCAAACCATAACGCGTCTCCGGCTACCTCAGAATCAGTCGGATACTGCTCCAGAAGCATGTCTGGACTCTCAAAAGACTGCAGTCTTGATAATAAAACACTAATCTCCTTCTTGGACATAGGCAATAGGTATGTGCGGCCATTAAAAAATGTTATGATAGGGACGAGACCAAAACAAAAAGCTTTTTAAATGAATCCCCACTCAAGCCATCCTGCGACTGGGGTGAATAATATATTCAATTTTTTAGGCAACACCAAGGACAAAGAGAGCGCAAAGCTTGTGGATAACATAAAAAAGGCGTTCAAGGCAGTGAAAACAGAGCTCGATGACCATCTGGAAGCTGTCAACCAGAACACCGATGATATCCAAGAGGTTCACAGCATACTCACCGAGCTAGATGCCAAGATTAATAAGCTTTCTGAAAGGATTGATGAACTGGGGTGCATCATCGCACCAAAAAAGCCCAAGAAGCTTGACGTGAAGCTGACCCCAAGGGAACAAGAGGTTTTCATGGCTTTATATGTGGGGAAAGGCCTAACGCTAACCGGTATGGGAAAGCAGCTTAGCTTCACCACTGACATGATCAACATGTATCTCTTCAACCTGATATCCAAAGGAATACCAATCCAGAAAGAGCTTGTTGATGATGTATTGGTTTTTAGCCTTGATTCTGAATTCAAAGAGCTCCAGGCCCGCCGCAATGTGCTGGAAATCGATCCGCGTATCGCCAAGCAGATGGCCTCCCAGGACATCTGAGAAAAACGAGCTGAAAAAAACACTTGTTTTTGATTAACGATTCACCATAGAATTGCTTAAAAGTTTTAGAATTACTATAATCTATATTTTATAGATACTCAAAAAGAAACGATTTTTGATTAAATAATTTAGTATTGTAAAAGCAATACATTGTTTACACAATAATAAAACATGATATCTTTGATTAAATGTTTTAGACATCAAATAGTATAAGAATAAACTAAAAGTTTTAGAATGATTGAATTAAGATAGATTATGCGTGATGATTTTATTGACGAGAAAAATCACAACAGATCAAGCGGGCTGACAACCCCTTTAATGTTCTCCTTTGATACGCGGGTGTATATCTGGGTGGTCTGAAGGTTAGAATGGCCCAGTAATTCCTGGATGACTCTTATGCTGACGCCTGCTTCAAGAAGGTGCGTCGCAAAACTGTGCCTGAGCTTGTGCGGAGTTACCCTCTTCTTTATGCCTGCTCTCTTGCCGGCGGCAGAGACAATCTTCTGGACATTCCGTGCAGATAGGGCCCTGCCCTGCTTATTGCTAAAAATCAGCCCGGATGATATCTTCTCCTTGGAAGAATATCTCTTAAACGATTCAATCAGCTCCTTAGATAACAAGGTTATCCTGTCTTTTTTTCCCTTTCCTTGGCGGACAATGCACAGGTTTTCACCAAAATCAATATCCTCAGTCTTAAGATTAATGCACTCGCTGATCCTAAGCCCTGCAGAATACATGAATTCAATTAAAAGACGGCTCTTAGGGTTGAGACAAGCGTCAAGAAGGGCTTTGATCTCTGGCTTTGACAGGACTGGAGGGAATTTGCGATGTATCTTCGGAGTTTTAATCGCGGAAAAGCCTCTCCTAAGGATCTGGTTATAGAAAAAAAGGAGAGATGACCTGACCAATGCCACCGAACTTGGAGATAGCTTCCTATCGGCGATTAGATAGGCCAGATAACTCTTTATATCATCTTCATCAACCAAGGCAGATTCTTTCTTTATATAGACAAGAAAACGAGCGTTATGGCTCATATAAGCCTTTACAGTCTCCTGGCTGAACCCTCGTATCTTCAGTTCAGTCTCTAGCTTCTTCAGCTCGCTTTCAGGCATATCCATTACCTAGAAAATCCTCCTTGAATGCCACCGGATCTTCCAGAGCCTATAGGCTGTGGCCCAGAGTATGAATCCTGCTGCCACAAGAATCACGTTCGCTATTATCTGGGGAATCTTAACATTCCAAGCTATTACTCCGAACTCAGAGAGCAAGTTGTACCCTCCCAGGACAATTGCCAGTAATCCCACAAAAAACTCTTTTGTTATCACACCACTGCTTTCACGGTTATCGTGATGCCCTTCCTGTTGTTTTGTCATTATTCCACCTCAAAGGCTTTTTTGCTGTTTTGGTCAGCTAAAACGCTGACTTTTGCATAAAATTCACTCACAAGCTTCGCATAATAGTCATTATACGAACCCTATTATTTAAACTTTTTGGACACTTACATCGATTACTGGAATGGTCAATACCTATTGAACCAATGGCTCACACCATCTCCCAGGAGGTTCTTGAAAGATAACGATCTTACAACCTTGCCATCACCAGAGCCAGCATATGCCCCTGCCCTGCTCAGCTCCTCCTCCTCGCTTAGTTCTGTATTAAGCTCCTCTTGGCAGCTTTCATGGACCTGGGCGAGTTTTGCATAGAGCACTTGGCTGAGCTTGCAGAAGCCTGCAGCCTCGTTGTACAGCTCATTAAGCTCTGCCATAAGATCCCTTAGCTGGTGAAGCTGAGCTTGCGAAAGATGTATCTTCTCCTGGCTTTTCCTATGCACCGACTGCATCAGGCGATCAATATCCTCATATCGTTTCTCCCTCAACAGGGCCTTTATGTCTTCTATGAGACCCAACATGCTAGATTCCGTCTTCCTTCTCTGCCTGAGGGTCTCCAGCATAATTTTATCGGCCTTCTTCATCACCTTGAAGAACCGCTTCATCTGTTCTGCCTGCGAGAGGGCTTTTTCAAGCTGGGTAGAGGTGGTTATTATGTTTTCCTGCTGGGACTGTATGAAGTCAAGCTCGTCACTGATATATTTGGAAGTAAGATTAAACGCTTCGGGCTCTTCTACCGGTTCAGTTTCCTGTGTTTTTACGAATTGTACCATATTCTAAAGGTTTTAAGCAAAAATTACAACTTTTAACATAATTACTGTTTCTTTTTCTGTCTCCCGCGCACCAGGGTTGACCTTTCCACTGGCAGGCGCGGGATCCTGTCCTTCAGGCCGTAAAAGTAATTTCCAAATAAAGCATACATGTTTTCAATCTCTGATTTCCCTTCCCTTGTCAGCACGTACATCTTCTTCCGCCCATCCCTCTTGTAAGAGATCAGCTTCCTCTTTCGCAATCGCTTAAGCGCAGGATAGATGGTCCCGGGCGTCAAAGAGTTGCCTTTCCGTCTACCCATCCTCTTTGAAAGCTCGTCGCCACAGAGGCTGCTGAGGTTCAGCTCATGGAGGATCAGAAACGACAGAAAACCCTTGAGCTCCATCCTTTCTCCGTCGGGAATACCTTTAATCAGCTTAGGCATGGATTATCACTGTCGAAACTGATTTATATACTTATTGGTGATAAGATATATATTCTAAACAATATATAATTTATACAATATGTTGTTTGTACTATTAATAATATAAGCAATATATTGTTTGAACAATATAATGAAAATTTTGGTTTCAATCAATTGCGAATTTTTGATCCAAAAATCAAAGAAACCGATGGATTCGCAGGGGTAAAAAAAAAAAGCAGACCAGCAAAGGAAAATTGAAAGACCGGATCAAGCACAAATTGCCAAAAAAACCACGAGATTAGAAGAAAATGAGCACAGGAACATCGAGAGCGGGAATTTGTAGGCAGGAGCGCAAAAAAGACCCTTCGGAAACCTTCAAAGACCAAAAAAAGAAGAAAAGGCTTTACGCCTTTGATGAAGACAAAAGCCTAAAGGCAAAAGTGATCCTGACATCAGATAGAACCGCCTTTTTGCACAAAAAAAAGAAAAAACCACGAGATTCGTGGAAAACCTGAGAACAGCATCAACTTGACTGACAATACAAGCAATCATGGCAGGCGAGGCCAAGAACAGGATTTTACAAAGAAGAGCTGCAGGAGCCCTAACAAGAAGGCCGATCGACAGCATCCGAGCCTGGGAAATCAAAAGATTTCATAAAAACCATCAGGTCAAGAGGATATCGATGGATGATACTGGATGTGTTTTTTAGAAAGATTTATATATCTCAACTTCAAGGGAGGAATTAAGGATGGAAACGGGTAAGATAGGAGTGAGAGAGAAAAAATACCTTGTCTATGCTCTTCTGGCGTTAATCCTCATCCCGAACGCTTTTGCTTATTTCAACAGCGGCATTTCCATATTAGATAAACCCATGACTACGTTCTTTGGGCTGTTCAACATCCAGGCCCTGAGAACAAATCCTATGATCCAGGATGGTTTTGTTATCTTTGTCATATTCATGAGCGTGTTCGCGGCAGCCAACACAGGCTTGAAAAAAGTTTTCAAGGATGATCATCGGGCTGCGGGCATAATCAGCTTTGCCGTCGCTGCAAGCGGCGCATTCCTGATGCCTATGCAGTGGCTTCGGGCAACCGGAGGATTATTATCAACACTGGTTTATATCCTGATTTTTGGAGGATTATCCTACCTAGCAGTCACCGGTCTGAGCAAGGACAAGGATGGAAAGCCAAGCTGGCCTAAGAATGTGGTTGGCCTCGTTCTTGTGATGTTCCTTTTGATGGCTAATGAATCATTCTCGATGAGCGTCGGCCTGAATCCAGAGCAGAGTCTGATGCAGGGCACTGTTGTGACCTGGATGACCGCATTGTTGGGCGCATTGATAATTGTCAAAATCGTCCAGATGATGAAGAGCTTCGGTAGCGAAGTGCCGGCACCAGCGGTGCCTCCTCCGGGAGGACCAGTACCCCCGGCAGGGCCTGCACCACCGGGAGGTCCGGCCGTTCCGGTTACGCCTCCGAACATCAGGGATGGCCTTAACCGTCTTGCTAGGCTCGTGACCCAACTGAACACAACCAGCCCCAGGGTAATAGCTGAAGGCAATGCGATATTGCAAACAATCAACACCCGCGGCCGCGGAGCAGTCAATGCTGCTGACCAGAACCTTTTCAATGATGACTTGACTAATCTGGCCAATGTCATCAGGAATACTCACGCCGAGATTGAGGGCATAGTGACTGACCATGATTTTGCCAGCATCACAGCAGCAGATCAGCTCCAATTCGCGCATCTATCAACAGCGTTCCTTCATACGGAGCTGAACCTTTTCAGATACATTAACGAGTTTGCTCATAGATCAGCTCATGGAGGAGGGCCATTTACTCCCTGATAAATATGACTGAAAATCTGATGCCGCCGGAAAGTGAAACACCAAAAGGAGTCTCATTCAACGAGTTCATACACCATGCGATCATTGAGACTATCAGACTGCTCGAGACCGCTGAAGCGAAGATGAGCAATAATGATGCCAAGAAGATACTGAAAACGTATATCGAACACGCAAGGAAAAAGTTGGCAGAAGAACATGGAAAGACACGTGTTGTCCAGCCTCCCAAAACAGCACCTGAAAAGGATAAGACACCTGGCGGTTCTGAGCCGGTTCCACTCCCAAAAGTGGTCCCTATAACTGAAGAGGCTAGAAAAGAAATAGCTAATGCTGTTAGGTACGTTGAAGATATACTGGCTAAGCTAAGCGTTCAGAAGGAAGCATTGATCACAAAAAAAATACCAGGTTCATCTGCACTCGGCTGGCTTGACGCTGATGTTGCTGTGAAGATTCTCGAGAATCTTGCCTTGATTAAAAATAAGCTAAAGGAAAAGCCGCGGATTATTAGAAGTGATGGGACTACAGACCAATTCGAGAATTTCGTAGGAAATGAAGCGATGCTAATCTACCTATTGATGGTGCTCGCAATTCACAAAGGCAAGGTCGATAATATACCTCCGGCTTTCAGAGAAGAAAATCAATTCGAACAAGCACGCGGCATGTTTGGCGATGCGAGATACGCCGCATTAGTTTCAATGCGAATCGATGAAGCAAAATCAATACTTGACGCCTTCATTCAACGTCTTCAGGACAGGATTGATAGGACAAGAAAGCAGCTCAATATTATTGTAGCTAATCCTAGAAGTGGTTATAGAACTAAGAAAAAAATCAAAGCGAAGGATATCAAACAAATGAAAAGTGTAAAAGTAGTAAAAAAGTTGGAAATAAAGGATTTGAAGGCTAAAAAGAATAAATAACTTGCGATTGAATTATTTAAGGAAGGTGATTTAAATGACAGGACGAGCAACTCTTGCTTATAGGGAACTCAAGTTTAGATTAAAAATCCAGAACTTCATTGGAAACATAGACAGGAATGGTATCCGCGTAGCACATAACAAAATTGCAAAATTAGATAAATTTATCGAAAAATATGGAAAGATAGCTATTGATCTTGATAAACAGGTTAAGAATCTAGCTGCTGAGGGAGTGGAGAAAGATTTTATTCAATTGAACAAAATATACCGCGATGAGTTCCAGATCGTGGACGAAGCGTTCATATCAATCATACTTACTCTCAGGAGAGAGTTTATCAGGCTGAAAAAAATTCATCAACTGGAAAAGAATAAGGAGACTAAAGACAAAGAAGAAGAGATAATGATGGAATTCACGAAGTTGAATGATGTGTTTGCTAATATGCAACAATTTGACTCATTCACACCTCAGTTTTCGGATGTAATCACCAAACTCAAGGAGACTGAACATAGACTTAACATGATGAATGGCCAGATCGAGGCAAGAAAGATATTCAAAGAAGAAAAGAAAGTGAAAAAGGATGAAAAAAAGGAATTAAGAGCCAGTAATCCTAAAAAGGTTAATAAAGCTGTGGAAATAGAAAAAGCTGATCTCGGAAAGCTCGGGAATGACCTTTCAGGATACTTGAAATTTATCCGTGATTCACTCAATATCTTGATAAGATTTATGCAGATGGAATGGGACAAACATGAGAAAGACCTCAGGGGTTTCCTTACGCTACTTGACCAGGGAGAAGGCCATGCAAAGTATCCCCTCCCGTATTATAACATCATAAAGAAGGAATACGAAAAAACAGAAACAAAGGTCAAGGAATCTAAAGAAGATATTACTGATGCATTAAGGGCACTGACCCAGAGCATAATACGAAGCAGGTGATTACTATGAACTTTTTAAACTCAAAAAAAGGATTTTTCATGAGCGGGAGGGATTGGATTAGCTTTTTTATCGGCATCGTCCTTTTCCTTATCGGGATTGTCCCGCTGCTCAAGCAGTTCAAGGTGCTTGGCTTCGGCCTGCCTAGCTTCCTCAACGGATTGATGGCCCAGATCTTCTTCTGGATCATCGCCATCGCAGGAGTGTATATCATCGTCGATGGCCTGATAGAGCCGGCTGGCCATGCTTTGCACATATTCCTGATGGTCCTTGGGCTTATCTTTGTGATAGTCGGTCTTGTCCCAATACTGAACAAGTTTGGCGTGATTCATCTGAACCTCTCGTTCCTGGCCAATCTTGTGGTGTATAATAGCATAATAACCATCGAAGGGCTTATGCTCATGACCGCTGGCTTCACCATGAGATAATAGACTATTTTCTTTTTATCTTATCATGAATTAAAGAAAAGCCTGAGAAATCACTGAATCTTTACTTTCTTTCCGACTGCTTGGCCTGGCATCCCTGTCTCAAAGATAACTCGGACTGCGCCTTTGCTTCCATGGGCAGATGCTATCTCTCCAGTCATATCCTTCTTCCCGGTGTTATAGACTACTTTCTTGCCTATGAGCTTAGCAGCTTTCTCCCTGCTGTCAACGCCGTCCACAAGCACTATCATGTGGTTTGGTGCTGGCTTTGTCCTGCTCATCCTGAAGTTGCTTATTACGCCTTCCATTTTATGCTCTTGGATTGGCATGTGATTTAAAAAGGTTATGTTTTGCAGGCAGCCCATTTATAAATGCCCATCCTTCGGGTGAAAAACACTATTTTGTCGTCTATGATTGTTGCTCTGTTATGAAAAATCAAAATCGAAAAGTTTAAATATTAGCACTACCATTATACTTTTTACCATACCAATTGTGTGAATCGTGTATAAGCTTGCAACTTGAGGTGTTAGAACAATGGATAGTGTAGAGCAAACAATAAGAATGAATAATCTTTCTAAAGAGCTCAGGAAATACGGCTTCGCGCAGAGTTCTCAGGAAGCCATCTCCCAGGCAGGAGAGATCTATGGAGCCGGCAACAGGGAAGAAGTGAGCGCTGAGATTGAAGCGGTACAGATGACCCGCGCCCAACTCAATGAGCTTACCAACAGGATGCAGCGCCTCTGGGTCTTCAAGGAGAATGCTGACCAAAAAGTCGGCATCATCGCAGACCAGGTCGTCAAGGTCACCGACAAGCTAAATGAATTGATCAAATCGATCAGCCTGATTGAGATGAACCAGGCCGTCTTTGACAAGAAACTTAATACTCTTAGAGACAATGCGGGGGATTCGCCAAGACATGAATCCAAATCATATGAAAGAGGATCTTATGATAGAGAAGAATCAAGACACGTCGAGGAGTCCTCAACTCGGGAAAGAGAGGCATCAAAGAAGCTGGACAAACCCATCGATAGGAATGGGGTTGCTCCAGCAGATGTGAGCATACAGAAGATATTTTATTGTGGGAACAAGTAGCTCAGCAGTTCCTATTCGTGACCAGAACCAGTTGGCGCGCTATGCGCCATTGATATGCCCGTAGCTCTCAGGCTAAAATCGGAGCGCTGCGCCAAACCAAAGCGCAGGGCTGCTCGGGAGTTATGTCACATAGTATTGCAGAGAAATCACAGCTAATCTGAGTAAGAAGAAGGGGTTTCCTACTCAAGGAGCTCCTTTTTCAAACTCTTTCATATTCTTCTTTCATCAAGGCAGCGTCTTCTTCGATGTTCGGGCTTTCGCTGATGACTATGCCTGCGCATCTGTGCTCTCGCAGGGCTTTCATCAGCGCCTTATAGTCCATGTCAGACTCTCTTAACTCAAGATGGTTCCTTTCTCCTTTATCGGAGTATTGTATTCCTGATATGTGTATATGCATGTTTTTCAGCGCCTCTTTTCCAAGCCCGGTTTCAACCTTAGACAGCAAATCCTTGAATTCAGGCAATGTATTGAATTTTCCTCCGCTCCTGGCGTGGATATGAGAGAAATCTATGCATGGCAGAACGCCTTCTATCTCCTGGCTTAGCTTGATCAGCTCGTCCATGTCTCCGAACTGGGATGCTTTGCCTGTGGTTTCTGGCCTCACCCAGAGCTTTATGCCCTCATTTGAGATGGTTCGCATAATGCTTTTCATCTGGCTTTTAACGGTCTCAAAGACTCTTTCCTTTGGCACTCCGACATAATACGCTGCGTGGAATGTTATGCTGTAGGCTCCGCACAGGTTTGCAATCCTGGCAGTATCCAGAATCCTCTTTACGCTTGCTTCTGTGATGGCCTTGTCATGAGAATTTAGGTTGATGTAATAGGGACTATGCGCAGTGAGAAGTACATTGTTTCTCTCAGCCAGGATCCTAACTTGCCTGGCAGTCTCAGGAGCCATTCTTACTCCACGGACAAATTCCAGTTCCATGCCGCCTAATCCTAGCTTTCTGACTTGCAGTACGCCGTCAGGTGTGCTCCTGCTCTTGGCGCTCAAAGGCACTCCTGCTGTTCCGAATAAAAGCTTATCCATCCAATAATCCCTTATGAGCGTTTTGCGTCTTTGTTTTAATATTTTTCCACTACAAAAAAGGGAAGATTTATATATGAAACATCACAGGAATTGACTTATTAAGCTCAAGAAGTTAAAAAACTTCTTTGTGAGGTGAATTCCAATGACAGAAGGATATTGTGTGAAATGTAAGAAGAAAGTAGAGATGCTGAATGGACAGGAAGTCGTGAATGCAAAGGGCAGGAAGATGATGAAAGGAAAATGCCCCAACTGCAGCACAACTGTCTGTAGGATTATGGGTAATGCTTAAGATATTCATATTTTTTCTTTTTATTTTCTGAGCAAAACTGAAACATTTATATCTTGAGGGAGCGTACGCCTGCCCTATGAGTGGCTCAATTCTGCGCATAAGCCTTGTCAATTCTATCTATTTCAGCGCAGCTTCCTTCATAGTGATCTGGATTGCGGGTGCGCTTTATGAATTCCTTGAGAAGACGCCTGGCCGGCTTGACCAGGGGATAATCATAATGATTGTGCTTGGGCTCATCCTTATCATGTTCTTCCTTGCCATGGTCAACATCCTTATTGTGGAGCATGAGAAGACAAGGCTGCGCTTGTATCAGAAGCTTGCTGGAGTCGGCATCTTCTTTTTGGTTTCAGCTGTAATCCTTTCAATTCTCGGAGTCCTTTTCTGGTTCCCGATCTGAGGGGTTGTCAGATAGGGATAGGTAATCTGTCTTTTTCTTGCGTTGATCGAGGTCTATCTTTGCTAACACCATCTGGTGCATCCTCTTGAGGAATTCAAGCCTGTCTTCAATCTTCATTATGTCAGAATAGCCCATGGCAACAAGGTTGAAGGCAAAGGGGCTTGGGAGCTCTGTGAATATCTCCTTTATCTGGATCTCTCCTTTCTCAACCCTGTCAATGACTTCTTGGGCGTGCTTTATATCCATCAGGTCTTCCAGCACCTCACGCCTTGCCTCTTCAAGTATAGGAAAGTCATTGGCTATCCTTCTTACTGCGCTTAACAGGAGCCTTGAGCTCATCTGCTGCTTTCCCACGCTCTTCTCATGCCCTTTGTAGTTGCGGAGTATCATCAATGACCTGGCTGCGCAATGCCTGAAGCGCCTGTTGAGGACCTCTGTCTTGTCAAGAGCCAGGCTCATCACTTTCCTGAGCTCAGAGCTTTTTACCATGCCAAAGGCCCTTGCCACCTGCACGTTCTTGTTATATGCCAGATAGAAGCCGTTGTCTGTCACTCCTATCTCTACATCCTCATTGTTTATCTTTGAGATGGCAAAGGCTACAGCCCTGCTGAGCACATCATTGACCCTTCTCCCGAAGAGTGTGTGGAATATGGCTCTTTTGCGTCCTCTGTCAGAGAAGTGCTCTATCACTATCTTCTTATCATGGGGTATCTCTGCGAATGAGAATTGCTCCTTGAAGTATTCATATATGCTATTCGCTCCGTAGGAGTCGATGTGCAGATACGAGTTTATGAAATCTAGCACATCCTCTTTTCTTGTGTCATAGCGCAGATGCTCTTCCATCAGCCTTCTGAAGTGCTGGATCTCAAGAGCCAGGTCATAGCTCAGGGGAAGCATCTCACTGTACCATGATGGGACTGTAGGCGGCCTATTGGTGGTCGCTTTCACAAAGGCAGTCATCCCGCGGGTGAACAGGAACTCATAGGTGTTGCCTCCAAGCACAAAGATATCCCCTCGCTTGAGCTTCTCAAGGAATGGCTCTGCTATGAACCCTATGAGCTGGTTATCGATCTTGACCTTTATGCTGGTCTCATCAGGGATGGTTCCTATGTTGGTCATGTATATCACGCGGGTCATCTTTCCGCGTTTCCCTACCATTCCAGTGTCCTTGTCAAACCATATCTTCGCATAGACATTCCTATCTTCAAGGTCAGCGTATTCCCCTGCCAGGTAGCTTATTATCTCCATGAATGGTTTTCTCTCAAGGCCATTGAAGTTGTAGCTTCGCTTCACTATCTTGAATATCTCATCAACGTGCTTTGGCTCTTCAAGCGCCATGCCAAGTATCTGCTGTGCCAGCACATCAGTGCAGTTGCGGGGTATGTCTATCTTGTCTATTTTCCTTTCTAGGGCTGCTTTTAGCAGCACACCGCATTCAACAAGGTCGTCCCGTTCCATGACAAGTATCCTTCCTTTTGCCTTGTCATGCAGCTTATGCCCGCTGCGCCCGATCCTCTGGAGGGCTCGCGCCACTCCTTTCGGGCTGCTGAGAAGTATCACAAGGTCTATGTATCCTATATCTATCCCCAGCTCTAGGCTGGTCGATGAGACCACTGCCTTAAGCTCTCCGCGTTTGAGCATCTCTTCTACGTTCAGCCTGTGCTCTTTGCTCAGGCTGCCGTGGTGCGCGCCTATCAGGCTTCGATAGCCTTTTTTTTCAGCCACAGGAGCAGGACTCTGTTTATCATCCGCATCAGATGTTCCAATGCCTGATGTCTCTTGATGCTCCTTAGAGTTTATGGAATCTATCTCTTCTATTGCAGGCTCATCATCTTCCTCTGCTTCCTCGATCTTGGTATAATTCTTCGGATACCGCTCTTTTAAGTGGTGGACCACTCGCTCTGTGGCGCTGCGGGTGTTGGTGAAGATCAGCGTTGTCCTGTGGGCTTGTATGAGTTCGTCTATTAAGCGGTATGTGGCTCCGTTTATGGTCTCAAAGTCAGCTGTCATCAGGTTCTCAACAGGGCTGATCACCTTGAGGTCGAACTGTTTTTCGTAGTTGACATCCACAACCTTGCAATCCCTTGGCTGGCCGCTCTCTGAATCGATTCCAACGAGGAATTTCGCGACTTCCTCCAGTGGCGCCACTGTTGCTGAGAGCCCAATCCTGGTGAATAGTGTCTGTGTCTGCAGCCTTTCAAGGCTTAGTGATAGATGAGCTCCTCTCTTGCTGTTGGCCAATGCGTGTATCTCATCTATTATGCACCATTGGACATGCTTGAGGTTTTCCCTGAATTTTATGGTTGTGAGCATTATGGCAAAGCTCTCTGGCGTGGTTATGAGTATGTGCGGAGGTTTCTTCAGCATCCCTTGCTTTTTGCTGGCAGAGGTGTCTCCTGTCCTTATGGCCACACTTATTCCTGACTTTTTGCCGCTCAGCTCTTCCATCTCTTTTAGCGGCTCGAGAAGGTTTCTTGAGATGTCATTAGCCAATGCCTTCAGAGGGCTTATGTATACGCAATAGACCTTGTTCTCAAGAAGGTCATGATCTGCCAGGCCTATCAGTTCGTTCAGTATTGCCAAGAATGCGCTCAGTGTCTTTCCGCTTCCCGTGGGGCTGCTTATGAGCGTGTTGATCCTGCTGTGAACATTGAGGATGGCGAATCTCTGTGGGGGAGCAAAACCCTTGAATTTCTTTGTGAACCATTCCTTCACGACAGGATGCAGGCTATGGAGGATCTCTTCATCAGAATACGGCTTCTCCATGAACTCTATCATGCGCAGGAAGAACGTTTCGCTGTTTATAAAAATGAGTGTTTGCCTGGCTAGGCAGATGGACCGGCTCCTGAAGAAGTTCTGCCATCCTTCACTCCCAGAATTTGCATGCCATAATCGATCTTAGGATTAAACAGCTCCACCTTTCCAGTCACCTTTGACAGGTACATAGCAGCATCCGCATTTTTACACACCTGACCGATTGAGACATTATCACTGGCTCGGGTGCGATTATACAATCCGACACTTATTGTTACTGGCTGGTCAATGATAGTTCCCTGAGGCAGAAGGTCTTCTAGGACAGTCATCACCGTGGTCTCGACATGATGCTTCAATCGTTCAGCTATCTTAAGCCCATTAATCTGGGAGGTGTCCTGTATCAGGACAGCAAATTCATCTCCATGAAGGTGATAGACTCCTTCTCGGTCATAGGGTCGTAGGGCCTCTTTTAGACAGGTTCCGACGGCTTTGATGACCAAGTCTCCTGTCGCGTGACCATGGACGTCATTGTAGTACTTGAATTTGTCGACATCTATGTACAACAGGCTGAAAGTATTCCTAGACTTTCGTTTTCCTGTGCTTTGCGATCTCTCCACTTCAGATGCAAGGTCAGACCTGAATCTGCGTTCATTGTATGTCCCTGCCTTTTGGTCGTGACCCATGAACTCCAGGACAAGCTCCCTGCGCTCAGGTCTTAGGTCCTCATTCAGGATCGCCATCACTTTCTCTTCGAGGTTTTCACCGCGGCCTTCATCTCCAGGTTCTTCATCCATCTTACAACCACATAATTGTTAACTATTAGGGGGTAGTAACCATCTTTTATTTATAAATATTTAGTTTCGGCAAATCCAGGCAGGAGGTGAAAAGATTTAAATATCTTTAAGGCTAAACTAAGGTTCTCGCAGCATCTTTTGCAGCGGAAGACTCAAGGAGGGTTCAGCATGACAGGCTTTGATTGTTTCATAACCGGCTCTGATGATGGAAATGACGATCCTTTCGATTTCGACCAGGATGGCAACGACGACGAATGAGCGCATCGCGCCGTTTTCCACGAAGGAAGCTCTCCTAGGAGGCTATTCTTGAAAAATCATAACTTTTTTAAATAACCCCTTTTTTTGCATCACTTACATCTAAAAAAGAAAAAATTAAGCGGGGTGAATTGTATGGAAGAGAAAAGTGGAATCAAGATAGGGGTCTGGGCTTTTATCATAGGCTCTATATTGGCCATTGTTGTCGCACTGATAAGCGGAGCCAACGCACCTAACTGGGCCATAATCGTATTGGCTGTGTTAGGCATACTTGTCGGTGTCCTCAACGTGACAGCTACAGAAGTCCAGAAGTTCCTGGTGGCAGCCATAGCTTTCTTGCTGAGCTTCCAGTCACTTAGCAATGTGTTCAGCACACTTGCAGGTGGATGGGCGCCAGTAGGCGCATTTTTCGGCTTGATAAGCGTGTTCATGGCACCAGCAGCGGCAGTTGTCGCCATAAAGGCGCTTTACTCGCTGGCCAAGAACTAAGAGCTAAATTCTTTGATTTTTTTATTTTTTTATTACCCTTCTAGAAGATAATTTGAGATAAAGACTAAAAAATAAATTGTAAATAATTTTAGTAGAACAGATAATATCAGTCTTCTGCGTTCTTCAGCAGGGACTCGGCGTCTATCTGCTCAGTCTCCATTATCTTGTCAGCCTTGCCGCAGTAGGGGCATCTTAGGGATGCGTTGCTGCCGGGGTCGTATTTGAACTTGTACCTGCATCTGCTGCAGAAATAGGCCGATCTTTTTAATTTGGCACGCACCTCATCTGCCTGTTTCTTCTTCTTGGCGGCCTCTGTGTTGAATGAAGCGAGGCAGTTCTTGCATAGGGCCATGCGGGATTCGTTTCCCTTGGGCACATACTTCATGTCGGTGATAGGAACAAATTTTCTGCATCTCTCGCATAATATTTGCCTTGTATCATCTGAATCCATCATTTTTACACCCTCATATCATGGTTTTAGGTCCTGAATTTTATGCTTTGCCATCCGCAATCATGATATTTAAAACTTTCTATTTTTCAATATCTTGGCATCATTTCCTCAGCAGCTCTCAGATAAGGAGCAATCTTTATAAACAAAGAAGACAAGGTTTTGATAAAAGAGGTCTGACATTGAGTTGGTATGCCGCTATAGGAATATATTTGTGGGGATTGTTCAAGCTATGGATCCACACCCTCTTCATGGTTCCATTCCAGAACCTTGACATGCTCTGGCTGCTGGTTCCTGTCTGGCTGGCCTGGTTCTTTGCAGAGTTCTTCCAGGAGAAGGTGAGCACCTCGCTCGGTAACGCGATGTCGAACGCCATCATCATCCTCTGGGGAAGCATCGATTGCTCTAGGCAGACCATCCGTCTCATCGGAGAGCATGCTATAGCAGGATTCTTGAACATCTTCCTGAGATTCTTCATCATAACGGTCATATTCGCCTACGGTCTCCTGATAATCATGCTTGGTTGGAAAGGGAACAAGGTCATAAAGGCGATAGGCCGCATCAGAGAGATTACCTATGTTTTCGTAATCTTTGTGCCTGTATTCTATAATGCGTCCAAATTGACATTGAATCATCTGGTCGCCGCCGTGCTGTTTTTCCCGATATTCTATTTTGTGATTGAACTAATGGACAGGTACATCCCTGATCCTAAAGCAGTTGTTGAGGACATGGACGAAAAGAACACAGACTCAGGCAGAGGCGACCTTGGCAGCAGCAGTTTCTATCCATCGAACACATCATCCAGTTCGCTCGGGCGGGCCAGCAAGCGACCTTCAGACAATACTAATTTCAAGTTTTAGGTGAAACCATGGGCGTAGACGCGATTGTATTGGCTATCAACTGGCTAAGGAACATAGTGCTCTGCATAGGCCTTTTCTTTGCCGCAGCCTGTGTTGAGCGTCTTTTCATGGGCGGTTTCAAGAGCAGCATACTGCACATTAAGAAGCCTCTCTTCGCATGGGTGACGTTGGCCTTCTCGTTCCTGGCGCTTGGTTTCTTCACAGGAGAGCCTTTATCATTCCTGCATAAAGGATTCCTTTCAATGGTGAGCACCGTATTCTTCACAGCAGCATATCTCATGTTCATCATCGCATTCTCGTTCTTCTGGCATCACTCATCAAAACTGCAGAGGCTTCACCATAAAGAGCTGTTCTTCTTCTCAGCAGCCATCTCTGCGGTGCTGATCTGGCTGTTATTCCTGTTCAAGACAACCCTGGTGCCTAGACTCATGATATTCCCAATGTTTACGCGCATCAGCCTGTTCCTGCATCCTCTAGCAGTTTCTCTCATGTTCCTCCTGACGCTTAGGATTCACCCGGCAGTCAAGGCAAAAGTCATGAGGACGCCCATATTATACATCTCAAGCGGGGCATTCCTTTACTTCCTTGGCTTCATGGTGCTTATCCATGCCAATTTCAACCAGCATCTCAGGTTCATCCCGGTGCTATATTCAGCCCTGTTCTTCCTTAGCGCAATCTATTTCCTGATTGGCTTCGTGGTTGCTGATAAAAAATATCGATAGGCTGAATTCTACGCAGCCCTATCTCATCGAGAAATAGGCGCAATGCCTTGCTATCTTGCACTTTTCACAAAGAGGCGTGATTGGCTTGCATATGGTCTGGCCGTGGATGACTAGCACTTCGTTAACGTCAATCCAGTATCTGCGCGGCACAATCTTCATCAATGCCTGCTCGGTCTTCTCTGGTGTCTTGGTCTTCACCCAGCCGAGCCTGTTGGAGATTCTGTGGACGTGCGTATCGACGGGTATGGCTGGCTTTCCGAAGGCATACACCATGACACAGCCAGCGGTCTTCCTCCCGACTCCAGGCAATTCCACCAGCTTGTCGAAGTCATCAGGCACTTTCCCATTGTATCTATCAAGCAACACTTGGCTCAGCTCCTTGATGCGGCGAGCCTTAGTCCTATAGAAGCCAGACTGCTTGATAAGAGGTTCAAGTTTTCTGAGCGGCGCTGCCGCAATCTGCTTCGGAGTCTTGTATTTCGAGAAGAGCTTCCTGACAGCCTTTATCGTCATCTCGTCCCGGTTCCTTGCGCTGAGAACAGTGCTGATAAGGACGTAATAAGGGTCTTCTCTTGAGAATTGGCCGAGCATCGATTCCTTTGATTTTTGTTTAAGTGCGCGTATCACTGCGATTATTTCCTTGGTCGAGGTCATTTTTTTCGCAGCTCATTCTCTTTTTTCTTGACTCGATTCCATAATTCAAGCTCCTCTTCAGCTGTCAGCTGTTTGTCCTCGAACAGCCAGGGCTTTCTCCTCTTCAGCTTTGCCAATGAGTCCTTTAGCAGGTCATCTGCCTTGAAACTACCGCTCTCCTCTGCGATTATTGTCAAGGCCAGGAGATCCCATAATACATCTCCAAGCTCTTCCCTGAGGTTCTCAGAATCATTTTTGTCAATGGCAATTTTCAGCTCTTCCATCTCAGCCTGGAGCTTCTCATACCTTGATTTCAATGTCTGTGAGCTAGAGAAAGGTGACTTTTTCCTGTCAATCTTCAGCAGCTCATAGAATTCATCGAAATGCGTGCTCATCAATGTCACCCCTCAACGGAACATTTAAAACTTAAATTAATGGGCCCAGCCGGAATCTCCTCAAAGCTGCAGCTTTGGGACATGCTGCTGCACGGAACCGGTGATCTTCGCCGTGTAAAGGCGGTACAGTGCGGACATTCTTGTCCGCACGTACGAGCAATGGAAAATGGGCCTGACCGGAATCGAACCGGTGATCTTCGCCGTGTAAAGGCGACATCATAGCCGCTAGACCACAGGCCCTAATCGTTCCATTTTCCATTGCCCCGTATCATAGCCGCTAGACCATGAGCCCTTTGACATTGATGATTTGAGGAGTTTTTAAAAAGCTTTCCATGGGCGGCATCCAAGAGGGCAAATCGCAATATTTAAATACACTCCTGCGCAAAACCGAATCAATGGATTTCGTGCAGCCAAATGACGATGGAAAGCCGCAAGAGCGCATATTCAGCCTGCTGTTCCAGGAGGATGATCTTACCTGGCAGAACATCATCTATGACCTTGTCAGGAGCGAGAGCATGAATCCCTGGGATATCGATGTCTCTGAGATAGCCCACAAGTTCCTTGAGATGCTCAAGAAGCTCAAGGAGATGGATTTCCGCATCAGCGGCAAGGTCGTCCTTGCTTCTGCCCTTCTATTGAAGATCAAGTCCAACAGGCTTGTCGATGAGGATATCAATGCCCTTGACAGCCTCATGTCATCCATCGATGATCCTGAACAGCTCCTGGATGAGTTTCCGCTCGATGGCCAAGGCTCGGGAAGGATTAGAGGAGATCATCCTAAGCTCATGCCCAGGACTCCTCAGCCAAGGAAGAGAAAAGTCTCTATCTACGACCTGATCAAGGCCCTGGAGAAAGCCCTGGAAGTGGAGCACCGAAGGCCACCTATCTATGTGCCGCCGAAGATCAATCTCAAGGCTTTTAACAAAGCTATTGATGTCGGAGAGATGATAACTGATATGCTTGAGAAGGTGCAGAGCTATTATGTGGCCCAGGCAGATGCGAAGAAGCATCTCACCTTCAGCGAGCTGGTGCCTTCCGACTCCAAAGAGGACAAGGTCTATACTTTTATCCCTCTTCTCCACCTTGAGAACCAGAGAAAGGTCGACATGTACCAGAAGATCCATTTCGGCGAGATCGAGATAGAGCTTGCGAAGAAAGGCAATTCTGCAGAGCTTGAGCAAAAAGAGCCTGATGAACCTTCAATTGCTGTGGCCGGTGAAATCACATCGGCTAAGCCGGTTTCTCAGCCAAAGCAAAGAAAACGCAAGGCTGTAGCGCCCGCCGCCGAATAACAAACCTTTTAAAACAAAGCTTGTTCTTCCCTCATAAGATGACTAAGAAGACTATCAAGATTAGCAATGATAAGGGTGAGGAGAGCAACGAGAAGGAGTCTATGCAGGAAAGGTACATGGAGCTCCAGATGCTTGACCAGCAGATCAGGCAGCTGCAAAAATACCTGCAGTCCTTTGACCAGCAGCTTGTTGAGATAAAGAGCGTGATCATGGCGATAAAGGAGTTCGGATCGCTCAAGAAAGGAGATGTCATTCTCGCTCCCATAGCCAACGGCGTCTTTGTCAAGGCCAGGCTGGAAGATAATTCTCATCTAAGGATCAATGTCGGCAGCAATGTCGTGGCTGCCAAGAGCATAAACGAAGCAGTCTCTCTCCTTGATGCGCAGGAGAAGGAGATTGTCCAGTACAGGAGCGAGACTCTCGCCAACATGGAAGAGTTCATGAAGAGGCTTGAAGGGCTGCAGTCAGACTGAGCCCTGTTCTTGCCTAGAAAAAGGGGTCTTATATGTTCAAATTCCTCAAGGAAAAACTTAGCAAAGCGGTTTCTATATTCTCAAAGAAGGTCGAGGAAGAGGCGGAGATAAAGCAGGAAGAGAAAGAGATCAAACAGCCTGAGAAAGCAGAGCCTGCAGAGAAGAAGATTGATGCCGAAAGGAAGACAGAGGCAAAGATCGAGAGAAAACCTGAGAAGGAGCATCTCTTCAAGGATGACTTTGAGGAGAAGAGAGAGCCTGAGAAGCGCAGAAAAGAGGAAGAGGAGAAAAACAGAGAAGAAGAGAGAGCTGCCGCGAAGAAAGAGAAGGAAGGAAGGGAAGAACGCGAGGATAAGGAAAAGCTCGCCAGGGAAGAGGCAGAGAGCAGGGAGAAGAAGGAAGTAGAGGAGAGGCGCGCCGCTGCTGAGCTGAAAAAAGAAGAAGAGAAGAAAGCTCACGAGAAGAAATCATTCTTACAAAGATTATTCCATCACGAGAAAAAAGAGGAGAAGAAAGAGTCTGAAAAAGAAGCAGAGATAGAAAAGAGCGAAGAAATCAAAGAAGAGGGAGGAAAAGAGGCTGAGGAAGAGGAGATAAAAGAGCCAGAAGAAGAGAAGAATGAAGAGCCTGCCGAGGCGATTGAGCCAGAGCTAACCAAACCAGCCATCCAGAAAGAAGAAGAGAAGAAAGGTTTCTTCGCCAAGATAAAGGAGACCTTGACCACTGTCAAGCTTTCTGATGAGAAATTCGAGAAGCTTTTCTGGGAATTGGAGCTGGCGATGCTCGAGAACAATGTGGCTGTCGAGGTCATCGAGAAGATCAAGGAAGACCTCAGAATCGCGCTCACCACAGGAAAGGTAAGCAGGAAAGGGATTGATGAGCTCATCCATGACTCACTTAAGGAATCCATCGAGAGCCTTTTCATCGATAACGATTTTGACCTTATCAACGCTGTCAAGGCAAAGAAAGAGAAGCCTTTCATAATATCATTCATCGGCGTGAATGGCAGCGGGAAGACGACCACCATGGCCAAGTTGGCCAATCTTCTTATCAAGAACAACCTGTCGGTTGTCTTTGCTGCCAGCGATACCTTCAGGGCCGCCGCCATCCAGCAGCTGCAGGAGCACGCAGACAAGCTCGGAATCAAGATGATAAAGCACGACTACGAGTCAGATCCTGCTGCCGTGGCCTTTGACGCTGTCAAGCATGCCCATGCAAAGGGCATCGATGTCGTCCTTATAGATACTGCGGGCAGGCTCCACAGCAATGATAACCTGATGAATGAACTTAAGAAGCTGATGCGTGTCAACAAGCCAGACCTGAAGGTATTTGTCGGCGAGAGCATCACCGGCAATGACTGCGTGGAGCAGGCAAAGCTCTTCAACGAGGCTGTCGGCATCGACGTCATAATATTGGCAAAGGCTGATGTTGATGAGAAGGGCGGGGCTGCCATAAGCGTCAGCTTTGTCACAAAGAAGCCGATAATATATCTCGGCACAGGCCAGCGCTATGAAGATCTCACAGAATTCAGGCCAGAGATAATCATGCAGAATATCGGCCTCTAGAGCCAGGAAATTGTCATGACCCCCGCCGGTCCTTGTCTTTCTCAATTATCTTTTTCAAGACTGTAATGCATATCAAAATTAAAATGGGAGTAAGGAGAGCTCCCTAGTTTTTCTTTTCCATACCAAAGCTTGCAACGGTGATTACAACTGATATTAGAACTTGGAAAAACAAGTTCTGCTCTCCCACCCTCCGATTAGACGTATGTGCGAGAGGATATTTAAATCTTCTGATTTCGAGAAGTACTTCCATATTTCCTGGATAGTCATCGTGACTCCATAAAGTATAAAAGCTGGCGTTGCGTCCTTCTCGGAGAGGATTTTGAGAATGATGAAGGTGAGAGCATGACAGAGCAAAAACAGGTGTATAAGTGCGCCATATGCGGGAACATTGTCGAGGTGCTGCATGAAGGTGGCGGAACTTTGGTCTGCTGCGGGCAGCCGATGAACCTGATGAAGGAGAACACGACAGACGCAGCGCTTGAGAAGCACGTGCCTGTGATAGAAAAGACAAACACTGGTGTGAAAGTGAAGGTCGGGTCAGTAGCCCATCCCATGGAGGAGAAGCACCATATTGAATGGATAGAGATCATCGCAGACGAAGTTGTTTACAGGCAGTTCCTTAAGCCAGGCGACAGGCCAGAGGCAGAGTTCTGCGTCAAGGCAAAGAAGGTCATTGCAAGGGAATATTGCAACCTTCACGGATTATGGAAAGCTTAGGGAAAAGCTTTGATATCATGAGCTTGTGTTTGCCTCTGAGGTCGGTCCTATCATGAAAATCGATGAGCGAGTCAGGAAAACAGTCAACCTCAGGCTTAGGCAGTTCTCTGCTTTCAAGGACAAGAGCGACAGGGAATGGTTTTCAGAGCTATGCTTCTGCATATTGACAGCAAACTCTAAAGCATCTACCGCGATAAAGATCCATCATGAGCTCTGCCCTGACGGCTTCTGCGAGAGCAGCCTGAGCCGGGTACGCGAGACCATAAGGAAGCATAAACACAGGTTCCACAACAACAAGGCCAAATTCATCGTTGAAGCTAGGAAACATCTTGATGTCAAGCCAAGGATAAAAAAGATTGTTGAGGAGAAAGGCCAGAAGGAAGCGCGGGAGTGGCTTGTCAAGAACATAAAAGGCATCGGCTACAAGGAGGCAAGCCATTTTCTCAGGAATGTGGGCTATTTCGACCTTGCGATACTTGACAGGCACATATTGAACCTAATGGTCGAGGATGGAATTCTCAAGGAGAAACCGAGAAGCCTCTCAAAGAAGGTCTATCTCGAGATCGAGAAGAAATTCGAGAAGCTGGCAAAGCAGCATAGGATGAGCTGCGCAGAGCTTGACCTGTACTTCTGGTCCATGAAGACAGGGATTGTGCTGAGATGAGGGGGAGTTTCAGTTAACTTTTTATACCTGGAAAGCACAGGCTTCTCTATGAAACTTCACATATACCTGTTCAGGCACGGCCAGACCTATTTCAACAGGGACCATAGGTTCACCGGCTGGATGGATTCTAGGCTTACGCCGCAGGGTGTCAAGAATGCTAAGAAAGTGGCTCAGAAGCTCAAGGATAAGCGCATAGATGTTGCCTTTTGCTCCCATCTCTCACGCTCAAAGGTCACATTGAAAGAGGTGTTGCGATTCCATCCTGAGTGCAAGACTGTTTTTGTCAATGATAAGATCATCGAGAGAAGCTACGGAAAGTTTCAGGGTCTGTACCACCAGGCGATAATCGCGAAGTACGGCAAAGAGATGTTTGACAAGTGGCACAGGGCCTATGATTTTCCTCCGCCTGACGGAGAGAGCGTGCGTATGGTCGAGAAAAGGGTGTTGAGCTTTGTCCACGAACTAATCAAATTCATGAAGCGCGAGAAGGTGAACGTAGCCATCTCTGCCCACGGCAATTCCATGAGGCCTTTCAGGCGTCATTTCGAGAAGCTACCAATAGCCAAGATGATGGCGCTGGAGCAGCCATTCGATGATTATTTTGAATATGTGATCGAGGCTTGAGAACAACGAAAGGCCACCAAATGGTTCTAAGGCTGACTGTCATTGCGACCATCACTTTGCTGGTTCTGATAACAACCGCGATAATGGTAATAACGGGTCACGATGCTGATAAAGGATTCGGTAAAGCCATGCTGAGCTTTCGCTTTGATGATGGATATGCCTCCCAGACAAAAGCCTATGAGATTCTCAGGGAGCGCAACATGACAGCCATTTTCTTCTGCGTAGCTGACATGGTTGGAACTCAGGATTACATGGACTGGAACCAGCTTGTGAAGATGCAGGCAGATGGCTTTGAGATAGGTTCGCATTCTATGACCCATCGCAACATGCTGTTCCTGAGAAAAGCAGAGTACGAAAATGAGCTCGTCCTGAGCAAGGAAGAATTTGAGGCAAGGGATATCACTGTTAGTTCATTCGCGTATCCCTACGGGACAAAGAACCCTTTCATGAGAAAGGCATTGAAGGATAATTATGGCTGCGCAGCAGGATATCCTGCATTCGCAGGCTCTCTCAACAGCAGAGAAACTGATAGGTACGCGTTGAGCTGCAGGGCAGATGTGAGGAGCGCAGAGGATTTTGAGGCAAACCTGAAGAAGGCAATCGATGAGAAGGCTTGGATGGTGGCCTGCTTCCACAGGGTCGGTGATCCTGAAGGAAGATACTTTGTGAACGAAGAGGAGTTCGGGAAGATCGCTGACATAGCAAAGGATTATTCTGACAGGGGACTGATAATGGTCACTGGATTCTCAGAGGCCTGCAGCTCCCTTGGCTAGAAAACATAAAAATATAAAAAAGGATATCTTCTCATCTCTGAAACGGGGTGATTATTATGCCGGAAGCGCTTTATATGCTTGATTGTTACATGAAGGAGTTCGATGCCCGGGTGGTGAGCGTCAAGGACGACAAGTTCGTTGTCCTTGACAGGACTGCTTTCTATCCCAACAGCGGAGGCCAGCCATGCGACACAGGAAAGATGATTGGCCCTGATGGTTCTGAGTACGATGTTGTCTTTGCCGGAAAGTTCGACGGCGTGATAAGCCACGAAGTCGACAAGCCTGGGCTGAAGCCCAGGGACGATGTAAGATGCGTTATCGACTGGGAGCGGCGCTACAAGCACATGAGGATGCACACCGCAGCGCACATCATCGCGAACATCATCGAGAAGGAAGCAGGGGCCCTGATAACAGGGAACCAGCTGGGGCTTGATAAGTCAAGGATTGACTTCAGCCTTGAATCGTTTGACCGCGAGAAGTTCGCTGAGTACGAAGCAAAGACCAACAGCATAATCAAGGAAGCACACAAGATCAATCTATACCTCATGCCAAGAGAGGAAGCTGAGAAGCGCCTTGAGCGCTTCACGACGCTCGCAAAAGGCTTTCCGCCAGAGATTAAACAGGTAAGGCTTGTTGAAATCGAGGGCTTCACCATCGAAGCCTGCGGTGGTACTCACCTCGTAAACACGAGCGAAGTGAAAGGCTTCAAGATAATAAACCTTGAGAACAAGGGCAAGAACAACAGAAGGATGTACTTCGAGCTGGTCGATTGACTATTTCTTCGCAGCAGCCCACTTCTGCAAGAAATACCTGTGGGCATTGTCCCTGAATTTCCTATTCTTGACTTTGATGACTATAGGTTCATCGCCCCAGATTGAAATCATGATTACATCCTTTAAAATATTCACATCCCATGGAAAATCTTCTTTTAAATACTTAAAATCATAAATTTTTTGCCCGCCGTAGTTTTTTGCCCATATCTTCCTCATGCTTTCCGAACCGATACCCTGAATTTTACAGTTCTTTTCTAAAGCAATCTTATTTATCTGTATGAAAACATTATGGAGCTCATCATCTTTTTGGAATTCTTCAGGCATCGCTAAGAATTGCATTGGTTCGTTTCTCTCCAGCTTCTCGTATTCTTCGATATAAGCTGTTTTGAAACCCATCCTGCCTTTGAAGACTTCTATCTCGCTCTTATTCTTGGTCTGCTCTTTTATTAGTTTTAATCTCGGGATTATCTTCGCAATCTCTTTCTTGTTCTCGTCAATCTTTTGCTTTTGTTCTTCAAGGAAATTAAGGAAGACCATCGGCTCTGCCACATGGTATTGTTTTATTTTTCCCATCATGACAAAATTCACCAGCCCGTTGTCAATTAACTTGTTTATGTTGTTATGAACGACGGATGATTGAAGCTGTGTCTTCTCGATTATGACTCCTATCTTGGTCTGGCCTAGCTCTAAAAGGGTCAGGTAGATTTTTGCTTGTGCATGAGTGAGACCTGTCTGCTCCAGTGTTTTGATATCAGATTCCTGCATAAATCATTGTGAGTTTTTGCTCTTTATAAAATTTTCTGTTTAACTCTCCTTATGAAGGAGAGTTAATACTTATATACAGATACTACTAGATGGTAGTTATGGAGAACAAAAACGATTGGAATAAATTAATGTGCGATTACCTCAACTTTAACGCCGAAACCGATTGGCACCTAGGTTATGAAATAGTAGCAAATCTCATCCAACCATGCCGAGGAAAGATTGCGCTGGACTATGGCTGCGGCACAGGAAAATTCACACGAGCAATAAGAGATCTTGGAGCTAAAGTAATTGCGACAGACTCATCTGAGAACGCGCTGGAACTAGCAAAACTAGAGGACAGCACAAACATAGAATACGGATTAGTCAAAAATGAAAACCTTTCACTTGTAAAAGACGAATCAATAGATTTTGCCCTAGCAACATTCGTCCTTTGCACAATCCCTGAAGAAAGAAGGATAGAACGAATAATCCGACAGATATACTCAAAACTGAAAGCAAACGGAGAGTTCATAATCCTGGAACCGCACCCTGAAGCGGCAGGTCATGATTACGTCTCGTTCAAAAGATTCCAACCTCAAATCTTGCAGAGTGGCGCGCCAGTGCTAGTGGAACTTAAAGGTATGAAAAAAAGGTTCTACGACTACTGGAGATCCATTGAAGACTATCAACGAATCCTTGGCGCCACGGGCTTCAGAATCAAGGATATGTTCGCACCGATAATAAAAGATAGGTCTGATGAAACGTTCTGGAAAGACGAGCTAAAATATCCTCCGCTATTAACAATATACGCAAGGAAATGAGGAAATTCTACTCTGAGATTAGTTAGCGACATAAATATCCTATAAATTCTTGCATAAAATTATGTTCTTCCCAGAAACTTTCCAGTGCTTCCTGCATGCCATCTATTGTTGGAAAATACTGTGACTTGGTCACAGAGTTTTTTGTGACTTTCCAACAAGT
>JAZDMG010000032.1:0-31138 GCA_043801165.1 archaeon
CTGCTAAAGCCGCAATTTCTTGCTGTGTCTTTCCTTCTTTTTTCCATCTCAAAATTAGTTCTCTTGTGGGTAGTTTTATCATAACAACTATTATGGAAGAACTAGTATATAAATTATGCGTTATTTTTGTCAGTTACTAAACAGCATCATGGTCTCGAAGACAAACTCTATAGTAGTAATCCGATGCGATCCAACAGCAATCGCACGGCGTCCCATGCAGCCTTGATTCCATAAAGTTTTTATAATGATGGCGCCAAGGATAATGTATGCCTTCAATCATAGAATTGATGAATCTTGTAAGCTCGCTGGACGAGAAAGACAAGGCTTTGTTCGACCGTTTCTTCATGGCGCATGAAGTGATAGGGAAGGCTGTGCTGCCTGATGAGATGAAGCCTGGAGTGGAGAAGAGCTTCGGCAGCACCAGCAGCGTCGAGACCCAGAAGATCATCAAGGTGTTCAACAAACACACATTTGAGATGGCGCTCTTCAACGAGCTGAGGGCCAAGAGGCCCATCAACGCCACCAGCGACGAGGATGTCCTCAAGACCATAAAGGAGAGCGAGGGAGACCAGTTCTGCAACCCGCTGAAGCAGACGCCTTTGGACACTTTCGGCAGGATAAAGGGCAGGCGCTGTGTCACCTGCAGCAACTTCGCGAAATACGACGCCATGCATGCCGTGGTTATATTCAAGAAGCACAACCCTCTTGAATTCGACGAGAAAGATATACATGACTATTGCGATGCATCGCTCCAATGGTTCAAGAAAGCCAACAGGAGCAATGACAAGGCAATCTATCCATTCCTCCTATGGAACTGCCTCTGGAGAGCAGGCTCTAGCATAATACACGGCCACTTCCAGCTGGTGCTCGGAGAGGGCATGCACTATGCTGAAGCAGAGTACTACAACAAGATAAGGAAAGAATATGAGAAAAGCTATGGTGCTGATTTTTTCAGGGACCTCTATTCAATCCATGCTAAGCTGGGCTTTGGCTTCGAGCACAAGAAGCTCATGATATTCACCAGCATCACACCAAAGAAAGACAAAGAGATAACAATCATAGGACCAGAGCTCGACAAGAAAATGATGAGCGCCATATTCAAGGCAGCCAACTGCCTTGTCAAGGACGCTGGAGTGAACAGCTTCAACCTAGGAGTGATATTCCCGCCGATAGGGACTGGCAAGAAAATGAAAGGAGAGGCTGATGATTGGAAAGGCTTCCCTGTCATAGCAAGGATCCTCGACAGGGGAAAGCTGAGCAATAAGACTGTGGACATCGGCGGGATGGAGATGTACTCGGCAAGCAAAGTGATAGAGACAGACCCAGGCCAGGTCATCGAGAAGCTGAAAAAATATTTCTGATTTTTAGACAGTTATCTCTTCCCAGCTATTTCTTCCCTTCTGCCTTCTCCACCGACAGGTTGTGCGCCACGATGTAGAACTTGACGAAATGCTTCCAGTCGCAGAGATTGGAGAGGTACTTCGCATTGATCTTGTTCTGCACCCTCTCTGCATGGTCCATGCAGGAATACTTGTACATCAACTCGAAAAGATCCTGGATCTCCTGTTCCCTGGTCCTGTTGAGCCTCTTCAATATGTACAGCCCTGAGTTCTCCTTCAGCAGGTTTCCCTGCATATACATGCCGAACCCTGAAAGGTCGCTTGTCAGCGAAGCGATGCCCATGGCTGCTGCCTCAAGAGGAGTGTATCCCCAGGGCTCATAATACGACGGGAAAAGCCCGAAATGGCATCCTGCCATGGCATCATAAGGTGTCAGGTCGAGCAGGCCGTCATTGCCTGTCAGGTATACTGGGTAGACGACAACCTTCACCCTGTCATCCTCCTTGTTATCAAGCCCCTCTGCCAGCAATCCCTGTATCAATGGGTCTGAAGACTCATTGTCGATGTTGTGCGTCAGCAAAGAAGGATTGCCTTTCCTCTGGAAAGTAAGTATGTCCCGCTTGAGCTCCTTCATGAAATCCTTCTCAAAGAAGCTCTCATCAACGCTCAGCTTCCTTGATATGAAATCAGTCACTATCTGCTGCAGTATGCTCGTGGACTTGATGTCCACAAGGCTCTTGATATGCCTGTAATAGTTCTTGTTCTCCAGCAGCTCGACCTTGACTCCCTTGGTTCCCATGGGCACCCAGAAGAACATGGTCACAGTCCTGTTATCATTATCCTTCTTCATCTTCTCATTCAGGCGGCTCAAGGCCTTCACCATGATATCCATGCCCTTGTTGCTGAACTCGTACCTGCTGGCAGTGAAGAAAATCAAGTTATGCTGAAGGTCAAAGGTGTAGTAAGGGAAGAAATGATATGTTATGAACTCCCTGATCACTCCCCTGCAGGTGACATGCTTTATTGATGTCTCTTCGATGGTAGGATACTGGGCGACATCTATGCCGTTGAGTAGGAGGACATCAGGCTTCCTGCCAAGCAGCTTGTCAGCTTCCATGCCAGTTATCTCGCTTACCGTCGTGAAAGCATCAGAGAACTTGGCGCAGGCGATCTCCATGGTGTATTTGGCGACGATATTAGATTCCTTTGCCTTCTGCATGGGATCGAACTTGCCCAGCTGGTTGTAGAGGTCAAAGCCGCTGCCGGCAAGGCTTCTTCCCAGCATGGTCGCGTGGGTTGTGAATGTGGTCCCGACCTTTGACTTCTGCATCTTCAAGTAGAGCAACGCAGAGCCTGAGAGCCACTCATGGAACTGGGCTGCTATGCTCTTGCCATGCAATGACTTGCTGATCTTCTCCAGCAGGATGCCGACGCACCAAGACCAGACAACAGGCTCGTCAAAATCACCTGGCGCAAACAATGAGTCGACCTTGAAGTTCTCCCAGAGCTTTGACTTGATATCATTGGAATTGTTCTTGTTGTTGAAATAATCCCTGAAATCGATGAGGATGGCCGGCGGCTCTCCCCTGATCTGCCAGATGCCGTAATGGCATGGCAGCCCAAGAGATTTCATCTCCTCTAGCACAGGCTTCAGGAACGCAGGCGGCTCTGCGTCAAGCAGCTCAACATCAGCATTCTCCTTGAAATAAGGCCCTATCACGAAATAATCCTTATAGTATTCCTTCATGTAAGGCGCCTTTGTCTTTATGACTGTGTTGATTCCTCCTGCCTTGTTGCAGATCTCCCATGAGACTTCGAACAGATAATCCGCTTTTGCTTTTATCATAGTATCCACCTTACATAACCTCTTTTAATCATCCTCAATCACATGCTCGCACATACTCATCTCTAAATCCTCTTTCCATCAGCATTTCAGGTTGAATAGCACACCCAGCATTATCAAGCCGAACACCAAGCCTATGACGAAACCGTAGATGAACTCTTTCACTACCAGGCGTTTGCGCGCCATATCAAGATCAGCCATGGCTCTCCTATGCTCCTCAGCCTGCGGAGTCAATGGCCTCTTGCCCATCATCATGTTGTGTATATCAAGATCAGCCATGCGGATCTCTCTCTGCGCCGCGCTCTCATCTTTAGGAGGCTCAGGAGCCTTAAGGGTCGGCTCAGAAGGCTCTGATGACGATGACACTGGCGCCTCTACCTCGGCATCATCCTGCTCCTCGACTGCAGAATACTCCATCCCTCCAGCATTGGAGGCCTGTTTGTCCTCAAGCTTGAAATAATCAGCGAGCTCCCTGTCAGAGAGAGGCTTCAGTGATTTGTTCTGGGGATCAGACCCTTTTTTCCTCTGATTATCATCATGGCTATCAGGTACAGCAGAAGCTTCTGCAGCGGCCGCAGCCTTCTCTTCCGCGTCATCCTCAGCATCCTTTTCAGCATTGTTTCCTGCATCTTCATCTTTCCTAGAGATTACCTTGTTCTCGTTCAAGAAGCCTGCCAACAGTATAATCATGCTGTTCTTGGCAGCGACCCCCCGCATCCTCCTTGCAAGGTCGCGCTCAGCAAAGATGCCTTCGACCCAGTTGGCAAAATCATTCTTGCCGCTGTTGCAATGGAATGTGAACTCATTATCATCAATTGCTTCCAAGACAGACCTCAGCTCCTCGATGCTCGAGGCTTTCCTGCCGCCCACAAAGTAGAACCATTTATCTTCAGTAATCAATCCATCCACCTCTTTTTTTCATATCAGCGCAACAAAAGCTCACCAGAGCTTATGCGCGATATGCTTGTAGATCACAAGCTGCATGTGCTTCTTGTCCTTGGCGCCAGCCATCTGCTCTGCCAGCTCGACATCATTGAATATCTCCTTCACCCACTTGGAGAAGTCATTCTGGTCAGGCCTCACATGATGGTTGAACACATGATCCTCAAGCTGGTCCATCAGGTCTGCCAATTCCTTGACATTCTTGACAGGCATGCCGTTGCAGAGAACAAAATAATTCTGTGCAGGAGCATCACTGTTCAGGTGACGCTGCTGCGGTACAGCAGCAGGCTGTGCGACCTTTACCTTCGCAGGCCTCCCTCTTTTCCTAGGCTCATTGTGATCTTTCTGTTCTGTCTTCTTACTCACTCTCTCACCTCAGGTATGGGGTATGAAATGTTACCTTTTTTCTAAATCTTTATTCTTGATCTGATTTTCATTATCAATGAACATGCTGGCAAGCTGGCTCGGCCTCTCCGAGAGCATGATCCTGCTCACAGGCTTGCCGATGCCGCAGGATGCCTTGGTGCTGTCAGCAAAAGGCGTCGGAGCAGACTCATAATCATCGGATATGGTGACATTCTTCTTGGTTATGTCTCGCAATCTTATGGCTATGTCATTGAGCACATTCATGAAAGAGATGAAACCCTCATAGGGAGAGTCATAGGGATTGAAGTACTTATGGACATCACCATCGCTGAACCACTTGATGCACATGTAATACATGTGGTCGCTGGTGGTGAGCTTCCTCCAGTCCTCGATGAGCTTCTTGTCACCTGATGATTTCACCATCTGGCCAAGCTTGTAGAGCTCATTGGCAGCAGAATTCTGGAGAGGGTTGCCGAGCCATGCGCTCAGGTCTCGCTCGATATCAGCCCAGGAGACAAAATTATGCATGTCCATCTCTGCGACAGCAGGATAGCGCTTGATGGCCTCGCTCACTGTCACGAAATCATTGTCAGGATGCTTGAACAGCTCCCCTGGCAGGTGCTCAAGGAAGTCGAATATGCCTGTGTCCTTCCACTGGTGCTCTCCAAAGGTCTCATAGTCCATGAACAGGTTCACGACATGGCCGTTGCCGTTGTTGGCAGAGACCCAGCGCGCGAACTTGGTGGCCGTCAATGGGTGCTCTTCCCAGCTCTTGTTGCTGAACCTGAAGGCGATATCGTCGCTCAGCTTATAGTTCTTCAAGAGCAATCCCATCTTGTCAGCGGTCTTCGGCGTATAGACGAAGTTAGGGCTCCTCCACCCGAGGATGTGGTCTGCTCCCTCTGCAAGGATGCCTTCATAGCCAAGCCCTTGGATGAAATTAGCAAGCTCGTTGTTGAATATCAGCTCAGTGTTCCTGAAGACCTTGGCCTCCTGGCCGAACAGCTCATTGATCTTGTCGCGATGCAGCAGGACCTGCTCCTTGAACTCATCCTTATCGTACAAGTATGATAATGAATGGTAATATGTCTCATTCAGGAACTCGACGCAGCCTGTCTTGGCCAACTCCCTGAAGGAATGCAGCACCTCTGGCGCATAGCGCTCGAACTGCTCAAGGGCAACTCCTGATATGCTGAAGCTCACCCTGAACTTGCCATCATACCTCTTGATGAGATTGAGAAGCACCTTATTTGTTGGAAGATAGCATTTCTCAGCGACTTTCCTCATGACCTCGCTGTTCTTCTTGTCATCAAAATAATTGGAATTATTTCCTATGTCAAACACGCCGAACTTCCTCAGCCTGAAAGGCTGATGCACCTGGAAATAAAAACAAATCGATACCATATCTCAAATCAACTCCTTCTTTTTTTCATCTGTTCACTTGGCGCTCCTCATGCGCAGCATCTCGCTGTATATCTCGACGCATTTGCTGGCGGGCTTGTCCCAAGTCATGCTGCGCACCTCTACAAGGCCGTGCTGCTTGAGCTGGTTATGGAGCACTCCATAATGCAGGACTGCAAGGATCTTGCCTGCCATGTCATTCACATCCCAGAAGTCAACCTTCAGCACATGGTTGAGCACCTCTGAGACTCCTGACTGCCTTGATATTATCACAGGCGTCTCCTGCGCCATCGCCTCCAGCGGAACAAGGCCGAAAGGCTCTGAGACCGATGGCATGACAAACACATCTGCGATCTTGTTGAGCTTCATGACCTCTTCCCTGTTCAGGAACCCTGGGAATATGAACTTGTCAGCCAAGCCCAGCTGAGCCACACGCTCGATCATCCTTGGAAGCATATCTCCTGTCCCTCCTAGTATGAACTTGACATTCGGATCGACATCAAGCACCTTCTTGGCTGCCTCGACAAAATAATCAGGCCCCTTCTGGAGCGTGACCCTGCCGATGAAAAGCACGATCTTGTCAGTCTCCTTGATCTTGCTGGCATCATGGTCGACATCATTGTTCGAAGGCTCTGCTGCGTTATACACCACACGGATCTTCCATTCAGGAACTCCGTAGCTGTTGATGAGCCTGTCCTTGATTAAATTGCTGACAGCGATGACAAGATCTGCCTCTTCTAGTCCCTTGCGCTCTATGTCATATACGCGCTGGTCAACGCCAACTCCGCCTGACTTGTCGAACTCTGTTATGTGGACCTGCACCACCAATGGCTTGCCTGACACCTTCTTGGCAGCGATGGCTGCTGGGAAGGTCCAATGGTCATGCGCATGGATAACATCAAAATCTTCTGACTCTGCTATTAGCTTGATCTTCTCAGCGAAAAGGTACGCTTCATGGAACACGTTAGGCCCATAAAGAGCTTTTGCCCTTCCGCTCGGCGATGTGGAAACCAGGTATTTCTTCAGGTCCTGGTCGTAGCTCTCTGATGATGAATAGGCGCCCAGCAGGGTGTGCACTCCCTTCAGCTGGAAGCGCATCCTTGGGAACAGGTTGTCTGCTATCAACAGCTTCATGTAATCTGAGCGCATCATTGTCGGGCCAAAAGGCATCACGTATGTGATCTCAATGCCTTGCTGGCACAACGCGCGCGTAAGGTGATAGCAAACCATCCCTACTCCGCCTGCAAAAAATGGCGGAAACTCCCACCCTAGCATGAGCACTTTCAAATTATTCCTCACCCTCTTTTTCCCTTTAAAACTAAAAAATATCAATAAAAATATATTAAATAAAAAAAATTATTTCCTAACAAATTATTGATTTGTTTATCAATTTAATTCATTATTTTAATCATATTTTTGTTCAGGGTTTGTGCTTGGATTGATTTATTTTCTAATGAATAATACGTCATATTCTTTTTTGAAAGAAAATGTCCGTATTGATTATCATTTTATTATAATCCTTGCCTACCCACCCCGAAATAGCCCTACATGATGCTATTTATTATTATTTTACATTCATGTGTTCAAATTTCTTTATAAATATTGTTATTGAATAATAATTGAATAGGTTATTTAATTATTAACTAAATAACATTGGAAACATTTATATACCGATTATGGAATAGTGAAATCTGATTAAGGCAGGAAATAAATAAAATGGAAATCGAGGAATTATTCTCAAAAAGCAGATGGCCGATCCTGAAAGAACTATCAAAAGGGAACAGGTCAGCCAGCGAGCTTGCCAAGAAAACAGGACAGAGCACAGCCAATGCAACGATGCAGCTGAAGATCATGGAAGCCTATGGCTTTGTCAAGAAAGCAAAGCAGCCAGAGGCCCTGAATGAAAAAAGGAAAGCAGGCAAGCCAAAGATACCATTCGCGCTCAACCAGGATGTCGGAGTGATGGGCATGCTAAGGCCTGGCCTGGCAGAACGCAGGGTCATAAAGATCAAGGAAGCAGATGACTTCCACAGGATGATGATGGCAACATATTTCGAAGTGCCTCCAGAGCATCATTACTCTGTCCTGAAATACCTGATGGACTCTGAGCTGATAAAGAAAGCAGAGCTCATCACTGTAGTAAGCATAAGCGAAAAGGAGGTCGAGCTCTTCATAATGACAGACCATCTCACAGAGATAAGGGAGAAATTCAGCAACAGGACAATAGACACTCCTGATGGCAAGACCAAAAAGATTATAAGCTGGAGCCACAATAGGAAAGAAGTAGAGGAAGGGCTGGCGAGGAAGGAAGAGTACTTCATCAACCTGGTGAAGAAGAGCAGGGAGCTGCTTGACAAGAAAGACAGCCTTGCAGGATTGCGACAGATGATGGCTGAATAAGGATGAACAAGCTTTCAAAGATAATCAATGAATTGGACGAAGATGAGCTGGAGCTCATCAGGAAGGACCTCGAGGCAGGCCACATAGAAAGATTAATAAATCAAAGAATCACTGAAAAGAAGGAGCAGGATTTCAACAAGGTCTGCCCTGTATGCCAGACACCAATCGATGAGGAGAGCCTGACGCTCATATTTGGCCCTAAGGGATTGAAGAGAAAGGCAAGCTTCTGCGCATTGGACTGCCTGCAATACTTTGTCAACAAGATCAAGACAGAAAGAGCCCAGGGTGAAGAAAGGCTGGCTGGAAGGCCTATCATAAGAAGGGAGAGGGAACCATGATGGATGATATAAAAAGGAACCTTGAGATCAGGAGAGAGAACCTCATATTCTTGCTGAAGAACAAGCGCGAGCACCTTGAGCTCGAGAAGCAGCACCAGATCTATGGTGCGATAAAGGAGATAGATTACATCATGAGGATGATAGAGCACCTGCCTGAGGAAGAGAACATGAGCCGCAACAGGATCATGATAAAGGATGAGAGCTCTGAATCAGTCGAAGCATTCCATAAGATAGGCCAGAGGGTGCGGGCATTCAAGTCTCCCATAAGGATAAGGTTCCAGAAGGAATGAGAAAATAACGGCCCTTATCGTATCTAAGCCATTCTTATTTTTGAGCGCATGAATATCTTGCCGTTTCTGTTCTCGATCTGGTTCTTGACAACAGTGCCTGTGGCTTCATCTATCCTTATGAAGCTGTAGACCCTAGAATCATTCTTCTCGCTGTAAGTGATCGCTTCCAACTAAATCCCCCTGAAAACAAGGCAACAAAGGGATGTTTATAAATTTATGGGATGGGCTGCAGAAGATTTCCGGGACTAAAACCATGCAAATCTTGGGAGTGAGATACATAAAACTATCTTAATAGTGAATAATAGCGAAAATTATTTATAGAATAGCCCCAATTCTAGTGATTGGAGGGGTAGATAATAGAATATTATCATCTATTAGAGCTAGGATAAGATGGACCAATCTGACTTTGATGACCTGATCAGGACGCAGAACATGATGCTGCGCAGCGTGACCAATGAGTCTGAGACAGACAGCAAGATAAGCATGATGGACATCATCAACGACATGGTGACCGACAGGAACAGGAAAGCCCAGAAGGAGGCGGTGCTTGTCGAGGCAGAGATGCGGGGTATATCAGATTCAGAAGCCAACAGGATAATAGACGCCCTGAAAGATGACGGCATAATCATCGAGCCAGAGCCAGGATATATCAAGAGGGCTTGAATTCTTAGCAAGGGGATGTGATTAAGAGAATGTCAAAAACAAACATCCTTAACTACAAACCTGAAATAACAGTCCTGCATGTTGAAGATGATAAAGAGGCTGTCAAGCAACTGCGTTCAGAGCTCATAGGCAGGCGGATCTTCGTCCACTCAGTCGATAACTTAGCTGATGCCATCAAAGTGATTAAAAGCTGCACAATAGACTTTCTTGTCTGCGACGGGATGTTTCCTGTGAAGAAGGGATTGCCAGAGGCAAAGTCATTCATCCCGCTGGCTGAAAAGATAAGGTCCATGAAGAAAAATATCGATGTCATCGCTTGGTCAAATTCCACACACGTCCATGAATACTGCAAAGAGCACGGCATGAAATCTTATAGCAAGATGGTCCTGACCAGGGAACGTTTCAAGGAGAAAGGCAGGGAATACATTCCTGTGGAGTGTGTCGATGCTCAGAAGATCGCCGGGCTGATTGAGCAGGAAATCCTCAAGAAGATAGGTTTCGAGGGGTTGATGAGGAAATGCGAGTTTGAGAATCAATATAGCGAGCCAGCGACCATCTTGGGCGTTTTCTTATCAGGAGACGCAAGGACCCGTCTGTTCGAAAGGACTGCCGACTCTAATTACAATTTCTTCCTGACTGAGATAAACCATGGCGTAGCCACCCTTCAGATGAATGTCGCTGAAGACAAAAAGATTTCAAAATTGATATACGACAAGATAATAAAAAAAAGATTCTTTCCAAAAGTATACGCTGGCGTGATATCATGCTCAAAAAAATTACTGAGGTTTGTGAGGCCTCTGAAGACAAAGGATTTTAGTGCATATACCAGCAAATCCCTCGCCAGCCACTATCTGCGATTCTGTGACCTTTTCATGACCATGAGGACTTTCTCATCGATCCCGATGGCTCTGGAGCATGGAAATTCGGCATGGACTTCCCTGCTCAAGGACATATTACGGAAAAGGATCAGTGATGAGCAGGAGATGAATGAGGTCTTCAGCCTGCTCACGACTCCTGACAGGATATCATACACCACCCAGTTCAAGCTCGAAATTACAAAGATAGGAATCAAGAGATGCAAATGCAAGAGCATCACCAAAGACATCGACAGCTTGCTTGACAGGTTCGCCTGGGTCAATTACACATTCGAAGGCATCCCTCTGGGCAAGAAAGACATCATTGAGAAAATCGAATCCCTGGGGAAAACCAAGGATGATTTCGAATCAATAATCAGGGCCAACGATTCAAGACTGAAAGAACTGAAGATGCAGAAGCGCCAAATCATAGAGAGATACGGCCTATCAAAGGAGGAGATGAATATGTTCGACATCGGCGCAGGCCTTGTCTTCCTGAAATTCTACAGGAAAGGAGTCTTCGCAGAATCCTACTATAACGTCGAATCCCTGCTTGAGGAAATCGGGAAGAGGATAGGCTGTTCAATGAGACAGGTGGCAAACATGCTTCCCTATGAGGTCCTGGCCGCGCTTGAGATTGGCTCTTTCCCGTATGGCTTGATCGATTCAAGGATAGAGGAAAGCGTCCTATTCCATCGAGGCGGCAAGACCATCGCATTAAGCAGTCATGTCAAGGCCATGTATGCTAAAGATGCCATCACCTATTCTGGAAACGAAGCGATCAAGGGCCAGACTGCTTACCCTGGCAAGGTCAAGGGAAAGGTGAAGATAGTCAATGTCGCCGCAGATATGGCTGGTTTCAAAGATGGATATGTATTGGTCTCGCGTGCGACCAATCCCTCGCTAATCCCTGTGATGGAAAGGTGCTCTGCGATGATAACAGACCTAGGCGGCCTGACATGCCATGCGGCCATAGTCGCAAGGGAACTCAAGAAACCATGCGTTGTCGGCACAAAGATCGCCACCAAAGTCCTGAAAGACGGCGACATGGTAGAAGTTGATGCCAATCTTGGGATGATAAAAAAGCTGGCTTAGTGCTGAAAAATCAATACCCAAACAGCGTCTTCTGGGAGCTGCCTTTGAGTATGTCGTCGAAGCTCTCGTTGTAGAATCCCAGTATCGCGTCAGCTATGGGCTTTATCTGCTTCTCGATGTAGTGATCGTAATCTATCTTGTGCTTCAGCTTCTGGATCGGCTCAGGCCCCTCGACTGTCATCACATACTCGATAAGCGTGCTCTTGAGGTCATCGCCCAGTAGCCTGGCTGCTTTCACATGCGGCGGAGTCGTCTTAGTGTAGTCAGCGACCTCTTTCCTTATGGCCTTGCGGTACACCAACAGGTCGTCCTTCTTTCCTGTCATCACATCATCCACCAGCTTCTTTATGTAGCCGGCCACTTCTTCCTTGTTGAATATCCTCTTGAGCAGCTCTGCCTGGAAGCTTTTTGCCAGCTCCGTCCAGTCGCGCCTGACGAACTCCAGGCCGACGAAGTGCATCTTCTCCTTTCCTTCCTCATCGATGAGCAGGCCTGCGTATCTTTTCTTGCTGCCGACATCAGAGCCGCGCACCTTCGGCATTATGAACCTCTTGTAGACCTTCTCAAACTCAAGCTCGAGATAGTTCCTACGGTGGTATTCTTCCTTCATATGCTCCTCAAGGAAGCAGTTGATCTCTTCTGCCATCTTCTTGCCTATCCTGAAGGCTTCCTTAGCATCAGCCACATCGAGGCGCACAAAGATGCTGTCGGTATTATGGACCAACACATTATTTGCAAAAAACCTGTGCGTATCCTCAACCTCAATATCATAGACGTAATCATCATATATTATTTCCTCGGTTTTAAGAACAGAACTTAATTCAAAATCATAATTTTTAATAAGCTTTTTTTGCATAGGGTTTGTTTTGATAGAACCTAGCCGATTTTTTCTATCCAACAGGAAACCGATTTTTTGAACAAAACACTCCCTGTTCTTCAGGATTATGTTCTTTGATTGGCTTCCGCTAGAAAAAACCCTTGATTTTTTCTTATCCTTGAACTTATTTATGCTGTTTTCCTTGAAAACAGAATGGGACACTCCTACACGATACAATAACTTCCTGATCTTTCCAATATAATCATCATATATTGAAGTGAGTTTTATTATAGGTGCATTGTTTCTCATCATTACGCATCCATCTGCTGAGAACAGCCCTCTTAAAAAGGCACACACATGCTCTTCCTTCTCTTCAAACAACCAGTCAGGAATGATTTTTTTCCCAGCAACACTCCTAAAATCTTTAGAAAATATCCCTATCAATTTCAAGCCGTTTATGGTCAGATCTCCTTTTCTTGTATGGCTCCACCAATAATTTTTAATATAGCCCAGCCTTATCAAAGGAGATATTAATTTATCAAACACCTCGTCGCTGTCCACTCCTAAAGATAGCCTAAGATAATAGTCCTTATCATATTTTTGATGGCTTTTATTTCTCTGAAAACTTCCGTCACCGATAAAGTAGCCCATGAACTCATAAACTTCTTTCGGGTAATCTCTTGTTTTGGCAATAACGCCAGGAATATTCTTAAGGATTACTATGCTATTGGCTCTTTTTTTTATCTCGGCAGGCTTTAATTCTATCATTCTTTTCAAAGGGTCTTTTCGTTCGTTAGTGTTGTTGAATCCCACACTTTGATATCCTATTAATGAGTGATCTTCAGTCACATCCACATGCCAGTTATTTGTAAGATGCACTCGGATCATTTTTTTATCAGTCTTGTGCCTCATCACATACTTAACCGGCTTGAATACGCATCTGCCCTTATCATCAATTGTCAGCGTCTGAATATCTTCTCTAAAATCATATTCTTTCCCTAATGAGGACTGATCGGTTTTTTCAAACAGCTCGCTTATTTTTCTGAATGTTATTTTTCCATTCAGGTCTTTTATTATAATTTCTGCATCTTTCCCAACACTATCCCCATAAATCACTTCATAGCCTTTCTCCTCTATCTTGCTGGCTGTCAGCTTTATCAGGTGCTGGCCTGTCAATGTTATGGCGTTGGCCATCTCTCGGTTGTAGAACCTGCAGGTAGGATTGGCGAGAACACCCCAGAATGAGTTCATCAAAGTCTTTATCGCGAATCTTGCGAGCTCATTCTTCTCTTTCTTTGCCTTATCTCTTTGCTTCCAGAGCCGACCTATGATCATCGGAAGAATCCCTTCAGTGTTCCTGAAGCAGGCGCCGTTTATGGCCTTGACTATCTTGTCCTTGTCTATCTTGTCTTTGTTCTTCTCATCGCAATCAGGAAGATAGCTCAGGGGATCAATGTTGAACGTCTGTATTATGCTGGAATACATGCTCTTGAAGTCGCAGACGATGACAAAGTCATATATGCCTGGCTTCGAGGTCTTGACGAACCCTCCCTTGCCTTCACCGTCATTCTGCTCAAAGCCTACTGTGGCAGCGACATATCCTTTCTTCCTGAGCTCCTTCAGGTATAATGAGTCAAGGCTTGCGATGCTTGCTCTTATGCGGTCAAGGGGCAGCCCTGTTAACAATGAGCGCTGGATCGTAAGGTTGAGGGCTTTGCTCTTGTCCAGTATGCCGAGCACCAGCTCAGAATCCTTCAGGTTATAGTCTGCGAGAAGCTGGGGATTGTCCTTGAAAAGCCCGTCGATGACCGCTCCCTTGTTGTCCTCCTCGAGGAGCTTCGAGTCATTGAGGAATTCCTTCGCAGCAGTATCCAGCTTGTAATCGTCGAGCGCCACAAAATTATTCTTCAATACCTGGATGCCGTCGAGGACAGCCCTGCCGATGATGTCTGCCTTCGACTCCATGAAGAATGATTCTGCGATCCTCAGCCTGCAGGCCTCATCAGCCCTTCCGAGCTTGAACGGGATCTTGTGCTGCTTGAATTTCGACTCGATGAATCGCAGATCAAACCCTATCACGTTCCAGCCTGTTATTATGTCAGGGTCAAGCTCATAGATTATTTCCCTGAATTTTGCCAGGAGCTCCTCCTCTGACTGGAAAGATAGCGAATTCTTGAGCTTCTTGTCAGAGATTATCAGCACCTTCTTGTAGTCATCACACACCATGGATATGGCGTAAAGATGCTTTCCCTTGATGTCAGTCTCAATGTCAATCGACAATGTCCTGAGGTTCTTTGGAAAATAATCGGCAGGAGAGAGCTTTGGCTCCTCAAAGACCAAGTCGACAAACTCTCCGTCAGAGCTTTTTCCTTTTCTTGATTCTCCGGTGATATCTATGCCGCCCTGGAGAAGATGGTCAATCATGAACCTGTATTCAAAGCGGATATCTGCCTCATAGGAGTGGATGCCATTGTCTGCCAGCCTGTCCCTCAGCTGCTTGACTTCCGACGGGACATCCAACACTATCTTGGCGACAGGCTCCTCCTTGAAATCCTTCAGATCACAAGGCTGATGGATGAAGCTCTGAACTCCCAGGGCTTTCTGAAGATCCTTTGACCTTATGAAGAAATAGGGCTTGAACTCATTTATCGCCAGGAAAGACTCTCCTGACTCAAGCCTGCCGTAGAGATGGACAAAAGCCTTCCTGCCAGCGGTCTTATAGGTCGGGTGGACTATGAAGCCAATCATTCAGCTGGAAGATGAGAACTAGGTTTAAATAATTAATTGTAATGGGTCACCTGCCTATGGAAGTGGCCATCTTCTGCTGCCTTATGGCAGAATCCTTCGCATCAACCACTCCCTTGCCAAGCTCTTGGACCTTCTTGAAGTAGTCCCTATGAATCTTGTTCTTCCTCTGGTATAGGCCAGATATGAGACTATTGATGCTGTCTGATGAGATCTTGGTGATGTCCATTATCTTCTTCTCTTCAGCGAACATGCGGTCTATCATAGGGTTAAGATTGTTGATCCTGTATCCGATAGAGGTGATGAATTTGGAGAGCTCCTGCTCAAAGTTTGCGGAGTCATTAAGGATGGTTCCCATGCCTTTGAGGGTCCTGACAATCTCCTCGTCCTCTACACGTATCTTTGAGTTGTCTGTCCCGCTCTCTATAATCCTTGTGAGCATCTCTGCCCCTTGGTTCATCACCTTCTCAGAATTGATCAGGCTGCTGCCGAGCCGAGAATATGTCTCGGTGCATTTGGCCAACTGGAAGCTGACAGCCAATATGTCCTTCATCTTCTTGTTGAAATCATCTGCAGCAAGCAGCGTGAGCTTCTCATTGATAGCATAATATTCATTTAGGCTGCTGGAAAGCGCTATGCTGGCAGCGTAGATGTCCCCGCCGGCCGCACCTTCTGATAGCTTCTTCTTCAGCTTCTCGACGGATCCCCTGAGCTCTTTGAAGCGGCCCTCCATCTTCTTTTCAATCTTCTGCAGGGCCTTGTCGAATGAAGCCATCTTCTTGTCATATCCCTTCGCCTGCTTGAGCGTGGTCCTGGAGAGGCTGATGTCCTTTTTTATCACTCCTTCGGTGGCCCTGAGCTGATTGCGAATATTGCATGCTTTCGCATAATGGTCTTCGAGCATACGTATCTCTTCAGCCAGCTTATCAAGAATCTGCCTATCTGCCGCCTTGTTGCTCCTGCTGAGCTTGCCAAGGCTCTTCTTCCTTGAACGGACAGACTTCCCAAGATCTTTTATCTCATCACGGAAGCTCTTGAATTCTTTCTTCTCATATCTCTTGAAGAGATTTGTCTCTGTCTTCGCCTCCTTGATGACTTTTTTCAATATCCCCAGCGTCCTCTTCAGTTGGCTGACAAGCTCTCTTGTATATCCCTCTTTGCTCTCCTCGTTAGAGACAAGGCTCTCCATTATTGGGACCAACCTGCCATGCAATGCCTTGAGAAAATCAGTGACCTGCGCATCCATCTCACTGTAATTTGTCATGCTCTTGAATTTCAGCATCAGATCTCCTGCCTGGGCGAGCTCCTGCTCCTCCACGCCATCAAGATGTATCGTTTTCTGGGAATAGGTCTCCACGAGCTTGCGTATCTTCTCTATCGCAGCTGTTATTTCATAAGTCCTTTCTTCACGTGCAATAAGGGCCATGTTTGAACTTTCCATGTTAACAGCTTCTTTGGCGTCTGCAATAGATGCTTTCTCAGTCTGGATCTCACCAGGGCTGGCATTCTCGCTCTTTGCCAGCGATTCATCCCTTTTTATCTCTCTCATCTCTTTCTTGCCTTCCTTCCTCTTCTGCTTGAGGGCGCTCCATCTGCTCTGGAGCCGGCCAATCCAAGAATTGAGCCCGACCTCTTTCGCCAGCTTATACGCCTCGGCGCTGCCGTGGCTGGCAGTATATCTGTCCCCGAAAATCTTGTACAGGATGAACAGGGATACTACCACTAGAACTACCGGGCCTGCCATTAAATAATCAAAAGCCATTAGCTAAAACTAGCAGAAGAGATATATAAATACTTCTAAAAAATATGAGCGCTGTTTAAGCAGTTAATCAAAAACACACAGAACTCGTTCTTCAGGGCTTTTGCAGGCAAATCTGGGAGAGTGAAAGGCAAGAACGGGCTATTCCTTTAACCGCTTCTGGATTTCTTTTTTCAATAAGCTTATGTAAAGCTCGAACTGCAAAGAGTCTTCTTTCCACATATTTTCTGTAACTAGCTCAGCATAATAATTGATCCCATTTCGCCTCATTCTTGCTCTTTCAAAGAAATTCCAGTCAAACTCCAACTCAGGATACTTCAAGCAAAGGTATGCGAAAAGGCATTGGTGATTATAGGATTTTGTTTTGTCAAACATAAGAAAAGCTTCTACAAGCAAATGCAATGCGTCATAAAAAGAATTATATCCTGCATTCCACAACTTCTTTTTTATTGCATCTCTTGCCGAAGCCAAGAATTCTTCAGATAGCAAAACACTCTTATCTATTTTTCCTACATTAATCACATCACAATCAGAAAGATAGCCGCTGGCGATACATCTATCATACACATCTTCAAGTTCTTTTGATTCCTGCATAACTTAACACCTCATGGGGCAATTCGCCTTTAATAATTGTTCCTCGCAAAATATTTCTTATCAATTCGCTTCCGAATTGTTTTATCTTTTTTTCATCTTCACAAACAAAAACTTGAATTTCCCTATTAATTTTTTTTTCAAATTCAAAAGTCTTCAGTTCAGAGTCATCTCCATAAATGAACAGGTCAACATCGCTTTTTTCTTGCCAATTCCAGCTGACAAAACTTCCGAACAATACTATAAGCTTAGGTTTCTCTAGCGAAGCCAAATGATCAAGCAATCCACTCTCGTATAGCTTTTGCATCGCAAAAAGCTTTTTTTTGTTCTGAAAATGAATATTGAAGCGGTTGCTTATATAATGCGGCATCTTTTTTTCAGGCTTATTACGAAGGATTAGGTTTTCTTTCTGGAATTTGTTAAGCCATTTGGCTAGCTTGCTGTCAGCAAGCTTTGTCTTTTCCTTCAACTCCTTGAAATGCCATTGCTTAGTCGGTTGGTTGAAAAATATTTCAAGGAGCAGTTCTTCTTTGCTTGGTAAGCTCATTTTACTTCCCGTAAAGGGAAGTAAATTTATAAATGTTGCGGAAAAACAAAAATTTTATAAATAACTACTGTTAGGTAGTCAATATGAGCGATATGATTTATCGAGTTGAAGAGGGAATAGAAAAAATCATCGAGCTAACCAAAGGCATGCGTGACGATGGAATCAAACCGGTTCTGATATCTCTCCACGCTCCAGCACCACATAGCGGCAAGACTTATCTGATGGGAAGGATGACTAATGCATTCTGGAAGAAAGGAATAAAAACTCACGGAACCAATGATTTCGAAGACGCTCAATTCTATGAAAGAGAAAAAAACTATGATGTTCTAATGCTCCACATAGGAACAGGAACCACAGGCCAATGGTTCGCTGATTATAAGGTTAAAGAAGCAACAAAAAGAAGCATAGATGTACATGTCTACATATATAATCCGCACATGAACTCTCCGGAGCTAGAAAAAATAGTTAAATATTATGATGTGATAATCATAAATCCTAATTCTAAGAGAAAATAGATTGCTCGAAAGGCAGCAATATTTAAATAACAAGCAGGCTTCTTGATGCATATGACTCGCATAGCAGTAGTCCAGAGAGAGAAATGCCATCCTACGCAGTGCGGTAACTACCTCTGCATGAGGCTCTGCCCCGTGAACAGGACCGGCGCAGAATGCATAGTCAAGAATAGCGACAGCAAGATAGGCATCAACGAGGGGCTCTGCGTCGGCTGCGGCATCTGCGTCAAGCGCTGTCCATTCGAGGCCATAGACATCATCAATCTTCCTGAGGAGCTGAAAAAAGATCCGATACACAGGTTCTCTGCGAACGGATTCGCGCTCTACAACCTTCCTGTCCCGATGTTCGGCAAGGTGGTCGGCATAGTCGGAAGGAACGGCATCGGCAAGAGCACCGCCATCAAGATACTCGCAGGCATTGAGAAGCCTAATTTCGGCAAGCCAGGCAAAGAATCAACTCACAAGGAGCTGATTGATTATTTCAAGGGCACAGAGGCCCAGGCATTCTTTGAGAAGCAGGAGAAAGGCCTCATCAAGATAAGCTACAAGCCCCAGCAGGTGGATTTCATACCAAAGCAATTCAAGGGCAAGGTCATAGACCTCTTGAAAAAGGCTGATGAGAAGAAAGAGCTTGAGAAGATCGCTAGTCTGCTCGACCTCACAGAGGTGCTTGACCATGACATCTCGAAGATCAGCGGCGGAGAATTACAGAGGGTGGCGATTGCCGCCTGCGTCCTGAAGAAGGCGAACATATATTTCTTCGACGAGCCGACAAGCTACCTTGATGTCAAGCAGAGGCTGAAGGTGAGCCAGTTCATAAGGAGCCTCTGCGATGAGAGCACAGGAGTGATGGTGGTGGAGCACGACCTGATAATACTTGACTACTTAGCTGATTTTGTGCATTTGATGTATGGAACTCCTTCTGTCTACGGAGTCGTGAGCCAGCCAAAGAGCGGAAAGGCAGGCATCAACCTTTATCTTTCTGGATTCCTCAAGGAGGAGAACGTGAGATTCAGGGAGAACGCAATCAAGTTCGATGTGCGGCCGCCTATCGACATAAAGAAGAGCCATCTCCTGACAAACTGGGAAGGCTTCAGGCAAAAGCTCGGAAGCTTTGAGCTTGAGGCTGACGAGGGAAAGATATTCAGGAACGACATGGTCGGAATCCTTGGAGAGAACGGCATAGGAAAGACCAGCTTTGTCAAGATACTCGCAGGCGAGATCAAGGGCCATGAACTCAAGCTGAAGGTGAGTTATAAGCCGCAGTATCTTGAGCCGAATGATGATCTTGTCATGGATTTCCTGCAGCAGGCGATGCAGAGATATGAGGCGCAATTGATCAGGCCATTGGAGCTCAAAGGATTGTTCCTCAGGAAATTATCAGAGCTTAGCGGCGGAGAGCTGCAGAAAGTAATGATAGCCAGATGCCTGAGCCAGGACTCTGACCTGATACTGATGGACGAGCCATCTGCCTACCTTGACGTAGAGCAGAGGCTGCGGCTGGGAAAGATAGTGCGGGACATATTGAACATCACTGGCAGGAGTGCGCTGATTGTCGATCACGATCTGCTCTTCATCGATACCATATCTGACAGGCTCATGATCTTCGAGGGCAAGCCAGCTGTGCACGGAAAAGTCGAAGGACCGTTCTTCATGGAAGAAGGGATGAACAGGTTCCTCAGGAATGTGAAGCTGACATTCAGGAGGGATGAGGAGAGCAAGCGCCCGAGGATCAACAAGCTAGGAAGCCAGAAAGACCAGGAGCAGAAGAGCAGCGGAAGATTGTACTATGCTTGAATTTTTTTCTCAATAAGACCAATCAATCCATTGATGTGAAATTCGAATTTCGACTTGGATAATCTCCAAATATCACTGGTAATTCTTTTTCCTTCGTAATTTACTTCATTCCTATAAACTCTGACTTCTTCCAGAAATCCCCAATCAAAATACGAACCATGATGCTTTGTGCACAAAAAAGCATTTGCGCATTGATGATTCGAGCATTTAAGCCTGTCAAAAAGCAAGAATGCTTCAATGAGCTTTCTAAGGATATCGTAAGTCGATGTGAAAAGCAAGGAGTGATCATCCATCTTCTCAGATACCAACTCGATCTGCTTTAGAAAAACAAGCGCTTCCTTCGCACTTCTTAGCAAGGATTCTGCAAGAAAGCGATCAACATCCTTCCTGAATTGGATGAAACCATCGGTTTGGCATTCTTCATAAACGGCTTTAATGTCCTTAATCTTTTTCAAACAGATACCTCGACCAAGTCATGTATGCTGCCTTTGATAAAGTAACCCTGGACAACATTATGCATCAAGCCTGATTGGATGTCCTTAATATCTTTTCTTGTCTTAAAAGCGTGAATTTGCACCTCTCTTCCGAAAGATTTCCAGACAGTACCATATTTAAGATCTTCTGGATCACCGAGAACAAAAACATCAACATCGCTGTTTGCATTCCAGTCACCGCGGGCAAAACTTCCAAAAATAACAACTGTCTTTGCGTTCTTCAATGACTGAAGCTTAGAAAGCAATCCTGTTTTTAGCATCTTATCAAATCCGTAAAGTTTTTTCTTATGTTCATAATTTGGGTGCTCATAATTGCCTGTGAAAAAAGGCATCTTGCCCTCGGGCCTGATATGTTTGATCAAATCCTCTTTAATGAAGCGTTTAAGCCAGTGATTGACTCTGTCCTGGCTCATCTCTGTCTCGGCAACAATATCCTTGAAATGCCAATGCTTAGTAGGCTCATTGAAGAACAATTCCAACACATCATCTTCCTTTGAAGGCAAACCCATTTTACTACGGTTGATACGTAGTAATATTTAAAGGTTGTGAAAAACAACGATTAAACAATAATCTTGAAATGATAGACGATGATCAGCATTATGGTAGAACAAATATACACTTTCAGTGATTTATTTCAAATGCTGAGCTTAACTTTCTAAGTAAGTGAGTGGACTGCGTTCGAAACACGTGACTATGCTATATGACAAGAAGATGAAACCTGAGAAATTCTATGATAAGAATTCAAGAACCTGTTTCATGACAGAACTATTACCAATCGCATCATTGCCTAAATGCCCTTCATTTTTGAGAATAATTAATCTCTTCTTTCCACTCGCTTTTTTTATTGCATCATAAATATCAATAGATCTCTTGACACTCACAACAGGGTCATTTTTTCCATGTATGAGCATAACATTCTTGTATTTCAACTCACGCACATAATCTACAGCATTAAGATCGGCCGAACCCGTTGCCAATCTCATCCATTCTTTCTTGCTTGGAATCCTCCAAAGGTTTCTCCAGCCTCTCTGTACGGCATAAAATAACCCTTCGATCGGCTCCGCCGTCTCTTCAGGAATCCTTGAATGATTTCTCCAATTGGTAGGGGCAGCGACAGCAATTATGTTCTTGATAATCCGTGATTTGGCCCCGGCAACTAAAGCCACTGAGCCGCCGAAGCTTCCTCCAACAAGGGTTATATCCTTGACATTCCAAGAAAATTCCTTGTTATCATAAGCACTCAATCCATTTCCTTTTTTGAGAAAAGCTATCGTCTTATGTATTGATTCAACACAGCTCTCCCAATTCATAACCCCATCGCTAGCCCAAGTTCCTGCGTAGTTCGGATAAACCAAGATAAATCCTTTGTCGCAAAAAGCTTCGACCTTAGCAGGATTATGCTGATAAGGATGACTTGGCAAACCGTAACAAAATATCATGAATCTAGCATCTTGCTTAACAGAGAGCTCTTTCTTGAACCACACTGTCAGCACTATCTCTCCATGCTTAAAAACAACCGATTTCAGTCTCATAAGGATATAATTAGAAGTCTCTGTTATTAAAGTTTATTATTAAAAAATGGAGCTTCTTAGAGAGAATGTGCGCTCAATTCGCGCATAACGAGCATACTGCAAGATATCATGCAGCCAGAGAGTATCTTAGGGAAAATAAATAGGCCGAGCCGCCAATATCAGCAGGCATATGCTTCTTGCGCCAATCATGCTGGCAATAAGCTAAGTTACTGCGACGCTCGTCATGAACAATGATAGAAAAATAAGTTATTTAAACGTTCTAATACCAACTATATCGATGAAGCCATCAGAACAGAAGACCTTGACAGTCCTAGCGACCATCTTCCTGGTAATCATCGTCTTCGCGGCGAGCTTCTTCTTCGTATTCATCGACAAGAGCTTCTACGACAAGAGCTTCACCAAGTACGGCGCCTATGACAAGATAGGTGTCGACGGCGTGAGGACTACGGTTGACTATTTAATTAAATACTTAACTAGTGAAACTACTGAAATCAATGAAGTTAAGGAGCTCATGATATTCACAGAGAAAGAGAGGGCGCATCTCGAGGATGTGCAGCACAGGATTGTCTTCCTCAAATACCTTGGCATCATCTCGGCGGTAGCGCTTACTGCCATCATCTTCAGGATAAGGTCCAAATCAAAACATAACAAAGATGGCAAGGGTAAAGATAGCAAAGCATTCGTAACCACGTTGAAGAGGATCTTCCTCTACAGCGGAATCAGCGCAATCACATTGATAGCTCTGCTGTTCCTGCTGAGCCTGAGCTTCCCTGCTTTCTTCGAGGCATTCCATAAGGTCCTGTTCCCTGCAGGAAACTATGCGTTCCCATCAGATTCGCTGCTGATAACCATGTTCCCTGAGAAGTTCTTCCAGGATTATGCCAGGAAGATGCTGTTTCACTCGGCGATACTGAGCCTCATACTTCTGTTCCTAAGCTCTCCCTCTGCTTTCGCCTTCAACGATGCCAGAGGCCACAAGGTGAGAAAATCTTAATGCTTCAGGTATGTTGGCCCTTGTGCAGCAGACCTTGAGAAGCTTCTTGGTGTCGTCAATGCTCATGCCGATGCTCTGCACATAGACGCCGTTAACATTAACAGGTTTCGGGAATTTCTTGAGCAGCTCAACCTTCTTTTTCATGCCTAGCTTTTCTAGCGCAGAAAATATCTTATCCATGTCAGGATTGTCACGCACGACGACAACCACAGGTATGCCTGTCATCCTGTTAAGTGAGAATATGTTGACGACGTTGAATCCTGCGAATGCGATGCCGTCGAGGAATATCGCCTGCAGCTGAAGCTTGAACTTGCAGCTGTTCACAAGGTTTATGAGTTTCAGGGTCGCGTCCTCTCCGTCCTTGTCGACGTAGCAGGAAAGGAGCCCGTCCATGAACTCTCCGCCCCTGAAGACTGATCCGACAACCAGCACCGGACTCTGATTCGGGTCGAACTTGTCAAATGGAGAATCATCAAACCCTATGACGCGCAATTCCTTCTTCGGGAATCCGCGCGTTGTCTTCTTTGCCTTGGCGATCGCAGCATTCATCTCAACCGCCTCACGAAAGTAAGGAATGCCGTGTGGCTGTATTCCTTTGTCGTGGGCCGCGTACGCCTGGCATCGACCGCCCATTCACGCTCTGTTGACTCGATTGTGCTCTCAACCAGGAACTCTTCTGAGAGAGCCTTGACAAATTCCTGCACCTGGCTTATGTTTGGGAGATAGACTGCTATGAATCCGCCGATCCTCAAGGATTTCCTGACGGTGCCCAAAGCTCTCCATGGCTCAGGCACATCGAGGACAACGACATCAAATCCTTTCTCCGAGATGCTCTTTGCATCGTAGATGTCTCCTTTATTCACCTCGACGTTCTTCAGGCATAGGCGCTTGACATTCTCCCTAGAGACATCTATGCTCGTATCCTCTATATCGTAGCTCATGACTTTTTTGACGATCTTGCCAAGATAGCATGCCAGCGCGCCAGAGCCTGCGCCCGCGTCCAGCACCTTTGTGTCGCGGGTCATCCCGGTGTTGACTATTATCGCGCCGATATCCTTCAATGTGATGATCTGGGCAAGCCTCCTGATGTGCTTGTAATCGTCGAGAAAATCAGCGTCGAAGATGATGAACTCATTGGAGCCCTGCCCTACCAGCGAGCCAGACCTCTTCTGCAGCTCATCCTTCTTTATGATGCCATGCTTTGTGTGATAATCGTTTGATACATCTATGTAGTGCTTCTCAAACTTCGAGATGGTCCTCTCCTCTCCGTCTACCTGTGCACTCACCCGTCTCTTGATGAGGATTCTCGCCTTCGGCCTAGATGAGCCTGATGAACTTGCTGTCTTTGCTTTCATGGCAGAAGAGGAAAAAATAGAAGATTAAAAACTTTATGGAACCGCTGCTCTGATGATTCATTTCTTTAGCTTAGAGCCAATTATCCTCACAACAGCCTCCTCATCCCAGCCTCGCTCCAGCATGAGCCTGTGCACCTGGTCTGGTGAATAGCCTGCCTTGAGGCTCTGCCTTATCACGAACTCAGCAACCGCATCATAGGCAGAGGCATAGCTCCAGCCATTCGCCTCCAGCACATTGATTATGTCTGACAAGGTCCTGCCTGACTTCAGCTCTGTGAGTATGAACCCGTCCATCTCTGCGTGCTCATCGACTGGCTTTGCCTGCGATGGCATCGCAGTTATTTCTGGAATGATCGGAGCCGGTGATAGCTCGCTCTCATAAATCTCGCTGAGCTTCTGCTCTTCATGAGCCGATGGCGTTTCTGCTAGCTCGGCAGGCCTCTTTTCGAAGACTGCTTCCTGCATCGAATCTTCAGCTCCTGGCCTTGCAGTTCCTGGCCTTGATGCTGATGCTCTCCTGTGCAGCATCATCTGAATATTCTCCTGCTTGATGACTATGAACGCGGCTATTCCTCCAAGGACAACCACCGCGAGGACCCACATCCATATGCTGCTCTTGGGCTCCTCGATGACAGCAGGCTGCTCCTCGGCAGGCGGCATAAGCTCTGCGGGCTGCTCTGGCTGCACTTCAGCAGGGGCAGGAGGCTCTTCCTTGACAACTGGCTCTTCAATCAGCTGCTTTATCACAAGATATGCTTTTGAGCTGTCGCCATAATCCTGCATGGTTATCGATATCTCGCTCACTTCATCATCGTTTATGTCGAATTCCTGGAGCTGGTTCTTGATGAGCCTGGTGCTGAGGGTGGAATAGGGCACTGAGCTGATCTGTATGTCAGCATAATCATTGCCCAACCCTTTCAATGACAGGGTGTAATAATCCCCTGCAAAGATGAACCTGGCAGAGCTCTCTGTGCCGTTCTTTGATAGAGTCACTCCGGTGCCTGAGCTGCTGATCTGCACAGTCCTTGGCTCTGACGTTGGCTTTGAATCGTTCTTCGCAGTCGGTTTAGGGGCTATGCCGCCTCCACCACCGCCTCCGCCTCCACCACCGCCATCGACTGAGCTGATGACGACCACAGAGCTGGCATTGCTGCTCCTTCCGAATGCGTCAGAGGTTGTCAATATCGCATAGTATGTGCCTTCAGCAGTATAAACATGTGAAATGGTCACTGCAGCTATTGTCTGATTCGTCCCATCTTGGAAGAACCAGTTGTATGATAGCGAATCATTGATGGCGCTATAGCCTGTGCCGTTTATGTTGGCATCGGTGCTTCCTGCGGTGAACAATGATGTCTGGCCTGCGCGCCCTAATGAGATTCCGCTTATCAACGACACAGGAGGATAATTCATTATCTCGCTCAGGTTCTCAGGGCCTGAGAAAGAGGCATTGTAGTATGATCCATTGGCCGCCAACAGGCGCCCGCTGAGAATCACTCCATTGATTATGTTGGCGTTGACGACAGTCGTATCATATAGCGATGAGTTCGTGACTGATGAATAATTGACATCTGAATTGCTGATGGCAGAGCCTGTGATGTTAGAGCTGATCACATTCGAGCCATCAGAGATTATGGAGTCCACTATCACCGAGGGATCGACATAGCTATCGATTATCGTTGAGTTCTGCACCTGGCTGTTCAGCACTGTGCTGTTCATTATCGTCGAGTTTATCACAGTCGAGCTTGTGACAGTCGAACGGTTGAGAGTGGCATTGATGAACCTGGCTACTGAGTTGGTGCTGTTGCTCTCATAATATACGCCGTTGACAGTCGAGTTTATGATGGTGCTGTTCAGCAGGCTGAGAGACACCTGCAACGACACATTGTTGCTGACGGCGCTGGTGGTGAGGTCGGTGACATTGAATATTATCCACTCATTGCCGGTCCAGCTTGAATTAGGAGTCAATGTGGCTAAGCCGGTGGCCTGGCTGATGCTCACGGAGATGTTAGATGGAGAGGGCTGGCTGTAGTTGTAGACCAAAGTATCTCCATCTTCATCAGCGAAGTATGATGCTAATGATATTGTTGCGTTGGTGCCGACAAGCCAATTTATTCCCTGTATGCTGCCGCCGAAGGCGGGCGGCGCGTTCTGGACCGTTATCGTTATGTTGGTGTAGTTCATCCCCCTGTAAGGGTCTGTCGCGTTGAAGACAAGCATCTCCTGGCCAGTCCAATCGGGAGTGATGTTAAGCTCGGCCATGCCCAGCTCATTGATTGAAAGCACACTGATGTGCGCTGAATTGGTATAGTTGAATGTCAGGTTATCCCCGTCAGGATCAGGCAGCATCTGAGCCAGGTCAAGCAGTATCTCTGTATTCTTATAGGCAGTCATGTTCTGGCTGCGGTTCAAGGAAACTGGCGGCCTGTTGGTTATGGTGAAGCTGTAGGTCGGGGTGGAATTGACCCTGCCGGCAGTGTCTGTGGCAGACGATCTCCAATAATAGGTCCTATTGTTCTGCAGCAATGAAGGAGAGATGTTCACCACGTAAACTGTGCCGTTCAGGGTGAGGCCTGTGAAGTTTATCAGGCTGTCCACTGATATGTTCACCGATGATATGCTGTTGGTGTCATTCCAGTATATCGATAGCTGGACTGAGTCATTGTTGTAATAGGTCCCTGAAGTGACAGAGACATTGGAGAATGCCGGCGCATACCTGTCCACCACAAAAGACGCATACTTAGATGTGATATTGGTCCTATTGTTGATTGCCACAGCAGTGATGTTGTAGCTGAACCCATCTCTCCAGCGGGTCGCATTTGATATGTTTATGACCTCGGTCCAGGACAGGTAGTTCCTGTTGAGCGATGTGTTGGTATTGTTCACATTGGCTATCATCAAAGCTCTTGATGAGTTGGTTATGTTGTAGCTTAGGTTTGTGAATATCTGCGCCATTAAGGTTATGTTGAACTGGGAATTGGAGGTGATAGAGTATGCGGGAGCAGTTATCTCCAGGTACGGCACATCATTGTTGAGGGTGAAGTTGACTGCTGTGGTGGTCGAATAGCCAAGAGAATCCTCTGCAGAGATGGTCAGCGTGTACCTTGCAGGAGTGATGGCGGCACTGTTCCAGAGATAATAATAGGTGGAGTTAATCCTGCTCAGGTTACCCTGCGTCACCAAGATCCCTGAGAGGTTGGTGATGGTGAACCATGTTGAATTGATCACTCCTATGCCCGCATCAAGTATTGAAGCAGTCATGTTGACAAGCCCTGCCACCACTTCGTTCTGGTCAGGGTTGAGTATTGTGATGTTAGGCCCTGCCAAGTCAGATATCCAGCTGACACGGGTCCCTGCTCCTGACATCTGCCTGTTGCCGTATGAGTCCTTGCACAGCACATAATAGGTGTGGTTGCCCTGCTCTGCTGTTATGTTGCACACGGAGATGTTATTGTTCATGCTGCAGGCGGTACCATAGTACTCTGAGTAATCTATATCATATGGTGAGTGGACGCAGGACATGCCATTCTCTCCTACGAGAGTGATGTTAATCTCACCCGAATAGCTTATCCTGTAGCCATCGGATGCATTGGTGTCATTGCCGACATTGATTATGATCGCAGGAGCAGGCGGAGTGTTATCAAGGTATAATATGCTGTTGCTGGTCTTCTCTGTGTAAGAGCCAAGTGCATTGTAGGCCCTGACGATGGCATAGTAGGAGAACTCATGTATGAGATCACTGCCATTCGTGTAAGAGATGTTGTTCATATTAACGAAGGTGCTGCTGGTATTGAGCCATTCGGAGACAATGCCACCATGATTGTCCCTCAAGGTGTAACTGTAATAGGCGACGCCTGATTCAGGGTCTGAGCTGTCAGTCCAGTCAATGACCATGTCGCGGTCATGTGTGACTGCATCTCCGTTGTTGATGGTCACCGTGAAGTTCTGCGGCGGAGTGAGATCAACATAGAACGCTATCTCATCGCTGAATGTGTAGACACGGGTATTGCCTGCATAGTCTGTCACAAGATACCTGAACCTGTAGCAATAGCCGTGGGCCAGGGTGACTGTGAACAGATGGGTTGAGTAGGATGACAGGTCAGTGGTGGTGTTATAGTTCTCATAGCCGGAGAATCCTGCGCATCCCTGTATAGGATCCAGCTCCACTTCTGCCTGCTGCAGCTCTGCTGTGCGTATGCCGCTAAGCTCATCAATCCCTGAGTTCACTCCTATCGTCGTCTGGTTGGTGGTTATGTTCCTGGTGGTATAATTGATAGAGCCTCCCTGCGGAGCCACTGAGTCGACTGTGATGTTGGCTGAATAGTACCAGTCGCTCCAGAGGCTGTTTGAGCTCTGTGCCTTGGCGCTGACAACATATGAATGGTTATAGGTGAGGCTCAGCCCTATCTCGCTGATGTCAGGCGAAGATGAATTGGTGGTCGCTCGGATTGAGTCAAAGCCAGGCTGAGGATAGGACGTTGAACCAATCGCATACTGGTACTTGATGATCTCTGAGCCGTTCTCGGTGAAATTCATGATGAACTGCAATGCGCTCAGGCTGTTGGTCCATTCGTCGTCAAATCTTACGCATCCGCCAGAGCCAGAGCCGCCAAAGCAAACTGGTGGGGAGGGGTCTACGTAGATTATTCCGTCGCTTGAGCTGGCATTGCTTGTCAATCCTGCTCTTGTGATCGCCCTGATGTGGAAATAATAAGCATTATCCGGGACTAATGAGAGATTGATTGTCACATTGGTGTTGTTGGTAGCGGTCCAGCCAATCATCGAATCCCAACCGCTGTTCGGATATGCTGATGCAGTGCCGACGGCATATTCGTAATGGTCCACGCCGGACTCTGAGCCTGTGAGGGCAGTCCAATTGGCGAACAGCATCCTCGTTGTCGTGATGTTGGCTATGTGAGGCCCGTTCTGGGAATAGCCGTCGCGCACAATCGCGATGCTCCCTATGCGGGCATCCACGATGTAGCCTATCTTGACAGAAGCGGAGTTGGCGCTTGTGTCCTCGGCTGAGAATGTCAGGTTGTAGTATCCATCCTCCTTATTGATATCAATGCTGCAGGCAAGGGCTGTGTCATTACCTGAGCAGCTCATGTTGGTGAAATTGAATATCCAATTGGATGCGCCAGCAGATATGTTCAGGTTTATTGAGATATTGCTTATGTTGATGTCATCGGTGACCGTGAACTGTATTGTCTGGTTCTCCAGGAAAGTCACGTTGTTTATGGCAGAGACATTTATGTCCGGGGAAGCCGTATCATTGGCTATCTTGAATATTGTCCCGCTCAGCACATCATCTGAGCAGAAGCTGCGGTTGTCGCACACCTTGGCATAGTAGGTCTGGTTCACAGGATCAGAGATCGTCATCTCATACTTGCATGTGGCCGGATTTGACAGATTGCTTGAGGTGTTGCAGAACATCCTGCTGCTGGGGTGGCACCCGCTCTCATTTATCGACGAGCTATTGCATACATAGGCCCTTGCTGCCTGCGGGTCGCTGTCAGACCAATCTATTGAGAAGGTCACATTGCTGCCGATAGGAGTGCGATTGGTTGAATTCGAGTTGTCAGATACGCTGCTGATTGTCGGCCTGTGGTTCACGTAGAATGCACTCTCCAATGAGCCCACTGTGTTGATCTGGCCGCTGGAAGCGAGGACATCTGTCTCGTTGTACATCCTGAAATAGAAATTATTCGAGTAATTATCTGAATCGCTCGACAGGTATCTGCAGAAGTAAGGGGATGAGACCAATGATGATGTGCTGCACCAGCATCCGGTGGTGTCGCTCGTCCCTAGTTGGCTGCTGTACCAGCAATTGGTGCAGACGGTGTCCCTGCAGAACAATATCCTATGGTTCTCTCCGGTCCAGCCTGCGATCAATGTGATATTCTGCCCCGCATTGACTATGTTGCTGGTCTCATTCACGCTCTGCTCAAGCTGGGTCGCAGCCGATGAATATGTCTCTTTAGCGAGGAAGATGCTGAAGAGCAGCACTGCCAGCAGGAGCACCGCGGATCTCATGTTCACATTCCTGGCTAGATTTTTCTTTCTCATATCAGCTCCAATTTCCCCTTTGTCGTCTTCTTGTATTTCTTCTCTGAAGCATCAAGGTTCTTTTTCTTGAGCTTCAGCTTGTCAGCATTGATCCTCAGCTCATCCAGCTCGCGTTTGTGGATGGTGAGTTCAGGCGCATCAAGTTTCTTCAGGAGAATTCCCTCTTCAGACACCGCATACATCCAGAAGCCGGTTCCTTCGTCTATCCCCAGCTCTGCCCGCAGGTCCTTGGGTATTACAATCTGTCCTCTCTTGTCGCACTGGACAAGCTTAGGGTATCTCTTCATGCGCATTTGTTCTGATATTCAGAAAATATGGCTAAATGTCAGATGAAAAGTTTAATTTTCTGAACAATCGATTGTTTTTCTCAATTTTTTTCTGACAATCAGAACATCTT
>JAZDMG010000045.1:0-4093 GCA_043801165.1 archaeon
ATTTTAACGAAAAAATTATATACTCATACTAAATCACGATTAAGATGGTAAGTATTGTCGGAATTGATTCAAGAAGTTTCATAAGAAATGTTAGGAAAAAAGATGGAACTGCAGGTCATTTTGAATCAGTCATAGGAATTGCGATAAAAGTCAGAGACTATGTGACTTTTCAAAAACATTACGCGGAAGCTATAACAAAATCAAGTAGTTATTTGAATGGCGTAAAAGACTTTCAGTTTTATTGTTTTAATGACATTAAGAATTGCAGCACATATTATGATTTCTTAGAATCTTTTTTCAAAGAGATAATTCCAGATTTGGAAAAAGCGTATGTTTTTTACACATTGTTTTCAAAAAATGAGTTGGCTAAAGTCAAGGTATACGGGCGATTAGCAAAACGAGAAAAGATTAAACTAAGCGAACCTACAAGAACATATGAGAAACTACTTTCCAGTCACTTCCTTCATTGTTTTCCACCAATATGCGCATGGAGACTTACCGAATATTTTAATCCTAACACGGTAGAATTCCATTTAGATTCATATAATGGACATATTTTTGAAGCTCAAGAGTCCTTGGATCAAGCTCCATTTAAGACGTATGTATATCCTGGCGGTGATTGTGTAAATCCCGTAATTTCCACTGCAGATTTATTAATCGAATTTCTTGATAAAAGACTTGAAAAAAATTCAAAATTCCTTCTTTTTGAAAACTTGAGACCTTCTCTGCCTGAATTTGGAGATAAATTAATGGCGTATCCCATTTTCAACAAACATCTTAAACATATTGTTCCTTTAGATAAACAAAGAATAATTACTGAGAAAAAGATTAAGCATCCTGTTTATTGGGTTTTTAAAGGAGAAGAAATTTTGGACTCGGGAGTAATAAAACGATCAGAAAGTTATAGAAATCTCCAAGATTATGTTGCTTGTAAGTACGGAGTCGTAAAAATGTTTGATAAGACCGATATAGAGTTTTTTGAAGAGGGCGATTTTGGAGTGCCTTTAACTTCACGAGGAAAAGAACAAATAGAAGCATACATACAAATAGGGAAAAAATTTAGACTGTTCGACTTTTCCATTGTCGTCCCCAGCGAGTTGAAAAAAGAGCTCAAAAAATAGAAAGATTTATATACTTAATTATTACTACGGTTATTACGACATTAGCCGAATGGTTATGTCTACTGCGTAAAACGAATTGATAACCATATTTTTTTAAGATTGTTCTATTCTATTTCTGTTCTTGATGGGTCGCTTTGCTCTCAATCTTCCTTCCAAAAGTGCTAAACTTTAAATACTAGCTAAGCATCTAGGAGGGTTATAAGAGGTTTGGTTGGAGAGGAGTATTCATGCGATATATTGTCACGCTTACGAATGTCTCACGGGCTGATGCTGACACGTTGGGCTATAGGGCTGCTGACCTCGGGATTCTTAAGGACAAGGGGTTCAACATCCCGTTGAGCTTTGTCGTGAACAACGAGGCTTTCCAGGACTTCCTGGCAGAGAACCACTTAAAGGCCCAGATCGACGCTCTCCTGAAGGAAAGGACTCCAAGGGAAGCTTATCTGGAAATAATAGCCCTTTTCGGCAAAGCAAGGCTCAACAAGGACCTTGAGCAGGAGCTGTCAGAGGCCTACGAGTCTTTGAACATAGAGCCTGGCTCTTCGGCCAGCAGCATGGTCTCAATGGGAGACCATCAGCACATAACCCTGATACGAAGCCCTGCCTATCTTCTGGACGCAGATGACGATGACGGCATATTCCAGAACATAAAGGGATCTGAATTATTGGCAGCAGCGTTGAGGATGACCTGGTGCTCATTGTTCTCGCCTGAGATGATAATCCAGCGGCAGAAGGAAAAGATCAATTCTTTCAACGCAGGGATCATCGTCCAGAAGATGAAGAAGACCAAGGTCTCGGTCATAACCTATTCTATCTCAGAGTACAATGACCGCATGATTCTTGTCAAGAGCTTCCTAGGGCTCCAGGACTACGGGGTCAACATCCTTGGCAAGGACCTGTTTGAAGTAGACCCTAATTCCCTGGCTATAAAGAGAGGCGAGATCAACAACCAGGAGTTCGAGATAACAAGGCTGATGGACAGCGACGAGCTGGGCCAGAGGCCGCTGCTCAATGAGGGCGCCAAGCAGAAGCTCAACGAGAAGCTAATCTCAGAGTCTGCCAGGCTCACCAAGAGGGCCAAGAGCTTCATAGGCAAGGATGTCAAGATGTACCTCTGTATCCAGGATGAGATAATCAACATAGTCCAGGTCAACAGGATGACCTATGTCCCAAGAGCCCAGACCATTGAGAAGGATGAGATCACCATGAGCGAAGATGAGCAGGGCAATAGGACATTGGAGCACAGTCATGAGTTCACCGCAAAGAAATCAGAGCCCAAGGACGAGAAGTTCACGCTCCCAGGCATAATGTCATCTGATGAGGCAAAGGAGGCTGCGTTGAAGACAGCGCCGCACAGGGTATTCTCACTGGAAGGATTCGAGGAGAAGAAGCAGGCTGTCGTAGAGGTGGCTGCTCCTTGTGTACCCGCCCCGAAAGTCGAGATAATAAAGGAGACCAGCAAGATAGACGAAGAGATTGCGGTAGAGGAGAACCTGCTAGAGCAGGTATTGAAGATAAAGGAGATCACAGAGCGCATGGAGGAGCATGCCTTGAACAGCAACAAGGAAGCATATTCCAAGGAAGCTAAGCAGCTCAGGGAGATGATCTCGAAAGTCAGGAAAGAGTAGTTTTTTTTTCTAAAGCTTTAATCTAAACCTTTAAAAGATAAAGCTATTACCTTATTCCCATGGCTGAAGAGAAGAAGAAAAAGTCAAGGAAATGCATAAAGTGCACCAAGCCGGCATATTGCTCTGACTTCTGCAAGGACCATTTCATGGACTACTTCGAGAAGAAAGTAAGACGCACAATCCATCAGTTCAAGCTCTTCACAAAGCAGGACAGGATAGCTGTAGCAGTATCAGGCGGAAAAGACTCCACCGTCTGCCTGTACGTCCTTAAGAAGCTAGGCTACAGCGTGGAAGGCCTGACAGTCAATGCTTTCATAGGCAACTATTCCCAGGAGAACCTTGACAACCTGAAGGGCGTCTGCGAGCAATACAAGATAAAGCTCCACGAGATATCTTTCAGGGAAGAATTTGGGATGTCTCTCTGCTACATAACATCTGTGGCAAAGGGCAAAGGCTTCAACTATTCTTCATGCCTTATCTGCGGAGTATTAAGGCGATATCTATTGAACAAGCACGCGAGAAAATTAGGGTTTGACTGCGTATGCACAGGCCACAACCTTGACGACGAGGCCCAGGCTTTTGTGATGAATGTTTTCAGGAATGATCTCATACTCGCCAGGCGCCAAGGCCCTATCACAGGCTCAGGCGGCAACAGGTTCTTTGTCAAGAGAGCAAAACCATTATATCTCAACAGCGAGAAAGAAGTCATCGCCTATTCAAAGCTGATGAAGTTCCCTGTCAAATACACGAGATGCCCCTGCAGCGTCAATGCATACAGGCGAGAATACCGTGACATGCTCGACAGCTTTGAGAAGAGGCATCCGCCGATAAAATACAACATCGTAAGCTTCTTCCTCAGGACCGTGAACAAGATGAAGGAGGAGAAAACAGCTGAGATAACTGCCTGCGCCTACTGCGGAGAGCCATGCGCAAAGGATGTCTGCAAGCGGTGCCAGATACTCACTGCGCTCAAGGGCGAAGAGAAAGAGCCTGGCTGCGAGAAGAAGTAGTATTATATTCTGCGTCATATACATAACAGAACATTATTTTTCTCTATTGAAAATAATCCGCAACATTTTAAAACAGCAGAGCCAATAGTCTTGCCATGGAGATCAAAAGAGGAAGGCCCATCGGCAGCAACGTGCGCCAGCATCTCATAGATATCCTGCATTTCAAGAAGAAAGCCTATGGCTATGACATCTACAAGGATTACATCGCATTGTTCCCAGGAGTCACTCTCCGCCTCATATACTATCATCTCAACAAAGGCGTAGCATTAGGTGAGTTTGAGGTCGAGTCCATCAAGATGGAGAAAGGCAATTATTCCTGGGGCGGCCAGGCAGA
>JAZDMG010000029.1:0-3535 GCA_043801165.1 archaeon
CTGCTAAAGCCGCAATTTCTTGCTGTGTCTTTCCTTCTTTTTTCCATCTCAAAATTAGTTCTCTTGTGGGTAGTTTTATCATAACAACTATTATGGAAGAACTAGTATATAAATTATGCGTTATTTTTGTCAGTTACTAAATTGAGCTTGCTGGATTTTCAAGAGTAGCAAATCGTAGATTTGCTTGTTTATGAAGAAATTGATAATAAGAAAAGCAAATGATAAAAAAATTAAAAAGTCTTATGGAGCCATTATATAGGCGAATCTTAGCAAGCTTTTTCCTATATCGTTCAGTCTCTGGCTGCCGTCGCAGACCAGCATCTGTGATGGATTTCCTCCAATGTTGTTCATCTTTGCCAGTGCTTCCCATATCTCTGCCATCGCCGTACGCTGAATCCTTTCAGGAATGTTGTATAGTTTTTCGTTGTCGACGCAGACCCATTTGGCATCGTAATCCTTGTCGCCGTCTGCCAGCAGTTTCTTGCATCCATACGAAAAGTCAGCTCCTGACACTCCACCCTGTGACATGCAGCTTCCGACCCTGAACGGGGCCCATAGTGCGTTGTTGCAGTCACTGAACACTGTTTCGAAGTTGCTCTGGAACTCGTTGTTGGGCGTCCTTCCGTCAAAGTTCCTCCTGTACCAGTGGCTGTCTCTTCCCATCTTTAGCTCTGGGTTGAGGGTCATTATATCCTGGAAGTATGATTCCTGGACTCCATCTCCTGTGCTGAAGCAGTAGACGTCTATGCTTGTTGAGTTTGATGTCTGGATGCCTAGGACTCCGTTGGTTGTGGTGCCTAGCCTTGCGCCCATGTTTGGCTCTCTTGCGGCCATGTATAGCTGGCTTACGTCTCCTATTGCTACTTCTGAGAATTGTATTGTTATTGCTGAGTTTGATGCTCCTTCCTTTGTCAATGTCCTTTGCACTCCTGCTTTCATGTGGTCGTAGACGCTTATGTAGAATGTGACTGGTTTTGGGATGTCCGGGTCTGATGGGCCTTTGCATGCTGCGTTCGGCAGCAGGCTCATGATCCCGAATCCTATCACCGCTGCTGTCTTTCCTGCTAAGCCCATCCTGGCTTGTTCTGCGCTGTACAGCGAGACATCTTCTCCTTCAGGGTCCTGTCCTACGACGTGGAGTCTGGCCTTGTATTTCGTGCCGTCAACTATGAGCTTATTTCCTTTCTGCGTGACAGTATGGCTCCTAGAATTCTCCTCGAGCGGCCCGTAGCTCATCTCCAAGGTCCCGTCAGGTTTCATGACTGCCAAGCTTCCTCTCGGCGATGGCATCCTTATCTTCTCTCGCTCAACAAGAGAGACAAGGTTTCCTCTCTCAGGAGCAATGACTTGAAAAGCATTTCTTGTTATGTTCATCAGCATCACCTTTTTGCTTTGATATGAATATTGCTTATTAAATCTAACCTTTTGTTCACTAGCCGGTATATAAATCTTTCGGTTTTTTGTCACTCTGAAGTGATAAACTGGAAATAGATTATTACTGCTCTTTAACGCAGGATGATTGTGTTATATTTATATCAGCGTAGGCAGCAGCGCGTCTGAGAATTCAGTTGAGTAATCCTCGACCTTATTAAGCTCTTCAAGGTGCTTGAGGCATCCACCGCTGGGATTGGCTAGCTTCAGGTCAGGCAGCTTCAGGATATGGAATTCAATCCCGCTTGCGGTATCAAGTTGCTCCTTTGTTATCTGGAATGATCCTATCGTCTTTGAGCTAAGCTCTACCCCACCCCAGGGCATTGACTCGAATACCTGCTCTTTCTCAGGGAAGTAGGTGAATGACGGGAAAATGCCTATTATAGGGCAATAGTTGTCACCTCTATCTGAATCGCAGCAGACAATCGGGAGACTATACTTACATGTTCGTGTGCATTCCTTTGGCACTGTCATGCGGACATGGTCAATCAGGATGCCAGTAATCTCATAATCTCCAGGCACTATGTTTATCACCTGGCTTTGAACTCCCTCCTTTCCGAAGATGATCGTGCTGGTCATCGGCCTTGCGCTTGAATCAAATCCTACCTGGCGTATTGAAAATGTGACCTGCTCAGTGTCTGAGAGCTCTTTTGCTCCGCCTATCGTCGCAGCATCTTCTTTCCATTCCCATAAATCTCTGTAGATGTTCTTCAGTATATCTTTCTTCTTTATGCTTGCATTGATCTGCCTTATCTCATAGAGCCTTTCGCTGGCAAGCCATACGGGCTCGTTTTGATTGGTGCTTAGCTTTATGCTCCTTGATCCGAATCCGTCCTTGATAAGGTTGAGGCGGCCTCCTTTGCACAGCGGGAGCTTTCCTGACCATGATGCTGACAATCCATCTTCAGATAGCTTGGTCGTGCCTCCATAGCATTCATCATATGATCCGCATGAATATACTACGCTCACACCATCGAGCGGTGCTCCTGTGTCTGCATTGATTGTCCTTAGCTTTACCTCTCCCGAGACCCAGGTGTCCTGGTCGCAGAACAAGCTCTTTGCAGAGGTGATTTTTTTCACAGGGATCGCTTTACCAGCGTCGTCTGTGATTGATTTGTCTGGTATGTCAATGGTCATCTCAATGTTGGCGTAGTTCCATTGTATTGTTCCAAGGCCAAGGTTCCAGGCCAGAGGCCCTTTGTTCTCTATCAGGTTCTGCTCTAGGGCGAATACAAAGCTGAACTCAGGGATCTCCTTTGATGGGTCGCTGCCCCTGATCTCGACGACAACAGGGTATGATACATCATAGAAGAACTTATATGTGACAAAGCTTGTCTCTGGGAGATTATCATCGCCTTTCTGTATGGAAATGCCTGGAGAGATGATATCCCCTCTTGATGGCTTGACCTCAGAGGTCACTGTGTCTGCTGGATAATAGAAGTTGACAGCCATCTGTTTTGTGCTCTCATAATCAGTCTTATTGAATATCTGGAGGCTAAGGCTCTCAAAGAATCCATTCTCAACAGGGTCAACACCGCCGAGCCCTACTGCCTTGAAACCCTTGGTGCCTTCAACCTGCAATGCAGGGACATAGCTTATCAGCAGCTGGTTTATGTCAAAGTTGACCTTTGAATTGCTCCAGGTAGGGACCACTGTATCATGGGAATAATCAACAGTCGGGGGCAATGAGCTGAAATCAACGCCAGAATGGTAGCTGATAAGCCTTTTCGTGAAGCTCTCAAGGAACTGGGAGTACACCTCGACATAGGCGAACTGGACAGCAAGGTCATAGTATCTCTTGAGAGGGAATCTCAGGATGTCCTGGTACTTGGCTATCTTAGTCTTTGTGGCGCCCTTGGTGATATTCAGCGGGTAACCAACAAATATCTCTATCTGATCGTCCTTGATAAATACTGTGCATCTCAGGGCAGAATTATCCTCAGATATGTCGAATCCCTGGCTTTCCAATGATTCAAAGCCGGCCACACAGCCAGGAAGCTCACGGATGATATATGCGCTGATCTGGTACTGCATGTTCTCGATTGTCGGAGCAGATGATGAGAAAGAGAACTGGTTAGGCCCTGCCTTTCCAGGGACATGAAGG
>JAZDMG010000030.1:0-65746 GCA_043801165.1 archaeon
CTGCTAAAGCCGCAATTTCTTGCTGTGTCTTTCCTTCTTTTTTCCATCTCAAAATTAGTTCTCTTGTGGGTAGTTTTATCATAACAACTATTATGGAAGAACTAGTATATAAATTATGCGTTATTTTTGTCAGTTACTAAAATTTAACAAACTTTATAAGTCCATCCCCATTCTTATCGTCCATCTAACCCATGGTTTAAGGAGGGTAAATAAATGTTTCAGGAACGAAGAAGGTTTGCCCCTGTCAAAGAGGGGGATGAGTTGGATGTAAGGATAGAGGCTCTTGGTGAGAAGGGCGACGGCATAGCGAAGACCCAGGGATTCGTCCTGTTTGTCCCAAAGACAAAGGCAGGCGATGAGGTCAGGATAAGAGTCACCCGCGTGCTGAAGAATGCCGGCTTTGCAGAAGTGCTCGGCCAGGCGACTGGCGTCAGGAACGACAGGCCAGCCAAGCCAGCCAAGAAAAAGGAGGAGGAAGAGGACTTCCAGCCTGCCACAGAGAACGATTCCGAAGATTTCGGTGAGGAATCAGGTGATGTCTCAAGCCCTGAAGAGGAGAGCAAGGCTGTCGAGACCGAGACCGTAGAGGAAGAGGAATTTTAGCCTCTGGAAGCGAAAATTATTTATTAACTTTTTTCAATAATTTTTCTTATGAGGATTTTCATAGCCGTAGAGCTCCCTGATGCGGTCAGGGAGAGTATCAAAGAGCTCAAGGCAGATTTCAAACTGATAAGGAGCCTGCGCTTCGTGAGCAAGGAGAACATCCACATCACGCTCAAGTTCCTAGGAGAGGTAAGTGATGATAGGATGAAGCTGGTCATCTCTGCGCTTAAGAAAGTGAAGTTCAGCCCCATAAAGCTCAGCCTTGGCAAGATAGGGGTCTTTCCTGATGAGAAGAACATCAGGGTGCTTTGGGTCGATGCTGAGCCTGCAGAGCCTTTGGTCAGGCTCAAGGAAACAATCGATGCTGCGCTGCCCAGATTCAAGGATGACCATCCTTTCAAGACCCACATAACCATCGCAAGGGTGGGTATGCTCTCCCATGACGACAAGAAGAGGTTCATCGAGCTGGTCTCGAGCAAGCATGTCGCCAAGAAGGATTTCTCTGTTCAGAAGTTCGCTCTTTTCAAGAGCACCTTGACTCCGAGCGGACCTGTGTATGAGAAGATAGCGGAGTTCTAGGCTTCCAGGGGTTTTGTACGATTAGTCTTCGGTAATTTACCCAGTAACTGGCCGATATGGTCAATTAAAACAGATATGAAAAATACTGTTAATATTAACATATTAAGAAGAGGAGGCACGTAATCTTCAATCAACCAGTGAGAAGTAAGATTACTATACATTACGAGAAAAAATAGCTACAGTGGATAAAGCCATCAAAAAAATTGACTTATTAAGAATCATTTTGTTTAATAAAAATCGTTCAGACATAATCCTGAAGGTCAGCACTAGCAGAGAGAAGAAGTATATAGCGCATATAGCGTTGAAAACTAAGTTGCTTTTATGTAATAGATTAGCTGAGAAGAGGTATGTTTCGGCAAATAACCATGTTGTCACAAAGGCCAATCCTGTGGCCAGAGTTAACTTATTCAGCAAACTGTTCTGAAAAGGGTGTTTTTTCATTCGGCTGTCTCCATTAATGATAATTTATGTTCCTTCTAATAAATTTTCCGCTTAAAAATGGATATTCCCTTTAATTGGTACACCAAGCCGTTTCCAGGAAAACCTTTATAAATGCCTGTCTTTTCTTCACATCCACAGCCCTGTTGAGAGGATAGCCGCAAGGGACTCTCGACCAACTGCTACGGGCGATAAAAGCAGCAGTAATGAGTTCTGAACCATTACTGATACCAGGAGGAAATAACATGGAGACACAGCAATTGCTTGTCCCAAACGAGGAATACCTGAAGTCAGGGATTCACATAGGGACCAAGTTCAAGACAAAATACATGGGCAACTTCATATACAAGACAAGGCCAGACGGGCTGACCGTATTGAATGTCCAGCAGATAGACGCAAGGATAAGGGTCATGACCAGCTTCATGAGCCAGTTCGCGCCCAACGAGATAATGGTCGTGGCCAGGCGAGAGAACGGCTGGAAGGCAGTCAAGCTCTTCGGAGAGCTGACAGGCGCAAAGGTATTCATCGGAAGATACCCTCCAGGGATACTCACCAACATCCAGCTGAAGAAATTCACAGAGGTCAAGCTGATAGTCGTCACAGACCCATGGCCTGACAGGAACGCAGTTGATGACGCGATCAAGAGCGGCATACCGGTCATCGCCCTGTGCGACACAAACAACCAGGCGAACAACATTGACCTGGTCGTCCCCTGCAACAACAAGGGAAAGAAGAGCCTCGGGTTGCTGTTCTGGCTGGTCACAAAGGGCTACATGGAGAACAGAGGCCTTGTGAACAAGGGCGGCTTCACCAAGACGCTTGACGACTTCTCAGACGAGTAAGTAGTCAAGCTCAAATTATTTCATTTTATTTTTTTCTCGACCGCAAGAAATAAAAGCATCTTCTCATATCTCAGCCAGATGAGCCTGAAAAAAGCAGAGACTGATGGCAAAGCGATGCCTGAGTTCCCCCTTGACCTGAAGAAGGAGATCTTCAGGTGGGGGCCGATATTTGGGAAGATGTTCTATCCGTCCGAGTTCGTCCGCCCGATATTCCATGATTTTCCAGAGCAATTCAAAGGCCATGCGTGGCCTAAGATACTGTTCTTATTCAAAGGCGGAAGAATCGTCTGGCTGAATGAGTTCCCTGCATTGAGGAAGGCTGGAAAGAAAGTGTTCCTGGAATATATGCTGCCAGAGGCATCCAGAATCAGCCTCAGGAAAAGATGGGACGAGCAGGTATTGCTGTTGAAGAAATTTGAGGCAAGCCTTGACAAGACAGGATTGGCTGCGCTCAGCGACAAAGAACTTTTGAAGCTGGGCAGGAGCTTTGACGAGCTGATAAATGACTTCTGGCCGTCCACCATACCGCAGGAGCTTGGCAACTACGGCTCTGATGTCCTTCTCAGGGACAGCCTTGCACGCACGATAAAAGATGACCATGAGCTTTCTGAGGTCATGGAGGCATTGACTGCGCCAGAGAAGTCCTCATTCTACCAATATGAAGAAGTGGAGCTTTCCGAGGCAAAAGACCTGGAAGTCCATCAGAAAAAATACTTCTGGCTGAAGAACAGCTATAACGGCACGGCAGTGCTGCCAGTTGATTTCTTCAGGGAGCGAAAGAAAGAGCTTCCGACAGGATTGCGCAAGATCATGGATAAGAAGCTAGCCATGATAAAGAGCAAGAAGAAGCAGATGCGGAACAAATACAAATTATCAGCTGACATAATGGAGATAGCCTCTGCGCTCAGCTATGGTACTGCCTGGCAGGATGAGAGAAAAAAAGAGATATTCATAACCCAGCATTACAAGCAGCTATTCCTTGATGAGATAGCCAGGAGAGAGAATCTTCCGGCTGATGACCTGACAAGCTTCATGTTTCCTGAGGTGTTGGATATCTTCTCAGGAAAGCTTGAGCTGAAGGATTCGATGGCGCAGAGAAAAAGAGCAGTCGGATTCTATGTGGACACATATAACTTGATAACACTCTCCCCAGAGCTCACAGAGAAGTTATGGGACATCTACGCCGAAGAGAAAGTCGGGAAGCCGGTGGATGAGGTTAAGGGGATCCTGGCCAGCAAAGGGACGAAGCCTATCATCAGAGGGACTGTGAGAGTTGTCCTTGATCCAATGCATGCAGAATCATTCAAGGAAGGCGACATACTGGTCGCTCCCATGACCAGTCCAGAATACGTCTTTGTGATGAAAAGAGCAGGTGCGATAATCACAGACACAGGAGGGTTGACATCCCATGCAGTCATCGTGAGCAGGGAGCTCAACAAGGCATGCATCGTTGGCACAAAGATAGCGACCAAGGTCTTCAAGGATGGAGACCTTGTGGAAGTGGATGCGCAGAAAGGGATTGTGAGAAAGATATGATTGCAGAACGGACACAAATTCAATAGTTTTCTTTTCCATAAACCATTTAAAGAGCTGAACAAAGGCAGATGCCATGAAAGCAGTCATCCTTGCAGGCGGGATCGGTGAGAGGCTCAGGCCTTTGACAGAGACGATCCCTAAGGTGATGATGAATGTCCAGGGAAGGACTCTCATAGAGCATGTATTTGATATTCTCAAGCGGGCAGGCATCACCGAGGTCTATCTTTCCATCGGCTACATGGCTGACAAGATCCAGGCATATTATGGCGACGGCAAGAAGTTCGGGATGAAGATCCATTACCTTGTCGAGAAAGAACGCCTGGGAACAGGCGGATGGATGAGGCTCATAGAAAGGCCTGGCGAGGATATATTCGTTATGAACGGAGATAATCTTTACGACTTAGATTTGAGAGAAGTTTACAGATCCCATAGGAAGATGAAGGCTGACGCAACGATAGTTTTGACAAAGGTGGGTGATGTCAGGCATTACGGTATCGTTGAGCTGAAGGATGACAGGATAATGCGTTTCGTCGAGAAGCCAACTCCTGAAGAGGCGCCCTCGGACTATGCCAATTCAGGATACTATGTCTTCAGCCCTTCTGTTTTCGATTTCATGCCTGCCGACAAGGATGCTTTCATGCTTGAGAAAGATCTTTTCCCAGCCATAGCCCAGAAAGGATTGCTGTGCGGCTTCAGGTCAAGTGCGCAGTGGTTTGACACAGGGACGCATGAACAATTGAGAAAGGTCAACGATGAGTGGCTGAAAAGATAAAGAAGAGCTTCTGCTAATCATAGCCTAACAATCGGTCGTATTTCTGATGATCTGTTATGCTGAGTATGAAAAGAAGTATCTCAACTTCGTTACCCTCGATGGTGTAGAGCATCCGCCAATAATTTGATAGTTCTACACGATAAAGATTCTGTATCCCCTGTTTAAGATATTCTTTCGGGATTAGTCGTTTTGGTACAGGCTCACCGTATTGCGGATTCTCTTTAAGCCGTTCTTTTGCTCTCTCGATCGAGTTAAGTATGCTTTTTGCTTCTCCTTTTAGGAGTACCCTGACTTCTTTTCCGTGGAACATCATCAAGAAAATTTGTTCTTAGGTTATATCCCTTACGTCACCTTGTCTAGTGCGTCTTGTGGTTAAACACGCTTCTTTTGGAAGATTTACGTCTCTCAATCGAAACATTTAAATATCAAAATGTACTCTTTTTGTATCAATTGATACTGATGAACGAGCGTGCCTTTTCATGAAAAAAAAGAAAGCGACAAAACAGGAACTGATAAGATATCCTAACCTTTCAACAGTCCTCATGGTGGAGAGATGCTTGGAGAAGAACAAGGCTCTGCCGATGAAGGTATCTGAGCTAAAAAGAAAGCTACCGAAGCAGGTGATGCATCAGACTTTGCTGGTCGTGCTTGACTATCTTTTTGCCGGGGGAAAGATAATCTACGGGCCGAAGGGTATGCAATGGATCTACTCGGCGCCAGAGCATCTGAAGAAGATGATGCGTGGAGCGCTTGAGATTTAAGTAAAGTCAAGCCATCAAGATTTCTTCTCGACTTCAACGATGCCTTCGTCAACTATCTTGAACATTATGCTCTTGCCCTCTTCTATGCTGCGATGCTTCTTGATGAGGGCGATCCTGTTCCTGCCGCTGATCTTCAGCTCTATCAGGCATTTGCTCATGTTCTTTATCATCATGCCGCCAACGACCTTCACCTCGTCTTTCACTTCCATGTCTGCGTAGACCTGGGAAGTGACGATGACAGGTATGTCCTTCTTCCTCGCTATCTCGAGCAATGTCCTGAGCTGGGCGACAAATGCGTTGTTCAGGTTCTTGTTGTTCTCATCGCTGAGCTCTGCGCGGTAGAGCATGCTGATGGTATCGACGAAGATAGCCCCTATGTTCTGCTTGAGCAGCTCATCTAGCTTGGTGATAGATTTCTCCTGCTCTGTGAAGCTTGTGGGCTTAAGGAATATTACCTTCTCCAATGCCTTCTTGTAGTCAGGGCAGAGCTGCTTGAACCTTGTCAAGGAGAATCCGCCCTCGGTGTCGACAAAGATCACCTTCTGGCCTTTGACGCTGTTGGCCACGCACAGCAGGCATAGGTTGCTCTTTCCGCTGCCGGCAGGGCCATAGATGGTCGTGATGACCCCTTTCTCATAGCCGCCCTCGAGCAGCCAGTCCATCACAGCAGTGCCTGTGCTGATCTTCGTATCCATATGAAAGAGGAGCCTGGTAGGGTATATATTGTTTGTTATTCTGCGACCGGAAGGTTTTCAGAAAAAGGAAAGAATCACTCCTTATTGATCCCCATGCAGGTGTTGTACATCGTTCTCAAGCCTTAATTTAACCTGAATAGAAACTATTATAGAATAGTAAAAGAACAGGAATATTTATATACTCTGCTCATGTTCCTTAAAACATGCCTGAAGCTTCTAAGTTAGGAATTGTTTTGGCAACTCAGAATCAAGAGAGTTTACCTCAGCAAACAGTTGATGAAATAGTGAGATATGTTTCTAATTTTCTAGAGCCCAAAGAATTCAAAGGGAAGGATAGGACAGGACCAGATCTTGTGAATAGCCTTGTTTGGATGCAATATACTCGAACTATAGATAAGACACAGATCTCCAATGGAAAAACAACTAGCGGTCTTTATTCTATTTCAGTTACACTATGGAAAAAAGGAATGTTAAATAAATCGCCATGCGTAGAGCTTGAATTAGGCACAACAACGACTTTTCTCGATTTAAAAAAATCTCAGAAAGAAAGATTGGATATAATTGTTGAACTAAGCGGAAATTTGATAAAACAATTTAACATGGTCGAAATGTACAGATGCCTTAATACAGATTATGCCTTAACATCAGTAGTCGGCAGAACCATATCTGATCACCTATTCGGCAGATAGGATGAATTGAGTCGACGATAAATTATTATAACTCAAGAATCACTCCTTATTAATCCCCATGCAGGTGTTGTACATCGTCCTTAGGCCCTGCTTCAGGGTGACAGGGTCTGCTATCTTCGCATGCACAAAAGGCTTGATGACCCATTTCTCTGCAAGGCCGGGGTTCAGGAACATGAATGTCAGCCCTTGCTTGGTCTTGAAAAGATTCCAGTTCTCGAGCAGCACCTTGAAATTATGCTCATTGCAAAGGCAGACAAAATAAGTGGTCTCATCAGCCGGGATGGCCTTCATCTTGCCCATGTCAAGGTTCTCATTGCAGTGATAGGTCGCTTTCCCGTCCTTGTGGTCGCACAGCACCCTGTCATTCTCCTCCTTGAAACTCACAAGGTCCTTCTTCATCAGGTCCTTCTGCTTGATGTGGTGCACAGTCCATTCCTTAAGATCCATCATCTTGGCCTCCTGAGAAGCATGAAAGCCCCGTAGGGAAGCACAAAGCAGATGAAGAACACTGCTCCTGCAATCACAGGGTTATGTATGTTCCCTATCATGAGCGACTGGTTGAAGGCATTGACTGTCGTGACTATGATGAAGAAATCGAATATCCCAAGTATAGGGATGAAGAGGCTTATGGACAGGTGGTGGTGATGCTGCAGCCAATGCATGTGCCGGATTATAGTTATGATAAGGAAGCCTAGCGTGAATCCGAAGAAGCCGGCGAATACATAGCTCCAGCTGCTGTTGGCAGCTATCAATATCGGGATCAAGACGAATGAGAGCAGGATCGTGCCTAAGACCCCTATTATTAATGTGAACCAGTAGAGGCTCTTCTCCAAAGCCCTGACATGAGGATGCTTGTTCTTCTCAGCATGCTTCAGGATCCTCTCTGCGTGAGCTATCTCCTGCTTGCTCCAGCCCTTGAGATGAAGTCGTTTTCTCATGCCCAGAAAACTGATGTTGGCGATATATAAATATTGCTGTTTGCCGGCTTACCCCTTGTTATTCGCAATATTTATATAATCCTTTACCAGAGAAAGGAGTTATGAAGAGGGCCAAGCCGCAGAAGCATTCGAAGGTCGAACTGGTGATTCTTGTAGGCATCATAGCGATACTCAGCCTGCTGATTATGTTCTTGAAGTTCCCGAGATGAGTTGTGTGACGTATTATGAAGACGAAAATATCAAGGATCATGTCGACGCAGCACCCGGATAACGTCACAATCCCTTTCTTTGCCAATAGCGCGACGATGACAGGGGACGATGAGGTGCAAGAGGCTTTTTACGCTTATTCACATCTGAATGTGGATGAGCAGCTTTGGGATGTTGAGGGAAAGGAAGTTGATAATTACGTCGTCCAAAAGCTGTTATCAAAATATTCCGAATACTTCAAAGATGTTGTTCTCGGACAAGATAAGTTCCTGACTCTTCGTGCGCCGAATCCCGCTGTCGAGAAGAGCGAGGCAAAGGTCCTGGGCGAAATAATCTATTCCATCCCTAAGAATCATGACTTGGCCACGCATTTTTACGGCAAGGATTCAACACCAATCTTTGAGATAGTGCTTCCGATGTGCCAAGATGACAAGCAGTTAGTCAGGGTTCATGATTTCTATGAGACTTTCATTAAGAACTCGCAGACTCAAAGAGTAGGAGATACGACATTGTCCTTATGGCTTGGCGAGTTTAAGCCAGCGGAGATAAGAGTCACTCCGCTTTTTGAGACCAAAGAAGAGATCTTGAATGCACATATTTACGTAAAGAATTATGTCAAGGCAAAGAATATCCGCGACCAGCAGCGCGTCTGGTTCGCGAGGAGCGACCCTGCTTTGAATTACGGGTCTGTTGCCGCAATCTTGCTTGTCAAGGTTGCGCTTCAAAGGATTCATAAGCTAGAGTCTGAATTAGGAGTGGAGCTTCTTCCTATCATCGGGATGGGCTCAAGTCCTTTTAGAGGCAACTTTAAGCCGAGCACAGCCAAGCAAATCCTGAAAGGCTATCCTAGCGTGCAGACTTTTACGATCCAGTCTGCGTTCAAGTACGATTATCCGCTGAAAGAAGTAGTTGAGGCGATTGATTTTATTAACAAGCAGCCACGAAGCGCTGCTCTCCAGATCAATGAGGAAGAGGCGCTCCATTACATCGACGTGATACATGATGATTACGCAGACAGCATCAAGGAGCTGGAGATTCCCGTGAACTCGATGAGCAATTTCATCCCAAACCGCCGCAAGAGAAAGCTCCATACCGGCTTGTTCGGGTATTCGAGGAACAGCAACGGCGTGAAGCTGCCACGGGCCATCAAGTTCTGCTGTGCGCTCTATTCCTTTGGACTGCCTCCTGAAGTGCTTGGATTAGCATCCTTGTCAAGAGATGACATCGAGAGGATAAAGCGTGCAGGCTACGCCAACATCGATTATGACCTGTCAGAGGCGCTCCAATACCTGAATGTCGACAACCTAGATTATTTCACGCCCAAGATCAAGGAGAAGGTCCTTCGCGTAGCATCTTTATTCAAATATGAAGTGAACGAGCCGCACAAGAGAGCGACAAGCCAGATATTAGAATCCTTGAAGAGAAACGACCAGGCATCTGTGAGCGAGTGGATAATAAAGGCGGCGCACATTAGACGATTCCTAGGATAGATAGGATATATGTCTATTATTCATCTCATACTATTCAGAATTATTAATTATTCTTCAGCGCAGGAGCATCCTGCGGCAGGTCGCCGTTATTGCCGCTTTCTATCTTTGTCACAGCAACAACCTTGTCGCCCTGCTCAAGCTTCATTATGCGGACGCCCTGGGTGTTCCTTCCTATGACATTGATGTTCTTCGCAGGCACCCTGATGATTATTCCGTTCTTTGAGACCAGCATGATGTCAAATTCATCGGTTATGGCATTGACGCTCACCACCTCGCCATTCCTCTCGCTGCAGATGATGTTCTTCACTCCCTTGCCGCCCCTGTTGATGAACCTGTACTCATCAAGGCTGCTTCTCTTGCCAAAGCCGTTCTCGGTCACAGTGAGGACGCTCTCCTTGTCATTGGCTATGATCATGCCGATGACCTCATCCTTGTCCTCGAGCCTTATGCCCCTGACTCCGATCCCAGACCTGCCTACGCAGCGCACATCCTCCTCTGAGAACTTCACTGCCTGGCCTTTCTTTGTGGCTATGAGCATCTGCTGCTTGCCGTCTGTCAGGGCAACATCAATGACCTCGTCCTTGTCGTTGAGGCTTATGGCTATTATGCCTCCCTGGCGCGGATTGCTGTACTCCTCGAGCTTGGTCTTCTTGGCAAGGCCTTGCTTTGTGGCGAATATGAGATAATGCTTGTCATCGAATTCTGTGATGGGGATGACTGCCTGTATCTTCTCATTAGGCTCTATCCTCACCAGGTTGATGATTGGCTTTCCCTTGCTCATCCTTGCGGCTTCGGGTATCTCATAGACATTCAGCCAGTGGACCTTGCCATTGTCTGTGAAAACGAGAAGATATGAGTGGGTGTTGGCTATGAACAGGTGCTCAAGGACATCCTCGTCCTTTGTGGTGGCCCCTATCACTCCTCTTCCACCTCTGCGCTGGGTCTTGTAGGCGTCCAACGGCTGCCTCTTGATATAGCCGGCATGGCTTATGGTTATGACGTTGTCCTCTGGCTTGACAAGATCCTTCATCTCAATCTCCTCGCCAGCAGCATCCTCTATCATGGTCTTTCGCTCATCGCCATACTTTTGCATGAGCTCCTTCATCTCGTCCCTGATGATGTGGAATATCTTTTTCTCGTCGCTGAGTATATCCTTGAGCCTCTTTATCAGCTCGATGAGCTCCCTGTGCTCGTCTTTTATCTTCTGCTGCTCAAGGCCTGTGAGGCGCTGGAGCTTCATGTCAAGGATTGCTTGGCTCTGGATCTCTGTGAGTTTGTAGCTTTCGATGAGTCCTTTCTTTGCCACCGCCGGGTCCTTTGATGACTTGATGAGCTTGATCATGGGATCAAGATGCTCCAACGCGATCAAGAGCCCCAAGAGTATGTGATCCCGCTCCTCTGATTTTCGCAGGTCAAACTCAGTCCTCTTGCGGACGACCTTCTGCCTGTGATGCAGGAAATGCGTGAGAAGCTCCTTGATGTTCATGGTTCGCGGCTGGTTGTCCTGCAATGCCAGCATTATCGCCCCGAAAGTCGAATGAAGCCTTGTGTGCTTGAAGAGCTGGTTCTTCACCACCTCGACATTTGACCCTTTCTTGAGCTCAAGCACTATGCGCATGCCTTTCCTGTCGCTCTCATCCCTTATGTCAGAGATGCCTTGGATGATCTTGTCGTTCACGCACTGGGCCATCTGCTCGATGAGGATCGATTTGTTGAGCTGGTAGGGTATCTCCTTGACTATGATGCTCTGCCTGTCCTTCTTCTCTTCGACCTCGAGCTTTGCCACTATGTCGATGCTGCCGCGGCCATAGGTGTAGGTCTCGATGATGCCATGCCTTCCGACTATTGTTCCGCCTGTGGGAAAGTCAGGCCCCTTGATTATCTTGATGATGTCCCTGATCTCCAGCTCAGGCTTCTCTATGAGCTCTACGACCGCCTGGCACACCTCGTTGATGTTATGCGGTGGTATGTTGGTGGCCATGCCTACTGCTATGCCGCTGCTCCCGTTGATCAGGAGATTGGGGATCTTGCTGGGCAGGACAACAGGCTCCTGCAGGCTGCCGTCGAAGTTATCGACGAAATCAACAGTCTCCTTGTCGATGTCCATGAGCATCTCGTCGCTGATCCTGGCAAGCTTTGCTTCAGTATATCTCATATGAGCTTGGTTATCGCCGTCGACTGAGTTGTGCACAAAGATTCCTGCTGCGAGAGCGAAGTTATGAGTCTTGTCTACAGTAAGATCATATACGTCTTCGGTGTAATTTAGAACTTCAGTGCTCATTACTTTGTGGTTATTGCAGGCATCATCCGCCGGTTCAGCAACTTCTTTTGTAGAAATCCTTGTATATAAAGGCATCAATGAATCTCCCTTATTTAGGTGTTGTGCTTCCTTGTATTGTCCGTTCCTAAGCATGAACCTATGGTTTAATGTGCACTTAATCTCAGAGCCGTCATCTAAGATGATTTTAATTATCTTCGCATCTTTAATCGTGAGCCTGGGGGTTATTATCTTTGCGATCTTTATTTTTCCAGTGTCTACCGTGAATGTATAGTTCTCCTTTCCAGAAGCATGCTCTTTTATTAGCTCCCCGAAAGACAGCTTTCTTCCGTCGGCAAGCGCTACTTCAGTGTCTTTTGTGAAGCAACCGAAGTTTCCCTGTCCTATGACTAGAGGATATCTGAGCGAGAAATCCTGCGCCATCCTGACCATGGAATCATATACTGCCATGTCTCCGTGAGGATGATATTTTCCAAGGCAGTCCCCGACGATTCTTGCACTTTTTTTCGTCTGAGCAGTGTGTCTCAGACCAAGCTCATTCATCGAAAAAAGAATCCTTCTGTGGACCGGTTTGAGGCCGTCCCTGACATCGGGCAGTGCCCTGCCGATTATGACGCTCATGGCATAGTCCAGGTAGGAGGCCTTCATCTCGTCATCGATTATGGTCGTGACTATCTTCTGCGCGATTTTCGGCTCCTTATTTTCAGGGCCTTTTTCAGCTTGCTCCTCTGGCTTTTTTGGCGTCATTTATCGTCGGTAGAACGGAAGTTTTGGCGATTTATAAGTGTTGTGATTCTCATGATTAGTTTCCTTATGGAAAGTAAATTGCTATTTTAGGCGTTTTTTCGGGAAAAATAACGACAAGCGCGCCTAATCGCAATGTTCATCCTACTTCGGCGCGGTCGATGAAAAAGTTGAAGATAGCGTAAACGGTTTCTTTTCAACAACCTGCTTCACGATCCTGTCCTTTTGCGATGAGTGTATCACGAAGCTATGGCCGCAGTAGACGCAGCGCTTGACGCTGCCGAGAACTACCTTCGGGTTGGTCTTCTGCCGGTTGCCGCATTTTGGGCACATCACCAATAGCATCATGCTCCTGAGAATATCATCTGCTGTTTATAAGCTCTACGCCAAGCTGTCCAGTGCTATCCTGCGCCCAGGACTCCCTTGAACAGGACGATGTTCACTGCGATATAGCCCCCGAACAGCAGCACAGAGTAGATGAAGAATCCTATCATGTTGGATTTCAGGTTCTTCATTGTCTGGAAGAAGTCGCTGCCGATGCTTATCTGGGTCTGGAACAAAGACAATACAAAGATCATCTCCAGCAGGTAAACTCCGACCACTGCTGCTATGAATGTCGGGGGAACGACCTTTGAGGCATCTATTAGGTTGAGCTCGACAGTCTCTCCTCCGAACAGTGCAGATATCTTTGTGAGCTGCTCTGTGATGAAGACTATGGACTTCAGGATCGCGAAGGTCATGACGACCGCGGCCGCGCAGAGCATCGGCGCAAGGAAGGTTATGCTGACACTTATGAGGCCGACGGTGTCTGCCAGCAGGGTCTTGACATAGTCATCCAGCTTATACGTATCTATCACCTGCCTCCTTATGGTCCTCGCGGCCTTTGCTGCGCTCTCCTGGGAGACTGTCTCGAATGTGACTATCTGCTCGATCACAGTGCAGACCTTTGAGGAAGGGATAAGCTTCTTTATCTGGGTCTTTATTATTGTCACAAGGGTGTCCTTGCTCGTGATGAGAAGATGCTTTATCCCCTTGAAGCCCTTGATGGCAGGATGGTCCTTGAACCCAAGGGTCTCATAGTCATCTATCACTCCGTCGATGACTTTCTCGAATGGCGTGTTGAGCGCGAAATACGTAGAGAAGCTTTGGAGTATGAAAGGCAGGTCCATCTCTACGTCCCGTATCTTTTCCCAGAGGGCATCGTATTTCTTGACATAGATGGTGGCGTAGATGTAGGAAGCTATCGCCATGCCCGCCCCTCCAAGCCAGGCAAGGAAGAAGTAGAACAGCGAGTCGATGTTCGGCATGGCCTTTGTTATCACCGCGTTCATTGTTATCAGCGTAGGGATGCCTATTACCACTGCCATCCCTATGCATATGTATAGGTATGCTTTCTTCAGCGGCTTGTATTCGCTGGATTCCCTGAGCCTTATGGTGTCTATCTGTATCCTCTTTGATGCGAATGAAAGCGCTGCCACCAAGACTATTGTCGGGAAGAACACGATGTAGAGGAATGCTATGGTCGAAGGCTTGACCACCTGGGGCATGAACACAGCCATTATGGGCAGCACCAGCAGTGAGAGCACCGGCATCAGGATTCCTCCTGTGATCAGCATGTTGGCGTTCTTAGAAAGGTCCTCGGCTGCTCTCTTACCCATGGTAGAATAGTTGACCATCAGGGTCTCGATGGTCTCTGCGATCAGGATCTCCCGCTCTTTCTCGCTCGAGAAAGAGGCTATCTGCAGCAGCCTGATTGATTTCACGAAATAAGGGTTTGCCTTGTTCCAGATATCAACATACTTCTTGAGCGCGCTTCCGAGTTCGCTGACAACCCTTCTCTTCAATGAGTTGTTTATGTCCTCGAACTGCTTCTTAAGAATGCCTGTCAGGTTCTTCTCTGTCTCAAGGAAGGCTGATTCCATGCTCACTCCCATCTGGGTGTAGGTGCTGAGATGCAGCACTGCCCTCAGCATCTCCTCGCTGTACTCCATCATCTGATGGGTGTAGTAGATGTTGAAGGGATAGAGCGAGAGCATGAGCGCTGATATCATTCCAAGGAATATCAGTGATGTATAGAAGAAATGCGAGAGCTGGCCGAGTATTGTGCCCAGCACCAGGAAGAACACGAATGTGACCAGAGAGCTCATCAGCACGTCTTTGGCAGAATATTTGAAGAAGGTGAACTTGAGCTTATCATCCAATGATTTTATCTCTAGCTTCAATGGTATGGCTGCCCCTAGTTCATATATCTGATAGAAATTAAGATTCATTGTCGGATTCTGCCCCTTGTCCTGTTGTTTCATTCTTCTCTTCTATGTTGAGCAGGTCCCTGAGCTCTTCCTCGAATCTCCTCTTGAACTCTGTCTCGCGCTCCGGCGACTGCAATGGGTTGAGCTCCTTGAGCAGCTTCATGAATAGGTTGTTGGCGTCTGAGACAAACGAAGCCTCTAGCATGTCTGTCTTGTCTTTCGCAAAGCTCAGGTGCAGGCTCTTTGCCCAGGTCCTTAGCATGATGTCCCTGAGGATGTCGTCGTATGACTTGTAGTCTGTCCTTGTCAGTATGTTCTTAAGAGTGACTGATTTTCCTTTGAGCAATATCTCTGTCGGCTCAAGCATGTCTGTCTGTGGGTTGTAGATGAACAGGTCCTGGAACTCCGGCTTGTCTTCCCATTCCTTGAGCACTTCTGTGACCTGCACCACTCTTCTTTTCCTGACCAGCGCAGAAGGGTCCTTGATCAGGTTCTGGATGATTATCACGTCTGTCGCCTTGAAAGAGCCCTTCGGCACACCAAGGTCATTGACTACCCTGTCATATACTCCGTAGGGAGTGTCTGCGTGTATTGTTCCAGCGACTACGTTGCTCATGGCGCCGACTCTCATGGCTTCATAGAGCACCTTTGCCTCTACGCTCCTGACTTCTCCTATTATGAGAGCTGAATCTCCTAATCTCAGGGAGGTCCTTAGCCCTTTGTCGAACGGCATCTCCATTCCGCCTTCCATCAATGCAGACCTTACCTTGAATGGCAGGATGTCATAGCCCAGCTCCTTGTACTCATAGATAGGCAGCTCCTGGGTATCTTCTATCGTCAGGATCCTGTATTTCTGGAGAATCTCCAGTATGAGCGAACCAAGCAGGGATGTCTTTCCGCTTCCTCTAGGCCCTGCTGTCAGGAATGATCTTCCATGGGAGATTATGAGGTTCATGAAGCCAGAGAACATAGGGCTGACTGCCTTGTTCTGTATCATGAGCAGCTGGGTCCAGGGATGCTCCCTGTGCTTCCTGATGGAGTAGCCTGTGCCAAAGATCGAGAACGGAGGGATTATGCCTGCGACTCTTGCCTTGACATCTCCTATCTCTATCTCTCCGTCTATCTGCGGCTGGGCCTTGTTTAGCGGCCTTCCAGTCGACACCTTGAGCCTTGTGGCGAGATAGTTAAGGAGGTCATCGCTGGCATAGATGTTGGATGTGCATTCCTGGTATTTTGCATGCACGATCCTGAAGCTGGTCTTATAGGCAGGGGGATTCACGTTGATCTCCAGGATGTTGTCGTCGAAGAGCAGGTGCTCGAGTATGCCGTAGTCCTGATACCATCTCTGGACATAATTGTCGTATAGGTCTCCTGTCTCCTTGAACATATCAACAAGCGTGTGCATGGCAAAGAGCTCATTGAACTTCATGTTCATCTCAGGTATGAGTATGGTGTAGATGTAATGGGTGCCCTTGGCATCAAGGTATATGTTCACCCTTGCGCCGGTCCTGAGCGTGTAGCTCTCCATGAACACCGCATCCTCTGGTATTATCGAGAGCCTGACGTCGATGAAGAACGGCTCCACCGATAGCAGGCGGAGCTTAGAATCATATTCCTTTGTGAAGTATTTTGTCTTTAGCCTGAGGCGGTCGAACTTGATGTGCTTTATCCTCTCCTTTATCACGGGGTTGAACTGCGGAGAGGCTGGAAAGATCCCTTCCTGCTCACAGTTTATCTCCTCTACGTTATGATAATCTCCTTCAGACAATCCACACCTCTTTTTATACATCCCTTTTGTTCTTCATATTAAATTCTTTTCGTTTTTTTGTCCGAGGTGAGGCGGCTCGCTTTCCGAACAGGATATTTCGTTCTCTATGCTGGAGTGGTTAACAAACTTTTTATATTGTCGAATGAGTCAGGACAATAATGTTGAATCTTAATAACCCCAAAGTAGCTAATGTTATAAAACCTGAGTTCGTATCAAAGCTCTCCAAAGAGAAGAAGGATGACATCCGCTCTGTGCTTGAGGCTCTCACTACCACGATAGAGACCATCAACGAGCGGTTGGCCAGGGGAGCTGGTCGGGACCAGGACAGCGCTGCTGCCGCCTATATGCAGCGCCTGAATTCATCGCTGCAATACGTCTATCAGGTGCTGACTTCCTACAAGAAGGACCAGGAGTCAATGAAGTCAGGCATCTCTGAACTGAAAGCTTCTGTCAACAAGTCAGTCACAGAGGCGGCCCAGATATTCATGGTAGAGACCAGGAAGATGCTGCAGTCAGCCAACCTGATAGAGCCTGACAAGCCAGCGACAGCAGCCCAGGCTGCCAAGCCGGCCGATAAGCCGGTGCGCCTGTTCGGCGAAGAGTCATCATCGATAAAATTCATGCTTGACTTCGAGAAGAGGCTGCAGCAGGTCATCCTCATCAATACAGAGGAGGTAGAGCTCTTCAGGAAGCAGAACAAGTATCTCCAGTCAAGGCTTGAAAGCATAGAGCAGAAGCTTGATGCCATATTGGGCAAGAGCCAGAAGAGCAAGTGAGTATTATGGGAAATTTCGCAAAATTTCTCATTCCAAAAACCGCTCGATAAAAAACTCAGCCTTTAGGTCGCAGGATTAGTGCGGTTTTTGTTATTTCTATCCTTTGCATTCTACTGTGAACTTATCAGAGTTCTTGAGGAAGAAGCATTGGTAGTTATGCGATGAGAACATCTTCGCAGCCTCTGGCGTCGAAAGGTTCAGGATATAATCCTGTGTGAATTGGCAGTCGCAGCGCCTGCAGCTCTTCTTCCCGAATACCTCAATACAGATGAAGTCCTCGGAGGCGGTCAGCACGCTCTCAGAGGAGAGCCTTGCGTTGACAGGCAGATAGGTGTCGTCAGGCATCTTGCACATCTTGTTGCACATCAGCATAAGGTCTCCCAGGCTCTGGTCGACAGAAAGCCTCTTGTCCTCAAGCTGGTTGTTCCTTATGAAGCCGAAGAGCACTCCTATTGTTATCAGCACAGAGATGATTCCTACCAAGATCCAGACAGTCTCTTCCATTATTCCACTCTATAAAAATGATGATAAAAAGATGAAAATAATAAAAAGATAAAGAATATTCAGAATGCTCTGCTCACGGGAATCCTGCGAGAGTGTACCACATGGTTGTGCCGTTGGTCGCTGTGCAGACTCCTTTCTTGATGTTGGCTGTCATCATCGTGGCGACATCAATTCCCTGGGTGGTCCAGTAATCCGTCAGTATCAGCTTGCACTCCCTGCCATTGAGTTGCCTTCCGCAGCAGTCGCTTGTAAGGATGAAGCAGGGCACTGCATCCTCGCAAACCCCGATGCCCGCCAGCTGCGTCGTATCAAGATCCTTCATCCCATTATTGTTGAAGTCAAGATAATCAGGCGCTTTGATGGCATTGCTGCCGTAGGCTATGCAAAGGCTTGCCAGGCTCTTGAGCGAGCATCCGTCATTCGATGCCTCTGTGCACTTGTCCTTACAGTAGAGCACCGCCGTCTCCTTGAGCTCCTGCAGCTTCCTCTCCTGCTCAATCTTTCCCAGCTTGTTCTTCTGCTCAGTGATCTGGTTCTGGAACAGCTTGAGCATGACCAATGATACTGCCAGGATCACGAACAAGGCCACGAATATCTCGATGGGCTTCTCAGTCCCTCTCTTGCCATAAAATATGCTCTTCATAAGACACGCACCTCTTATTTTTTTTTATTTCTCAAAAACAATCTTTCCTAAAGGATCGTAATATATGAACACAGCAGTCGCTCCGCCGCCCGAATTATCCTCGATGGTGAAATCCCTGCCGTCTGCTGTGAATGAGCTCTGGGAAGGCGTTGAGCTTCCTCCTCCTGTTTTGACAACAAAGCAGAGATCCCTATCAACCTTTCCCTGGCTGTCCTTTGCGCACTGCACAGCAAGGTCATAGAACAGGGTCGGTCCGCTGCCGGCAACAATCTTAGTCCCCAGGTCATCATCAGGGCCAATCTTATTAACATTGTCTTTGCTCTTGATAAGCACCTCTCTTGAGAAGGATATCACTGCCACAGCCACGATTATGCAGACGAAAAGGGTTATCATGACAGCTATCGGCATTTCCATGTTGGTTCAGTCTATTTTCAGGCATTGGTATTCATCAAAAATCGATATTGGCGATTTTTGGGGAATACATTGGCTCTTGAGCCAATGATATTTATATGTTTTTCCATGGGAACAGGACCCTGGCATCGAAGCGAAAGAATTAAATAACCAGGATGCCGAGAAATTGATGAGGTGGAAGAGTGAAAGGATTCATGTTCTCAAGGAAAGCGAATGTGTTCGCGGCGATGTTCGTCATCATGATAATACTTGCAGCTGTCGGAGTCATAACCTACACGAAGTTCATCCAGAAGGAGGAGAATATTGATTATAATTCCATAATCTCAGAAGCTTATAATGCGTTTGAGCGCATATTCTATTCATCAACCTATGCGCTTTCCCAGCAGGGGCTTTCTGTCACTAGCGGGCTCTGGTATTGCGATGCTGCACCGCATCCACCCAGTTTCGATGAGATCGAGAGCTCTCTCAATTCCATGATAACGAGCAAGCTGATACAGATGGAATGGAACCAGAAGAAGGGCTCTTACACTGTCAATGTGACGACCCCGGTAATAGATGTTGACTTGAGCGACCCTTCTAATCCGAAGTTGAATATGTCAAATCTCTCGATCATTGTCTCCAGCGATGGTGAGCTACGGATCCTCAGCTTCTCAGACGGAAGCCAGTTCCTTGATGGCTCATCCTATGCGTTCATCTCCCCTGTCCTTGATTGGCTGAGATGCGATGCAGGAAGGCTGACCAAGCGATTGGAGGACATCAACAAAGACAAAGTATGCAAGCTGTATTCTTGCTGCTGTAAAAAGGCTTCGTCCTTAAATACATTATATGACCAGCTCCATGTAGGTGATATAACCTATGATGAGGTTTATGGTGTGGTCGATGATTCTGTTGCCGTCCTTAACCAGTTGTTTGCAGGCGCCCAGTCCTGTGGCGGTACAGGCAACCTGCAGGCTGCTGAAATCTCTTGCAGAGTTGACTATGGAGGATCATTGTTCAATGTGCTGAATGACATATTCCTGGACACAACCCCTAACGACTGCGGCGACGAAGCTTCTGGCTGCAAGGTCAATCTTCAGGCAGGAGGATCACTCTCGGAATGGAATGACGGGATTACTGCACCCTCAGGCGGCTGTCCGACAACTAGGCCGCCGCTAGATGGCATGACTGTATCGGTTGACCTGGATGTGGATCCAGGAGACCCACCATACCGGGCTCCTGATAATTATGAGGAAGAGAGATATGAGAATAAGCGTTTCTACTTCAGGGCAGCCATGCACAGGAAGGCAGCTGGAAATGTCAGGATTGTCTGTGCATACAAGGACAACCCATCAAAGTCATTCAGCTTCAGGATAAGGTTCAATGTTAGATATAATTGCCAATTCCCAACCCAAAGTGTAACTCCTGAACCGCCTACGCCCTGTTCAGTCCCTGGCCCGACCGCATGTGACAGCGATGAAGATTGCGGTGAGAGGAACTGCCATAAAATAGTGTGTGATATTCCAAATCGCAGATGCACCCAGCAGATGGGATCTGCTTTGCCGGACGGATCAAGATGCGGCGATAGAGAATGCGGTGCGACTTGCCAAAGCGGTGCTTGCACTACTTTCGGGGGCATATGCTCTGTCAGCTGCGGATCTTATCATCAATCAGCGTCATGCAGCTCAGATGGGGACTGCCCTTTGAGACTGCCGGGAGAATGCTGCCACAATACTTGGCTTTGCTCATCAGGGCAGGATTGCTGCAGCACCGGCTGCATGGCAAGGACAACCCCGAAATGTGGCGGCGGAGTAGGTTGAGCTGATGGCTGAAGGGACTGAAGATGGCTTTTACTGATGATTTGATAGGAATGATCCTTGTTGTGATTATCGTGATAGTCGCTTCTGTGATATTTAGCACTGACATACTGCGGTCTAATGCGAGTGAATTAGAGTCCAGAAGTGAGACCTATCTCCAGGATTATTATTCGACTTCGGTCGATGCTTTTCTGCATATGCGCGATGATTTTTCAGGCAGGCCTTTCAATGTGGTCCTGGGGGATTATTACCTCAAGGGAAAATATGTCGGAAACCTTTCAGATCCTGGATTGCTGAAGAATCAGACTGAGCGATATCTTGATGCCATCTTCGGAGCTGATAATTATTACATGAACATCACTCCCATACAATCAAGCAGTGTTGTCAGCTTTGTTTTTGACGGTTCTGAAAGCATACAGCAGGAGCGAGAATATTTCGCAGGCCGGATGCAGGATCTGGTGATAGGCCTGAATGATATATTCGAGGGCAGATCAGAACCTGAGGTGAAAGTGTATATCCTCTCTAAGGAGCCGACAGAGGATGTCTGCTTTGATTTTCCCCCAGAAATGTGCGAGGCCGTCGGCTTCAACGAGCTTTATTATAACAACAATCATTTCCAGGTCTTGCCTCCCGGATTCGGAAGGGCTACTTTTGAGGACTGGAGAAGTGACTACCCGAAGCCGTACGCTGCTGATGCGCTGGAATATTTCTTCGCTGCCGACTGGATCGCAGGAACTCTCTATGCGACAGGAAAATATTTGGATAGGCCTGATGATGCCCAGGGATTTTCAATCCATATAGTCATCCCTGTATCTGATAAGCTTTCAACTAACTCAATAGCTGACGAATGTTATAATCAATCCGAAAGAGACAATTATCTGGCCTGCGCGCTATGCAAAGAAGACTGCCCGGTCGAAAGATCGAGCAGATATGCAACCAGCGAGATCACGGCGAAATTAACGGATTCAAGGACGTTTGTTGTCCCAGTCCAGACCAAGAAATGCAGATTCTGGTATGACCCATCAAGGTTCAACTATATCGCTAGATCTCCTTATATAGACAGCCTTGGATTAAGTGTCCCGCGTAATCCTCCGCTTCCAAGCCCGATCTGCACTCAGACAGCCTGTGTCGGCTGCAAGCCAGGTCTTGGAGTGAGTGATTATTATGATTACTGTTTTCATACCGCCTGCCATCAGGAAGTCACCAAGGAAATGAAATTCTTTGCTGAAAACACAGGCGGAAAATATCTTGACAGGGACAATATAACTGACCTGCCTAAAGCAATCCTGGATCTGGTCGAAGAAAAAGTGTCAAAATATCCTCTGCAATTCGGCGTCTATGATCCTCAACGAACAAGATATGTCTTCCAGCGAAAGATATTGCTGCCGAATAATGTGATGATTGATCTTAACCTAATTGTATATAGGGATCTTTCTGCGGAGGCGGAGGGTGCTGGAGATGCTGATGATATCTAGACCTGACAGAATCCCAAGGAGAGCAGAGCTCACCTCACCCATATTCATGTGGCTGGCCATATTCATCTCTGTGATGATAATCGGAGCCTGGTTTGTCAGGCAGATAAGGCCGCTGCAGAGCGAATCCCAGACGATAAACTTCGACCTTGAGCAGTTCAAGATAATGATAAGCAACGCCTGCAGCAGCTCTTCATACTACAAGGAATATAATCCCAGGACTGAGAGAGGGTTGTTCATACTCAATGAGACGAGCATCTGCATTAAGACAGGCGACCTATGCAGTCAGCTGTCAACTTTCACAGTCAGGGACGAGGGAGGTCTTGTCATGGATGACGCGTTGGTCAGATGCCTGAACTCAAGCGGAGTGAGGGACTGCGTGATGCTTCCATGCGATGTCAGCAATGTACTGGCAGAGGACCTTTCAAATATCACATTTGTCTATGCTGTGAAGGACGGGCCTGTCTCTTTCTACAGCGATAACACCATAGGAGATATCAAGGCAAAGTTCATGGATTGATGCGATGATGAACAAAAGAATGACGGATTGCGAAAGGATTGGATCGAAAAAGGGTTTCTTCTCGATAATCACAGCCTTCTTCTTCATAATCGTGATAGTATTCTCGCTGATCGCTTTCATATGGATATACAACTCAATCTTCGCAGTCAGCTCGCGTGCCAGCTCATTGTCAGAGAAGATGATAGATGCCAAGCTGCTAAAGGACAACCTCCTGATATGCCATGGAGCGCCGTATCTCATCGAGTCAAAGCTCCTGAGCGACGAATGCCCGTTCTCTGGCGTGACAGGCTATAGCGTCCTCCAGCAGCCATTGTTCGGCTGCGCGCAGAAGGAATTCTCCAAGGGCAATCCTGATGATGTCAACTGCCCGAAGTACGCCTATTACGTCGACGTCAAGCAGCAAGACTCTGAGCAGATGTGCCTTGCGAAGCTGATAATCTGCGTCTGAGATGAATATAGACGTTAGAGAAAGAAAAATTTCTTCTACTCACTAACTTTCACAATGCTCAGCTTCCTTGTCGCAGGCACGCATTTTATGGTGACTACAGCAGGCAGGACTATCTCCTCCATATCGACATCCTCCCTTGAGCCGCAGCTCCTGGAGGCTGATTGTATAGAGTAGCACATGTTGAGCTTCAGGAATGTCTGGAACAATTCATCAAGGTTTATGGTGCCTGACTGGGCCTGGTTGCTCTCGACCTGCAATGTCAATGATGATTCTGTCGCTCCAAGGCCGCAATCCTCCCAGACCTTGTAGGTGTTGGAGGCCAGGTCTTCCTTGTTTATGGTCTTGAACTTCAGCTCCCTGTCGCCGAAGAACGAGTCATGGATCTTCTCATATATGTCCTTTGGGCTGATGCCTGCGACGAACATTATTATCATGCTGCCGATTATCAGCGCGACGCCGATGTATACTGTGACCTCGATAGTTTCCATATCATCATCACCTTATGAGCTGGATAACCAGCCCTATCATTATGAAGAACGCCACCAATGAGACAACGATGCCTATGACTGTCATGATCGTCCTTGACATAAGGTCTATCTTTAGAAAACGAGTTTATAAAACTTTTCTAAACTGCTGCCGGCATTGGCAATAATCAGGGCTTTTCCTTCTCTTCCTCATCATCCTTGTCTTTGTCGTTATCATCGTCAGGATAGGCGTCCTCGGCTGACCGGCTCTTGTCCTCTCTGTGCTTTCCGAAGATATCATTGCTCTTCTGGCTGCCGGTGCTCGCAGGCTCTTCATCTGATCCTGCTCCTTCAGCAGCAGGCACTTCTTCCTCGGCAACTTCCTTCTTCCTGAAGAGCTCATCCTGATCGTTATCATCATTCTTCTTGCTGAGCATGTTGATCTGGTCATCGATCTTCTTCAGGAAATCATTGTCTGGCTTGAACATCTCCTTGGCAGGCTTGACATCCTCTCCTGCGTCAGATACACTGCTTCCTGCTTCTCCTTCAGGAGTGTCCACAACTTCGAAATCACCCAGCATCTTCTTCTCTGCGCCAGGCTTTCCTTCCTCTTCGATCCTCTTTGCCTCTTCAGGCAGGTCAACCACTGGAAGGTTCCCTAGCTTGGTAAGCTTCTTCTCCTTTGGCTTGGCATCCTTCAATGCCTCCTTCAGGCTCCTGTCGCCCTGGACATCAAAGTACTCGTAGCATTTAGGAGTGAGACCCAGCTCAAAGCTCCTGCCTTTCTTGCGTTTCTCGACAAAGCCGCCTTCCATCAGCACTCCTATGTGCTCATAGGCATTGGTCCCTCTCATCCTGATGACCTCTGCCTGCACTATCGGCGCCTTGAAGGCTATGATTGACAATGTCTCAAGGACAGGGAAAGGCAGCTCAGTGTCAGCCACGATCTTTGTGACGAGGTGGATGTATCTCTCTCGTACATTGAGTTTCCAGCTCTCGTTTGCCTGGACAAGCACCAGGCTTGTATCCCTGGCATCATAGTCTGCTTTCAGCTCCTCGAGAGTCTTCCTGACTGCCTTGGGAGTGTTATTCGTCAGCTCTGCGAGCTCCTTCTCTGTCATCATCTTTCCCGACGAGAAAAGCAATGACTCAATCTCTTTCTTCAACTCAGCGCCCTCAAGCTGCTTAGGCATCATTATCCTCTCGGGCATGACAGGCTGGTCTATCCGCCGCTCCTCAACTGCTTTCTTCTCTTCAAGCTTCTCGATAGAAACAGGAGTGGGGATTGGAATTGTCGGAGTTGCTGGAGCTATCTTCGGCTCAGCGATCGCTGGCGCTTTCGGAGCAGGAGGAACCGATGCTATTGTCTTCGTATTTTTCTCCTCTTTAACAGCAGCTTTTGAATTCTCTTTCTTAGGATTCAGCTCAACCTTCTTCTGCACAGCAGGAGAGGGCCATTTCATCTTCTTCTTAGAAATTGCGATAGTACTCATCACCTTTCTTCTCCAGCTTCTGGGCCTTGACAAGGGCTTCAAAGAACGGATGGAGCTGTTCGACAGGGATGCCTGTCTTCTCGCTTATCTGTTCAGGAGAATGATGATGCTCTGCTGCCAGCAGCATCGTGTTCTGGATCATGGCATTCATGTTCTTGACAAAGAGGTCTTCCTTGGCAGTCGCCTGCCTGACGGTGGCAGAGATCTCGTGCAGCTTTGCCAGGAGGTCATTGAGCCAAAGGGTGAGGTCCTTGTCCCTGAACTTAAGCTCAGCAGGCGCTATTATCTCGATGCTCGCTGGCATGAAGTTGATGCAGAGCCAGACAAACTTCTCAAGATCAGGGAAGAGCATCTCTGTCTCTACGTAGGTGCTCCAGAGCCCGCCTTCAGGGGTCTCCTCTGTCTCGCCGTAGTCCTCGCTAAGGATTGTTATAAAGCTGTCCTTTCTTATGTTGTCAACAAAATCATGGATGGTCTTATCGACATGCTCCTTTGGGCTGCCCAGCACCTCAAAGGCCACCTGGGCGAGGATAGACCCTTTCCCGATCCTTTTCTGGATTTCCTTATCGTCCATGGCCATGATTGAAGCGAAGGGGTTATTTAAAGCTATCGCAGGATCACTTTCTCTTCAGCAGAGAGAGCGCTATGATGGCGATGAGCATGACAAAGACCAGTATGTAGGGAGCATAGCTCGTCAGGCGCTTGTTGCTTGACTCATACACTACCTTGCCTGTCAGGGGATCTGCTGTCTTTGTGGAGTTCTGCACCGGCTGCTCGTCAACCATGCCAGGCTCCACAAAAGAGCTTTTCTCAGCACCAACTTCTTTCTCCTCGATGCTGAAGTTAGCCTCCAGGATCTTCGTGTCGATGACGATGCCTTCATCCAGCAGCTCAAGGGTGAATGTGTTGCTGCCGGGCTCTGCCTTGGCATAGATGCTGATGGTGCCTGAGCTGTTGATCTCAAGCTTCTGCTCCTCAAGGCTGCTTCCCAGCAGGAGCTCAAGCTCTTCAGCTTTCACATCCTTTCCGAGGTTTATGTTGGCGTAGAGCGTTACGTTATTCCGCCATTTCTTTGTGCGGGTGTAGAAAGAGGCTATCTTGGCTGTCTCTTTCTTGCTCTCAGGAATCTTCACCAGCTCTATTGAGCTTGTCTTGCTGGCTGAGCTGGTCGTGCCTGTCGAGCTTGTTGTCGTCTTGCTGGAAGAGCTGGCAGAAGGGCATGAGCATTTCTCTTTCTCTGCTGGCTGCCACTCAGAGTACTTGACGATGAACAGGCTTCCTGATTCTTCCACAGCGCCGCTGTTGTTGCAGTCAACAAAGACTAGTCTTGCCTTGGCGATCATGACCTGGTCCTTGTCGGCGATCTTCGGGGTGAATGATTTCTTTGTCAGCAGAGAGGTGCTACGCTTTGCTTTGGTCTCACTGCCGAACATGTCCTCGACCCAGTATTCTATGATGAACTCATGGCTCTTGTTGGTAAGCATGATCGTGATATCCATCGCCTCTCCATTCTCATAGATCATCTTGTCCGTGGTTATGTTTATGCTGATAGAGCACAGGTTCGGCACTGGATTTGTCGCGTTGGTGATGTTGCTGTTGTTACCGGTGTTGTTGGTAGCGTTGGTCGTGACGTTGATCGTTGCATTGGTCACGTTCGCTGTGATGTTGATGGTATTGTTGATTGTCACATTGATCGTTTCATTGGCAGTCGCATTGGTGGTCTCATTGATGACAGGAACGGTCTCGTTGATGCTCACATTGATAGTCTGATTCATCGTTTCATTGATGCTGATGTTCATCGTTTCGTTTATTGTAACGTTAATCGTCTGGTTGATCGTTTCGTTCATGGTCACATTCACAGTGATGTTGATGCTCGTGTTCGTGGTCTCATTGATCGAGATGTTGATTGTCTCATTCACTGTCTCATTGATTGCTGGAACGCAGTTCGGAAGACAGGGGCTTCCGCCTATAGCGCATGATTCCTGCCAGCTATTGTTTGTCAAGCCGATGATGAGCTCCATAGAGCGATTGTTGTTGTTGGCCAGGCTGCCATCGTAGCTCATGGAGTCGACAACGGTTCCGTTGCTGTAAAGATATATTGAGTCAATGTCGTTGTTGAGATTGTTGCCGATGGTCGAGCCTGCGCTGTAGATGCTGCAGTTGAGGCCTGAATGGTTGAAGCCTTCCTCGACGATAAGGCTGTAGCTGCCAGGGATGTATTTCAGCAGCACAAGGCTGTCGTTGGAGCTTGAATCCCCAATTGTGTAGCCTGACAGGTTGTCAATGCCAAATATCTCGATGAATTCTTTGTTGTTGTCATCGCCGATTGGGTTGTACATCACTTCGTTGATGTTCAGGCCCTGTGCGCAGGGGACTAGGACGAGGCACAGGATCATGTTTGCGACGATGTACACGATTGTGATAAATCCTTTTTTCAGCATCTGACGCTTTGCTAAAGAACTTCATTAAATAATGCTACCATAGAATTCTGTAGGAAAAAACATAGCTTTCGGAGATTGTTCGAGAAAGTTCTGTCGCCTATTTCCAAACCCCGCTTATCTTATGCTTGCACTTAGGGCATCTGCCTGATTTGAGCTTGTTCTCAAGAACATTCATCATGCTGCGCTTTATCAATAATGCATCACATTTCAGGCAGTGGGTGTTGCTTTCGCCTGTGACATTGCCGATGTAGACATAGTCAAGGTGCTTCCTAGCGATCTCCTGCGCCTTCTCAAGGGTTGCCAGCGGAGTCGGCTCAGCGTCTGTGAGCTTGTAATCAGGATGGAACCTTGAGAAATGCAAAGGCACATCCTTGCCGAGCTCTTTGGCGATCCATCGGCACATCTCCTCTATCTGATTCATATCATCGTTGAGCCCCGGGATAATAAGATTGGTTATCTCAAGCCAGACGCCTTTCTCCCTGAGTATCTTGAGGGTGTTCAGCACAGGAGCCAATGATCCTTTGCAGCTCTTGGCATAGAACTCTTCTGTGAAACCTTTCAGGTCGATGTTGGCTCCGTCTATATATTCGCAGAGCTCCTTCAATGGCTGCTCATTGATGTAGCCGTTGCTGACGACGGTGTTCTTTATGCCTGCCTTCTTCGCCAGCTTTGCGATGTCAAGCATGTACTCATAGAATATTGTCGGCTCTGTGTAGGTGTAGCTTATGATCTTGCAGTCATTCTTCTTGCAGAGCTTAAGGGCCTGCTCTGGCAGCAGCTCTGATTCCTGTGCGATGGTCTCTGCATCTACCTCTGCCTTGCTTATCTGCCAGTTCTGGCAGAACTCACAGAAGAAGTTGCAGCCGACTGTCGCTATGCTGAAAGCATGCTCTCCTGGCAGGAGATGATAAAAGGGCTTCTTCTCGATGGGATCGACATGCACTGCGCAGGGGCGAGCATAAACTAGCGAGAAAAGCCTGCCATCGATGTTCTTCCTGACTTTGCAGGAGCCAAGGCTGCCTGGCTTTATGGTGCACTGCCTAGGGCAGAGGACACACCTGACAAGCTTGTCATCCAGCTTCTCGTAGTGGAGGGCTTCTTTCATGCATAAGGGAAAAGATGGTTTTCTTTTAATGTTTTGTCAATGATTTATTTGTGACGGGCGAACAGTAAGATTTAAATAGTATCAAGGAAATATACTTGTAAAAAGAGGGTTGAAAAGAGGTGGATGATGGGCTTATTTTCTAAGAAGAAAGCATTAGAGTTCCCTCCTAGGCAGGCTCCTATGAGCCAGGATATACCTGACCTTAACCAGCTTCTTTCAGAGGCGCCAGTCCCTCCTCCAGAGCTCCAGCAGCTCAATCTTCCGTTCCCAAAGGGAATGGAAAATGGCCAATTCCCGATGCCACCAGGATTCCAGAGCCCATTCCCTGAGCCGCAAGGATTGCACATCCCGCCACCGCCAGGTTCATCAGCTAAATCACTGCCTGCCTTTGAAGGAGTGAGCTCCCAATCAATGTCGCAGCAGGTCTCTTCTCAACAGCAATCTTCCCAGCCGACCACAGAGAGCTTTGAGCTGCCTGACTTTGACGAGGAAGACCTGAAAGAGATAGAAGATGCAGAGAGAGCCCCGAAGAGAGTGGTGAAAGAAGAAGAGAAACCATCCTATGCTGCTGTGGAAGTGAAGCCAGAATCAGCCGAGGCTGAAGAGCCGAAATTAGAATATCCTGAGCCTGCTCAGGAGAAGGCGGCTGCGGGCAAGGACAAATATCTTGAGATAAACAGATGCTTTGAGGCAAAGGATACTGTTGAAGAGCTGCGCAAGATTGCCAAGGTCACAGAGGATGGCATAGAGAACCATTCTGCCAAGGAGACCAACGAGAGATACCATTCCCTGCTCAACACGCTCAACCTGATGCAGGAAAAATTAATACTTATCGACAATAAACTCTTTGAATGATTATGAGGTGAAGAGATGATAGAATCGAACCCTGTGTTTGTCAAGGTGGAAAAATACAAGGAGATAATGGACATAATCAACGTCATCGACAAAAAGATAGGCAATGTCAGGCAGATACTATCTGACCTTGACGAGCTGAAGTCAAGAGAGGATGATGAGATCGCCAGCTGGCAGAAGAACATAGAGGATGTCAGCCACAAGCTCGACTCATTGAAAGAGGAGCTCTCAGGAGAATAAATGCAGATGACCAACGGCAAGAAACCAGCAGAGGAGAAGAAGCACCATGATGATCTAGATTTCTTCATGCGCATATCAGACCCAGCCCTCTTCAGGAGGAACCTGTTGGAATCTTCCAAGCAGACCCTCGGCATGATCCGGGAGATGTATACTGTCAAGCAGATCAGGGAGATGAAGCAGGAAAGGATATCTACGCTGCACAGGGAATTCAAGGAGATAAGGCTGCTCTGCCAGAAGCTTGAAGAGATAATGCCAAAGCACACAGAGGCAGACCTGAGGAAGCACATCCCCGAGTTCAATGCCAAGAAGAAAGAGCAGAAGACGCTTGTCCAGGAGCCAGAGTCAGCACCAGAGCCTGAGGCAAGGCCAAAGGTCTCTCCGCAGAAAGCCTCGTCAGAGCTTGACAAGCTGGCGCTGGCGCTCAACGAAGTGCAGAGAAAGCTGAGCAACCTCTAAAAGAAAAACACTTATAAAACCACAACTTGTTCTAATCAATAAAGTTATGCGGGTGTGCCGGAGTGGTCAAACGGGATAGCCTCAAGAGCTCTTGGCTTAGTGCCTACGCAGGTTCGAGTCCTGTCACCCGCACTTTCGAAGAAAGTGTGGGCTCAGAAATTCAGTAGGAATTTCTGTTGCCCGTACTCAAACTTTTTTCTTACAGAAAAACAAGACTGCTGTGCCTTAAAAACAAACCTTTAAAAACTCCATTCTGCAGGCTTATGGTCATGGCATTAGAAATAATAACAGTAGGCGGATATTCTGAGATTGGAAGGAACTGCACCCTGGTGAGGGTGGATGATGAGGCTGTCATTCTTGACATGGGGCTTCACATGGACAATTACATAGCATACACTGAAGAGGCAGAAGGCTTGCCCAAGAAGGAGATGTCAGCCAATGCGCTCATACATGTGAATGCTGTTCCTAACATCAATCAGATCAAGCATCTCTGGCCGAGTGTCAAGGCCATCTGCATCAGCCACGCGCACCTCGACCACGTCGGAGCAGTGCCTTTCCTGAGCAACAAGTTCAGCGCAGACATCCACGGGACTGATTACACCATCGAGGTCCTAAAGGAGATACTGATGAATGAGAGCATCAGCATCAGGAACAAGCTGGTCTCGCACCCTGTGAACTCGAAGTTCAAGGTCTCTGAGAAGATAAACATTGAGTTCATCAACATAACTCACTCTGTGCCGCAGACAGTCGTGATTGCTGTGCACACGCCCTATGGCTCTGTGCTCTATGCCAATGATTTCAAGCTTGACAACGCCCCTGTGCTCGGCGACAAGCCGAACTTCAAGCGCTTCGAGGAGCTTGGCAGGCAGGGTGTCAAGGCATTGATCCTTGATTCATTATACGCCAGCACATCGATGAAGACCCCAAGCGAGAGCATAGCAAAGGAGATGCTCAAGGACGTGCTGCTGGGCGTGAACTCAAAGGGCAAGACAGTAATCATAACGACATTCTCAAGCCACATCGCAAGGCTCAGCACCATCGTGAACCTGGGCAAGAAGCTCGGCAGGAGAGTAATCTTCGTCGGAAGGTCATTCAACAAATACCTTGGCGCAGCCAAGCGGGCCGGCATAATAGACTTTGAGAAGCAGGCAGAGTTCGTAAAGTATGGAAGCCAGGTGCCTGATTTCTTCAAGAAGCTCAAGCACCCTGAGAAATGCATGATAATAGTCACAGGCCATCAGGGAGAGCCAGGAGCAGTGCTTCCAAGGATGGTCTACAAGCACCTCTATGATTTCAAGGACGGAGACAACGTCATATTCTCCTGCAGCGTGATCCCTGTCGAGAACAACATCAGGAACAGGGATAAGCTTGATGCAGACCTCAAGAAGAAGCGTGTCAGGCTGTTCACAGGGGTGCATGTCTCAGGACACGCTTTCAGGGAAGATCTCAGGGACCTCATCAGCCTTATCAAGCCAGAGATAGTCATACCCACGCACGGCGACAGGCCCAACCTCGAGGCCCTGAAGGAATTGGCGATTGAGATCGGCTACAAGCCTGACAGGGTAAGGATTCTCAGGAACAACGACCACGTGAGGCTCTGATTCAGGCCAGGTCTCTCTGCTCTCTTTAGCGTAAACCTTAAATATTAGTGTGCCGTCTCTTAAGCCAATAATAGTTTAGGGGGATTGTATAATGAAATTAACTCTCGCGGATCCAAAATACTTGAAAGATAGCGTCTCAATAATATCTGATCTTGTCACAGAAGGCATATTCAAGGTGACACCTGACAACATTGAGCTGATAGCGATGGACCCTGCCAACGTGGCCATGGTCATCTTCAGGCTTATGGGCTCGACCTTCACAGAATACGACGTGAAGAAGCCAGAGTTCCTAGGCATAGACCTCAACAACCTCAAGCAGGTGCTCAGGAGAGCCAAGCCCAACGACCAAATCACTGTTGAGGTCGAGGACAACAAGCTCAAGATCACTATAAAAGGCGGAAGCCTAAGGACATTCCACCTGCCTCTCATCCATGTGGAGGAGAAGGAGCAGAAGGTGCCTGAGCTGAAGTTCAGCGCAACGATAGACACAGACGCCTCTGTGCTTAACGACGCCATCGAGGACGCAGACATCGTCGGAGAATCCGTCACCTTCATCGCAGAGCCGAAGAGATTCGCAGTCAGCGCGACCGGCGACCTCAACAAGGCGAACATAGATATTGACGCCGATGAGCATACCAAGATAGTCGCCCATGACAAGGTAAAATCAAAATACTCGATTGAATACCTGAAGAAGATGATTCAGGGCAGCAAGTTGAGCGGCAAGGTCAAGATAGAGTTCTCAAAGGACTACCCGCTGAGGCTTGAATACCTTGAGCAGGACAAGGTGCAATTGGTGTTCATACTCGCGCCAAGAGTGGACAACGACTGAGCAAGATTGAGTGAATATTATTTTATCTTTGTTTTCATATCACTCCTGCGTAAGCCAGGATGATCCCTGTCAGCGCAGACAACATCAGCCAATAGAATGAATGCAGCAGGTCTATGTGCCCCTGAAAATTCCATCTGCTTCTGGAATAGTCCCACACTCTTTTTTTTAGGATGTGGACACAGAATAATCCTCCAAGAAGCTCTATCATTGTCAGGACAAAAGTTGCTACGATTATCTGGATGGCGAAGTTTGCCTGGAGATGCCTGAAGATCAGAATCAGGATTATTCCTCCGATTCCATACATCGGAGAGAAAAGAGGGATGACTGTTCCATGGGTCAGTTTTCTTTTTTCGATTGAGCAATATATGGCATCGATAATCCCGCCGATGATTGAGAATGCTATGAAAAGGACGAAGTAAGACGCCATATGGCCGGTTGGAAGATTTGTTTATAAAAATGTTCTGGATTGTTTTGGGGCTGTTTTTCAGATTTTTCATTTGGAATTTCGCAACCTTTATATGGGGTTTCATATCAGGCATATCATTATCCATAAAATCAGCAGCCAAGGCGACACGGTCTTGGATACGGCTGAGCGGGGTGACATATGCGACCAGTAACATTAGTCTATTGTTTGCGTGATGATTCTGTGCTCCTTGGCATGAAGAAAAGAGGATTCGGCGTTGGGAAGCTCAACGGCTACGGAGGGAAAGTTGGCGTTGATGAGTGCATCACCGCGGCTGCTGTCCGGGAGCTCAAGGAGGAGGCAGGCATCTCTGCCAATCAGGCTGACCTTGAGAAGGTCGCAGAGATAGATTTCTATTTCGCCGATGTGCCTGAGGAAAAGAAATGGAACCAGACGGTGCACGTATACTTCCTCAGGAAATGGCATGGAGAGCCTCATGAGAGTGAGGAGATGAAGCACGAATGGCATAGTATCAAGTCCCTGCCGATAGACAAGATGTGGGTGGATGACCAGTACTGGCTGCAGAAGGTGCTCGAAGGAGAGAAGATCAGGGCGTCATTCACCTTTGCCGGCCAGGGAGAATCTGTGCTGAAGCACTCAATCCGTGTGGTGCACTCATTCGAGGATTGCTGCTGACTGTTTTTTTAGTGTGTGGGCAGTAACTTTATAAATAATCAATCTCTTTTGAATGCGAATGGCAGGCAAGCGTTTCCAGCGGCAGGAGCCAGAATACAGGAAGGTCAAGAGAAGCCTCCGCCTCTCGATACTTGACGGGTCTTTCTTCAACATAATGGACGGTTTCACCGCTTCCTTCATAACCCCTTTCGCCCTGTTCCTGAAGTCATCGAACCTGATAATATCATTGCTCTCATCTCTGCCTGAGCTTTCAGGGGCATTTTTCCAGCTGCTCTCGGTGAAGGCCAATGAGTTCTTCAAGTCAAGGAAGATATTGATTTCGTTTGTCTATTTCATCCAGGCAATACTCTGGCTTCCGCTGCTGCTGATACCTAAGTTCGCTTCAGAGGGCGCATCAGGCAGCTTCATGCTGCTTTTCATGACATTGATAGCGATGTTCGGCGCGTTCGGAGGGCCTCTCTGGAGAGGGATGATGGGAGACCTTGTCTCAGAGCATGAGCGAGGAGGCTTTTTCAGCAAGAGAAACAAGATAATAGCGGTTGTCTGCTTCTTGGCGACATTCGTCGCAGGCTTCATACTCCAGCATTACGCCATCACCAATGTCTTCAAAGGATTCGTTATCTTGTTCGTTGTTGCCTTCATCGCAAGGTCCTTCTCTGCTTTCTTCATCTTCCTGATGTACGAGAAGAAGAGCTATGGCGCCAACAGGTTCATCAAGAAGAATGATTCCTTGACGCTTACCAAGTTCCTCCGAGGCCTGACCAAGTCTGATTTTGGGATATTCGTGCTGTTCATCTGCATCTTCAGGATATCTGTCTCAGTGGCAAGCCCGTTCTTCGCAGTCTATGAGCTGAAGTTCCTGGGTTTCTCATACCTGCAGTTCACATTGCTTAGCGCAGTTGAGATACTGGCAAGCTTCCTCTTCCTGGGCATCTGGGGCAAGGTCAACGATGAGATGGGAAGCAAGCGGGTGATACTGATAACAGGGCTGCTGATCCCGCTGGTCCCTCTGCTCTACCTCTTCAGCGCCAACTATTATTACCTGATGGCTGTGACTGTGCTCTCAGGTGCTGTTTGGGGCGGCTTCAACCTCTCAGTGGGTAATTTCCTCTTCGATGCCTCTGACTCAGCAAACAGGGTGAGGTATGTATCCTACTTCAACCTGATCCACGGCATAGCGATATTTGTCGGAGCTATGGCAGGAGGATTGCTCCTTGGCGTGCTGCCTGCCACAAAGGAGAGCATAAAAGTCCTTTTCCTGATTTCAGGGATACTGCGGCTTATCGTGGCGTTGTTCCTATTCCCATTGATGAGGGAGATGAGGATAGTGCAGGTGAGCTTTGACAAGCGGTTCTTCAACTACTCTGTCTTCATCAAGCCAAGGCAGGGATTTGTCCAGGACCCCTTCGACTATTACATGGCCTATGAGAAGAGGCCGCCAGGGCCGAGGCCAAGGCTGATAGTTGACAGGCAGCTATTGGACGACAGCCAGTACAAGGATAAGTTCGAGGAGGATGTAAAGGAGCATGCCAAATACAAGAACTTCATCCAGGCGCTTGTCGACAATATGAAGAAGAAGAAATGATGGAAGTAAGTGCTGAGCAGAAGTATTCCTTAAGATTTATAAAACGATGATTGTTCTCAGGCACAACACTCAGTAATGTGAAAGGTGATATTATGGTTGTGAAGAAGAAAGCAATTAGGAAAGTTGTGAAGAAGACAAAGGCAGCAGCTCCTGCAAGGACAGGCAAGGCGAAGATCACTAGGAAGATGCTCATCGGCGATGCAGTCCAGAAGCATCCTGAGACTGTCGAGGTGATGTTCAAGCACGGCATGCACTGCATCGGCTGCGGCATGACCGCCTATGAATCCATAGAGCAGGGCTGCACGGGCCACGGCATGACAGACAAGGAGATAGACGCCATGGTCGAAGACATGAACAAGGCTGCCAAGGATAAGTGATGGAAGTTCTTGCGACAAGCTTGACTCTGGCGCAAGCTTTATAAACGTCCTGGAATTCTTTTGGATAATGGCAAAATACAAGATAGAGGTCGATGAAGACGTATGCGTCGGCTGCGGCGCCTGCGCTGCCACCTGCGACGAAGGCTTTGTGCTGAAGGACACTGAGAAGGGTTCCAGGGCCAAGCCTAAGAAGGCAGAGGTGGATGATCTTGGCTGCATAAGGAACGCTGCCGATGTCTGCCCTGTGAGCGCAATAACCATAACCGAGATAAAGCCTAAGAAAGAGTGAGCTCTTTTTCTCTTCCTGTTTTCTGATACCTATGTTTCTTTATATGTTTGCGATATTAGGCTTTCTGAATTATATCTTTCAGTATGAAAATATTTAAAAAGCCAGAGAGATTCAGGAACGCGGCAAACACGATATATAGGGTAATCACCGAGGGCTAGACACTAGCGCTGGTGTATAAGGGTGTTTTGGGGGTTTTCAGGGATGAGGTGTCCTTTCTGTTCTTACGAGGAGACGAAGGTCGTCGAGACCAGGGAGACCGGCGAAGACGTCACCCGCCGAAGGCGTGAATGCCTCAGGTGCAAGAAGCGCTTCACCACCTATGAGAAGCTCGAGAGCCTGAATCTGAGAGTCATAAAGAAGGATGGCAACAGGGAGTCCTTTGACAAGGAAAAGCTCAGGCGCGGCCTGCTCAAGGCCTGTGAGAAGCGCCCCATAAGCATAGCTGACATCGACCGGGTGGCAGATGACATCGAAAGGACTCTCAGGAGCAAGCACGCACCAGAGGTAAAGAGCACAATCATAGGTGAGCTTGTGATGAAGAGCCTCAAGAAGCTTGACTCTGTCGCATACATACGGTTCGCTTCAGTATACAGGTCATTCCAGGACATCCAGGAGTTCGAGAAGGAAGTAAAGCTTCTCAAGGACTATGTCAAGGATGTGAAAAACGCCAAGTCAAGGAATGTTGGGGCTGGAGCCAAGAAGAGATGATTGATTCATATTCATTATCATAGACTGAGGGGGTTAGAAGATGAAACCAAAGGTGGACCAGGAAGAAGTTGATAAGATAAAGAAGGAATTGATGAAGAAGAAGGTCAATGTCACAGATAACGCCAGGACTGTGCTCCAGCGAAGATACCTGCTCAAGGACCAGAAAGGAAAGGTCTGCGAAGCAGAGGAAGAGCTGTTCGCAAGGGTGGCCACCAACATAAGCCTGGCTGACAGGTTCTATGATGAGAAGGCAGACCTGAAGAAGACAGCCAAGGAGTTCTATGAGATGATGTCTGACCTGGACTTCATGCCCAACTCCCCGACGCTCATGAACGCAGGCAGGGAACTCCAGCAGCTTTCAGCATGCTTTGTGCTTCCATTGGATGATGACATGAACAGCATCATGCAGTCTCTCTATGACGCTGTGATGGTCCACAAGTCAGGAGGAGGAACAGGCTTCTCATTCTCAAGGCTAAGGCCTAACGGATCCATAATCAAGTCAACCAACGGCACTTCACCAGGCCCTGTCTCCTTCATAAGGATGTACAACAACACAACAGAGGAGATAAAGCAGGGAGGCACAAGGCGAGGGGCCAACATGGGCATCCTCAGGATAGACCATCCTGACATAATATCATTCATCTATGCTAAGGAGGACAACAATGCCATAACCAACTTCAATCTTTCGATAGCTGTGACTGACAAGTTTATGCAGGCAGTCAACAAAGGGCAGTATTACAATCTGGTCAATCCGCACACAAAGATGCATTTCACATTGGAGCAGCTGGACATGATCCAGTCGCAGACCCATAAGGATGCCTCTGCCCTGATGCTTGACAATGACTACAAGAAAGTGCTTGACCGCCACACAGGCGAAGAGCTAGGCCTGATAAGGGATGGGGCAGTCCTTTTGAACGCCAGGAAAGTATTTGACCTCATAGTCAAGCGATCCTGGAAGAACGGAGAGCCAGGCATAATATTCATCGATAAGATGAATGATTTCAACCCCACGCCGGCTGTTGGCGAGATCGAGAGCACCAATCCCTGCGTTGTAGGAGAAACTCTTATCCCTACGACAAAAGGCATGATGCCTATAAAAGAGCTTGCTGCTGATTATCATGGTGTTGATGTGGCTACTGATGCGCGCGCCCTTGCTTACTCATCTGATGGCAGGCTATTGCTTGAGCAAAAAGGAGTTTCTAACCAGAGAATAAGCAAGGTCATGATGACAGGGACCAAGCCGGTGTCTAAGCTGATAACGAAATCAGGCTACGAATTATTAGCGACAGATGACCATAGGATATTGACAACTCAAGGATGGAAAGAGCTGGGAAAGCTTACAATACAGGACGAGGTGCTTATACAATCAGGGAGCGGATGCTTCAATCCCGATGATGGATTAGGGTTTAAGTCAAAATACGCTGCCAAGTGGTCTCAAGAGCTAGGGCAGGTACTTGGTTGGCTGGTAGGAGACGGATGGCTTAGAGAAGGGAATGATGCCCGTGTTGGCTTCACATTCAGCCAAGGTGATATCGGTGTGTTTGAACACCTGAAACCATTCATTAATCAGTTATACGGGAGAGAGATCAAGGAAGTGCTGCGAGAGAACAAGGTGATCCATCTATCATACCATTCAATTGGTTTGGTGGATTTTTTCAAAAAGCTAGGAGCCAAACCTGTGAGAGCTGATAAGAAAGAGGTTCCTGCATCCTTGTTCAGAGCGCCTGAGAGCGCAGTAAAAGGATTTTTGCAAGGATTATTCACAGCAGACGGAACAATATCGACAGACAACCCTAATAACACCAATTACATCAGGCTAAGCTCAAAATCCAGGGAGCTGCTGAAAGGAACCCAATTACTGCTGCTTAACATGGGGATAAAAGCGACTATTTATGAGAGGCATAGGAATAGGAGGATTTCATTCCAATACAAGACTGTACGCGGAGAGCTAAGGCTTTATGAATCAGACGGGATACTTTATGAGCTTCAGGTAAGCAAGAGCATGATCCCCCTCTTCATGGACCGGATTGGCTTCCTATGCGGAAAGCATGAAACAAAATTAGCTCATCTCAGGAAGATAGGCTTCTACAACACAAGATTCGAAGACAGAGTGATATCGATAGAGCCTCAAGGCCTGCGAGAAGTTTATGACCTGACAGAGCCAGTTACTCATTCATTCATCGCTAACGGCATAATCGTTCATAACTGCGGTGAGCAGCCATTGCTGCCCTATGAGTCATGCAACCTCGGGTCAATAAACGTGGCTAACTTCATCAAGGATGAGGAGATCGATTATGACAGGCTGTCGGATGTAATCCACAGCGCAGTGCATTTCCTTGACAACGTCATCGACATGAACAACTATCCTTTGAAGCAGATAGAGCAGATGTCCATCTCCAACAGGAAGATAGGCCTTGGCCTGATGGGATTCGCTGACCTGCTGATAAAGCTGGGCATACCCTACAGCTCTGACAAAGGAGTCAAGACAGCCGAGAAGCTCATGAAGTTCATAGATGAGGAATCAAAGCAGGCCTCTATTGCGCTGGCAAAGACGCGAGGAGTGTTCTTGAACTTCAAGGACAGCATCTTTGACAAGCATTCAAAGAATTTCAAAGGCAAGGAGCTCCAGCTCAGGAACGCGACAACGACGACCATAGCCCCGACAGGCACCATCAGCATAATAGCGAATGCTTCTGGAGGCATCGAGCCATTGTTCGCCATCGCCTTCAAGAGATCCAACATACTCCACAAGGGAGATGAGCTCATTGAAGTGAATCCTCTCTTCGAGCAGAAGGCCAAGGACATGGGGTTCTATTCAAAGGAGCTGATGAAGAAGGTCTGCGAGCAGGGAACCATAGCAGAGATAGAAGAGATCCCGCGGGAAGTCAGGCGAGTGTTCGTGACTTCGCACGACATAAGCCCCGAGTACCACATAAGGATGCAGGCTGCCTTCCAGAAGTACACTGACAATGCAGTGAGCAAGACAGTCAATTTCAAGCACGATGCCACAGAAGAGGATGTTCGCAAGGTATTTGAGATGGCCTTTGAGCTCGGCTGCAAAGGAGCCACTGTCTATAGGGACGGCAGCAGGGACGAGCAGGTCCTCAACATAATGAAGGATAAGAAGCCAGAGGCTGCTGCTGCCGGAGCTGCGGATGCGATCCAGCGCGCGCTTGTGAAGAAGAAGCGGCCGATGGTCACCTTTGGAGCCACAAGGAAGACATTGACCGGTTGCGGCAACTTCTACATAACCATCAATCAGGATGAGAGCGGAGAGCTCTTCGAGGTCTTCAACCAGATGGGAAAGGCAGGCGGATGCGCAGACTCCCAGGCAGAGGCCATCGGAAGGCTTGTCTCGCTAGGCCTTCGGTCAGGCATCAATCCAAAGGAGATAATTATGGAATTGAAAGGCATAAGCTGCCATAGGCCTGCAGGGTTCGGACCCAACAGGGTGCTTTCATGCGCAGACGCGGTGGGAAGAGCATTGGAGCAGCACATGAACGAGATCGGCATAAAGCTCGCTCCTCCTGCGCAGCAGAGCGCACTCAGCAACTACACCGACCCTGGCAAGATGGATCTGCCGTCTGATCATGGAGTGCAGCTCACCGGAGCATGCCCTATCTGCGGAGGGCCATTGACCCATGTCGAGGGATGCGTCAAATGCGCAGCCAACTGCGGATATAGTGAGTGCAGCTAGAATATTTTTTTTATATTTTTAGGGGGATCAACGTAATGGTTTTAGACAATGGCCTGATACACATCTACACAGGCGAAGGGAAAGGAAAGACAACCGCTTCTATAGGGTTGGCTGTGCGCGCAAGAGGCGCAGGGCTTAAAGTACTGTTCGCCCAGCTTTTCAAGGAAGAATGCAGCGAGAAGAAGATGCTTGAGAAGATAGGCATCAAGTATATGCAATACATTTCAAAGCATCCTTTCTTCAAGAAATATTCTGATGCTGAGATGGCTGTTGAGAAAAAGAAATGCCTTGGATTTGTCAAGGATGCGTTTGATGCTGCCCAGAAAGAGAAGAGTGATATGCTGGTGATAGATGAGCTAGGACCCGCCATGAGCCATGGACTTATTTCGGCGGATGATGTGATTAGGCTTGTCAAGGCAAAGCATGAAAAGATGGAGTTGGTGATGACAGGAAGAGGATTTCCTGCATCGATCGTTTCGCTGGCTGACTATGTCAGCGAGATAAATGCTAAGAAGCATCCCTTTGATAAGGGTGTCAAGGCAAGGAAAGGGATAGAATACTGAAGGTGGAATGATGGTGTTTTTTGTCCTGCTAGGAATCATTGATGTCTTTTTCGCTGTGCTCATGGTGCTGACGCATCTCGGGCTGCTCCACAAATGGAGGCTTGCCTTCATGGGAGCAGCGTACCTGATAGGCAAAGGATTCCTCCTGAGAGGAAGCTTCCTCAGCTTCATAGACATGGCTGCAGGAGTCTATTTCATCCTGATAATGTTCGGCCTCAAGACATTCCTGGTCTACGTGTTCCTGGCCGTCATGATCTACAAGTTCATAGCGAGCTTGGTCATGAGATGATGGTGCTCAGCTGGAGCATAATGTCTTTTAGGCATCGTAAATAAGCCTGCCGTCTTATTCTTAGCTGATTAGTAAAATTTATATATTACATATCAATACTTATTGATATGAATTCTGATATTTACATCTTCAAGGCTTTGGGTGAGGAGACCAAGCACAAGATATTGAAAGCCCTGCTTCATGGCGAGCTGTGCGCCTGTAAGATCCCTAAGATGATAGGCAGGACGCAGCCCAACTGCTCGATGCACCTTGCAAAACTCGTGAAGTGGAACCTTATCAAGTTCAGGCGCGATGGGAAGATGATACTCTATTCGATAAAAGAAAAAAGAGTGGCTGATGTGTTCAGGCTGCTTGAGAAGAACGGATAGGTGATGATATGAAAATCGAAGTTTTAGGCTCAGGATGTTCGAAGTGCAAGATGCTTGAGGCAAACGCACGAAAAGCATTGGAAGAGATTGGGAAGAAAGCAGAGGTTGTCAAAGTCACAGAGATGGATAAGATAATCGCATACGGCGTCATGTCAACGCCTGCTTTGGTGATTGACGGCAAGGTAAAATGCTATGGAAGGATCCCGGATGTCAAAGAGATAAAGAAGTGGATGTAAATGGACATATTCTATCCTATACAATGGTTCGCTAATTTGATCAGTTATAACTGGCTGAATCTCGGTAAAGAATCATATCTTGGGAGCGCAGCCAATTTTTTCATATACGACCTGATAAAGATCGGAATCCTGCTGATATTGATCAATTATTTCATGGCATTGGTGAGATATTTCTTTCCCATGGAAAAGGTAAGGGATATCCTTACAAAAAGGCGTTGGTTTGGCCTTGACTATCTGTTCGCAGCCCTGCTTGGCGTAGTCACGCCATTCTGCTCATGCTCCTCGATACCATTATTCATCGGATTTGTCGGGGCAGGGATCCCCCTGGGGATAACATTCGCATTCCTCATCGCTTCGCCTCTGATAAATGAGGCATCACTCTATCTTTTTCCCGCGATGTTTGGGATCAAGGTCACATTGATTTACAACATCCTAGGGATAACCATTGCTGTTCTTGGAGGGATGCTAATTCAAAGGCTGCATCTTGACAAATATGTGAAACAAGAATTGCTTAAGATAAAAACAAGAGCTCAAGTGGAGAAAGAAAACGGAGGGAATCATCTATCATTCAAAGAGCTTGCCAAATACTGGTGGCAAGATGGCTGGTCAATAACAAGACAGGTCTTTCCGTATATAGTCCTAGGCGTAGGCATAGGCGCATTGATACATGGCTTTATTCCCGCAAGCTTTGTCGAGCAATACTTGTCCTCAAAAGCATGGTGGGCGGTACCCTCGGCAGTATTATTTGGCGCCCCGCTCTATGCGAATTCAGTGAGTGTCATCCCTGTCATGGAAGCCCTTGTCGGGAAAGGAGTGCCTCTCGGAACAGCACTGGCATTCATGACCTCTATCGTGACTGTATCAATCCCTGAATTGTTGATATTAAAAAAGGTCATGCGTTGGCAATTATTGGCACTATTCGTAGGCATCACCCTCAGCGGGGTAATAATTATGGGCTATATATTGAATGCGGTTTTATAGGAGGATTACCAATGCGAAATGACAAAAAGATCATGGCATTGTTGATTTTAATCACAGCGATAGCTTTGGCAGGATGTAATCCTGATGTTGCCAGCCAAAATCTAGGGAAAACAGCACCTTCAAACACGACGGTAGAAAAGATTGAGATATACCATTTCCACGCTACACAGCAATGCTATTCCTGCAAAACAGTAGGAGCGTATGCTGAGGAGACGGTCAGCCTTTTCTTCTCTGAACAGAAAAAATCAGGAAAAATCGTTTTTGACCACATCAACATCGACCTGCCTGAGAACGCTGAGCTTGCCAAAAAATATGGCGTCACAGGATCTTCGCTCTGGATAGGAGTATATGACTCTTCAGGCTTTCATAAAGAAGAAAATACTCAAGTATGGTATAAGATAGATAATAAAGACAACTACCTTTTATACCTGAAGCTCATTATTGATAAAAGATTGAACGGAGACTACACTCAATGAGCCTAATGTCGTTCATGGGATCAATGGGCACAAGCAGCATCCCCTTATTGGCTGCATTCTTCATAGGCTTAATGACTGCAATAAGCCCATGCCCGCTCGCCACTAATATAACAGCAATCGCATATATCTCCAAGAGGCTGGATAACAGCAAGCATACGGTGCTTGTCGGGTTGTTTTATACCCTTGGAAGGATGCTTACTTACGTCACCATAGCAGCTCTCATAGTCTGGTTTGGCCTGAACATGCAGTTCATCGCATTAGGGCTTCAGAAATACGGTGAAAAGCTGCTCGGGCCGCTGCTTATAATCATCGGAATATTCATGCTTGATGTAATCAGGGTTAATGCTCTCAAAAGCAACCCGAAGCTCGAAGCAATCAAGGAAAAGCTTTCAAGAAAAGGCTTGCTAGGAAGCTTCCTCCTAGGTGTGTTGTTCGCCTTGGCATTCTGCCCTTTCAGCGCAGTGCTGTTCTTTGGCATGTTGATCCCTTTAGCTATAAAGATGGGTGACGGGCTGTTAATCCCGGCAGTGTTCGCGTTCGCAACAGGACTGCCAGTCATAATACTATCATTCATATTGGTGCATAGCCTATCAAAACTGAGCAAGGTAATGAACAAAATACAGCAGATAGAGAATACAGTGCAGAAGGTTGTAGGAGCAGTGTTTATAATCGTAGGGGCCTATTATTTATGGATAGGCTATTTCTGAGAATGCCAATGAGAGCGTTGTGAAAAAAAAGAAAAAGACCTGACGCTGAGGGGCTGGGCTTTGCTTGTCTATCTTTGGGGGAAAGGTTTTGCAATGGTGCTGCTCCTGGCCTTTTTCCTTGCCAGGAAGAACTCTTGTTCTGATTCGCTAAGGCCTGCCAGGTGCGCTGGCAAGTCTTCTGAGCCCTGCCGCCTCGTCATCAGTCTAAACTTGGAGGTGCTATCAATATGGAAAGGATCGTCATAGGTCAGCTCTTCGGAGCCGGCGCTGGTCTGCGCCGCCCATCCGTTGGATTCGTCGTATGCGATCATTTTCAACAGTCTTTAGGTGAAGCCTTTTTAAATACCCTGTGAAGAGCCAATCCTTATTTCAAATCCACAACCTTTTTAAACTGATTTCGCCATTTTACCACTATAATATGGTCTACTGGTCTGATTTTGTCTTTAGCCCGCCGGGATTCTATGGCAAGGACATAGCTATAGATGTGCTCAGCGCAGTGGTCGTGCTGCTCATAGGGCTCTTTGTCTTCAGGAACTTCCTTCTTGACAAGGAGAACAAGAAGCACCTTTTCATGTCTGCAGCATTCATGCTGCTGGGGCTGTCTTTCATAGTCAAGGTATTGACCAATGTGATGACCCACTATGAAGGGCTGACCGGGAAGGAATGGGTTATATCAATCATGGGAGCCCAGCTCACGCAGACATATTCTGTCCTCACAGCCATCGGCTTCCTGCTCTACGCCACCCTGACATTGTTCGGCTTCTACCTTCTCTATGCCCTCTCATCAAAGGACAGGCTTTCCATGAACTATGTGATCATAGCCTATTTCATATTGGTGACAACCTACTTCACAAGGTTCAACTATTTCCTGATATACCTCACTGCCTTTGTGTTCCTGATGTCATTGACGCGGCGCTATCTTGTGTCCTATCTTGAGACCAAATACAGGAACACCCTGATGCTGACCATAAGCTTCGCGTTGATATCAATAAGCCAGCTGGCCTTCATATTCACGATATCAAATCACGCGCTCTATGTGGCGGCCGAGGTAATACAGCTGGTCGGCTACCTGTTCCTTCTATATACGTTTGTCATGGTGTTGAGGAATGCAAGGAAAAAGAAGTAGGATCGAAATAATATATGACATGCTTCTCACGATAAGCAATAAGGGAGGCCGCATTAAGCCGACCCATCTGATGTACAAGGCAAACCTCTCCCACAACCAGATGAAGCTCTACCTTGATGAGCTAATGGCAAAGAATTTCATCGAGGAAGAGGCAAAGGAAGAGAGGAAGATACTAATAATAACAGACAAGGGCTTTGCCTTCATCCAGCAGTTCAACCAGATGAAGGAATTCGAGAAGACATTCGGGCTGTGATTATCTCTTTAATTCCTTAAATTTCTCTATCACTCTAAATATTTGCGTAGATGGATTGCTTTCTCTACATAGAATTTTGTCATGTGTTTTATTAATTCGTTTAGCGTTTATAATGGCCTCTTTAATTTTTGATTCTGTTTTATCGTAGATATCTTTATCATTTTTTTTATATCCTGAAATCTGTTTTTCCAATTTTGCCGTTAGATTTTCTTTTTCAAATCTATTCGAATAGTAACCGAAATGACTCAAAATCCAATATTCAAAAGATGGATTTGAAAAAATTATTTCGATTCCATTCTCCTTCGCGATTTTTTCCGCATGACTAAACTCATCGTTAGAGTTCGCATCTCTGTCAAAAATACAATAGATTATATCTTCTTTGAGAAAATCCCGCGTGTGTGTTTGTTTATATCGGCAGATATGATTCACAAGACCAATCGCATTCTTTTGTTCCGAAGTATTAATTTTTACATTAAAAAGAATTCTTTCTTTTGCCTTTAATCTTTGAAAGTAATATATTTCTGTTTTTTCTCCTTCGCAGAAGATCCATATCGTTTTTATGGATTTTCTCCCTTCTTTTCGTACCATTTTAATCAAACAACGTCTCATCTATAAATGGAAGGCCCCCGATTCTTCCGTTCAGATAAGCTCTTTCAAAATCTGTTTCTTGCCGCAAATTAAAATCAGAGAAATAAGCTAATTCTGTACTTTGATTTGGTTCTTTTGAAACTATAATTATTTGATCTTTTCTAAATAGTTCGTTATCTAACATATTAGTATTATGTGTTGTAAAAATCAGTTGAGCGTTCTTGTTTTTCTTATTATTGAATAATTTGACGATTAGTTTAGTGATTTCCGGATGCAAACTCGCATCTAGTTCATCCATAAATAATGTTTTTCCCTTTTCGAGTATATCTATTATTGGTCCAAGAAGAGATAGTGTTCTTTGAGTTCCAAGCGATTCTTCGTTAAAGTTTAATTCAACGGAGGTCATACTAGAATCTATCTTTTTATGTGAAAATTTGATATCATAGAAATCGTTTTCAATATCTCTACGTGAAACGGCATCTTTTTCGATCTTAACTTCAGTCCCTTTCCTTTTTTCTTTATTTATTTTTATATCTGTTATCCCGCCGAAATCCGCTTTTTGTAGAATAGTTAATATCTGTTTTTTTAATTGCGGTGTTTCATACATCTTTACAATAGTATAGTCGCTCCAACTTGGAGCATAATTAAGGACCACATTAGAAAGAAAGAATTCGTATATTTTCTTTGTTTGTTCATATCCCAATTGGGTGGCTCTTGATAAGAAAAGAGTGTTATCAAGAGTTTGTTTTTTAATTGATTTTTGTTTAGGTTTATCTTTATTAAAAGTATAGTTTTTAGTGTTTTTTCTTCTAAAAATCAAGGCCAACCGGCCTTTTGGACTATGAAATAGATATTCATCAACTATTTTGGTATTTGTACATGAGAATCCGTATTTATAGGTAATTCCTTCGTGAATAAAATTAATCTCAAAGACACTAGGTCTTTTTTCTGAATCAGAGTCCAATTTGAAAGGAATTCGATTGATTTTTGTGTCTACAGTATAAGTATGTGATTTAGTAATCATCTCCCACATGAAGAAAATTGCTTTTAAAATATTAGATTTGCCCGAGGCGTTAGCTCCATATATTGCCACAGATTTTAATAAATTCTTTTTGTTATCTATCTTAATTACATTATCTAAAAGTTTTTTAGATGTGGTTGCTTCTAAACTTAAAGTTATTTTTTCCCTTATTGACATAAAGTTTTCGACACTGATATTTGTTATCATGTGAGTTAGAAATACTGTTTTATTTATAAATTTATTGGTTAATTTTGCATTTTTTATGCAAAATCATACATTAAAATGCCATTTCTGGCGATTTATTATTATATACTTGCTGAGGACTACAATTTCACTAAACTTATAAATAGCCATCCATCCTTTTAAGGAGATAATGGCAGAGCTATTTGGAACCGATGGAGTGCGCGGGGAAGTCAACAGGTATCCTCTCACTCCAGAGATGATGGTGAAACTAGGGAAGGCTGCGGCAACAGTCTTTCGGAATAACAAAGAGAAGCACAGGATCCTGATAGGCAAGGACACGAGGATATCAGGCTACATCATCGAGACAGCCCTGACCGCAGGCATCTGTTCCATGGGTGTTGACATCCTGCTTGTCGGGCCATTGCCAACTCCTGCAGTTGCTTTCCTGGCCAAGGATCTTGAAGCTGATGCTGCCATCATGATAACCGCATCCCATAACCCTGCGCAGGACAATGGGATTAAGTTCTTCTCGCATGAAGGCCTGAAGCTTCCGGATAAGAAGGAGGAGGCAATCGAGAAGCTTACTCTCTCTGAAGATTTTGATTTTATCCCATATAACGAGCTTGGCAAGGCAAGAAGGATAGACGATGCCAGGCGCAGATACATTGATTTCGCCAAGGCCACTGTCAAGAATGATCTCAAGGGCATCAAGCTTGTTGTTGATTGCGCCAACGGAGCAGCCTATGCCGTCGCCCCTGCCATCTTCTCTGAGCTGGGAGCTGAGACCACAGTCATCAATGATAAGCCCGATGGCTTGAACATAAACCTTGGCTGCGGAGCCCTGCACCCTGAAGTCGTCGCTGCGGCAGTGAAAGAGAGCAAGGCTGACATAGGGATCGCTGTTGACGGTGATGCTGACCGCCTTGTCGTCGTAGACGAGAACGGAGAGATCCTTGATGGTGATGAGACTGTCGCGATCATCGCTGTCCATATGAAAAATGAGGGATCACTGAAAAAAGACACTGTCGTGACGACCATCATGTCAAACCTCGGGTTTGAGCAGGCAATGAAGAAGAACAATATAAAACTGGTCCGCACAAACGTTGGCGACAGGTATGTTGTTGAAGAGATGAACCTGCATGGCTATAACCTTGGGGGAGAGCAGTCTGGCCATATGATATTGTTCGATCACAATACGACCGGGGATGGGATCATATCCGCGTTGCAGGTATTGGAGATAATGAAGAATACCGGCAAGAAGCTATCTGAACTTAAGAGATGCATGACCAAGCTGCCTCAGGTGCTTGAGAACATCAAGGTGAAGGCAAAGCCTCCCCTGGAATCGCTTGAGAAGGTCACCCAGACCATCAAGGAAGTGGAGGATGAACTTGGCGGCAGAGGAAGGGTCCTTGTCAGGTATTCTGGGACAGAGAACAAATGCCGAGTCATGATTGAAGGAGAGGATTTCACTATTATAAAAGCGCAATGCAGAAAAATAATTGATGCTCTAAGAGAGGAAATCGGCGCATGATTGCGCGTAAATAACCTAAAAACTTAGCAAAGGTGATGATTATGACTGAAAAGCCAGAAGAGCTAATGCTTGATTATTATTTTGATGACATGGATGCCTGCCCGTGCAAGGCAGCATTCGAGAACATAGACTATATCTGGGACGCGCTGAAGAACAAGAAGCATCTCCTCGATCTCAAGGAGAGCGTGATTCACGGCAAGCTCGATGAGACCGTCAAGATAATCGGCCATGTCAAGATAGGTAAAGGCACTGTGATTGAGTCTAATGTCGTGATCGAAGGGCCTGTCATCATAGGAGAGAATGTCACCATAAGGCCAAATGCCCTGATAAGGCCAGGCTGCATAATCGGCAATGAAGTGGTAATCGGCCATTCTACCGAGGTCAAGAACGTGATCGCTTTCAACGAGGTGAAGATGGCTTCGCACACATTTGTCGGCGATACGATACTGGGAAAAGGAGCCAGGATAGGCTCAGGCACAATAATTGGCAACAGGCGCTTTGACCAGAAGACAGCAAAGGTCAGGATAAAGGATCATGTGATCGATGTCGGAGTCGAGAAGTACGGCGGAATAATCGGAGAATATGTGCGCCTAGGCGCCAACTGCTCAACCAGCCCAGGGATGATGATAGGTAAGCATACTTGGGTCTATGCCGGTGTGCTTGTGCAGGGATTCATCCCAAAAGAGAGCCTTGTCAAGCTCAGGCAGGCGATTGAGATTGTCCACAAAGACAAGATGGAGCTGTCAAGGACTGATGACGAGGGGCATATATAATGTGCGGCATAATAGGAATCGCTTCAAAGAAAGAATTCTATTCTAATCTACTGCTCGAGAGGCTGAAGAGGCTCGAGTACCGAGGATATGATTCCTACGGATACTATGATTCTGCTGACCTGAAGAAGAACCTCGGCGAGATAGCCATAGCCGGCGAGAGGCAGACCAAGGTCGGCATAGCCCACACAAGATGGGCCACCCACGGCGGAGTCACATTGGAGAACGCGCATCCGCACATCTCATGCGACGGCAACATAATAGTGGCTCACAACGGCATAATAGAGAACTTCCAGAAGATGAAGGACGAGATGATCAAGAAAGGCCATAGGTTCATCTCCCAGACAGACTCTGAAGTCGTAGCCCATTATTTTGAGGAGAACCTCAAGCACTCAGCCTCAGAGGCTGATGTCAAGAAGATAATAATCAGGTTCTTCAGGGAAGCAGAGGGGACTTTCGCGATCCTGCTGATGGTCAAAGGCCATGATGAGATATATGCGTTGAAGAGGGATTCTCCGCTGGTGCTGGGGCTTTGCGACGGGATGCATATGCTCGCCTCAGACATATATGCTTTCTCAGACAAGACAGACAAGGCGATATTCTTTGAGAACGATGAGTTCGCAGTTGTCAAGGATGACGGCTATGAATTCTTTGACAAGAACGGGAAGAAGAAAGGCAAAGAGATCAAGAAATTCATCTGGAAGCAGGAGGAATCCCAGAAAAAAGAGTACAAGCACTACATGCTCAAGGAGATCGAGGAAGAGCCTGCTGTCGTGAAAAGACTGCTATTCTCCCTTGACAATGACCAGAAGAAAGAATTCGACAGGCTGATAGGCCTGATAAAGAAGACCAAGAAGATAATCTTCGCAGCATCAGGAACATCATACCATGCATCATTGCTAGGCGCCTATTACCTGCACAAGGCAGGAGTGGAGACCCAGACATTGATCGCCTCCGAGTTCAGGCATTTCGCTAATATCGACGAGCATACACTTGTCATCGCACTGAGCCAGAGCGGAGAGACAATGGACGTCATCGACGCCCTGAAATACGCCAAGGAGCGCAAGGCAAGGATTGCCAGCATCGTCAATGTGCCTTATTCAACGATACAGCGCATGGGAGAGCTCTCCTTGAACATCGTCGCAGGCCAGGAAGTCTGTGTGGCAAGCACAAAGGCATTCGTGAACCAGGCGACACTGCTGCTGAGGATTGCCCAGGAGTTCGGCTACAAGGTGAACCTGACCAATCTTGCTGACAAGATAAAGGATTTGATCGGGCAGAAAGAGAGGATAAAGCAGATAGCCGAAGGCATGGCAAGCTCAAAGGATGCCTACATCATCGGCAGAGGATTGACTTATCCTATCGCGAGGGAGATAGCCCTGAAGATAAAGGAGATAAGTTACATCCACGCAGAAGGCATGATGGGCGGAGAGCTGAAGCACGGGACTATGGCGTTGATTGAGAAAGGCACACCTGTGATAAGCCTGATAAATAATTCTGACCCTGACATGATCTCGAACACAAGAGAGGTTGAGGCTCGAGGGGCGAAGATAATAGTCATCACCAATAACAAAGAGGTCAAAGAGGACAACACAATAACGGTCAACACAGGCAACGATGGCAAGTTCGGGATACTTGCCGCGGTAGCAGGGCAGTTCATAGCTTATTATGTCGCAGATGCGCTGGGAAGGCCGATAGACAAGCCGAGAAACTTGGCCAAATCGGTCACTGTCAAGTAGAATTGAAGATTATCAATGTTTCCTGTAGCCGAATCGTTTGTTGTATTTCTTGTGATTTATTATCTCAACTATTAGAGCGATAATCTCGATTCTATTTTCTCCTTCACCCACTGAATAGAGCATTCTCCAGAACAACGGAAGCTCGATTCTGAACAGGTTTTTTGCGTTATAAACTTCTTTGTAGAATTCTGGTATCAGCTTCTTAGGAATATTGACTCCATAATGCCGGTCTAGCTTGATTAGCTCGATTTTTTCTCTTATTGCATCAAAGAGCATCCTTTCCTTTTTGGATGATAGGGATTTCTCTGCGATGAAATCGAACACTTTCTTTGCTTCATCTGAAAAATCAATCTTAACATTCATTATCGAGGTTAAGAATCAGTCTTTAATAAGCCTCTCCTCTTTAAATCCGCGATAATGTCATCGTAGTTGTGGGATTTTCGGATTGCCTCTTTCCATTTAGGACTGTCATTCACAAGCCAGACAATCCCTTTCACACTGAAAAGTATCTTATTGCTCTTCTCAAGATAATCAAGGACTTCTATCAACGTGTTATGGTTGACCTGCTTTGGAAGGATCTTCTTCAGCTTAGAGACCTTGATGATACTGTCATCCATGTTCTCCAAAGCATCTTCCACCATCCTGATGGTGCTGAGCCTGGGCGAGGGAATATGTTTGGCCTTGGTCGGTTTCTTCTTTGTTTTGTTCATGTCAATCACAGATTGATACTGATTGATAACAGATAGATATTAATCAGTATATAAATGTTGCGGCTTAAGAAACTCTGTTTAATTTTCACTTTTCCTTCTTCAGGTCTTTCTTGACTGTCTTCTCGTCCCATCCTGCTCTTTCCAGATCCTGCTCCACCTGCTCTTTTGTCTTTCCGGCTGCTTTTTGGTCTGAGTAGTAGTTGTCTATCATCGCTTCCTTTAACACAGATTCAATCTCTTTTCTTGGTATGTTCTTGCTTGTGAGGTCACTGATTATCTGTTCTTTCGTGTATTTTTTCTTCAGCTGATAGCGGGTGTATGTGACAAGGGATTCGTGGTTCCTCATTTTTGGGATGATAATCATGGTTGATGCCGCAATCCCCCCTAGGAGTATTATTCCCGCAAGTATTATTAGTATTACTGGAAGGATTCCTGCTTTGCCCGCTTCACCAGTCCCAGTTACTGTTTCCTCAGCGGATGTTCTCTCTGCCGCCTCTTCCCCGTACGCCGTTCCATCGCCCTGCTGCGAAGAAATCTCTGCGCTAGCTTCAGTGGTTTCTATAGGATTGAGTGCTGTGCTGCTATCATATCCCTCTGTCACCGGCTCTTCAGGTGCTGTCGGTTCTGGCTCAGGTTCAACCCATCCTCCTCCACCACTGCCACCGCCTCCTCCGCCGCCTGTGCTTCCGCATGATGCTGCAGTTGTTATTTCGTATTCTGCTGTGCAGTTGGTGATTGTGCATGTCCTTGTCTTGACTTTATTTATGCATTCGCCGTATTCTCCGCAAGCCATGGTCTCATTGCATTCTTCAGCGCATTCATCGCAATCGGTGCTGCTGCACTCCAGCTCTCCGTCGCAGTCAGAGTCGCAGTAGTATCCTTTGATCATGCAATCAACCCACACTCCCTCAGTGCAATTCTGGATTCCTAGGCATCCTTCTTGGGTTTCACAGCTCCTTTCAATCCCTGCGGTGCATGTGCATCCTTCATCTGTTGTTCCGTCGCAGTTGTTGTCTTTGCTGTCGCAGGTTTCGTCCGCGGGAGTCACTTCGCCGATGCAGGAACCCCATTGTCCTGCCGTACAAGTTTGGTTTCCTGGTTTGCAGGTTCCTATGCTGCTCCCGCATGTTCTTTTCTGTCCTGTTGTGCATGCGCAGTTCTCATTGGATGTTCCATCGCAATCCTCGTCCAGAAGGCCTGCATCGCACACCTCGATAGAAGGGTTGATTACCGTGGCATCGCAAACAGTGCCGGTTTTGTTTTGTGCGCAGATATAGATTCCTGCACTTCTGCATTCTCCAATCCCTATGCTGCATGCTTGATTCTTGTTAGTGAAGATTTCATCGGTGGCGCCGTCGCAGTCGTTGTCTAGGTTATCACATAGTTCGTTGGCCGAGTCTTTTGACCCTACGCACGTTCCCCATGTTCCTGAGATGCATGTTTGTGTTCCATTCCTGCACTCGCCTATGTTGCTACCGCAAGTTTTTGTAGCGCCATCGGTACATGCGCAGCTTTCGTCGACGCTACCATCGCAGTTGTTGTCTTTGTTGTCGCATGTCTCGGTCTGAGGCAGCTTAGAGCAGATACCCCAGACTCCTGCAGCGCAAGTCTTGTTGCTGCCAAGACAAACTCCGATTTGGTTGCATCCTGTTATGTTGAATAGGCTCTCATCCTTAACACTATCACAATCATTATCCAGATTATCGCAAACCTCAGCCTGAGGAAGCTTCGAACAAGCACCCCACCCTCCTGCTGTGCATGTCTTGTTGCTTCCAGAACACAATCCTAATTGCAAACAACCAGTAGAATTAAACAGGCCCTCATCCTTTGTTCCATCACAATCATTATCCAGATTATCACAGATATCAGTCACAGGAGTCACTTGTCCGACGCATGAGTCCCAGACGCCGGCAATGCATGTCTTGGTACCATTGTGACACAAGCCAATATTCAGTGTGCCCGTGGCTCCGGTATAGCAGCTGGCTTTTGAGCCGCTCACGCAACCGCACGCAGCGCAAGGAGTGCTGCTGCATGTCTCTGGAGTGCCGTCGCAATTGCTGTCGCAATAATTCTGGTTGGAAATACAAGCTCCCCAGACTCCTGCCGAGCAGGTCTGAGTGCCTGCGCAGCTATTCGTTGCTGTGCAATTCCTTGTCTGACCATTAGTGCAGTCTGTCTTCGTAGAAACTTCAATAGCGGTTACGGAATAGGCCGGGAATGTATATATGAATGATTGACCTGTTATATCGAAAGTCACCGGTTGTATCGCAGCGATGGAGCTCGTCACATTATCTGGATTTATCTGGACACCGTTGATATTCGCTCCTTCGGTGTCGTTGAGCCTTGGAGCAGTCAATAAATAGGCTTCGCCTTTAAGATTTGGTCTATTGAAACCGTTAAGATTTATTGATAATGCCTTGTTTGCAGGTCCTCTGTTCACAATCAGCAGATAAATCTTGTTGCCGTCGTCTGATTTTGAGCTGAACGCAGAAACGTTCAGTTCATATGGAGAAAAGGAGGCGGTCAGATTCAATACTTTAGTGCCGTAATGGTTTGCGAACAGGAAAAAAGTATAGTAGGGCGAGCGGGGCTTATTCTTGCTGGTGATCATGCCGCCGATGTCACCGAACAGCCACCACCTGGTTGATAGTTCCACGTCGTGATTTGCCATCATCCCCAGCATATTGGCTGTCCATATGGCGTCTGCAAAAGCACCGTTTATCGTCGGGCATTGGGAGCCGCACGCACCGTATTCGCTCAGCGAAAGCTTGGCATTACTATTATAAGTATTGGCCAATGATTTTAATGAATCCAACCTAATTTCAAACCCCTTAAGATCAGTTTCATAGTTTAGATAAGTATAATTCTCATCGCCATCAAATTTTAACAATTGATTGATGACGTCAGTCGGTTCCGCACTAAAACGATAATGATGAACATCGAGAATATTGACTTTAGACCTTTGATTGCTCATTAAAGCCGATGTCAATTCATCCACTAAGGAGCCGGGTGAAAGCACCTCTATGCTGGAGTCGACTGCTTTTATAGCAGAGTAATATTCCCCGAAACGGGCAGCATATTTTTGCGAATCATTCTCGGTCGGGTTCTTTCCCAGCCTTTCTATCCATCTGTACCTCCATACTTCAGGCTCATTCCCCATCTGCCAGTATTTCACATCATAGCCCTTCTCTATGTTCATGTACTTGACCAGGTCTGCCTGCCTTTGCCGATTTTCAGCATCTCTTGAATCTCCCCAAGGATAGGCGCCGACGTTGATGGTTATCATTGGCTCTGCGTCCACGGCTCTTGCGAATCTCATGAAAGCATCAATATCAGAAGGAGTTATTATGTCTAGGTAAGGCGCTGGAGGCCACCAGACACCAGAGAATCCTCCGTCTGAAACCAGCTCATTTCCTCCTTGGACATTCACAAGGCTGATATTGTCCACTAATATTGTGCCTGTTCCGTATTGAAGCCCTGCGCGCAATTCGATCCATTTGACTGTCTTGCCAGCGGTCGGGCTGTAAGTAAAGTTATTTGACATCTTGCGATTGGGAGTTGTTCCGTTGCCGACATATATCTTGGACGCCGAACTTGTTGTGCCGTCACTATAATAAATAATGATTTGAAGACCTTTTACGTGCCATGATTCCTGTGAGAGAGAGATGCTCCAGCCTTCAACATTGGCTGATAAATTATATTTAACTCCTGGCGTGAGATCAGAAGGATTCAGGAATTGTCTTACAAAGTAATAATCGGTTTTCGCATCTCCGACAACCTTTACTCTGCCGTTATCTATTGATGTGCTGTTTATGGTTTCCCAGGTATACCTATACTTGACCCAATTGTTAGGCTGGCGCCTGGCCCAATAGAAAAAGTCGCTATGTACGCCTCCAGGATACCTCAACACTCCTGGGTTTATCGCGTCAGTAAGCGCTGTCAATCTTGAATTGTCGTAATCATTTATATCTTCCATAAACACCAGCATTGACATCGGTCCCATGAATATGTTCTGGCCGTAAAGCTTGTTATCGATCTGGGCGATGACCTTGGTCGTGTCGACATTTATTGTGTAAGTAGGTGAAGCAGTCGCAAGCCCTGCTCTGTTCTCGTTAGAATAATCCTTGATAGGAGCGCGTCCAAGAATGCTTCCTGAACTATAAATCATAGCTATTATTGCAACCAGCGCTACAGCTACCACCATCAGCAGGGCCTGCAATCCCTCTTGCTTTTCTCTTCTCTTGCCCGTCATATATCCCTTTGGAAGCATTTATGCTAGCTTTATCCTGTCTTGGAGAATGTCATTTATAATTATTCTGTTTCCTAAACGGAAACTTTATATCTGAAAGGGGATAACTTGGCTTCCAATATGAAACAGGAAATAACATCCTTGGAGCTGCATTACCTTGTGAAAGAGCTGCAGCAGCTGGTCAGCGCCAGGATTGACAAGATCTTTGAGCAGGCCGATGACAAGAAAGAATTCCTTTTCGTCTTCCACAAGACAGGCTCTGGCAAGAGCATGCTGAGGATAAAGCTGCCGGGCGTCGTCTACTTGACAGAGTCAAAACAGGCATTCCCTGACACTCCGCCTGGCTTCTGCGTATTCCTGAGGAAGCATCTCGGCAACTCAAGGATCAAGGAGATTCGCCAGCACGGATTCGAGCGAATCCTTGAGATCGTCTTCGACACGAAGGAGGGAGACTCGATCCTTGTGTGCGAGCTCTTCAGCAAAGGCAACATAATCCTTGTCGAAGAGAACAGGCGCATAAAAGGCCTTCTTGAGTCCCAGAACTGGGAATCTAGGACTGTCCGTGGAGGGACCATATATGAGTATCCTCCTGAACAGGTCAATACTCTCGGGATCAGCGCACCTGATTTCAACAAGATAATAACATCGTCTGCCCTTGATTCGATAGTCAAGATATTGGCCATAGAGCTCGGGCTTGGAGGATTATATGCAGAGGAGCTCTGCCTGCGGGCAGGGATTGACAAGTCAAGGAAGCAGTTCAGCGAGGAGAAGCTGATGACTCTCTACAATGAGCTGAAGAAGTTGCTGGATGAGAAGATAAAGGCCAACCTTGTCGATGGTGAGATAGTGCCCTTTGAGATGATGCTCCATGCGCAGCATGAGAGGACGGATTTCGAGAGCTTCAACTCAGCGCTTGACTCTGTGCTCTCTGACAAGGTCGTCTCTGCGACCGAGCAGAAGGAGCAGAAAGAGAAGAAGACCAAGCATGATAAGGTCCGCGTGGTCATCGAGAAGCAGCAGGAGCGTCTCGCAGAGCTTGAGAAAGGCATCGTCGAGAACCAGCGCTCAGGAGAGGTCATCTATGAGCATTACCAGGAGATAAAGGAGCTGCTGGAGCAGTTCAATTCTGACAGGAAGAAGCTCGGCTGGGAAGAGCTGAAGAAGAGATACAAGGACCACAAGCTGGTCAAGGAGCTTGATGAGAAGAAAGGAAAAATCGTGATAGAGCTAAACTGACGACGTTAAATGTTGACCGTGCTGCTTTTATCTCTCTAGAGTGAAAAAAACAAAGCTTTTATAAATTATCCTGCATTCTTTTTCTCTATGGTTTCCACATTAATAACATATTTTTCGCAACAATATAACTTAGATTATAAACAAGCTAAGATTAAGAATGAGTTGCTTGAAACAATAGTTAGTGGGCAGGAGGCAGTATCTTTAGACAATCCGGATGTAGCCAATCTGGCTGTTAAGATATCATTAAATGATTATGGCCGCGATTATTCTTTATTTGTAGAAGCGCCAAACGAGAGTGATTTCCTGAAAGCGATAGCCGGTTTCTTTAAATTCGCAGGAACGCCTGACCAGGTCAAAGGTTCGTATCGCTTGGTGGATCTCGTACTTGCTGATTTAGGAAAAAGAACCGAACGGAATCTCCTGCAAGCTTTCAGCGGAAGAGCAGTTGTGCCTTTAGAAAAGAAATAATCATTCTCCCTTGAAATCAACCAGGCTGAAGACAGGATAACCTGCCTTTTTAAGCTTCTTCTTGCCGCCGAGATCAGGATACTCTGATTGATACGGCCATTATCAGAGTATGGGCGTTGTTGATTTCCGAAAGATTGGCAATCCTGGCGGAATTTTCTCTCTCGCTCAGCCATAGCATTATTTATTCCTCTGCGAGGAACCCTTTCCAACAACCAACGAGGTGCAAATATGGGATTAAGCAGCAAGAAAGAAGACCAGCTCAGGAAGATGCCGATAATCCAGAGCAGGATGAAGACCAGCAAGAACGGCAGGTACATCATACAGCAGACGGTGATAACCAATGTCAAGCCGATAGAATACTACCAGGCGATATTGGCGAACACTGTCAAGGTGACAGAGGAGCCCCTTGAAGAGGACGAGCTGATGATCGAGGACGGGCTTGAGCTGGTCAGGAAGCTGAAGTGAGTTCTTTGAAGGGCCGATGGCCCTTTATTTTTTGATTTTTCTTATCATAATATGTTAAACTTTTTGTTAAATAGAAAGTTATATAAATAAGTTAAACATTATTAGAGGTGCATTGCTTGCTAAGAATTGTTTTTTCCTCTCACGGATGGAAAAGATTTACGCAGCGAAGCTCAGAGTTTAATCTTTGCCTTGAGGAAGCGGAAAAAAGAGTATTTGATGCTGTGCTTCAAGGGAATCATTCAAGTACGGTAAAATCAAGAGTCAACAAGGTTTATTATAGGTACTATGACGATAATATCTGCTTTTTTGTTTACGGATTTGAGAACAAAAGAACCGATGTCTTCAGGGTTGAATCAGTCATTTTAAAGCGAGGAAGAGAATGAAACCAAACAAATTAAGATGTGTCTTTTGCGGGGTAGGACTAGAGTCGGCTCAGATAAGAGCTAAGGGCCTGAAGCTGGAAGGCTTCAAATGCCCAAAATGCGGTGACAAAGTATTTGATGAGAAGCAGTTTCATGCTGCGCTCGTAGCGCTTGACCAGAAAAGGCTCAAAGAAGAATACAAGAAAACACCGATTAAGATAGGCCACAGCTACGGGATGATTTTTCCAAGAGACATAGTGCAAGTCTTCAATCTGGATGCAAAAGGCATAGAACTCGGTGTGAAGGCGGACAAATCCAAGAACAAGATAGAGATAACTGTGCTTTGAATCTATCCATTAGAAAAATAAGTTGGACAGCTTCCCGATTTTCCCACACGTGAGTGCAGTACCGGTCGGAACGTATACGTTCTTAACTTCTGTGTTCGAAATGGGAACAGGTGTAACAACGTAGCTATGACCGTCCATAGGTGAGGAACTATCAGCCCTTTAAAAAGGTTTCCCTCACCGACGGCAGCCCGGGGATGAGGGAGGGATTCATAACCTTTAAAAAAGCCCCTGAATAACTCATCTGCTGTAGCCGTCGCCTATTGGCTGGCGCCTTAAAGGAGGTATCATCATGAAGCTTTTATTCATAGGATCAGGATATGTAGGATTGGTCTCAGGCACCTGCTTCGCAGACCTGGGCAACGATGTCACCTGCCTTGACATCGATGAGAAGAAGATCAAGAGCCTCAGCGAAGGCATCATACCGATATACGAGCCAGGCCTCAAGGAGCTTGTGGAGAGGAACCTGAAGCAAGGCAGGCTGAAGTTCACCTCTGACTACGAGAAGTCTGTCAAGGAGGCTGAGATAATCTTCATCTGCGTAGGCACCCCTCCCAAGAGCAATGGCGAGGCTGACATGGCATTCATACACTCTGCTGCCGAGACCATCGGCAAGCACATCGATGATTACAAGGTCATAATCAACAAGAGCACAGTGCCTGTCGGCACAGCTGAGAATGTGAGGCGCATAATCGAGGACGAGCTGAAGAAGCGCAAGAAGAAGATATCTTTTGACGTCGTCAGCAACCCTGAGTTCCTCAAGGAGGGCGCTGCTGTCAAGGACTTCCAGAACCCTGACAGGATAATCATAGGCACCAGCAGCGAGAAGGCAAAGGAGCTGCTTTCAAAGCTCTACAGGTCCATAAGCAGGCTCAACAAGCCGATAATGTTCACCACTGAGAAGAATGCTGAGCTGATAAAATACGCCAGCAACGCGATGCTGGCCACAAGGATCAGCTTCATGAACGAGCTGAGCTTCCTCTGCGAAGAGGTAGGGGCTGACATAAAGGAAGTGGCTAAGGGCATGGGGCTTGACTCAAGGATAGGGCCTAGGTTCCTGCAGGCAGGCTGTGGCTATGGAGGCAGCTGCTTCCCAAAGGATGTCAAGGCCATGGCCCATATGCTGGAGCAGTACGGCTTCTCATCCAACCTGATGAGGACCGTCGATTACATCAATGAGCGCCAGAAGAGGAGCATTGTCCCTAAGCTCAAGAGATTCCTGCCAAAGCTCGAGGGCAAGAAGATAGCGATCTGGGGCCTTTCGTTCAAGCCAAGGACTGACGACATCAGGGAGGCGCCAAGCCTCACTGTGATTGACCAGCTCATCAAGGAATATGCTAATGTCGTAGCCTATGATCCTGAGGCTGTAAATAATTCCAAGCAGTTTTTCAAGAAAGGAGTATCATTCGCTGCCACTGCCTTTGATGCAGTGCAGGGCGCAGACGCCTTGATTATTCTTACTGAATGGGATGAGTTCCGCGAGCCTGACTTCGGCAAGATAAAGGAGAGCATGAAGAAGGCGATAATCATCGACGGAAGGAACATCTACGACCCTACTGAGATGAAGAGGCTCGGGTTCAGCTATGCTGGCATCGGAAGGTCAGCGAACGGCGATGAGTGAGGCGACAAGATGAAGATACTAGTCACTGGCGGAGCAGGTTTCATCGGCTTCCATGTAGCAAAGGCATTGGCCGAGCGCGGCGATGACGTGGTTGTCGTCGACGATTTCGATGATTATTATGAAGTTGAGCTGAAGAAGGCAAGGGCTGCTGAGCTGAAGAAGCTCAGGAACATCAAGGTCATAAAGGCAGATTTCTCTGACAAGGCCAAGATGGAGAAGCTCTTCAAGGAGCACAGCTTCGACAAGATATGCCATCTTGGCGCCCAGGCAGGAGTAAGATATTCTCTTGAGAACCCTCTTGTGTACGAGAGGTCAAACATCCTCGGAACATTGGTGCTGCTGGAGATGGCCCGCCATCACAAGGTTAAGGATTTTGTGTTCGCATCGAGCAGCTCTGTCTACGGCAACAGCAAGAAGGTTCCTTTCTCAGAGGATGATCCTGTCGACAACCCTATCTCGCTCTACGCAGCGACAAAGAAATCATGCGAGCTCATGGCTTATACCTATCATCATCTCTATGGAATAAATTGTACTGGCCTGAGATTCTTCACAGTCTACGGACCCTGGGGAAGGCCTGACATGGCCGGCTTTAAGTTCGTCAAGAACATACTGGCAGGAAAGCCCATAGAAGTCTTCAACCACGGAAAGATGAAGAGGGATTTCACATTCATAACAGACATTGTCAAGGGAGTGGTATCAGCTATCGACAGGCCGTTCCCCTATGAGATAATAAACCTTGGCGGTGATGATCCTGTTGAGCTTGACAGGTTCATCTCCTGCATCGAGAAAGCCCTTGGCAAGAAGGCCGAGAGGAAGATGATGCCGATGCAGCCAGGCGATGTGCTTGTCACCATGGCAGACATATCAAAGGCAAGGAAGCTGCTGGGATTCGAGCCAAGCACCAAGATCGAGGAAGGGATACGCCTGTTCGTCGAGTGGTACAGGAGTTATTATAAGGTATGATGCGGCTTTGATGCCGATGGATTCTTATTGGAGCGCAGGAAATGACCAATTATTTTGAGAGAGGAGCCAAAGGGACTTTTGTCGTCGCGCTGTTCACGCTGCTGGCATATCTTGCAGGATATTTCACAAGGCTGGTGCTGGCGAGGACTCTTTCGCCCGATGACTTCGGGCTTTTCTACTCGGTGTTCGCGTTGTTCATGTTCATCTGCGTATTCACAGACCTGGGCTATGGCTCTTCGCTCGTGAAGTTCATCCCTGATTTGCTGAGCAAGAACAAGAAGAAATCCATCATCAAGGCGATATTCAACGTGTTCTGGGTGACGACAGGGTTGACTTTGATCTTCTGCGTGCTGCTGTTCCTTGCCTCAGGATTCTTGTCAACCAATTATTTCAAGGTGAGCTCTGCCAAGGAGCTGATAATAGTATTCGTCTTCATACTCCTGCTGAATAACATTCTTAATCTGATGCAGAGCATACTGCAGGGGCTGCAGGACATGTTCAGCTACGGGTTCTTCTATTTCATGAGCAAGGCGATGTTCCTTGTGTTCTGCGTCGCACTTATCCTTCTCGGGATGCGAGGGAGCATAATGCCAGGCATAGCCTATCTGCTGGGAGTTGTCCTGGTGATAGCCATCTTCGCCTATCCAATCTATAGGCGTGTCAGGAATATTCACCCAGTGGTGCTTGGGCGAGATAAGCTATTGCTGGCTGAGATGACAGGCTTTGCATTACCTAACATGTTCACTGTGTTGGCCGGCACAGTCATCGGCTACATCAATACTTTGATACTCACATATTTTGTCCCTCTCTCTGTGGTCGGGATATACAACGCCATACTTCCGACGGTCATCATGCTGAACTATTTCGGAGTCACAGTGGCTGCTGTATTCTTCCCGATGGCCGCAGAGCTATGGGCTAAGAAAGACCATGCCCGGCTGAACCAGGCGCTGGCAATGATATACCGTTATTCCCTTGTATTGATACTGCCATTCGTGATAGCTACGCTGTTTTTCTCTGAGACGATACTGCGTGTGCTTTTCGGAGAGACATTCGTTATGGGAGCCATGGCCATGAGGATACTTTCCATCGGAGTCATATTTTTATCGTTGGCGCAGGTCAATTATTCTCTGCTTAACGGCATAGGAAGGCCGAGGGATATAACCAAGATTACAGTGGCTGCTGCCATCTTCAACGCTGTCGGCAACATACTGGTGATACCAAAGTTCGGCATCGAGGGATCTGCTGTCGTTACGACCCTGAGCTACCTGATGATGCTGGTCTGGTCGTACATCCTCACCAGGAAGAACGTCGGCTTCAGGTTCGAGAAGATGTTAAGGGTTTTGTTATCATCCCTGGTATTTGTCGCAGTGATCTATTTACTGAAGCGAAGCCTTTCGCTGTCAGGCATCCTTGCGAGCACATCATTCTCAGCCTACGCGACCTATCTTTCTTCTGGAGCAGTGCTGGTCATCGGATTGGTCGTCTATGCCGCGACACTGTTTATTTTGCGGGTGATAACTCTCGACGAAGTGAAGCTTTTCATCGGGATTGGCGGATTGCTGGGCAAGCGTTCAGCATCGTTTCTCCGCAAGTAGGTTCTTAGAAACTTTGTTTATCCGGGCAAACAGAGTGGGGGACAAACCGCCACAAAACGCCGAATTCGGCACAATTCTGGCCGGAATCCTGGGGGTCACCGACGAAAGCAACAATATGTAGAAGAAAAACTATTCTCTTCTGTTTAGGGGAAATACAAGTCCTAAAACAGCAAGTATGATGCCCGCATACAGGAAAGAACGAGCAAACGAATTCATTCCTATGAAAAAATACAAGATTAAGGCACCAAGAATAAGCAAAATACCGATTATTACGTGAGGAAAATCCTTCACAAACTCATCTGGTGTTCTATCAAACGCTTCCAATATTTTTTGAAAAGCAAGAAGAGACATTTTCAGCCTCTATTCCTTTTTTTCTTCTTATTATCATGGTCAAGAATGTAAAGAGGAGTAAATATGTAGATAAACACGATGAATATGCTTATGAATTTGCCCATGTCGCCTATGTGCGGCTTAATATAAAAAACTAACCACCCGATGGGGATTATTAAAAGAAGATACAATACTCCAAAACCAAATATTTTCCAATTAAACTTCTTTTTCTTAGCCATAATATCTGCCTGTTCTTTAAACTATAAAAATGTTATTGTCCCAAGTAACTTCTGACGTTGCTGTATGAACTTTGAGCTTTGGGAGTCACTTTTACATTGCCAATATAATAACTTCCTCCACTACTGCCAGAACTCTTACCTGATGAAGACCCGCCACTCTTTGATTTTTGATTCAAAAGCAAATTCAATCCAGCATTAAATGCCGCAACGAGTCCGTAAGAAGCAGCAGTACTGGTAACAACGTCAGCTAACATCTTATAATTCTGTAGACTAAAGAAACTTTTGGTAGCGACATACTGTCCTTCGCCAGCACTACCGGGTATTAAAGATGATAAACCACCAGTCGCTCCGGCAATTGTAATTTCTTGAGGGTTTGTTTTTGTTCCCTCAATATTGTTAATCCACAAATCAGCCCCGATACCAGCAACTACGCCTTTAGCCACTGAACCTAGAGTGGGTCCGACTATTCGTAAAGCACCTCCACTCATGCCGATAGGAGCAGTTAATACAGTTACGCCAGCTGCTACGGCTCCGTGCGCTAATCCTCTCTCTAATCTTCCACCCCAATCAGGATTATCATAATCAATAGGTGTGGAAATCCAATAAATCGTAGCATCTATTAACAACGCTGCTGCTCCTAGGAACAATAATGCGTTATGTCCAGTTTCATCTTTATGATTGTAAGTATTTCCGAACTCGAACATATAATGATTCAGAGCTTGAGGATTATACGGATTAGCGATAATGGTGTCCGGCTGCTCAAAGATTCCCATATTAGGATTGTATCTTCTTGCTTCGAAGTCCGTGCTTCTAAAACCACTTTCAAACTGACTTCCATAGTTGTACAGGTCAGCAACTTCTGTCGACGATAAAGCTCTATTCCAAACCCCAACCTCATCGATAGAACCATTAAAGTCTCTCGTCCTATCTGTTGAGTTTTTGGCCCCGATGTAAAGGTCTTTTGTGTTGATATCAGCTAATGAAGTGGTGCTTGCGCTTCCTGTCTGAGCCCCGTTTTTGTAAATGATGGCTCTGGTGCCGTTATATGTGAACACAACATGAGTCCATTCGTTCAAGAAGGAAGTTGTGCTTACAAGAGCAGTCCAGGTGCCATTAATCCATATACCACCTTGACTGGTATTAACGCCCTGGAACTGAATCATATATGCCCCATACTTACAAACAACGTACCCCTGCTGCGTCTCAGCAGGATAAATCCAAGCACTTATCGTGAAGCTATTAGTCAAATCCAACGAATTACTATCATTTACTTTGACATAATCACCATAGCCGTCGAAACGGTACCCATCCCTAACTTTGCCTGATGTTAAAGTGGCGTTAACAATAGAGCCTTGATTGCCCTTTCCGTCATCAAATGCTCCACCCTCGAGAGCGTAATAGCTCACCAGTCCATCAGTTGGGATTTCTCCAAAGCCCATTTCTTGTTCTTTACCCTCGTAGCCGTAGCGGTTTAACCTACCGCCACTCAAAACTTCGCCTGTCGGGCTGTAAGTTGTTCTTTCAAGAACAGAACCGCTTGAATTCAAGATTACCGACGTCGAGCCTTTATTGTCACCTAAAACGAACAATTTAGACCCATCCGGGTTTTGTTGAGCGACTAAGTCGCCATTATGATAAACATAAGTGAAGTTGAAGCTCCCCGAGGCATTAACCACCGTGATGAAGTTTTGGCTCCAGTAATAGATCGTCTCAACCAAAGTCCCACTTGAATTGTAGCTCTTTTTGACAAGAATCCTTTCTTCGATAGGGTGATACTGATACTCCTCTTGATCTCTTTTGTTTAGCGAAACATTTATATACCAAATATGGTTAATGTTAACCATAAATGGTTAATTTGTTTAAGTTGATCCAAATATTAGGGAAGAACACAGGAAATGAAATGCCTATGAGGCAGCTTTCTATTGAAGCTAAGGTGCCGTA
>JAZDMG010000037.1:0-26311 GCA_043801165.1 archaeon
TTCAACGCTCGTCTTCCTCTGGGCGATGATTATCAGCTTGTTGGCCAGGCTATAATGCAAGACTTCCTTGCCTTTCTCAGAATAATGGAACTCTTCGGCCACAACAAGGTTTGCCTTGACAAGCGCCTGGAGATTATAATGAACCGTGCTCAAGGGCACCTTCAGCTTCTTGGCGATGTCAGTCTCGGTCGCTGACTCTTCCTTGCTCAGCAGGTCAAGGATCTTCCTGGCGGTGTCATTGCTTATCACCTGCGCCAATGCCTTTGACTCAGACTCCTCGAGCGAGATCAGCAAAAATGGATCTTTCTTCATGAGACTGGGAGGTGGGTGAACATATTTAAATGTTGGGATGGGTTCGAACAGGATTGAAGTCAAGAGAAGGCGATGATGCATTATCTTATCTTATATCGCGGCTTATCTCGAGCAGCTTCTCTCTGACAGATTCGCATGCCTTCGCCCCTTCCTCCAGCGCATTCTTTGACTTGGAGAAATCAAGCCAGGAGACATCCAAAAGGTCAGGCTCTATGAGGACGTCTGGCTTGTGGTGCATGAGTGTGAACTGGGTGTTCTGATACATTAATATCTGGATGGTCTGCATCATGATGCCGAACATGTTCGGCATCATATCTTTCTTCTTCATATCCTTCTTCTTGTCGCGGATCTCCAGCCACGAAGAGAGCCAGTTGTTCTTCATGTCAAGCTTCCAGCTGCGCTTGATCATCTCGACGTATTTCGGCTTGAGCAGAGAGACACTGGAGGCGGATGCTTTGTTTTTCTCTGCGTCACGGGCGCTCCTCTTGTGGACCGCTGGCTGCAGATTGACAGCTATGATTATCTCAGCACCCATCTCCTTGACAACATCGATCGGCAGAGGGTTGATCACTCCTCCGTCGACAAGCAGGCTGCCGTTGTAGCTCACGGGGATGAAGACGCCTGGGATTGAGATGCTCGCCCTGACTGCCGTGAGTATCTTTCCCTTCCTGAAGACGACTGCCGTGCCTGTCGAGTAATTGGTCGCGACGATTGCCAGGGGGACCTTCAGGTCCTCGATCAATGCATCGTCAGGGATATATTCCCTGATATAATCTATTATCTTGTCGGCGTTGAGAAGGCCTGACTTCGAAAGGGCGGGATAGAAATATTTTATCACCTGGGCTTTGGTCATGCTGAAGAAGTCGCGCTTGAAATCGTCCATTTTTCCTGCGCAGTACAATGCGCCTATGATTGATCCAATGCTCGCACCAGCGACATAATCAGGATGGACGCCCAACGAGACCAAGTACTCAATCACAGATATGTGAGCCAACCCCCGCATGCCTCCGCTGCCGAGGACCAGGCCGATCTTCTTTGCCATGGAGAAAAATATGTGAACCGCGTATATAAAACTATGGGTGTGCTCGCAGGATCTAAAACTCCGTTCTTTTCAGCTATCAAGCTGATGCAAAGGAACACCTTTGCTTAATGTGAGCACACTCATCCCAGCGAATCGTCTATCTTTGCAAGCGACGATTCGCTGTTATCTTTAAAGCTTCAAATCAGCTCAAACTCTTGAACATATTTAAATAGCCCACTATCTCCACTCCCTGAAAAGGTGATGCTCATGAAGAAAGAAATGATATTGATTTTAGTGATTGCGAGCGCATTCGCGCTCTTGTTGGCTAGCTGCCAGACTCAGCCGAGGCCTATAGGCAGCGACAAGGACAGCCACGGCTGTCTGATAGCAGCAGGCTACTCCTGGGACGAGAACGTCACTGCCTGCATCAGGCCCTGGGAGCTTGACGAGAGCCAGATGAAGGCTGCGCAGATTGTTGTTGCGCCGATGAACGCGAGACCGGTAACTGTTGTTTCAGTTGAGACGCTGAGATGCGTCGGATGCTTTAATGTGAAAATACAGACCGGTGATGGTGAACCGACAACAGTGAAGCTTGTGAACTGGACAATAATATATGATGAGCCGTGCGGAACTTGCCCCGTGTACAGCCCTCCTGCGCCAGGCTGGTGCAATGATGGGACTGTAGTTGACAGAGGAAAAGATGCCTGCGGCTGCCAGCTGCCTCCGAAGTGTGAGAAGAATAGCGACACACAGATTGCCAATCCTGCATCAAAATTCTGCGAGGAAAATGGCGGAGAGCTGAGGATAGTCACGGCAGCTGACGGAAGCCAAAGCGGGGTATGCACGCTCCCTGGCGGAACAAAGTGCGATGAGTGGACTTATTTCAGAGGAGAATGTCCAAGCCCGAAAGACCCAAAATACTGTGATGTTGATGGTGATTGTAAAGTAAACGTTAATGTGCTATTTAATAGCGAGTGTGCTGCTGGTTGTTTCAACCTAGATGCGACCGTAGATAGAAATTGTAGCGGAAAATTTGTATGGGAACGCGCGACATACAATTGCGTCTGTAAGAATCATGAATGCCAACAATCTGACAAGCATGTCTGCACAGCCGAACAGAAGGCGGCAGAGATATGCACCATGGAATACGCGCCTGTCTGCGGATGGTTCGACGAGAGCATACAGTGCTTCAAGTATCCCTGCGCCATGACCTACGGCAACAAGTGCTCGGCTTGCGCAGCAGAGAACGTGGCCTACTGGACTGAAGGAGAATGCCCTAAATGAAAATCATATCTTCAGCGCTTTTCCCACAAACTTTTTCACTTTTTCTTTTTCCTTATCATCAAAGTGGTTGGCAGAACCTAGCTGGTAAGCCTTTGCCTTGACTCCGCAGAACGCCAGTATGTCTTTAGTTATATGCTTCTTTGACCTACCCTGCTTAATGATGTTATAATAAATTTCTGGTCCGCCGCTAGTGAACATCACAACTGCTTTCTTACCTTTCAAAAGGCCCTGCGGCATTTTTCCAGAATAAGTGTAAGCAAAGCCGCTTACCATTGTCCTATCAAAAAAGCCCTTGAGAATCGCAGGCATTGTTCCCCACCAAATGGGATAAATGAAAACCAGATAATCTGATTTTTTTATCATCTCCTGAAAAGATGCTGTCTGCTGAGAAATATTTTTGTTTCCTCTACTGTAATGCTCATCTTCGAGAAGAACAGGGTTGTAATTGAGGGCGTAGAGATCGATTATCTCAGTATGAATGTTTTTCGCGGCAAGGACGCTTTTCGTCTCTTCAAGGATTGCTTCGCAGAAGCCGCCTGTCTGCGGATGCGCGTAGATTATCAATGCATTCATGATTACACCTCTTAAATCCGACTAAGAAAGGAAAAACAGGCGGTTGTTTAAATAATTTCTGAAGGACTGGAGGATTATCTATCTTTTTGCAAGACAACTTTTTTAAACCGCAGAGCGAATGATGGTTATCAATGGATCGTTTCAAGGACAAGATAGTCATAGTGACCGGCGCAGCCTCTGGCATCGGAAAAGCATTGTCTGAGCTTCTGGCTCAAAGAGGAGCAAAATTAATCCTTGCCGACATCAACTTTTCCGGAGCAAAGGCATTGGAGGCAGCGCTCATAAAAAAAGGGCTCAGCGCAAAAGCCCTGCTCGTCGACGTCTCAAAAGAGGGAGATGTGAGAAAGGCAGTGAAGTATGCGGTCTCGACATGCGGCAGGTTGGACTTCGTGTTCAATAACTCAGGCATCGGCTTCGCAGGCGAAGTCAAGGACATGGATCTCTCCATCTGGAAGAAGATGATAGATGTGAACCTATACGGCGTGATACATGGGACGACAATAGCATACTCTCAGATGCTAAAGCAGGGAAGCGGGCACATAGTGAATGTCGCCTCGGCAACAGGGCTCATCCCTTCGCCCATGCTCACAGCCTATGCCACGACAAAACATGCCATTGTGGGCCTTTCCACCTCGCTCAGGGAAGAGGCAAAGGAGTATGGTGTGAAGGTGAGCGTAGCCTGCCCTGGCTTCGTGGATACGGGCATACTTGACCCTGCCAAGGCAGCAAATATCGACGAGAAAAAACTTTACCGTGAAAAGAGGAAGCTGAAGATGATGAGTCCGGAAAAGTGCGCAAAGGAGATAATAATTGGCGTAGAGAAGAACAGGGAGATAATCATATTCCCGTTTAAGGATCGGATGCTCTGGTGGCTTTACCGCCTGAATCCTTACGCGATCGATTCTATCGAGAATATAATCCTGAAGAGAGCACGAAAGCTAAGGAAAACATTATAGGGAAGAGAATAATTATTTATTCTTTTGTTCAGTTCTGCCAAACGAGAATTTATCTTTCGCTCTTCTTATTCTCAAGCCTTTTCTGCTTTTCAGGCTTTTCTAAGAAGTTCTCATTTGAGACGACGCTTTTTCCAAGCTTCTTCTCGATGTTTTTCCTGGCAGAGCCGGCTACATCGCCGCCGTCTTTCGCATCATCATCCAGCTTTACAAATCCTTCTGAGTCACGGTCTCTTGAGAGCCTTGTCGTAGTCGCCTCTCCAAGCATCGTCAGGATGAGCTCAAGGTCATCCATGTGATCCCTTAAGTTCTCTCTTTTCAAGCCTTTGAAATCCTTGTATTCGTGAACTTTCTTTCCGAAAGTTGCTTCGGTTATCTCATCGGTGAGGAGGGCGAATTCTTTTTGTTCATTAACACCCCTATTTTTCCATTCATCTGTAAGCTCATTTCTTACAGCAATTCCCCTTGCTCGCTTCTCTATCCACTCATCAGAATAGCCTTTGGCACGATAGATTTTCTTCATCCTTTCCTGGATGAGCTCAGGATTCTGGATTTCTTCCACTCGTTCATAGCCAACCTGAGCAAGCCAAAGCTTGAAAGGCTCTGCTCTCTTCGAGGGGATTGATTGCACAAGCCTGAACGCTCCTTTGGTCGAGACACAGTTAATCCTTTGCTTACCGCCCGCAGTCTCGATCAGAAGGGGGGTGGCAATCTGCCCCCACCCTTGCGCAAAGCCTTCATCACGCCTTCGCATATCCTTTAAATATCCTTCAGCATCCTTTGAATCTGATAAAACACGAATTATGTCGACTGCAACAAACCACCACTCATCATTGAACCAAGTCCTTCTTATCTTCTTGTCTTGGAACACCACGAGAGCTTTATCTTCTTCCATCATGAAACCTTCTGATTAATTTTAGAAATGGATAGATTGGCTTGTTTATAAACTTCGCGCCAACATGTCCAGTGTCACACCCAAATATTTCGCTTCGTCCAGTGCGTCCTGTGTTTTTTTACGGATTGATGCCGAGGCTTTTCTCCAGCTCAGAAACAGCCAAGGTCGTTTTTATTATCGAGTCTGGGTTTAAGCTCATGCTTTGTATGCCGCACTCAACTAGGAACTTTGCAAAATCCAAAAACGTGCTTGGTGCTTCTCCGCATATCCCGATATATTTTCCGCGCCTGTTGCAGACATCAATCACCATCTTAATCAGCTTCTTGACAGCAGGATTCCTCTCATTATACACTGAGCTTACCAGCTCAGAATCCCTGTCAAGACCAAGAGTCAACTGAGTCAGGTCGTTGCTGCCGATGGAAAAGCCGTCAAACACATCAAGGAACTCATCAGCCAGTATCACGTCGCTAGGTATCTCGCACATACCGATCACACGCAGTCCGTTCTCTCCTTGCCGCAGCCCGTTCTGAGCCATGACCTCGACACATTTCTTTGCCTCTTCCACGGTTCGTGGGAACGGAATCATAATTTCCAAGTTAGTCAGACCGAACTCATTCCTGACTTTCAGCATAGCCCTGCACTCAAGGCCAAAGGCTTCCTTGTAGTTGCCCATGTAGTATCTTGATGCTCCTCTCCAGCCTATCATCGGGTTCTCCTCATGGGGCTCGAACTGCCTTCCTCCGACGAGGTTGGCGTACTCGTTTGACTTGAAGTCACTCATCCTGACAATCACTTTCTTTGGGTAGAAAGCCGCGGCTATCATGGCTACGCCGCGCGCCAGGCTGTCAACGAAGTAGAGCGTCTTGTCAGTATATCCTGCAGTCAACTTGTCAATCTCTGCCTTGACTCCTTCGTCTTTCAGCTCATTGTAGTGCATGAGCGCAAGCGGGTGAATCCTTATCTCGCTGCTGATTATGAACTCCTCTCTAGCAAGGCCTACTCCTTCGTTGGGGATGAAGCTCTGCTCGAATGCCTGCTCAGGATTTCCGATGTTCATGCAGATCTTGGTCTTGGTCTTGGGTATGTTCTCAAGATCCTGCTCCTGCCGTTCGAACTTGAGGATGCCTGAGTAGACATAGCCTTTCTCTCCTTGGCTTGCGTCGACTGTGACATCCTGGCCTGTGAAAAGCTTCTTTGAGCCTGTCTCTGTCCCGACGATGCAGGGGATCCCGAGCTCTCTGGAGATTATTGCCGCATGGCAAGTCCTGCCGCCTCTGTTGGTGACGATGGCACTTGCTACTTTCATGATTGGCTCCCAGTCAGGATCAGTCATGTCAGTCACCAATACCTCTCCATCCTTGAATTGGCTGATGTTGTGGACATCTTCTATGACTCGCACCTTTCCGGCGCCGATCTTCTCTCCGACAGACTGTCCTGTCACCAGCACCTGGCCCTTCTCTTTCATGACATAGTTGATCAGCTTCTTCTTGTTCTTCCTTGAGTTGACAGTCTCAGGCCTTGCCTGGACAATGAACAGCTTTCCGGTCATGCCGTCTTTCGCCCATTCCATGTCCATCGGCTTATGATATCCTGCCTTGGCAGAATAATGGTCTTCGATGGTGCAAGCCCATCTTGCCAACTGCAGTATCTCATCTTCAGCCAGGCAGAATTTTTTCCTGTCTGCATCATAGACCGCGACGTTCTGGGTGCTCCTGCTGCCGCCAAAAGCATCATATATCATCATCATCTCTTTAGAGCCGAGCTTCTTTTTCAGGATTGGCCTGAAGCCCTGCTTCAATGTAGGCTTGAACACAAGATACTCATCAGGATTGACTGCGCCGAGGACTATGTTCTCTCCGAGGCCGTAGGATGCGTTGATCAACACAACATCTTCGAACCCTGATTCTGTGTCAAGCGAGAACATGACTCCGGAACATGCCTTGTCTGAACGGACCATCTTCTGGACTCCGATGGATAATCCGATCTTGAAGTGGTCGAAGTTCTTGTCTACCCTGTAGCTGATGGCCCTGTCTGTGAAAAGGCTTGCGAAGCATTTCTTGCATGCCTCGAACAGCGCAGTCTCTCCGCGTATGTTAAGGAATGTCTCCTGCTGGCCTGCGAAGCTGGCGTCCGGAAGATCCTCTGCTGTGGCGCTGCTCCTGACAGCGACGTCGGTATCCTTTTTCTCAGCGCTGTATGCGCCGCAAAGGTTCCTGTAGGCCTCGCTGATCTGCTGCTTCAGGTCGGGAGGAAGCTCAGACCCTCTTATCAGCTCCCTAATCCTATGGCCCTTGTCATGAAGGTCAACGACATTCCTCGTGTCGAGCCCTGTCAGAATCTGTCTTATCTGGTCCTTGATGCCTGCCTTCTCCACGATGTAATGATAGGCCTTTGCTGTGATTGCGAAGCCATTGGGGATTGGCACTCCCTTCGCAGTGAGATTAGAATACATCTCTCCGAGGCTGGCGTTCTTCCCGCCGACTAATGGGACATCTTCAATGCCTAATTGATCGAACCATAGAATTAAAGCATTAGACTTATCTGCCATACACCACACCTCTTTTTTTAACATGAAACCTGATGCTAACTATCTCCCTGACTATGCGGGCGGATGTTTATAAATGTTTCTGAAGAGTCCTAAAAAAAAAAAAACATTTATATATCATTAGACTAGAATAGCATATAATCAAATATAATTGACTAGGAGGTGTAGTTATGAAGAAGTATTTTGTCTTTTTGTTGGCATTGGCGCTGATGAGCTCATTGGTCTTTGCTGCAGGCGGAGAAGGAACAGGCGGCGATGGAGGCCCACAGGTGCAGCCAGATGAAGGAGCAGCTGGAGCCGGGACTGGCCAGGACACTGGAGCAGGCGCAGGAACCCAGACCGAGGAGACTGTCCAGAACAAGGGCGCTGAGCAGCAGATCCAGACCCAGAACCAAGTCCAAGCAGACGCCAAGATGAGCGAGAATGCTCAGCAGGTGCGAGCTCGCGTCGAGGAGAAGCTCCAGACAAGGCAACAGGAGCTAGACCAGGAGATGACTGGCAAGAGCGAGAAAGAGCAGAAAGTCTTGCAGAACCAAAACCAGGTAAGGTTGGCGGTCCATGCATTGCTTGAGATGAAGGATGAGATTGGCGGAATCGGCCCTCAGGTATCTGAGATAGCCAAGCATTTCGAGAACTCAGTCCAGAATACCATGAAAGCAGAGGAGAAAGTGCAGACAAGGAGCGCGTTCTCAAGGTTCTTCGCAGGCGGAGACAAGAAGGCGGCTGATGAGATTGAAGCCAATGTCAAGGCCAACCAGGAGAAACTGCAAGAGCTGAATCAGCTCAGGGAGCAGTGCGATTGCAGCGAAGAGACCAAAGCGATGCTGCAGGAGCAGGTCCGGAGTATGGAGCAGGAGCAGACCAGGCTCAACGAGCTAGCCCAGAAGGAGAAGAAGAGCAAAGGGTTGTTCGGCTGGATATGGAAATAAGAAGTTACAAATTTTTATTTATTTTTTTTCTTTTATCTTTCTTTTAGTATATCGTAGAAATCCTTGTTCATCCTGATGAGCCGCATCTTGCCCATCTTCTCCTTGGACAGTATGCCTTTGCCAACGAGCGACTCAAGGACCCGGTGGGATTTCACCTTGGTAAAGCCCTCTAGGTAAGTGATCTCCATCTGCTGGACTTTGCCCTGGCTCTCAACAATCTTCTCAATCACCCGCCGCTCATCAGGGTTCAGGAGCTTCAGTATCACTTTCGTATCATATTCTATTATCTTCTCCTTCCTTTCTATCTCGCCACCCAGGATATAATACATCAGTGCCCCTATGGCTATGCCGAAGAATGCGAATATCGGTATGAAATAAAAGAATGGCAGAGTCCCTTCAGCCTGTCGCTCATAGATTGACTGTATTATCTGCTCCTTGGATAGGCTTTCCAGCTCAAGAGGGTCTATGCGCCTCAGCTCCCTTGTCCGATCGATGTATAGTATCACACTGAGCACCAGCAATATGAATGACACGACAATCAGCGAGGCTATCACAATCCTTTTCTTGTTCATGAAGACGCGTAAACATGCCTGGTTTATATGTTTTTCATCGGTTTCACAGATCTGGCTGATAGTTTCAGGAACATGGTAATATGGTTTCATCCTAATGTAACCTGTGCTCAAAAGGCACGGAGGAGAAAGAAATGAAGAACAAGGTGTTAGCGGGAATGGCTGTGATGTTGCTCATCGGTGCCTTGGCACTGGTCGGCGTCTCAGCTTACAAAGGAAACCCTGATGTGACAGGACCGAACTACAACGAAGCAGTGCACACGCAGCTGGAAGCGGCAATGGATGCAGGCGACTACGATGCCTGGCTGAAGGTAAGGCAGGATAATGGCCTCCCGACAAAAGGAAGGATATTCCAGGCAATCAATGAAGAGAACTTCGGAAAATATGTCGAGATGCACGATGCGCAGCTGGCAGGCGACTCTGAGAGAGCTGATGAGATAAGGACAGAGCTCGGCCTTGGCCAAGGAAAGCAGATGGGCAACCAGGCAAAAGGCACTGGCACTGCGCAGGGAAGCGGCAGCATGCAGAGCAACAGAGGCTCACAGAGGCAAGGCATTGGCGGAAGCCGACAGGGAACATGCGACTTCATCGATGCCAACAATGACGGCATCTGCGATAACCATCAGTAAGCAGAATGAAATTTTTCTTTTTTTATCTTTCTTTTATTCCTTTCAAGCGCGCCTGACTAGGATTTCCTTCCGATACCGGCGCGGCCGATATGAATCCGCACTGAACTGAATCTTGCAGAAAATGGAAGTAGTGTGCGAAAAACATATAAATCATGTTCTCATCAGATGATACCATTATCATCAGTTAATCTGAAGGAGTTAATAGTTCATGTCAAAAGAGATCTTTGAGATAAGGTTCCATGGCAGAGGTGGCCAGGGAGCTAAGACTGCAGCAGCCCTGCTGGCAGAGGCTGCCCTGGAGCAGGGGAAATACGTCCAGAGCTTCCCAGAGTACGGAGCAGAAAGGCAGGGAGCTCCTGTGAAAGCTTTTGTGCGCATAAGCGACAAGCCCATAACAATCCATTCGGGCATCACCCATCCTGACGTGGTGGTGGTTGTCGATCCTACTATTATGAATAGTGTTAAGGTGGCTGACGGCCTCGATCCTAACGGAATAATACTCGTGAACACCAATGAGAGCATAGATGACCTGAAGAAGAAGTTGAGCTTCGAAGGCAGGATCGTGGCAATCGACGCATTGAAGATCTCGCTTGAGACCCTTGGAAAGCCAGTCACCAACACAACCATGCTTGGTGCTATGGCCAAGACGATCCCGTCCATACAGTTCGAGACCCTGAAGAGTTATACTCATGCTCATTTCCTCAAGAAGCTTGGCAAGGACATCGCTGACAAGAACATAGCAGCCCTTGAGCGGGCATACAAAGAGGTGGCGCTATGAGCCCGGCCCTCAAGAGCTCAAAGGAGATTCCGATTGGCGGAAAGATTATCGAGCCTGGCAACAGCGTAAACTACAAGACAGGTGACTGGAGAAGTTTCAGGCCAGTGCATGACATCGAGAAGTGCACCAACTGCATGATCTGTTGGATGGTCTGCCCTGACGGCGCAGTAAAGGTCGGCTCAGTTGACTGCCCTGAGAAAGGAAAGAAAGGTACAAGCAACAATCCTAAGCTAGGCAATTACGGCGGCATAGACCTTGACCATTGCAAAGGCTGCGGTGTATGCGCAGACGAGTGCCCATTCAAGGCCATCACAATGGTGGAAGAGAAGGAGATCAAGGAAGAAGACAAGAAATAATCGATATCCAAAAGAAAAAGGAATAACCATGGTACAAAAGATCCGCAAGGCATATACGGGCTCAGAATGCTCAGCAGAAGCCATGCGTCAGATAAACCCTGATGTGGTAGCTGCCTATCCTATCACCCCCCAGACCCCCATAATGCATGCTTTCTCGCAGTTCGTGGCTGACGGAGCAGTCGACACTGAGTTCATAACAGTCGAATCAGAGCACAGCGCCATGAGCGCCTGTGTCGGAGCACAGGCCGCAGGAGCAAGATCCATGACTGCCACAAGCAGCAACGGCCTGGCCCTGATGTGGGAGATAGTCTACATAGCCTCGGGCATGAGGCTTCCCATAGTCATGAACCTTGTGAACAGGACCCTTAGCGCCCCGATAAACATACACTGCGACCATTCAGACGCAATGGGCATGCGCGACTCTGGCTGGATACAATTATTCTCTGAGAATGGGGAAGAGGCCTACGAGAATACTCTCATGGCAGTCAGGATTGCAGAGCATCCAGATGTGCAGCTGCCGGTAGCAGTCTGCCAGGATGGATTCATCACAAGCCATTCTGTCGAGACAGTGGATATACTCGATGATGAGACTGCCAAGAATTTTGTCGGCGAGCACAAGCCGATAGATCCGCTCCTGGACGTAGACCATCCAGTGACCTGTGGACCATTGGACTTGTTTGATTATTATTTTGAGCACAAGAAGCAGCAGATGGATGCCATGGACAAGAGCGCAGAAGTCATAAGGCAGGTGTTCGATGAATTCGGCAGGATCACAGGGAAAGAATATGATTTCTTCGAAGGATACATGATGGATGATGCTGAGAAAGCCATAGTCTGCTGCAACAGCAGCGCAGGCACAATAAAATCAGTCATCGACGAGCTCAGGGCAAAAGGAGAGAAGGTCGGATTGCTGAAGATGAGAGTGTTCAGGCCTTTCAACAACAGGCAGGTCGTGGAGAAGCTTAAGCATCTCAAGGCTGTGGCTGTGCTTGAAAGAGCTGCTGGCATGGGAAGCTATGGCAGTATGATATTCAATGAGATAAGGAGCGCGTTCTACGAGGAATTGCAGAAGCCTAACATGATCAACTATGTCTACGGCCTTGGAGGCAGGGAGTTCGATCCTGCCCAAGTAAAGAAGATATATGAAGATCTCGAGGCTGTGAAGAGAGGAGAGCTTGGAGAGATCACAAGGACAATAGGAGTCAGGGACTGAATACGATGGTAAACATACGAGAGCTTGCATTGGAGCCAGAGAGGCTAGCGCCAGGCCATAGGATGTGCCCTGGCTGCGGAATACCCATAGCCACAAGGATGATACTCAAAGCTACAAAGAACCCTATTGTCGTGGCAAATGCGACAGGCTGCCTCGAGGTGAGCACCACCATCTATCCTTACACTGCCTGGAGAGTCCCCTGGATACACAACGCTTTTGAGAACGCAGCAGCGACCATCAGCGGAGTAGAGGCTGCTTTCAAGGCATTGAAGAGAAAAGGCAAGATCACAAAAGAAATCAAGTTCATAGCATTCGGCGGCGATGGAGGGACATACGACATCGGGCTCCAATCACTATCAGGCGCCCTTGAGCGAGGGCATGACTTCGTCTACGTTTGTGTAGATAATGAGGGGTACATGAACTGCTTAAGCCTTGACTCTCTCATCATGACAGAGCGCGGCTTGAAAAGGATAACTGAGATAAAAGAAGGTGATATGATTTATGCTTTCAATCAACAAAATGGAAGCCTTGTACTGAAAAAATGCAGTGGTGTGTTTGATAATGGCATCAAAGAAGTCTTTGAGCTCAGCACGCTGCACCACACAATAAAAGCAACATCTAATCATCCTTTCCTTATCGTGCAAAGAAACGGCAAAGCAGGCAAGAACACACTTGTATGGAAAAAGCTTGCAGAACTAAAAGCGGGCAATGAAGTAATAACCTTAAAAAAGCTTGACAAAGGATTAGGCTACTCATTCCAAAAAATTAAGCTTTCCCAAAAGGGGGATTATAAGGTAAATAAGATTAATGATATCAGGCTGCCTGATAAGAGCTCTCCTGAGTTGCTGGAATTCTTAGGATTATATCTTGGAGATGGCTGGATCAGGGTTTATAAAACAGAAATCGGCTTCGCATTGCCTGAAAATAAAGAAGGAAGAAAAAGGCTGCTTTTGCTTTATAAAAAAATATTCGGCAAAGAGCTGAAGGAAAAAGACAAAAATTATGTTTACATTTACTCTGTTAATCTCGCAAGGTTCATAGAATCACTCGGATTCGGAAGCGGAGCTAAGAATAAGATAATCCCTTCATGGATATTCACGCTTCCTGATGAAGAAAAAGAAGCCTTTGTGAAAGGATTGATGCTCTCGGATGGATACAGAATAGGAGAGAGCAACCGGTATGTATCAGCAAGCATTGATTTGCTGAAGACATTAAGGCTGCTTTTGCAGACAATGGATTATCAAGTTGGAAAAATCCATCAGCAGACAAAGAAAAAAGGGACGTTTTGTGTCTACAGGGAACTGCTTGAAGACTCAACCTACGGATATATCTGTTTCAGCAGAAAAAAATACTCGGACAAAGAGAAATATCTCTCCCAGATAAAACAAAGGAATTATTTAGCAGATAATGAGTGGTTCAGCTCAGAGAAGATAATATCTATAAAGCTTGTCAAAGAAGAGCCCACGCTTGACTTGAGAGTTGAGGGAGAGCATAATTTCATAGCTGACGGAATAGTTGTCCATAATACAGGAATCCAGCGAAGCAGCAGCACTCCCTACGGCGCATGGACCAACACAAGCCAGGTAGGAAAAGCTCACCAGGGCAAGGAGCAGTTCAGGAAAGACCTGACTGCCATCATAGCAGCTCATCACATCAACTATGTGGCCCAGGCAAGCGTGCACAACTATGCTGACCTGATGAGAAAGGCTGAAAAGGCTTTCAACACAAAAGGGCCGAGCTTCATCAATGTCCTCTGCCCATGCATACCTGGCTGGAAGATCAAATCAAACCAGACCATCAAGATAGCGAAGATGGCAGTCGAGACATGCTTCTGGCCGCTCTTTGAGATAGAGAATGATATCTGGACCCTGAACTATGATCCTGGCGAGAGCAAGAAGCCGATGGCAGAATGGCTCAAGCTGCAGGGACGATTCTCGCACCTCTTCAAGCCAGAGAACGCCGGCATAATCGAGCAGATCCAGAAGAACACCGACCAGCGCTGGGATGGCGTAAAGAAAATGTGCGGGAAACAGTAAGCATCCTATTTCAGAAGCATCATCGCGGCTTCGTATTTTGGCTTGATTGCCTTTTTAGAGCCTTCGAAATGCAGCTGCTTCCATTTTCGTTCTAATTTTTGCCTTACAGAAACTTTTGCTTCATACTGGTCTTTGCCTTCAAAAGCAAAGGCAACCTTGAAAAGCCCAGAGATATTCTCAAAATTGCTCATGACATCTGCTTCAGAGATTATCTGCTCTTCGATGCTGCATCTCTTGCTCTGTTGAGAGCCCCGGTGGTTAAGGATGCATTTTTTAATCAGATCTATCTTTTCAGCAGGGTATCCTAGCTCTTTCAATTTTTTCTCTGCAATCTTGGCGCCGGTGATGTGGTGATCTTCACGGCCTTGCATGATTGACCCTATATCGTGCATCCATGCGGCGAGCGAGATGACTTCTTTATCGCCGCCCATCTCATCTGCTAATCTCTCAGCAAACCTGACCATGGGAATCAAGTGAAATACAAAGATATCATAGCCATACTTGCTGGTTGGCTTTTTGCACTCGTTCTCAACAAAAGCCTTGATCTCTTGCACTATGCTCATGGATGAAACGAAAGGCTAGAAATTTAATAAAGCTATCGGAAAAGAAACTCGTAGGAGGCGCAGATGATATTCCTTTCATCTCTTCAAGACAGCCCTAGTCTCCCTTGCAATCTCCAGCTCCTCGTTCGTCGGTATGACAAAGACCTTTATCTTTGAGAGCGCAGATGAGATTATTATGTCGCTGCGCTTGTTGGCCTTCTCATCGATCCTCACACCCATATGCGTAAGATAGCTGCAGATCGGCTTTCTCATGAACCAGCCATGCTCGCCAATCCCTCCTGTGAAGACTATGGCATCGACGCCATTCAGCAGCGCAGCATAGCCACCGATATAGAATGCCACCCTGTTGGCGAATATATCGAGCGCGAGCTTGGCTTTCTTATGGCCGCGGACAGCCATCTTATGCAGGTCTCTCACATCAGGAGTCACTCCTGAGAGCCCGAACAGCCCTGATTTCTTGTTCAGGATTGAATCGATGCCTCTTGCGCTATAGCCTTTGTACTGGCAGAGGTAGAGCGGCACAGCAGGATCGATGCTACCAGACCTGGTGCCCATCACAAGCCCTTCCAACGGAGTGAAACCCATTGATGTGACTACGGATTTACCTCCTTTGATCGCAGTGATGGATGCGCCGTTGCCAAGATGGCAGGTTATTACGCGAGCATCATTCTTCCTCAACAGCTTTGCCGCCTGCTCAGAGACATATTTGTGGCTGGGACCGTGAAACCCATATTTCCTGATCTTGTATTTCCTATAGAACTCCAATGGCATCCCGTAGAGATAGTTCTCAGGAGCCATGGTCTGATGGAATGCTGTGTCAAACACAGCCACCTGGGGAATGGCAGGAAGCATCTTTCGGCAGGCCATGATGCCTGCGAGATTGGCAGGATTATGGAGCGGCGCCAACTCACAGAGATCTTTTATGCTCTTCACGATATCATCATCGATAAGGACTGGTTTGGAGTGATTCTCTCCGCCATGCACTACTCTATGCCCTATCGCAGTGATATCAGAATAATCAGCGATTATGCCATGGCTCCTCAATGATTTCAGAGCCAGCATGACCGCGTCGACGTGGTCTTGGACTGCCTGTTTCTGCTCCTCGTGGCGGTTGATGATCTTATGCCCTTTCTTCTCCTTGAAATCGAACTTGACCAGGCACCTTGAAAGGCCCATGCCGTCCACATGGCCAGAGAATAGCACTTTCTCATCCAGCATATCTATGAGCTTGTATTTCAATGAGCTGCTGCCTGAGTTCAGGACAAGAATCTTCATTAGCGACCTCTTTTTTTTAAATCATCAATCAAAAGCCGAACTTCTGGGCGCGCTTCTCCGCATCTTTTTTTGAACGCTCCTTCCATTCATTGACGAAATCATGATTGCCATCATCATCGTCTGTCTCACTGTCGGCATCGCTGCCGGTATCGTCTGCGGCATCATTACTCTTGGCATCTGGAGCTGGTTGATCATGTTGAGAGCTGATCTGCTCGACAGGCTCGGCTCTGAGCCGAATCCCTTCTTTTTTAGGGGATTTGCGATCATCCTCTATGATCTTCCTTATGTTGGACGGAAGCCTGCTAAATGCAGCATCTCTATCCTCGGAGTTCGTGCTACTAGCACCGACGAATCCTGCCTTGACAGGTTTTTCATGCTCTTCAATCTCAGAACCATCATGTTCTTCCGGCCCTGTTTCATCGATAATAGACTGGGCATTTGCCAGGGCAGGCTGGCCTGCGCTCTGGAGCACGGTGATGGCAGCCACCTCTGCGATGTCCTCTGCGTCACATCCTCTCGAGAGGTCATTGACTGGTTTCCTGAGCCCCTGAAGTATAGGGCCGACTGCCCTGAAGCCGCCGAGCCGCTCCACAAGCTTATACCCTATGTTGCCTGAGTTGAGGTCAGGGAATATCAGGACATTGGCTTCTCCCTTGAGAGGAGAATCCTCGCACTTCCTTTCAGCGACTTCTGGCACAAGGGCAGCATCTGCCTGTATCTCTCCATCGATAATCAGATCAGGATTCTTCCTTCGAATCATGGCCGTAGCCAGCTTTATGCGCTCGATGCTCTCATGCTTCGCAGAATCCCTTGTGGAGAAAGAGAGCATGGCGACCTTAGGAGTCATGCCAAGGCTTGAGCAGGTGTTTGCGGTCAGCAAAGCAATCTCTGCAAGCACATCTGCCGAAGGAGACATGTTCATGGCACAGTCTGCGAAAAAATAGGCGTTCTTCTCAGCCCTATCAACCATCAGGAACGCGCCAGAGGTCCTATTCACTCCAGGAGCTGTCTTGATTATCTCAAAGACAGGGAAATACGGCTTGGTCTTGGTCTTGGCGCCAGATATCATGCCGTGGGCCATGCCTTTGTGGACCAGCATCGCGCCATAGTAATGGGGCGCCTTCATCTGCTCCAATGCCTGCTCAGATGACAATATCTTGCCGTCCTTCTTCCTCATCTCAAGATACTCATTGGCAAAGCCATTGAGCTGCTCCTTGTTATCATCCAGCAGATAATCGATTATGTTGTCGTCATCCAGGTTCTTCAGCCCCAGGCGCTTGAAATGGTCATGCAGCACACCAGAATCTCCTAGCAGCATGGGCCTGGCTATCCTGCGCTTCTGGATTATGGCGCAGGCCTGGAGCACAAAATCATCTATGTCGGCAAAGACAATCTTCCTTGCCTCCTGCCTGTTGAGATTAGCTGCCTTATCTATCAATGCATCCATGAATCCTTTTCCAAAGCCAAACATATCAATCCCTCTCTCACTGTTTTGGCTTGGCTCTCTTCCCTTTAGAGCCTGAAGCCTTTTTGCCGTCGTCAATCTTCTTGTAGCCGATCCACATTATTATCAATAGCTCCACCAATATCACCAGAGCCCTGAGCATCTTGCTCATGTCTGAGAAATATCTTACGGTGGCATAGAACATTGTGATGAGGCCGCCCATCATCAGCCCTGCGCCCAGGTAATCGACCATAAGATATATGCCTAGAATCACGACGATGAGGCCGAGTGGCGCCAGTATCAGGAACAGGTTCCTGTTATAGATAGACCTTGCAGCATCATAGTTCTTGTTGCAATAGTCGCACCAATCATAGGAGCCGCAATTGTTCGAATCATACTTCATCCTCGATATTCCGCCGCTGCGGTCGCACTGCTGCTGCTCCGGGCCATATTTATATGTGCAATTGACCTCTTGCCTGGCAGGTTCAGCAAACTTATCAGCGTAGGGCGTGCTATACATCGACTCATTGCAGTACATCTCATACGTAGGCTCATCATAGAGCGCATCCATGAACAGGCCGAAAAACAACGGCAGCAACACTGCTATTCCGAGAATCATCGCTAATTTCTTAGGTTCCATCGAATACCACCTCGCACCATCTGCACCCTATAATGGATGCTTGCTTTATAAAAGTTGCTGTGCGCGAGGCATACTTACGTATTAGGCACGCGAATATAATTGAACAGCCTTTTGGACTATGTGAGGTGTGGATAGGCCGAAGCTATCGAACAGCTCAGTGGGCGTCCCCGACTCACCAAACCTATCCCTGACTCCTATGCTTCCGAACATTGGATGCAGGCCTGACTTGAGGACAATCCCTGCGACAGAATTTGCCAAAGCACCTTTCTGATGCTCTTCTGCAGTGACCATCACTTCACAATCCCGAGCAGCCTCCACTAAGGCATAATGTTCCATCGGCTTCATTGAATGCATGTTGATCACTCTAGTCCCTAGCCTGTATTCTTTTTCCAAGATCCATGCGGCTCTCATGGCTTCTGGGACCATCGGGCCGCAGGCGACAATCGCTATCTTTTCACGCTCTGACTTGTAATCAGTGCTTAACCTTGTCTCGAAAGCATCCATGAAATTAGGCTGCTCTCCCCTGAACCGAATGATGTTGGCTGTGCTGAATTGATAAGGCGTATCCTTGCCAGTCACGACAGGAGTCGGCTCCCTTGCGATTCTCAGGTAGCAAGGCCCATCCATCTTGATCATCTTCTCTACGGCTCTCATTGTTTCTTGATAGTCACAGGGAACAAATACTTTCAGATTCGGCAGCCCCATTGTCTGGAATAGGTCTTCCAGTGCCTGGTGCGTGGCTCCATCAGGGCCTACGGATATCCCTGCGTGGCCGCCTATGACCTTGACATTAAGGTTTCCATAGCAGACAGTCGTCCTCATCTGATCAAGGGCACGGCCAGGAACGAAAGTAGCATAGCTTCCAATAAAGACTATGTATCCTTCCTTTGCCAAGCCTGCTGCCACACCCATCGCAGACTGCTCTGCGATGCCCATGCTCAGGAACCTGTCTTTTCTTTCAGGATGATCTTTAGTAAGGCCGCTGATCTCAATCGAATTCGAGATGTCAGTACCCAGACAGATTATGCGTGGATCGTCTCCTAAATCGCACAGGGCCTTGCCGAACCCTGCTTTTGTAGCCGCGAAGCTGACGCACATGTTATTTTTCTGGACATTCCAACCATATTTGCTGTCTCTGCCGCCAGAGAACAGGATAGGGACTCCTTTCTTCGATTGGACAGTCGCTTTCTTCTGGAAATCATCTGCGAGTTTCAACAAGCCGTCATAATCAATCTTTTTATCCAATCCTAGCTCAGCCAAAGCTTTCTTCAGCTCTTCATAGTTCGGCGCTTTCCCATGCCAACCAGCCTGGTTCTCCATGAAAGAGACTCCTTTTCCCTTGACAGTGTCGGCTATTATAGCGACTGGCTTGCTGCGCACTTTTCTCGCTTCACTGAAAGCGTTCAATATAGATTTCATATCGTGGCCGTCTACGTTGATCACATGCCATCCGAAGGATCTGTACTTCTCTTCTAAAGGATCTATGTTCATGACATCACATACTTTGCCGTCTATCTGGAGACCATTCTTGTCAATCACAGCAATCAGGTTATTCAACTTATAATGAGAAGCTTCCATCGCAGCTTCCCACACCTGGCCTTCCTGCTGCTCGCCATCTCCCATTATACAGTAGACCTTGTGGTCCTGACCTTTCTGTCTGGCTGCCAATGCCATCCCTACTGCATCGCTAAGCCCCTGGCCCAAAGATCCTGTGGGAATCTCCACTCCTGGCAGCTTGAAGTTCGGATGGCCTTGGAAAGGCGACCCAAATTTTCTCAGGGAAGCCATATCCTCGATGTTGAAATATCCTGACATCCCTAATGCTGCATAAAACGCAGGCGCCTTATGTCCTCCGCCCCAGACCACACGATCTCTGAACTCCCAATCAGGGTCTGATGGCTGATGCTGCAGGACATTAAGATAAAGAGCTGCGGCGATATCCATTATGGATAATGATCCTCCTGGATGGCCTGATTTTGCAGCGCAGATGGCTGTGAGGGCATAGCCTCTCATCAGATTAGCTTTTTCAACCAGACCATCTAAAGAAATAAAAGATTCTTTCTCGTCTTTATCAATTATGCCCATGATTACCACCTTCGATAGCTTTTTTCATAATCGCCAAACCGGCTTTAATATTATCTGATGAAGTTGCATAGCTCAGGCGCAGGTAATGCTCCTTCTCTGAAGGATTCTTGCTCCCGAAATGGGTGTCTGCCAGGACAGCGATGCCATGATCCATCAATTTTAATCTCAGATCCTCGGCGCGCGCCAGACCATGATTCCTGCATACTTCAGTCACGTTAGGAAAAGCATAAAAGGCCCCGTGGGGGAAAGGACAATGAACTCCCTGTATGTCATTCAGCAGACCAACTATCAGGTCCCTGCGTTCCCTGAAGGATATCTTCATCTTGGCTGTCTCTTCCTGGCTTCCGGCCAGCGCCTCTATGGTCGCGTATTGGTTGAAATGGACAGGGCAGCTGTCTGTATTGGTCATGAGCTGCGCGAATTTAGGCGCCAATATCCTGTTTGCGGCAAAGCCTATGCGCCAGCCAGGCATGGCATATGTCTTGCTGCACCCATCCATTATTATCGTCCTTTCATACATATCAGGCAATGAAGCTATGCTATTGAATTCACCATCATAGACTAGATTCCTGTAGACTTCGTCAGAAAGGATCCAGAAGTCATATTTAATCGCTAACTTTCTTATCGCTTCCAGGTCGTCTTTTTTCAAGACCCCCCCGGTGGGATTGTGAGGTGAGTTGAGTATGAGCAGTTTAGTGTTCTTGTTGACTATCTGCTCCAGATCAGCCACATCAAAGCAGAAGTTCTTTCTCTCGATCAATGGCAGCGGCACTGCCTTTGCCCCGCAAAATCGGGCGACAGATTCATAGATGGGATATCCTGGATTAGGGCAGATCACTTCATCTCCTTTTTCATGGTCTGTGACAGATAATACTGAGTATAATATGAATGGCTTTGCGCCGTTTGCCATGACAACGTCTTCAGGAGACACGGTGATGTTCCTTGTCCTAGAGAGATAATCAGAAATCGCTTCTCTTACCTGGGGGATTCCCTGGGCGCAGGTGTAACCGGTCTTGCCTCCTCTTATGGCAGTTATCGCTGCCTCTTTGATGTTATCAGGAGTGTCGAAATCGGGCTGGCCAATGCAGAAGCTTATCATGCTTTGACCCTTGCGTCTTCTTTCTTCAACTTCCGCAAGGACTAGAAATGCATTCTCGGTCCCGAGATTCGTCCGTATCCTCTGTGATAACTTCGCCGTTTTATCCCCCCAGAATGATTTACACATAAGGAGATATAACTTGAATATAAATCTTACTGATTTTCAATAAAAAATAACCATTTGCCAGGAATAAATAGTCACCTAGTGATGACAATCTCTTGAAGGCCAAAAATGAGAATTGCAGAATTGCCGCCAATGAACTGCCATTTGATAAACTTTAAATAGGGCTATGACGTCATGATGCTAAAAGAGGTTTAGGGATATGCCTGACATTAACAAAATACTTTCAAAGTATTCTTCAAAAGATGACCTGATCCCTGCCATGCAGGAGATGCAGAAGGAGCTTGGCTTCCTTTCAGAAGAATCTCTTGAGCAAATCTCAAAGCAATTGAAAGTCCCGCTTTCGCACATCTCCGGCGTAGCCACATTCTACTCGATGTTCAAGCTGACGCCGCCAGGAAAGTTCCATATAAGCATCTGCCGAGGCACTGCCTGCCATGTCCATGACTCTGAGCAACTGCTGAAGTTCATGGAGAAGAAGCTCAGCATAAAGGCCGGCGAGATGACCAAGGATGCCCTGTTCAGCCTTGAGTGCGTGAACTGCATCGGTGCCTGCGCAAAGGCGCCTGCCATGATGATCAACGATACCGTGTACGGAAACCTTGACGAGAAGAAGATAGACAAGATATTGAATTCGCTAAAATGAGTTTTGCTGATGAGACCATGATATATCTCACCCAGATCACGGATATGAAAAAAGGGAATGATGAGCTGGCAGGCGACAGGATAACGGTCGGATTGGCGACCTGCGGCATATCTGCCGGCGCAGACAAGACCTTTGAGAAGCTGAAGCAGGCCAACCCAGGGATATTCCTTGAGCCTGTCGGATGCGCAGGCATGTGCTATGCAGAGCCAATCGTGACTGTGAAGCAGAAAGGAGTGTTCTCGATCTACGGCTATGTCACCGAGGACAAGGCAGACCTGCTTATCAAGGCTATAAAGAGCAAGAGCGTATGCAACGAACTCCTTCTGGGGCATTCTTTGGAAGAGATTGATTTTTACAAGAAACAGAAGCGCCTCCTCATGGAGAACTGCGGAAAGATAAATCCGTTAAGCCTCAACCAATATGTGGCCAGTGGAGGATACAAAGGGCTTTCCAACGCAGTCAGAAAGGCTCCTGAACAGATTATCGAAGAAGTGAAGATTGCTGGCCTGAGAGGAAGAGGAGGGGCAGGATTCCCGACAGCCACCAAATGGAGCCTCATCGCTGTGAAGCAGGGAAAGAAATACCTTGTCTGCAACGGAGATGAAGGAGACCCTGGCGCCTTCATGAACAGGACTGTGATGGAATCAGACCCATTCAGACTCATAGAAGGGATGACCATCGCTGCCTTTGCCATCGGAAGCAAGGACGGAATAATATACACCCGCGCAGAATATCCTCTTGCGGTCAAGACCCTTCATTCTGCCATTGAGATCGCAAAGAAACAGAACCTCCTCGGCAAAGATATCCTTGGAGTGAAAGGATTTGATTTTGACATAAGGATAAAGATGGGCGCAGGAGCATTTGTCTGCGGAGAAGAGACTGCCCTCATCAATTCTATAATGGGCAACCGCGGAAGCCCGAGATTCAGGCCTCCCTACCCTGCAGAAAAAGGGATTGACGGCTACCCGACCAACATAAACAATGTCAGCACGCTATCATTCATACCGATCATACTGTCGGTGGGCGGATCTGAATTCGCAAAGATAGGGACTGAGAAGACCAAGGGCACTGCAGTGATCTGCCTGGCTGGAAAGATAAAACGACCGGGAGTGGTCGAGGTGCCGATGGGCACAAAGCTCAGGGAGATAGTTTTCGATATCGGCGGGGGGCCTATAGGGAACACCAAGTTCAAGGCCATCCAGGCAGGAGGGCCATCTGGCGGATGCATCACAGAGAAAGAGCTTGACACCCCTCTCGATTTCGAGAACATAACAGCCCTTGGGGCGATAATGGGCAGCGGAGGCATGGTGGTCGTAAATGACCAGGCCTGCATGGTCGATGTCGCAAGATACTTCATGACATTCACAAAGGGAGAGAGCTGCGGCAAGTGCACACCCTGCAGGGAAGGGACCACAAGATTGTTCGAGGTGCTAGATAAGATCACAAAAGGGCTCGGCACAAGGGCTGACCTTGACAAGGCCAGGATGCTGGCACTCTATGTGAAAGAGAACTCGCTCTGCGGGCTGGGACAAGGAGCACCAAACCCTGTAATCTCGACGCTAAACAAGTTCATGGACGAATACTTGGCCCACGTGGACAACAAGGAATGCCCGAGCCATGCCTGCAAGAATCTCCTGAAATATTTCATACTCGAGAAATGCGTCGGCTGCGGTAACTGCACAAAGCACTGCCCGACAGGCGCGATCACAGGAAAACCAAAAGAGCGCCATGTCATAGACCAGTCAAAGTGCGTGAGATGCGGAGCCTGCTATGATGCCTGTGCCTTCGAGGCGATAGAGAGGAAATGAAGCAGATAAAGCGAAAGCGAACAAAGTGATTATCATGAGTCCTAACGGAAACGAAAAGAAAGAGAACAAGGCTGTGAGCCCTGATGCGAGCAGCAAGACAGTAAAGATAATGCTAAACAACCAGGAGGTCATCTGTTCGCCTGAAGAATACCTCTTCGAGATAGCGAAGAGGGAAGGCATACACATTCCTCACTTCTGCCAGCATGAGCGCCTTGAGAGGACTGCCAACTGTAGGCTCTGCGTCATCGAGATTGAGCAGAACGGAAAACGAAGGATAGTTACCTCCTGCAGCACAAAGCCTGCAGAGGGAATGAATGTCTACACCCACACTCCAAAAGTGTTGGAAGCGAGGAGGATAAACATCGAGCTCCTCCTGGCGAACCACGATCTTAATTGCCCCATCTGTCCTAAGAACCTTGTCTGCAAGCTGCAGAAATATGCCGGCGACCTGATGATAAAGGACATACGGTTCATGGGCGCAAGGAAGAACCTTCCTGTAGATGAGTCAAGCCCCTCCATAAGGCGCGACAACAACAGGTGCATCCTCTGCGGCAGATGCGTAAAGATGTGCAACGACATCCAGACAGTCTATGCCATTGACCAGCAGAAGAGAGGATTCGACACAAGGATCAGCCCTGCCCTCGACCATAACATGATAGAGAGCTCCTGCGTCAACTGCGGCCAGTGCGTCATAGTATGCCCTACCGGAGCATTGACAGAGAAGTCAGACATACAGCATGTCATCGACGCCCTTAATTCTGACAAGACCATCATTGCGCAGACAGCGCCGTCCATAAGGGCGACGCTCGGAGAATGCTTTGGCATGACGCCAGGCATCAGCGTCACAGGCAAGATGGTGACTGCATTGAGAAAGATAGGATTCCACAAGGTGTTCGACACAGACCTTGGCGCAGACATCTGCATCCTCGAAGAGGCGACAGAGTTCATCAAGCGCCTCAAGGAGAAGAAGAACCTGCCGATGATAACCACCTGCTGCCCTGCATGGATAAAATTTGGGGAGCAATTCTATTTCGAGGAGCTCAACCACATGTCATCATGCAAGAGCCCTCAGGCGATACTTGCCTCGCTCATCAAGAGCTATTATGCTGACAAGATAGGGAAGAAGCCAGAAGACATAATCCTCGTCGACATAATGCCCTGCACAGCAAAGAAATTCGAGATCCTCAGGCCTGAATTCAAGGGAGAGGCAGACTATGTGCTGACAACCGTTGAGCTTGGCAAGCTGATAAAGGAGATGAACATAGACTTCCCGAACCTGCAGGACAGCGAGTTTGACAATCCCCTCGGCGAGAGCACGGGGGCAGGAGCAATCTTCGGCTACACAGGCGGAGTCATGGAAGCTGCATTGAGGACTGCCGCAGACTGGATCGAGGGAAAGAGCCTGAGCAGCATAGAATACACCGACCTCCGAGGGATGGAGACGGTGAAGGAAGCGACCGTCACATTGGCAGGCAAGAAGGTGAACATCTGCGTGGTGCACACCCTTGGCGAAGCAAGGAAGCTTCTCGAGGATATAAAAGCCGGCAAGAGCAAATACCACTTCATCGAAATAATGGCCTGCTACGGAGGATGCATCGGCGGAGGAGGACAGCCCCAGCCCTGCACAAAGGAGCGGCTGCACAAGAGAGTGGATGCACTGATAAAAGAGGACTCTAAGAAGAAGGTCAGGAAATCGCACAAGAATGAGACTGCACTCAAGATATACGATGATTATCTCGGAGAAATCGGCGGAGAAAAGGCGCACAAGCTGCTCCATACTAAATATTACAAGAGGGACTACAAATGAAAGCTGCAACCGAAGAGAAAGGAGAGATCGGCGAGGCTGGATACGGCCTTGTGAAAAAGAGCTATAATGAAAGCCTGTTCAAGCTCAGCAAACTAGAGGAGAACATTCACTTCGCGGCATACAGCCTAGTCATATTCGCCGTCCCGTTCCTGCTCGGCCATCCGCAGCTTCTCGTCGGCATAATAGTCAACGCAGCACTTATATTGGGAGCGACATACGTCAAAGGCCACAAGATGCTCCCATTGATAATGCTGCCGAGCATCGCAGTGCTCATACGGGGGATGATCTTCGGGCCGTTCACAGTCTTCCTGCTCTACATGATGCCGTTCATCTGGCTCGGCAATGCCATCTATGCCTATGCATTCAGGTATCTTCAATTCAGGAAACTGAACAGCATCCTCAGCGTCGGGATAGCAGCGACAATGAAAGCGGCTTTACTGTTCGGAGCAGCATTCGTGCTCGTGAAGATGAGCATCCTGCCGACGATATTCTTGACAGCGATGGGTGTCCTTCAGCTAGCGACAGCACTTCTCGGAGGGTTGCTGGCGATTGGCGTGATAAAGGCACGAGAGCGCATAGTCTCAGACTAGAATGACCTCCTCCCCACCCTAAAGGATGGGGTATCCGGTTTAAGCTAGGCTGTGATGCTGTGCTTGATTGATAATGTAATTATCTAATGTCTCAACATCATTGTAACCAACAGATACAGCACAGCCTCCAGCACTCCACAA
>JAZDMG010000040.1:0-10034 GCA_043801165.1 archaeon
TTTTCTCTTCGATAAAAATTACAATTTTCGTTCTGGCAAACAACATTGATTTTTCCACGCGGACGAGCCATAAATAACCACCTCACACAAACAAACATGAAAGAACTAATATATAAAAGTATCTATTCTAAGACAGTGCCAAGGGCTCCATTCCTTCTTTTTTACCACTGCGTTGTAGTCATGAATCGAAAGCTTTATAAATAAGAATTCGCTACCATCCAGTAATAATAAAATTATTCCATACCTGTATTCAAATGAGGAGGAGAACAAAATGAAGAAGAACATATTGATGCTCGGAATGATAGCTGTCTTTGCCATGTTGAGCATGGAAGCAGTATCGGCGATAGTGCCTAATGTGGCGCCATACGCCAACGGCGTAGCATACGGCTACGGAAGCTACGGCTCATACCCTGTGAATCCTTCACTCAACGGAAGATTCATACAGAACTCTTACCCTGCAAGGGTCGGTGGAGCATTTGGAGCCAACAGCGCATTCATCATAGGCCTGCGCCCAGGATTTGCTGACAGCCCCGTCATGAACATCCAAAACAGGCAGAGATTGTCGAACCAGTACTACACCAGGACCGGCGGATACTTCGGCGGCTACAGGCAGTACCCATACTTCAACCTCAACCCAGGAACAATAGTCTTCAACGGCAACACAGCGAACTCAAACTTCGTCGACCATGACATAATGATGACAGGCCCGATGTAAGAAGGAATTACTAAGAAATTTGCCATTACTGATTAGATGAGGTATTGTGATGAGCCAGGATACAAACGCAGACTATGTTGCTGAGGCAGCAGAAGAGCAGAGAGAGATAGCTGGTGCTGTGGAAGCACAGCTGAAGTTCTTATCTGGCCTTGGCAAAAGATATCATGCACCTGAGCAGAGGACAATCCTTTCAACCCTCAGGGTCAAGGCGCTAGGCTATGTCTTTAATGTAAACGCCAGGAAAGCTTTGGATGAAGTCATCCCTATGGAACCTGCTCCTCTAGAGCTTGGAATTCCGGCTGAAAATGTGTTGACCGGGCAAAAAACAATAGAGGGAGTCGTGCTTTCCGCATTGGATTACTTTGCGAGGCAAAGCGCCTGTTATTCTGATCCGCCGAGAAAAGCAGCTGATGTCATGGCCAATCACACAATGAATTTTATCATCGATGGGACAAAGAGGGCTGTGATGGAATCCCATTTCAATGCCTTGAAAGCAAATTATGCTGATAAGATCAATGCTGGCGTATACAACGGAATTATGGGGATGTGAATATGAGCAAGGCGGATATAAAATATGCAATTTTCATGCTGACCTCGATATTGAGCATGCTAATCGTAGCTGCATCAAGTCAGGCATACAACTCATCTCCTTCGTATCAGTTGAACACCTACAACAGGAACTCATACTACCAGCAGGACTACAGGTACAATTCTTTGTTCGCGACACAATCGTATACGCCTTCATATGCCAATCTGAACGCCATCAGGATGTCAGGATCAGGGAACTATGTCGGCGGCTACGGGCAGCACGGCATCAGCCCGTTCTCGATATCGAGCACAACCTGCAACACATTCCTTGGCTGCAAGCAGAACTACAACAGTCACATGTACATCGGCAATGCCCTTGACTACACCTATTACATGCATCCTGAGCTCTTAGCTCCAAGATACATGGACAACCACCAGCGCCAGGTCAAGAATCTCAAGCCGCAGGCGTTTGGCTATTAGAATTGATTTTTATTTCTAATTAATCTTTGCTGTTGATAAGAACGAACTTCGCCAGCAGAGTCTCAAGCTGGATGAACTCATCTGCGCCTTCCACCATCCTGAACTCTGCCTCTCCGCATTCCTTGATCATCTCAAGCTTCTTCCTCGGGTCGACGCCCTCGAGCCTCCAGGCCTCTGCCTGTATCTGCTTTATCACGTCAAGCCCTGCGAGGCTGTGGTTGAGCATGGTGTCGAGAAGCTTGTTCTTCGCCCCGGGGAAATCTCCCTTGACGCAGCCCATGAGCACCTCGTGCACTTCCTTTGGCCTGGCAGCGCTGGCGACGCTATAGATAACCTGTTCTGTGATGTGGCTCTTCATGGCTGCGCAGCTCTGCATCACATTCTCAAGCCTCCTGCAGTCTCCCTCGCAGATCAGGTAGAGGGCTTCCTTTGCCTTGTCATCGACCGTGAGCTTCTCCTGCTTGGCTATCTGGTCGATTATGAAGAAGATATCTTCCTTCGGTATCGGCTTGAACCTGAAGACAGAGCACCTTGATTGGATGGGATCGATTATCTTTGATGAATAGTTGCAGCTGAGGATGAACCTGCAGGTCTGCGTGTAATTCTCCATCGTTCGCCTCAACGCCTGCTGGGCTTCCTTTGTCAATGCGTCGCACTCGTCGAGATAGATTATCTTGAAAGGCACATCGCCGATGGATCTTGTCCTGGCAAAGTCCTTTACCTTGACACGGACGACATCTATGCCTCGCTCATCGCTGGCGTTGAGCTCCAGGAAATTCTCCCTCCATGCCTCACCAAACAATTGTCTTGCGATGACCAGCGACAGGGTTGTCTTTCCGACGCCTGCCGGGCCTGCGAACAGGAGATGAGGCATGTTCTTCTTCTTCACAAAGGCCTCGACCCTATTGAGGATCTCTACCTGGCCCCTGACTTCCTTGAACTCCTTAGGCCTGTATTTTTCCGTCCAGATGGCGAATTCGTCCTGTTCGTGCATAATACATAGGATGAGTGTTTTGTTTAAAAAAGTTACTAAATACATACCAATCCAGGCCAGACCCAGAATATTTATAATAAAACCAATCCTCACAGTCGTCATGGAAGAGCAAAGAGTGCAGAAAATGCTCAGCGCAAGAGGCTACTGCTCCAGGCGCAAGGCTGAAGAGCTCATCGATGCTGGCCGGGTGAAGGTCAATGGGGTGGTTGTGAAGCTCGGCAACAAGGCGACTGATCAGGACAAGATAGAGGTAGATGGAAAGCCTGTCCTCGGGCAGAAATTCGTCTATTTGATGTTCAACAAGCCAGTCGGCTGCGTGACAGCGCTCACTGACCCAGAATACAAGACGGTGATGGACTACATAAAAATCCCTGAGCGGGTGTTTCCCATCGGAAGGCTTGACTATAACACCTCAGGGCTTCTCCTCCTGACGAATGACGGTGACTTTGCCAACGGCATAATGCATCCCCGCTATGAGATCAAGAAGACGTATCGCGTCGGGATTGACAAAGCGATAACTGATTCCCAGATAGCGAAGCTTGAAGCAGGAGTGATGCTTGAAGACGGAAAGACCTCTCCTGCGAAGATAAAGAAGAACAGAGATAATGAAGTCGAGATAACGATCCACGAAGGCAAGAAAAGGATTGTCCGAAGGATGTTCCAAAGCCTAGGCTTCAGGATGAGATTCTTGGAGAGGATAAAAGTGGGTAAGCTGGAGCTCGGGAATCTGAAACTAGGCGAATACCGAGCGATACCGATACAACCTGGGAAGGACAAGCCAGACGTATGATTTATATATCTTTACGCGTTCGTTTATCAGGATGGCAGGGGGAAAATCTTCTTTTTTCAAAGGCGTCAACAAGAAAGAGGCCTGGTCGTGGGCATTCTTTGACTTTGCTAACTCATCGTACAGTCTCATCATCTTCAGCTTTGTATTCCCGATCTTTTTTAAGGATGTAATCGCTGGCTCCAAGGGAGATTTCCTATGGGGCTTGATTGTCAGCATCTCTGTTCTTCTCGGAGGATTGGCTGCTCCTATAATCGGTGCGATGGCTGACTATGATTCAAGAAGAAAAAGCAAGTTCATAATATTCACGCTCCTTGCGGTGCTGGGGACTGCAGCACTATTCTTCACAGGGCCGAACACAGTGCTGCTCGCTTCATTGCTATTCATCCTGACGAATTCCTTTTTTGAGATAGCGATAATACTTTATGATTCATTCCTGGTCTCAGTCTCTTCAAGAGCGACGGCCGGGAGAATATCTGGACTTGGTTGGGGCTTAGGCTATCTTGGCGGAGTTGTTTGCATGATCCTGCTGAAGCCATTGTACGATGCAGGCTATTCTGCGGCGTCAGCCAGCCTTTACAAGCTAACATTTCCCCTGACTGCATTGTTTTTTCTAATATTCTCACTGCCTTCCTTTTTCTTTGTAAGAGAAAAGGTTGTCCGAAGGACAGCTTCTTTCGTCCAGATCGCAAAGAAAGGATTTTCAGATGTCATGAAGACATTGAGGAATGTGAGGAAGCATAGGAAAATAGCCAAGTTCTTCCTTGCATTTTATTTTCTAAGCGACGCGCTGGTCACATTGATAGCATTCGTGCCGATCTACGCCCGCCAGACACTATCGATGAGCATGTCAGAGATTGCCTTGATACTTTTGGTCGGGCAGCTGATAGGAGTGCCTGCGACCGCCTTCTTCGGCTGGCTCAGCGACAGGAAAGGATGCAAGAAGATATTGCTCGCCACGATAGCCATGTGGCTTGTGATAATGATGTTGTTGGTGACTGCGACCTCTAAGACTGTGTTCTTGATAGTAGGAGCCCTCACCGGATTGGTGATCGGCTCATCCCAGGCGGTTGCCAGGGCTTGGCTTAGCAGAATGATCCCTCGGGCAAAGAGATCAGAATTCTTCGGCTTCAGCAGCCTGACCAATAAGATATCTGCCACCATAGGGCCTCTGATCTTTGGGTTAGTGTCTTTGATAACCTCAAGCCAGCGTTGGGCGATGCTTTCCGTGGTGCCCTTCTTCATCATAGCGTTTGTCATCTTCGCAGGGATAAAGGAATAGAATTCTTCGGCAAATGCGCTGATGCACACATAAAACTTTCAGAACAAGGTTCCCTGACATGGACTAGGAAGGTTTTGCGATTCTGCTTCACGGAGCAAGCTCTCAGAATAATCCCCAGGCTGGAATGTGCCCGATACAAGATTCATATACCCTTCTCTCATTTTCGCATGTTTCTTTTTTGAGGCAGGCTTGTTGTCATCACCGAGGTCGATAAAGCCGGAAATCAGCTTTGGTAGCACTGCATCCACATCAATATCAGATTTTGTCAGGCCAAAGAACTTTTCCCTGAAGCAGGACAGATAATGATCAAGGTCTGGCTTGAAGGCATGCCTTCCATCGGAAGTGAATTCGACCTCCTTGCCCTTTACAACACCGACGTATCTGCTCCTTGTCCTATTATATGTAAGCAGGTTTTGTATGAACTCCACATTACCCTGTTTTTTTGGGTTAGCCAGTATCGCTTCAAGACTCGAGAGCTTAGCGGCAGAAGTGTTGATTATCTTCAGGGCGCCAATGAAATCTCCTGAGAATATATTATCCAGCACATTACTGAGCACATTGAGCTCGAACTGGCTATAGCGATAGGTTGGCCTATCTAATCTGGCAGGAAAGCCAAGGAACTGGTTTTGGAACCTATAGGTCAGCTTGTTATGGCTCATATTATAGATAGTCATACCCCGCCTCACCCGGAATAGGCCTGCCTTTTCAAGCTCAGCTTGCGGCAGCTTTCCCTGCTCTTCTGCATAGATGAAATTTCCATGAATTTGCAAGGGCTTTATCTTTTTGATGTTGAGCACATCAGCCGCGATAGCATAGGAGGAACTGATAATTATCTTGGCTTTATCAGGCGTTATCCCGAAGAGCCTCTCGAAAAATAGCTTCTTCCAGGTTATTAGAGATTCATTTTCTTTTATAATCGCAGGATCCTTTCCCTGATTACGTAGATCCTGGAGTTTCTGCTCTGTTTTATTGAGCAGGCTTAGCTCTGTCAGCATGCTCATCACAAAAGGCTTTAGATATTGGAGCCGGGCTACCTGACGCTCAGTATCGTCTTTCATCGATAGAGTCCTATTAACATAACCTTCGAGTGCAGGATAATGCAGATAAAAAGCCTGGCTAATCAGCAGCTCTGGGGCGAAATAAAACATGCTGACTTCATTCTTAAGACCGCGTTCAAAATCAATCTTTAAACCCTGTTTCAATAATTGGTCTACTTTCAAAGCAGAGTATGCGCTCCGCACGCTTTTATATTCTGTTTGCAGCTTCTGATAGAAATGGCCCCGATCCAGAAATCCTCCGTGCTGGTAGAAGAATTCCTTGTCGATTATATGAGCCGCTGTCCTCGGGTTAGAGGCAGCTTGGTCCATGGTGATCCCGAATGTTCTTGCGATGTCAAGCAAGTCCTCAAACAAAAACCTGCTCTTGGGATGTAGCATCACGTGCATAAGCTCTTTAACGTCATTAACGGTATATTCCCCCAGTTCATCGCTTATGCCTATGGCCTGTCGGATCAGCCTTTCATTTCCTGACTTAAAGCCCAGTTCTGCCTTCTTGTCAGCAGTCCTGAGCTCTTCATGCTCCATCGATTTCTTGAACTCTTTCCTGCTCCCGACACGCCTGTAAAGATGATTGATTGTTGTGCTGAGCCGATGGTTGATGAACTGAGGCAGGGCTGCTGTCATGTAGCCTAATAGGTTTAGTGCTGATCCTACAGGCTCATAGCGCTCCACAAATTTTATATGTACGCGCCTCCTCGGGATGGCTTCTTTTGATTGCCCGAGCTTGAATACCTTTGACTTGCCTAGATGCTCCCAATCATAGGATCCATAGGTGATGTTCAGGAATGCTCCGGAATCATTGATGAAATCAGCAATAGACTTGATGAGCTCCTTTGAGAAGTTATGGGTTTTTACCTCAAATCCCTTGATGATTTGCTTGGAAGTCGGCCTTATGAAGTCAAGTCTCTGCCTGTAATTGCCGTCGCAATCACGGATTATGGTTGCGCAGCCAGAGACCATCTCTTTTATTGAGCCGTACTGAAACTTTTCGATATCAAATAGGGCTATGGGTGTGCTAAGCAACTCTTCAACCGAGAGGAGCTCTCCAAAGCCCACTCCGTCAATGCCAAGAACTCCTCTCTTATCCCTGCGGAGGATGTCGAGAAATAGCAGCAGTCTTCTGTTCTCTAGATCATAGCTCAGCCTGTTGGCCTGGTTCAAGGCTTTTATCTGCGCCTCAAGATTTGTTTTGCTGCTTTTTAACTGAGCTATTCTTTTGATTTCGCCAGAGTGGATTTTTGTGATTCCATCACCAGGGCGGCCATCTAGGAGCTTTTTCAGCTCTTTGCGGGTCATGCTCTCAGCATTAAGGTCCTTTATCCTGGAGAATAGCTCTTCAAGCTGATATTTTATGTGGTCGCTATACTCAGAATCTCCGAGATATTTCTCTCTTGCCTTGAGCAGCTCCTTGAGCCTGTCGATGACATATTCCTGTTCATCTTTGCGGATATAATCCGCATCAGGCTGCCTGCCGCATTCCCCGCGGATTCCTTTTTTTCCAAAGGCAATCTTGCAGTTATCAAAAAAGCGCTGATGGAACGGTTGCGTTATTATCTTAGAAAAATATTTGGACTTAATCGCATCAGGGTCTTTCGGATGAGGATGTTTTCTTTCTATGCCGAGAGGCCCGAATATTTTATTGTCTGCATTGATCAGGTGATAGGGATTCTCCAGAGAGTACCTTGTCTCCTTGAATATGTGGAGTATGTTCTCGATAGAGCTTGCTTTCAGGTCATAACCCATCTCCTTGAAAGCCCTGAAGGTTATTTGCGCATCAAAGCCATCCGCGAGGTATCGTTCATTGATGAGGTCGGCAATATCCTCTTCTTCTGGCTTGAAGAGAAGCCTGTTGCGTCCTAGCATAGAGTCATATATTCCCTTGAAGGCCTTATCAAGGCGGTTCTTCTCCAAGAGCAATTCATTTAGCCACGGCTCGAACTCTGCCTTTCTCAGGTAACCTATCTCCCAGAGAACATCCTGTTTGTGTGCCGTGTTAAAATTTTCTCTCATGGTCTTATCTAGTCCTGAGAATGTGCGCTTGTCCATTAAGAATTGGACAACCCTGGGGCTGGAGATCCTCGATGCGAACTCATCCTGTTTCACATCAAAGCGTTCTGCCTTCCTAAGGCCTGCGCCGACAAGCTTTTCTTCGAGGGAATTGGCGTTCCGTATGAGAGGGCTCTGGAATGTTTGGAGCGCCTCTTCACTCTTAGCGACTTTTCTTTGCCTCATAGGATAGAGCCCTATGAAGTTAGTCATGAACTGATATGTCTTATCGCCTTGCCAGAAGGTCAATGAGAGCGGTGATTCCTCTGTCTCGAACTCAAAGCTCCCAAGGAATAATGGCTTGGCCTGCGCACTATTTTCCCCCATGGAGCAGAGAAGTCTTTCTTGTTTTATATAGTTATTCTAAAAATATCTATTGTAAAGTGATTAAAACACAGCACATCCTCGCGCCAGGCTTCTGCGATGGAGCGGTGTTTCTGGCGCCCTGAAAACGAGCATAGGTCAAACTATCCTGAATTAAAACTAAGAATAAATTAAACAATTTATACTATATCTTCTTCAGCTACGACTATGAAGTCGCCAACAGCCATGACTGCGCTGAAAGGTATCAGGAGCTCTCCTTCCTTTGTCCTCTCAAGCTCGAGCCTCTCGGTGTAGGGTGTTGGGTTCCTGAGCACGAGGTGTATGAGCTCTCCTGAGCCTGTCTCGAAGATTATGTCGCCTAGCTCTCCGAACCTCTTGCCTGTCTTGGATACAACCATCTTTCCGATCAGCTGCTTTGAGAATTTCTTATCATCATCTGCCATAACAATCCCTCCTTAACTGGTTTGTACTATGAAAACTTATGGCCCTCTTAAATCGCTTGTAGTATTTAAAGCTTTTTGTTCTGCCGCCTCGGGCTGCTGAGTTTTACCATTTCTAAGTAAAATTTATATAATCGGACCTCCAAAGCTATTGTCATGCGTACCTGGTACGAGCAGCTGGGCTTCAAGGAGAACCCATTGGATATGAGACCCAATCCGTTGCTCGTAGGGCTGGAGCGCCAGGAAGAACAGCTCATAAACCACATCCTGAAGGGAGAGATATGCTTCCTGAACGGCCTGACAGGCTCTGGCAAGTCTTCTTTGCTCATGCGTGTCCAGCAGAACCTGAAGAGCCATGCTTTCCTCTATCTCGACGCCCAGGAGCTGCCTGATGAGTTTGACCTTGAGGAATCCCTGAAGGACATGCGCACAGTGGTCGATAAGATAAGGCTCAAGGAATGGCCTTCCAAGCCCCCTGTGGTCATCATAGATGAATTCCAGGCCTCTGACAAGAGCGTGATCCTTGACGCCAGGGCGAAATGGGAGAACCCCGACAACAAGAGGATCAAGAGCATAGTCATAGCCCAGATCAGCAAGCAGCTGAAGAATGTCACTCCTGCCTTCAAGGAGAGGCTTGGCAGCAGGATAATAACTCTTCCTACGCTTGATGATGATGAGATGCGCGAGATAATCAAGCTCAGGCTGCAGAGCAGGCGAGGGACGAACTATTACAACAAGCTGCATAACGAGGCAGTGAACCTCCTTGTCGCCTGCGCCGACGGCAACCCGCGCCGCCTGCTGGAATACACAGACCTGCTGTTCGACTTCCACTTCAGGAAGTTCAAGGACAATAACCCATTGTTGCTCAACAAGACCTACATGATAACCTATCATGGGGCTAAGGAGATACTTGAGTTCAACGACATAGGCACGAGCGCCTACGTCTACCTTGAGAAGGAGGATAAGAAGCGAGGCATCGATAACTTTGACAAACTGTTCAACAAGCAGGAGCGCGACTGGCTTGTCTTCCTGATGACAGGCTCAAAGAGCCTTGATGAGCTCTCAAAGGAATTCAAGATGTCTGATTCAAAAGCCTATAATCTCATGAAGCAGCTGAAGAACAAGGATGCGATTGTCAAGGCAGGCAAGACCCGCGACAACAGGCAGCTATGGCAGGCCAGCCCTCACGTGAAGAGGATGCGGGTAAAGGTCTGATTTCATCACTTTCCAGGAGATATGTAGTATAAGACAAAACTAACGCATAATTTATATATTAGTTCTGTTATTGCGTTGTTATGATAAAATTGCCTACGAGAGAACTAGTTTTAAGATGGAAAAAAGAAGGAAAGACACAGCAAGAGATTGCGACATTAGTTGGTT
>JAZDMG010000041.1:0-4972 GCA_043801165.1 archaeon
CTTGTTGGAAAGTCACAAAAAACTCTGTGACCAAGTCACAGTATTTTCCAACAATAGATGGCATGCAGGAAGCACTGGAAAACTTCTGGACAGAACATATTTTTATGCAAGAATTTATGCGTTACTTATGTCGCTAACTAAATCTTCAAAAACTATTTAAACCAGGCTGTTGTAACCACTTGAAAATTGGGAAAGTTTATTTTTTGACGGGGGGATAAAATGGGCAAGGCCGATACGAGTGGATTAGGAGAGCTTATCGCAGAAGCGAGTCTGAAGATTAAATCCATAAAGTTAAGACCTGAGGATCCATTCACCTGGGCTTCAGGTTATAGGATGCCAATCTACAACGACAACAGACAGCTGCTCGGAGATTCTAATCATAGAAGACTTGTGACTATGGCTTTCCAGGAGCTTATATGGGAAAATGACATCGAATTCGACATGGTCCTTGGGACATCCACTGCAGGAATAGCACCTGCTGTCAGTGTCGCGAACAGGAATAATGTTCCGCTTCTTATAATTCAAAATAGAAGACCATATGTCTTCTCGCAACCTATTTCAACATCCCCTGCTATCGGAAGCGATATAATTGTCAGTACCTGCCCCTGGGCCATCCCCTGTGGTGTAACCACAGCCAACGCATTAGGTCTGCCGTTCGCCTATGTCAGGCAATCAGAGAAAGAGTACGGCATGATGCAGCAGATAGAAGGAATAGTCAAAGAAGGTCAGAGGGCAACGCTATTCGGTCATCACATGGGAGACTCTTATCTTGATGTGGCTCGGAACGCATTAGCTCAAAAAGGAGTCACTATGGTCACCAGCGTTAGTTCCGATTTGTCCTCATCCATGTCGCCACCAGATATCAAAGGCGCGAGAGTACTTGTCATCGAGGACCTGATTTCGACAGGCGGGAGCTCAGCAGAAGAGGTCGACAATGTAAGGTGGCTTGGCGGCAAAGTCAGTAATTGTATCTCGATATTCAACTACGAGCTTGACAAAGCAGAGAAAGCATTTGCTGCGCTCAAACCTGCATGCAGAGTACTTTCATGCTTGACCTATGGGAAGCTCTTGGAAGTCGCTGAAAGAACAGGTTATCTGAATCAGTCGCAGATTGCATCATTGACCGAGTGGAGAGCAGGTCCATTCGGCTGGGGAGAGAAGCGCGGCTTCCCAAGAGTAGAGAAGAAATAAGCGAGGTGCCAAGATGAACTTTAATGAGACATTAGTGAAGACCGCAGAGCAAAGAGGCAGCATAGTATGCATGGGATTGGATCCGGTCATAGAGGCGATGCCTTCTTCGTTCTCGGAACGTGGTATTGAAGGAGTTGTGCCTTTCTTCGAATCTATCCTTGAGGAGATGTGCAGGCAAGGAGTGTATCCTGGCGCATTCAAGCCAAACGCAGGGTTCTTTCTTAAACATGACGAAGCCATATCGCATCGTCATTTTCTGGGGAGTGAAGCATTATCCCGTGTGATCACCATTTTCGGCGACCTAAAAATCCCTATAATCCTTGACTATAAGCGAGGCGATATCGCGAAATCATCTCTTAATTATGCCCATGAAGGGTTCGGGTCATGGAATGCGGATGCTGTCACAGTCTCACCGTACATGGGTTCTGATTCAGTCGGTCCTTTCATAGAGACCGCAATGCCAAGAGGAGGCGGAGTCTACATCCTGAACAGGACATCAAACCCTGGAGCAAAGGATTTCCAGAACCTTTTAGTCATCAAAGACAAGAGGTTATATGAGGAATTGTCCAATCTGACCCCTGAAAGATCATCTGTGGTTGGAGTGGATTCATATATCGTCAAAGCACTGAAAAATGGAATCACTCCGCTCTACATGGCTGTCGCAGAAAAGATAGTCGAATGGGCGACAGGAAATCCTGGCGTAGGTGCAGTTGTTGGAGCAACATCCCTTCCAGAGCTTGAAAAATTGGCAAAGTTCTATGTGGAGTCTGAGCGCAGGATTCCGTTGATGATTCCTGGCGTCGGAGGACAAGGCGGAAAGGCAGATGAGGTTGTCAGGGTGCTCGGTGATGCTGGTTATGACCTATCGATTGTCAGGATAAACAGCTCAAGCGATATCACACATCCATGGGCAAAAGAGAAAAGGGCAGCTCCTGCTGACTACGCAAAGGTCTGCGTCGCAAATCTTGCCAAGCTGAATGAGACGATAGCTTACAATCCATAGGCTGGGTAGATTATTTTTTTAGAATTTTTATTATCTTTTTCTAGTAGCTTCTCGCGAAGTAGACCCAGTGCTCTGCTTTCTTGCCGCAGTTGAAGCATTCTCCTGGATGCACCGGCTGGTCGAACGGTATGTTCAGGCTCTTGGCGCCTGTCTGCTCCTTCACCTTTGCCTCGCAGGCCTTGGAGTTGCACCACGGAGTGAAGGCTATGTGCCCTGCGTTGATAGCCTTCTCTACCTCTTCCAGCGACTGTGCCTTGACAATGCGCTCTTCCCTGAACTTCTTTGCCTTGACAAACAGCGCATCCTGTATCTCTGCGAGCATCTTTATGGCTCTCAGGCCGACTTCCTCGACGGGCACCGCTTCCTTGATGCCATTATCCCTCCGGACAAATACCACTTGGTTCTTCTCAAGGTCCTTTGGCCCGATTTCAATCCTCAACGGCACACCCTTGAGCTCCCAGTAATTGAATTTGAAGCCAGGGCTGCTATCCTCAGACCTGTCAAGTATAACCCTGAAATCATGCTCCTTGAGCTCTTTCTCAACATCCTCTGCGAGCTTCATGACCTTCTCATTCTGGGTCGGCTTGTTGCTGAAGACAATGGGAACAATAACAACTTGAGTTGGAGCAATCCTCGGCGGAAGGACAAGGCCTTTGTCATCGCCATGCACCGCTACCATGATGCCTATTGATCTTGTTGAAAAGCCCCAGGAGTTTTGCCAGGCATATTGGCGCTTTCCATCATTGTCAAGGAAGCTGATGTCAAAAGCCTTTGAGAAGTTCTGCCCCAACAGGTGGGCGCTTGCTGCCTGAATCCCTTTTCCAGTAGGCATCAATGCTTCCACTGTGACTGTATAGTCTGCGCCTGCAAATTTCTCAGAGTCAGTCTTCTTCCCGCGGAGAACTGGAACAGCATAGAGCTCCTCGAACGCCCTTGCATAAAGGTTCAGGATATCAGTCACTTCCTTGTCTGCCTCTTCCTTTGTGGCAAAAACAGTGTGTCCTTCCTGCCAGAGGAATTCCCTAGTCCTCAGGAATGGCACTGGGTGCTTGAACTCCCATCTTACCACGTTGCACCACTGGTTAATCTTCAAAGGCAGGTCCTTATACGACCTAATCCACTTTGCATAAGAATCATACATTATGGTCTCGCTGGTAGGCCTGATGGCGAGCCTCTCCTCGAACTTGGTGTCGCCGTGCTCTGTGACCCAGGCAACTTCAGGAGTGAAGCCTTCCACATGCTCCTGCTCTTTCTTCAGGAGCGATTCGGGTATAAGGAGTGGGAAATAAGCGTTCTGGACTCCTAGTTTCTTGAACTCCTTATCTAAGAATGATTGCACCATCTCCCAGATGGAATAGGCATAAGGCCTTATCACCATGCAGCCGGAGACAAGGCTGTACTCTATCAGCTCAGCCTTCCTAATCACCTGGGGATACCACTCGCTGAAATCATTGGCTTTCTTGACAGTTATCCCTAGCTCGCTCTTTCCTAAGTCATCGCCTTTTCCCTGTTTTCCTTTATCCTCTGCCTTCTTGCTTTCGTGCTCATGCGAGGATTTTTTTTCGTGTGTTGTCATCTTCTTATTTCTCTCTCTTGATTTGGCTGCGCCTCTGGTTGAAGCTCTCAAAAATATAATCCCCCTGTATTATATCATCCCTGGAACTGATATTATTTAAAGCTTTTGGATTTTGCCAAAGCTGGCAAAAACAGGCCGTGCCGCCCAGGCCTCTCCCGTCGGTGATTCTCTACCAATGCATGATAAAACCTCTAGAAAAGGCCTCTGTTTGGTTTTCTCGTCCTTCGACAGTCTACCTTTTGGTATATTAAAAACAAAAACTTTATAAAGGGTCATTCCCAAGGAGGGTATATACGGTTTTAACAGCTAGCAACGGTACATGCGCTGTCGAAATCGATCCGGGGGGATCACACATGATAGACACTGAAACTAGACGGATATTTATGCTCGAAGACGGCGTGCAGATAGAGCGGCACATCAGGGTAATTGACGATTCGTTTGTCTTCACCAACCACAAGGGCGAAGCCATCTCCAAGAAGAAGAGGATAGATGAGGCCCTGATCAAGTATGTGGTCACAGAGCTTGTTGGTGAGGAAGCCCTGCCCATAGTATTCTATCTGAGAGGAAAGAAGCAGATTTCTGAGTTCATCATAGCAGAGGAGCTTGACATGGAGATCCACCTGACCAGGAACCTACTCTATAGGCTGCTCGAGTTCAACATTGTATCATTCTTAAGGAAGAAGGACAGGATCAAGGGCTGGTACATCTGCTACTGGGACTTCAACGAGCACATGATGCCCTACCTGGCTGAGAAGATCAGGCTTTCAAAGGTTGCAAGGCTCAAGGAGAGGCTGGAAAAGGAGCAGAGCAACATGTTCTACCTCTGTAAGAACGCCTGCACAAGGATGACCTATGAGAAGTCAATGGACTTCAACTACAAGTGCCCTGAGTGCGGAGAGATTATGCAGGAGCAGGACAACACCAGGACCAAGGAGTTCATATCCCAGCAACTCAAGGAGCTCGAGAAGAAAGAGCTCTATTAAACTTTTTTAGTAAATTTTTTCTCATTATTTTCTCAATGTTTTTCATAATCATTCTTAGCAGATTGGAACTTGTCCAATTAGTATAAGACAAAACTAACGCATAATTTATATATTAGTTCTGTTATTGCGTTGTTATGATAAAATTGCCTACGAGAGAACTAGTTTTAAGATGGAAAAAAGAAGGAAAGACACAGCAAGAGATTGCGACATTAGTTGGTT
>JAZDMG010000002.1:0-30463 GCA_043801165.1 archaeon
TTTAGCGAAACATTTATATACCAAATATGGTTAATGTTAACCATAAATGGTTAATTTGTTTAAGTTGATCCAAATATTAGGGAAGAACACAGGAAATGAAATGCCTATGAGGCAGCTTTCTATTGAAGCTAAGGTGCCGTATACAACCACAATAAGGCTGATTAATGCCAATAAGAGCTTATTTGTGATAAACCCGAAAGGCAATATTAAGCTCGTTTCGCTCAATTTAGATGATAGTATAACCAAGAACTATCTAATCCTGGCTGAGCGGCAGGAAGCGGAAGGCTTCCTGAAAAAAGAGGCCATGTTCCGGCTCTTCAAAGGAGACTTGCCTAAAGGAGAATATGCGCTTATTTTATTTGGCTCAAGAGCAGACGGTACTCATAGGGAAAAGAGTGACGTTGACTTATGTATAATAAACAAGAAAGGAGAAAAAAATCTAAGGTTCTCGAAGTTAGAGCTCATCAACAATGTGGAAGTTAATCCGATGTATTTTGCAGACAAGGAATTCGAGGCGATGCTTAGGGACAAGGAGCATAATGTTGGCAAGGAGATTGTGAAAAAGCATATAGTTTTATATGGGGAAGAGTATTTCTGGAACTTGGTGTGGAATAATGGCATTCGATAAGGAGCATTACAAGCATGAATTTGAGAAGCTGCTGAGGATAAAGTCTGAGGCGAAGTTCTTCATTAAAAATAGTGATGCTTCTTTCAAAATCAAGAAGTTTATGAAAAAAGGAGTGGACAGCCTTGAGCTGGCTAATTTCATCTACAAATCAGAACAGCCAGCGAAGGATTATTGGACAATTACAATCTGCTACTATTCAATGCTTTATTCTGCAAAAGCAGCAATCCTTGAAAAAGGATATGAGACTGACGACCACTACGCAACGCAAATTGCATTAGGTCATTTGCTCGTTCCTGGCAAGATTGAAAAAGAAGACCTTGAGCTCCTGGAGCAAGCTCATAAGATATTCGAAGATGACTATGTTGACTACTTCCACGATGCGCGAAAGGAAAGCTCTACAAGCAGGTACAGCGCAACTAAAGTCTACACTGACAAGCGAGTACAGGAATTACTTGCAAATGCAAAGAAATTCGTGGAAAAAATAACTCTTATTCTGAAAACATAAATGTAAAATTCCAGTTTACATAAGTAAACAAATTCACATCTAGAAATTATAGAGCTGCAGATTATTACAAAAAGTAATAATATTATTACTTTAAGGAGCAACTGAACTTCTCTAGTTCAATACTCCATTCATTCTCATAAATAATTTAAGAAAATAAGGAGGAAAGACTAAAATTGAACAAGAAATAACGCAAGCACTAGAGCAATAGGCAACGAAAGAATTTGTCAAGTGATAACCCTAGATTATCTTCTTCTCGTACAGCTTCTTCCTGATGTCTTCTTTGCTGAGGAGAGGGATGTTGCCTGAGTTGTAGTCAAGGTGGTTTGACTGCTTCCTGTCAGCAGGGATTATTCCCTTGCCATAGTTGCAGAGTATGGAGTTGTAGAGCACCAGCATGTCCTTGGTCTCAATCATGTAGTCTGCCTCTTCCTTGGTCATCAGTCCCTCGTCGATCTTCTCTCCAGGCCTGACTCCGATGATCTCTATCTTCATCTTCTTGGGATCGCGGTTGCATCTTGGAGCCATCTCCTCGATCATCACCTGAGCCAAATCAATGACTTTCAATGCGTTCATCTTGAGGATGAAGGTCTCTCCTCCGCGGGTTATCTCTGCGGTCTTGAGCACAAGGCTGACTGCCTCGTCCATGCTCATGAAGAACCTAGTCATCTTGTCTGATGTGACTGTGACCGGCCCTCCGTCAGCTATCTGCTTCTTGAAGATGGGTATGACTGAGCCTACTGAGTTAAGCACATTGCCGAAGCGCACGCAGCAGAACTTGCAGGTAGAGAAACCTGACGGGGCATTGGTTATTATTTTTTCGCCCAGCAGCTTGGTGGCGCCCATGGTGTTGATTGGGTTGACTGCCTTGTCTGTCGATATGCCTACGAGTATCTTGACGTTGTTGTTTATCGCCGCATCAACAACGTTCTGAGTCCCGACCACATTGGTGTGAACTGCCTCGAATGGGTTGTATTCGCAGAAAGGCACATGCTTCAGGGCTGCTGCGTGGAAGACTATGTCAACGCCTTGCATGGCTCTGTTGATCCTGTCCTTGTCTGTCACGCTGCCTATGAGATTCCTGATCTTGTCTGATTTTATCTCCTGGTTGATCCTGAAATGGCCTGATTCGTCATGGTCAAAGACCCTTACCCTCAATGGGTCGTGCTTCAGCAGCTGCCTGACGATCTCAAGCCCTATTGATCCACAGCCTCCTGTGACAAGTATATCCTTTCCCTTGAAGATGTCAGCTCCTGATTTTCCTGTAATCTTTTCTTCTGCTCTCTTCTCCTTTGCCATTTTGATTCCTCCTAGATCATCAGATCATTGTGTTTATTTATTCTTTCCTGATAGCAATGACTGCACCTCAGCCACCTTGTCGCAGACATAAGCGATATCTTCCTTGCTCATGGCTGTGTGGAAAGGCAATGCTAATGTGGTTTTTGATATCCTTTCGCAGACAGGGAAATCTCCTTCCTTTGTCCCAAAGCTCTTCCTGTAGAAGCTCATGAGGTGTATCGACGGGAAATATGGTGAGCATTGCACTCCGCGCTTGATCAGCTCTTCCATGAACCTCTCACGTTGTTCCACCTGGATCACATAGACGAACCACGAGACTTTCCTCTCTGCGTCTGAGCCAAGAGGGGCCTTGATGCCATCTATCTTGCTGAGCCTCTTGGTGTACTCTGCAGCCACCTGCTCTCTTTTCTTGAGTATGATATCGATCTTCTTGAGCTGGCTTATGCCCAATGCGCAGTTGATGTCGCTCAGGCGGTAATTATATCCTATGCGCTCATGGTCGAGCCATTTGCTGTTGACAGCCCTTCCTTGATTCCTGTAGCTCAAGCAGAGCTCATAGATATCCTTGCTGTCAGTCACCAGCATCCCGCCCTCGCCAGTGGTTATCTGCTTGTTGGGATAGAACGCGAATATGGCACAGTCGCCGAAGGTGCCGACCTTCTTGCCTTTGTACTCTGCTCCGAGCGCCTCTGCAGAATCCTCTATCACCTTAAGGTTATGCTTCTTGGCTATCCTGCTGATCGCCTCCTTGTCAGATGGCCTGCCGAAGACATCTACCGGTATGATCGCCTTTGTCTTTGAGGTTATCTTCTCCTCGACTTTCTTCAGGTCTATGTTGAATGTGACGGGATCAATGTCTGCGAACACAGGCTTCGCTCCTTCGTATAACACGCAGTTGACGCTCGCTATGAATGTGTAAGGAGTCACTATGACCTCGTCTCCTGGCCCGATGCCCAAAGCCTTCACCGCAAGATGCAGTGCGCTGGTGCCTGAGTTGAGAGCCACAGCATACTTTGTGCCGATATACTTCGCGAATCTCTCCTCAAATTCAGGGAGCTTTGGCCCAAGGCTGAGCCATCTTGTCTTCAGCACATCAGTGACTGCCTTGATATCATCATCCTCTATTAATGGGCTTGAGAGAGGTATCTCCCGCTTGCTTGCATCTTTTATTTTATTGACATTATCCTTATTGTTCTTTTTTAGTCTCATCTTTCTTAATCTCCTTGATTACCTTTGCAGGCACACCCACTGCTATCACGTTGTCAGGTATGTCCTTGTTGACGAATGTGAATGCCCCGATTATGGAGTTCTTCCCGACAGTCACTCCCGGCATCACAACGCTGTGCGATCCCAGGCAGGCGTTCTCCTTGATGACTACCTTGCCCTTCTTGCCGTCGATGGTGCTCAGGCTGTAGATTGAGCAGTGGCTTCCTATCTGCACATTATCGCCCAGCTCAACGCCGTGGCTTGCGTTGATGTAGGTGAATGCGCCTATGTCTGTCCTGCTGCCGAGCTTCAGTCCCTTGACGCCTTGCACCATCCAGTTCCATTTCGTGAGCTTGCCTTCCTCGATAACAGGCGGCTTCCAGTCCGCGAATCTGTCAGTCATGATTATCCCTCCGATGATTTAGCTTCATTATAATATCAATACATTATCTTCTTCTGCAGCATGGCATCGCTGATCTCCAGATCTGCCAGCAGCTTGGCGATCCTCTTCCCTGTCTTGCCGTCGCCATAGGGATTCTCGCAATGCTTGAGGTTGTCCTTGAACTTTTTGTCCTGCAATGCTTTCCTTATGGCTTCGCTGATTTCTTTCTGGCTGTAGCCTGAATCGATCACATTGCATCCTCGCTGGCGCCCCTCTTGACGGGAGCCGACATTCACCACAGGAAGCTTGAATGATGATGATTCTATTATGCCTGAGCTTGAGTTCCCGACCATCACAGTCGCGTGTTTCATCAGGCCCAGGAATTCTTCTCTGGGAACATTCTTGAATATGCGCACCGAAGGATGCTTCCTGTACTCCTCAATAGTCTGGATCATGGCTCTTCCGCCGGCATCAGCATTAGGATAAATAACAACGGCCTGCAGGCCTTCCCCAATGGTCGCTTCGATAACATCTTTCATCTGCTTCTTCGCATCGGCTATCTCGCCGCTGACAGGATGCTGGAGCACTATGGCGAACCTTTCTGCAAATCTTATGCCAAGGCTTTTCTCAAGATCAGCCCTGCTGATATCCTTGATGGAAGAATCATTGATCTCGTCAAGGCCAGGCGCCCCGACGACAAAGACATCCTTGGGATTCTCGCCCATCTTGATTATGCGGTCGGCGCTCTCCTTTGTGGCAGCAAGATGGATGTGCGAAAGCTTTGTTATGGCATGGCGTACAGCTTCATCCACCGTCGAGGTGACTTCTCCCCCGTGGATCTGCGCCACAGGCAGCCCCATGTACTGCCCGACTATAGCGCCGGCGAGCATCTCTGCCCTGTCGCCCAGCAGAAGCACAAGGTCTGGCCTCTTCTTATTGAAAAGGGCTGTTAGCTTTCCTATCAGCTCTCCGACGAACTCTGCTGTCGAGGACCTGTCATCTCGCTCATAGGTCGCCCTGAGCTCATGCACCTCAAAGCCATCCCTCTTTATCTCGTTTATGGTCATGCCGAACTCAGGCATCAGGTGCATGCCTGTCGCCGCTATGTACAGCTTGAGATCCTTTCGCTTGGCCATCTCCCTGAGCGTGCTCCTCATCAGGCCATAGTCTGCTCTTGTTCCGCTGATGTATACGATGTTTTTTATCTTCATCATGATCACTCGATAATCATCATAATATCATCACTTGATATCAGCCAGCTTCAGTAAGCTATCCTTCTTGATGCTGTTCTTCGCTGTCTTGCCGATGATGTTGAAGTATTCCCTTGGATGCAGCCCGTCGCCAGGCCTCTTTATCTCGAGCATCTTCTCTGTGATGATGCTTCCCTTCTTTATGTCCTTCGCAGCCACCACGCTCTTCCTGGCGACCTTCATCACAGCGTACTCTGAAGCCATCGGCTTCTTGACGCCGTCGCCGATTATCTCTGGCGGGACCATCAGCTTTAACAATATCTCCTCTGCGCTCTTCTTTTTCTTGAGCATCTTCTCGACTTTCCTTATCTGCTTGACAAGCTCTGCAGCCTCATCTGGCTCAAGAGAGGCCTTGTGGTCAGGGCCTTCCATTTTCTTGTCAAGGGTGAGATGCTTCTCTACCAGGCAGGCTCCCATGGCAGCTGCTGCCACAGAGACGATGATGCCCTCTGTGTGGTCTGAGTATCCAACAGGAAGCTTGAATGCCTCATGCATGGTCATCATTGACTGGAGATTCACCTCATTAAGGGGAGTTGGATAGTTGGTGGTGCAGTGCAGCAGCACAAGATCCCTGTTCGTGGGAATTATCGCCAGCACAGCCTCTTCCACCTCTGAGAGGAAGCTCATACCTGTTGCCAGGAATATTGGCAGCCCTTTCTGCGCCATGTACTTTAGGATGGGAATGTTTGTCAAGTCTCCGCTTCCTACCTTGATGGCAGGGCATAGCTTTGCGATGAGGTCAACATCTTCCTTGCAGGAATGAGGTGTGGATAGGAATATTATTCCTTTCTCGTCGCAGTATCTTTTCAGCTCCTCGAAATCCTCGTAGCTCAGCTCAAGGCGCTTGAGCATGTCATACTGCGATTCCTTCTTGCCGATGTTCTTGGTCTGGTATTCTGCCTGCTCTGCTTTTGCTGTGACTATCTTCTCAGACTTGAAGGTCTGGAACTTGACAGCATCAACGCCTGCTTCCTTTGCAGCGTCAACAAGCTTCTTGGCTAATTCCATGCTGCCGTTGTGGTTCACTCCGGCGTCCATTATTATGAAGCAGGGTTCTTCTGGGCCGATCTTCCTGTTGCCGATGTCTATCTTGCTCATGACCATGCTGTTTACCTCTTCAGGTTCTTCTTGATAAGTTTCGCGACGATAAAATCATCCTTTGTGTCTATGTCGACAGAGTCGTACTCGTCCATGACATAGGCTGCTGTCTTCTCAGGCTCAAAGGTCTTCTCCCTGAGGAATATCTCTGGCCTTATCAGGTAGACTGCGCCGTTCAGCATATAGGTCTTCTGTGGCTTTAGCTTTGCCACAAAGCCCCTGCCTGTGCCCTCGATGTAGTTCCTGAACATGCCATCCTCGTCGATGGTGTTTGTGAGATAAGGATTGAGCTTTGTCTCCACAACAGAGACACAGGCATCTGCCTTCTTGGCGAGCAGGAGCTCCACTGCCTCTGTGATGTGCTTTGCTGTCCTCAGCGGAGCAGTAGGCTGGAGCAGGCATATGAAATCAGGCGAATAGCCTTCCTTCTCCTTCAGGAAGCTGAGTGCATGCTCTATGACTGAGACTGTCGTGGCAGTGTCTGTGGCAAGGTGCTCTGGCCTCATGAACGGCACCTCTGCGCCGTGCTTTTTCGCTATGGAAGCGATTTTCTTGTCATCGGTCGATACAATGACCCTGCTTATGTGCCTGCAGCCCTTGGCAGAATCTATTGTCCAGGCTATCATGGGCTTGCCGCAGAACTTCATGATGTTCTTACCAGGAAGGCGCTTAGAACCCCCTCTGGCAGGGATGATTGCCAGTATGTTAACCATGGCCAAAAGTACGAGAAATCGGTTTATAAATATTGTTAATGTCAATTCTGGGTGGAGAATCCTTCTATCTCTAGGCTTCAGCTCCTAGATCCTCATGTTTGCTAAGCCAGAGATGCCTTTCTTTATCTCAGCAATTGTCAGGATGTTGTAGTGGAGCACAGCAGCAAGGGCTACTGCATCAATATCATTCGTATGATTCATCCCATCTGCACCAACCCTGCCTTTGAACAGCTCCTTTATGTGCTCCAAGTTTCCTGCTCCTCCGCAGACGATCAAAGGCACAGTGCACACCCTTGATGCCTCCTCGATGAGCTCAAGGTCAAAGCCTTTCTTTGTGCCTTCCATGTCAATGGATGTCAGGAGTATCTCTCCTGCCCCGAGGTCGATGGCTTCCTTTATCCATTCAATCACGTTCTTGCCTGTCTTTTCCCTTCCGTTCTCGATGTAGCACTCCCAATGGCCTTCTTCTCTTCTCTTTGCCTCGATGGATACGACTATGCATTGGCTTCCGAAGCAGTCAGCAGCTTCTGTTATCAGGCCAGGGTTCCTGATGGCAGCAGAATTTATTGCTACCTTGTCTGCGCCAGAGTTAAGGAGAGCCCTTATGTCCTCGATGTTCCTTATGCCTCCGCCGACGGTTATCGGTATGAATATGTCCTTTGTCGTCTTCTTGACAATCTCCATGAGGTTGTCCCTGCCGTAGAGGCTTGCCACTGTGTCGAGGTAGATTATCTCGTCTGCGCCCTGCTCTTCGTAGCGCTTGGCATACTCAAACGGGTTGCCGATTATCCTCAGGCCTTCAAGGTGCACTCCCTTGACAAGGTTAGGTCCTTTCACATCCAATCTTGCGATTATCCTCTTGCAAAGCATATATGCACAGCTCCTCACTCAACCTGATATCTCAATTTCCATTCTCCCTTTGGAGTCTTCTCCCAGAGATGCTCTGACCTGAAGCTGTCAACCACTTCATGCACTCTCTCATCTGTCAGTCCTGTGTACTCCAGGAACAGCTTGTAGTGTTTCTTTGGGAATTCGCCGTCGAATTTCTTGACAAGCTTCACTCCCTCGTCCCTTGTGATGTGGTTGTCCCTTATCTCATGGGCTGCGTCAGAGGTGGTCCTGCCAAGGCCGAACTTGATATAGGCCAGATAGTAGTGGAACCCGTCGACCTCGTCGTCAAGGCTGGCATATTTCGAATAGGTGCCTTCAGACCTTCCTTCTGGGTTGGCCTCGAAATTGGTGTGCTCTGCGGCGTAGTAGTAGTTCTCCTGCGGAATCCATCTGATGTAGTAGCCGAGGAAATGGCATTGTATCCCGACTTTCTTCATCTCGTCTGCAGGCGGCAGTGTGTAATAGTAAAGGTCCTGGTCTGAGAACCCGTACTGTTTCCAGTAGTTGATGTCAAGCCCGCTGAAATAATGCTTTATCATATCATCATCGACGTTATGCGATGGGCTTTCCTCGTTCTTCGAGTCTCCGCCATACTCCACTTCCCCGTTTTCGCCATACATTATCAATGGGATGTTGAACTTGGTGGCTATCCTGATCGGGAATGCTTTCTGGCCATAGATGAATGGCTGGAAAGGGTCTCCGAGTATCTCAAAGGCAAGCCTTGTCATCTTCCTGTGCACTATGCCGTTAGGTGTTCCCATTATGTTGTCGAATCCGCTGTGGATGAACCTCTGGAAATTGCTCCAGCCGATATCAGAATACTTGTGAGGCGCCCAGGTGACTGTCAACGGGTGCATGTTGTACTTGGCCTTCAGCATATGTGCGACGACAGCGCTGTCTTTTCCGCCGCTGCAGGGCACGATGACATCCCAGCTTCCGTCCTTGCTCCTGTGCTTGTCACAGAGCGCTTGGAGCTCCCGCTCCCTCTTTGCCCAGTCAATGCTGGTCTGCTTCTTCTCTGCATACCTGCAGGCGCTGCAGACACCTTCCTTGTCAAACGTTATCCTAGGCCTCTGGTTGGAGATGACGCATCTCTTGCAGAACTTCACCTCTCTTGGAAGGCCGTACTTCTTTATGTTGTCCTTCTTCTCGATCACGACCTCTTTCGTGAACTTGAACTCTATCTTCGGCAATTTGAAATCAACCATATTGACACCTCATTAATTTATTTTTTTAGCCAGCTCCTGTAAAAATCAATACCCCACTTCCCGCTTCTCTCAGGATGGAACTGCACAGCAAGGATGTTGTCCTTCATCACTCCGCTGCAGAACTTTCCGTTGTAGTCGGTCTCAAAGAGCACGATATTCTTATCTTCAGGATCAGGATGATATGAGTGGACGAAGTAGGCGAAGCCATCCTTGAAATCGCTATTCTTCACTGCCTTGGCATTGTTCCAGCCGACATGCGGCACCTTGCCGTGCCTTAGCTTGACGACCTTTCCCTTGAGGACGCAGAGGCCTTTTGCCCCAGGGCTCTCTTCGCTTTCCTCGAACAGCGCCTGGAACCCGAGGCAGACGCCGAGGAACGGTTTTCCTGAGCCGATGGCTTCGGCAATCGCCTTGTCAAGCCCTTTCTTCCTCAGGTTGTCCATGAGATAGCCGAATGCCCCGACGCCAGGAAGCACCACCCGATCAGCCTTCTTGACAACAGCAGGATCTGATGTGATGATAGATTCCTCTCCAAGAAAATCAAACAGGCTCTTCACATTGCTGAGATTTCCAGCCCCGTAATCGACAATCGCTATCATAGGTATGGCTGTGGTGTGCCTGTTTTGTCTTATAAGCTTTGTGCAACGCCAATCTTAATAATTACGTAAAATATTTAACATGAACATGTTTTCTAAGACAAAATGATGGCTATTGACAAGAAAGATAAGATAATATTGTTCGAATTGCACAAAAACCCAAGGATATCCCTCACCCTGCTGGCGAAGAAGGCAGGCCTCTCCATCGACTCCACCAAGAAGAGGATGGACAAGATGCTCAAGAACAGCATCTTTAGGCCGATTTCGCTCATCAGGCACAGGAACTGCGGATTCAAGAACGTGGTCAACGTCATGATAAAGCTCCAGAACATCAACACAGAGAAATACAACCGCTTCATCGAGTTCCTGAAGAAGCATGATCGCGTCACAGAGATATTCTCAGTCTCAGGCGAGTGGGACATCTCAATAGTCTTCATAGCAAAGGATGCCATTGACCAGGACGATGTGGCAAAGCAGATCAGGCACAGGTTCGGGGATATAATCCAGTCCTGGAGTGAGTCCCTCACCACCAAGTGCTATAAGTTCGAGGAGCATGCCAGCATGGATTTCCTTGACTCTTAGAAAAAGCCAATCAAAGCAGCTTCTTTATCTCTTTCACTACCAGCTTCGTAGAATTATCGTTTGTTGTGCTGATATAGTCATTGACGAAACCATGCATGTTCCTGACAAGATTCGTTCTCTCTTTTGTGGATAGCTTCTGGACAACGCGTTTGACATCCTTTGCGATATTGATTATCCTGATGGTCGCCTTTGATGACGTATAAGGCAGTCCTTCATCCAGCTCTTTCTCGAATGGGTCATGCACTAGGACTATCTTGCCCAGCATCATGGCCTCGAGGCCGACGGTCGACTCCCTGACAAGCACATAGTCTGACACATGAATGAACGGGTAGATATCATCCTTGTTTGGGATGAGCTTCATGTTGGGATTATTGAAAGAGCCCATTATCCTCTTGATATCCTCGATGTTCGGGTCGTATGGATGGGGCTTGACAATCACCTCAAGATCAATCTCTTTCGAGAGCTTATCAAGCTCATAGAGGTAGTATGGGTTTCCGAATAGTGCGCAGAGAAGCTTTTTCTTTTGCTTCGAGAGGCTGTATTTCTTTATTATCGCGTCCTTGTCAAGGCTTGTGTCAAACAGCCTCTTGAACTTGGGATTGCCTGTCACCTTTATCGATTCAGCAGGATAGTTGCAGCTCTTGGACAATATCTTCTTTGAGAAATCTCCCCAGACACATTTCACGTCAGGCAGAGGCCTCCATATTGCGGAGCTCCTATCCAGCGCTGCCTTGTCTTCAGGGTATATGTAGTCGCAGCCCTCGAATATTATCTCGTGGCATAGGGCAAGGGTATTCTTCTTGCCAAGCCTGTTGTTGAGCAGCAGGGCCTTCCCATAGATGCCTTCCTCATTGTCGATGACCACCAGCTTGCTTTTCTCATTTGCCATTATCTGCTTTGTTATGTTCACGTTGTCGCATATGAAATAGTTGAGGGCATTGAACATGAGCTCAAGCCTTGGCCTTGCCAGTTTGAAGATGTCATATCCTCTGTAGTTGAACGCCTGCCTGAATTCAGCATCGTCCTTGAGCTCGCGCCATCTCCTCCTGAGCTTCAGGAACAGCTTCCTGTTCATCGAGAAATTCTTCAGTCGGTAATATTCCCCTATATAACTCTGATGACTCTGCTTCTGGTTGAGGAACCGCTTGATGATTGTCTTGGTGTCTGATAAGGTGGTTATGTTTTCATATAGGATTATCTTTGAGCTGATGCTGCTCTTCTTCAGCTCCTTTATGATGTCGCCATACATCATGTTCTCTTCAGGCGTCCCTTTGCTATGCCTTATGCTGCTGAGGAATAGGACATCCGCAGGCTTCCTGTCTGCTTTTCCTGTGATCCTTCTCCAGAGGCCAAAGATATACCTGAGCTTCACAGCTGCCTTGATGCTTTGCCTGAACACATGATGATTGCTGTAGACATATTTTATCGGTGCAGACTCTATCTTATTCTCCAAGACCTTCACCCTGAAGCCTCGCCCGGCCGCCACGACCAGTGCGCATCTCAGCAGCAGGCCCTTGTAGAAATCATTCACCTTCAGCTCAAGCACATCGCCTTTGCCGAGCTTCAGCCCGTCGATGATGTCAATGTATTCGAATATCACTGCAGTGGCAGGCGCCTGGGGCAGATAGTAGTCCTGCATCACTAGGAATGTGCTCATGAGCTCAGCGTAGCTGATGCCGTCGATGATGAGAGAGCCCCTAATCCTTCGGATGATATTATGATGGGCTAGCAGGTAGTCCTGGCGCCTATACTTCAGGTTATGGAAGACGCTTCTCTTGGAGCCGTTTATCACCAGCTCCTGCTTCGACTGCTCCAATTCAAGCAATACTTTTTTCATTTTTTCAAGTTCTCCTTAGCCAGCTGTTGTCAGATGCCTATTTAATAGTTTTGTGAATCTGCGTTTCAAGAGAACAATGAAAAGATGATGAGGCATCACTGGTTTACTCTGTAGACCACGAAATCATTGTTGCGATACACTTCCTCGAAGAACGAGCTGTTGCCGAGATTCCTTATCACCGCCGATTGGTTGAGCAATGCTCCTTTGCCGAAGACAGCTGCGTCCCAGCCAGGAATCCGGTAGAGGATATAGTTGATTCCCTGCTCCTTCAGGAGCTTGAGCGCAGAATCCATGGTCGCGTCTGCTGAATAACTGTCTGCCATCCTGTAGGAGTCGGCGGATATCAGTTCTCTCTCAAGGTAATATGAGCTGCCTGCCTCCACTGTCAGCATCACCGCATCTGATGGAGTGTTCTTGCTGACGAACTGCACAAGGTCATAGTAATCTCCCATGTTGAGCTTCAATATCGCTTCCTGCGAAGGAATGAGTCTCAGGGCTTCGCTCCTGAATAGCTGCATGTCCTTTGTATTGTCTATGAAGCCAAAGCCCTCCTTGAACATGTCACCTGTCACACCATAGTTGATGACCGCAAGGCTGTATATCGTCGGCACAAGCAATACAACAATCACGCAGCCGGCAGCCATCTTCCTGTTCTTCACCATAAGCAGCAGCACCAGCGCAGCCAATGGCACGATAAGATGCATCATCACCATCAGATCTGGGCTGCTGATGAAATGCTCTGCCCTGAAGCCGAGCAGCCCTACCACAAAGTCTTTCTTGGCGAGCATCAGCAGGTAAGAGACAAGGGCAAAAAGGAGTAGGACCGCGATGACGATGAACGCTCTCTTCGTGCTCTTGTCAGGCTTGCGGTCAATTATCTGTCCGAAATGATCAGCTGCCACTACGCAGAGCAAGGCGACGACAGGCATGAGATACCTGTACTTCGCCAGGAAAGACAGGGCATAATAGATCGTGAATATGATCGAGAAGTACAGGAGGTATTTCTGCTCTTTTCTGAGATGCTTGAAATCAACCAGGGCGAACAGCAGCACCATCAGCAGGAACAATGACATTGAATAGCCCTTGTCCCTTATGAAATTGAACATGAAGAATGCGGTGTATTCTGGGGCATAGAAAAGCGACAGTCGCTTGTTAGCCTCTGCAAGAGGCTGGTAGAGGAATGGCACAAAGTTCTTTCCCTTCAGCTGAAGGGATGATGCTGAGAGATACGGATACAATGGGTCATTGAACTGCAGCATGTTCCTTACCAGGAATGGCGAGACAACGATGATGAAGAGCAGCAGCCCGACGAGGAATGCCTTGAGTTCCTTGCTCTTGATTATATCCACAGCGGTCTTTTTTATCCGCTCCCAGGATTCGCTCACACCCTTCTTTCCGAAGATGATGGAGGATATCTTTTTCCAGAAAAGCATGAACAGCAGGGGGACTGCTATGCTGATGAAGAAAGGGTTGCCGAGATATTGCACATTGGAGGCGAACCCGAGGTTGATGAAGCCCACTGCCAGCAGCCACATATCCTTTGTGCGCAGATAGCGGATGACGAAATATGCTCCGCACAACGCAAAGAATGAGAACATGGTATCCCTGCTGAAATAGACCGATGAGTTGACGAACATCGGAAGGATCAGCATGAGGAAGCTTGCCAGCAGGGCCTTTCTCTTGTCATTGAGCACCTCAAGGCCAAGGGCGTAGGTCGCTATGAGCATCAGCAGGCCGAAGAGCGGCGGCAGCAATCTCAGAGGGACATCGTTGAAGCCGTCGCCAAGCATCACTAGCCATGCGCCGGTGATAGGCAGCAGCGGCGGATATGCCCTTGTGAACTCCATGGTGTTGGGGCCGACATCTGTCGGAAGGGTGTTGGCCTGGTATATCTCCTTTATCTGGTTGGCCTGGAAGCCGATGGCATCGCCGTTGACAATCGGGAAGAACAGTGCCTTGTAGAACATCAGGAGCACGATGATGACCATGGTGATCTTCAGCAGCCTGTTCTCCTTCCAGAGGCTGTGCCAGGTCATTTTTCCAAGCGATAGCTTGGATGATGCCGATGCCTGTCGTCTGATGAAGAAGATCAGCACGAACAATGCGCTCAGGACTATCAATGCGATAAGAATCTTGATGCTGAGCCAAAAGTCAAACCTGACGCCAATGAATTGGTTGAGTATGAATATTATGTAGCCTAGCGATCCTATGCAGATGGTTATCGACATGAGGAACGCATCATGCAGGTTTATCTTCTTGCTCCTTGACAGGAGCATTGTCAATGAGAAGCAGAACAGCGCCACTGCCATGATGCCCAGGATCGTGAAAGCCACCATCCACGGAAGGTTTCCCTGAAAGTATTTATATGTTTTGATATTGCAATCCAGAAAATATATTTTTTGCGGCGATACGCATAGTGTGTGCATGATACACCTTACGGGAAATTTTGCGAAATTTCTCGTCCCAAAAACCGCCCTATGAAAAACCCGATCTTAAGGTCACAGTATCCTTGCGGTTTTTGTTTCCATAAACTTTATAAACGATATTGGCTTTGCCTTAGACGGTGGTTTCGAGCATGGAAGTTCCTTTTTTAGACCTGAAAACGCAGTACCATAAGATAAGGAAAGAGATCCTGGCAGAGATAGAAGACGTTCTTGAGAACTCAAGCTTTGTGCTTGGCCCGAAGGTGAAAGCCTTTGAGGAGAATTTCTCTAAGTATTGCCAGGTGAAGCACTCAATAGGGCTCAGTACAGGCACAGACGCGCTGATGCTCGCCCTTCTAGCGCTTGATATAAAGCCAGGCGACGAAGTGTTGATCCCGGCGAACACATTCATCGCAACAGCAGAGGCTGTCTCGCACTGCGGCGCAAAGCCTGTCTTTGTGGATGTCGACCCTGTGAGCTACACGATCGATCCTGTCTTGATTGAGAAGGCGATAACAAATAAGACAAGGGCGATAATTCCTGTGCACATATACGGTCAGATGGCAGAGATGGACCAGATAATGAATATAGCGAAGAAGCACAAGCTCTTTGTCATCGAGGATGCCTGCCAGGCCCATGGCGCGAAATACAAGGGAAAGATGTCAGGCTCAATCGGAGACATTGGATGCTTCAGCTTCTACCCAGGAAAGAACCTCGGGGCATACGGTGAAGGAGGGCTCTGCGTCACCAACAACGATGAGTTCGCCAGGAAGATAAGGCTCCTGAGGGACCATGGCTCTGAGAAGAAATATTATCATGATACGATCGGATACAACTCAAGGCTGCACGGCATCCAGGGTGCAGTGCTCAATGTGAAGCTGAAATACCTTGACGGATGGAACCTGGCAAGGGCAAAGGCAGCTGAGCTCTATTCAAAGAAGCTGGGCGCCAATAGCAAGATAATAGTCCCAAAGGTCATGGATGGCCACACGCACATATTCCATCTCTTTGTGGTGCAGGTCGATGATAGGGATGCGGTGATGCAGAAGCTGAAGGAAGCAGGCATAACTGCGCTCATCCATTACCCAGTCCCAATTCATCTCCAGAAAGCATACGAATCTCTCGGATACAAGGAAGGGGCTTTCCCTGTGACAGAGAAGGCAGCGAAGAGGATATTATCGCTTCCGATCTATCCTGAGATCACAGAGGAGCAGGTAAGCTATGTCTGCGATGCATTGAAGAAGATTGTTTGAAAACTCGCGGGTGATTGAAAATGAAAGTCGGAGTCGTCGGCCTCGGATATTGGGGACCTAATCTGGTGAGGAATTTTGACAAGATAAGCAAAGTAGCCCAGGTCATTGTCTGCGACCTGAAGCAGGAGAGGATAGATTCCATCAAGAACATGTTCCCGAGAGTGATAGGCACCACAAGCTTTGATGATCTCCTAAATGATCCTGAGGTCAAGGCCATCGCCATTGCGACCCAGCCATTGGCTACTCATTATCCCCTCGCCAAGAGGGCGCTGGAGAAGGGCAAGAATGTCCTGCTGGAGAAACCCATGACAGCCACATCAGCCCAGGCCATGGAGCTCATAGCCTTGGCAAAGAAGAACAATGTCCTGCTCCATGTGGACCACACATTCGAATACTCTGCGCCTGTGCTCATGGTGAAGAAGCTCATCGACAGCGGAGAGGTCGGAGATATACATTCCATCAACATGGATCGATTGAACCTTGGCATATTCTACAATGATTTTAATGTGATATGGGACCTTTGCCCTCATGATTTCGCTATACTGAGCTTTTGGCTCGGCAAGACACCGACAACGGTATATGCATCAGGCATCGGTCACATAAACCCAAAGATAGAGGATGACGCGCACCTGATACTCCAATACGGCAACAAGACAAACGCGCATCTCCATGTCAGTTGGCTCTACCCTGAGAAAGTAAGAACCATCACAGTGGTGGGAAGCAAGAAGATGATAGTCTACGATGACAACGCGCCTGTGGAGAAGATAAGGATATACGACAAGGGAGTCTCTGTCAGCAATGTCTCAAAGATCAAGAGGAGATACGCCGCCAGCTTCTACGAGTACATATACGATTACAAGCACGGTGACATAATAATCCCGAAGATAGATTTCATAGAGCCGCTGCTGGATGAATGCAAGCACTTCATCGACTGCATAGAGAAAGGAGTCCACACCAAGACAGACGGTGAGTCAGGCCTGAGAGTGATTAGGCTGCTGGAGGCTGCCTCCAAGTCGCTGAAGGAGAAGAGAGAAGTGAGGTTCAGCGCTGTCAAGGAGAAGGCAGCGAATACGGCGGTTGAGAGCAACACCAAATGATCCTTCCTGAACCATCACCAAAAGATCCTAGCCTGGCTTCTTTCAAGGGCAAGGCGATAACCATTGCCATGCCTGCCTACAACGAGGAGAAGATAATAGCCTCTGTTGTCAAGGACGCGGTTTCTGTGCTCAAGAAGATGACCAGTAACTACCATGTGCTGGTGGTCGACGACGGAAGCGCTGACAAGACAGGCGCAGTGCTTGACAGGCTGGCTGCTTCTGATAAGAGGATCAAGGTGATACATTTCCCTCGCAACAGAGGAGTGGGCGCTGCCAACCATGCAATCTACAAGAATGTCAAAGGAGAGATACTCTTCTGGAACGCATCTGACAACCAGATAAGGATGAACGAGTTCTACAGGCTGCTCCCCTACGCCGCAGAGTACGACATCGTCGTCGGCAACAGGATGCAGAGGGCAGACTCATTTTTCAGGAGGCTTGTGTCAGGCATGTTCAGCCTTCTCCTGCGGATAAGGTTCAGGCTCCCTGTCAAGGACATCGATTCTGTGAAGCTCTTCAGGGTATCTGTCTTCAAGAAATTGAAGCTTGAGTCAAAGACAGCCTTCATCGAGACAGAGCTCCTGATAAAGGCAAAGAAGAGAGGGCTCAAGATAAAGGAGATTCCCATACGCCATTACCCAAGGATGAAGGGCAAGGCAAAGGGAGTTCGCCTGAAGATAATCATTCCGCAGCTGACGCAATTGTTCAAGGCATTGTTCAGGATGAAGTGGTGAGCAGATTTTTTGGTTACCTTTTTAAAGTAGTGAACATTCTTATTCGGCATGTCATCTGAATATGAGGTCATAGCTAAATTTGCAAGAGAAAAACTGCATTTGAAAAGCATACCTGCAGATAGGTGGGATCTTGTCATGCTTGTTTACGAACATTTTCTTGCCATACGGCATGAATATGATTCCTTGCCGATGCGTGGGGATAAAACCTCACACCCAGATCTTATTCGTGATTTATTTATAGATTTATATCATGTGGCTCCCAATGCCAAGTCCTTTCTTGAGTTGGGAGTTGGCACTGGCTATGTCCTTAGAGCTGCTTTAAGTTTAGGCTATGACGCTGTTGGCGTAGAAGTCGTGGACGAATATGTGAATGATGCAAGGAAAATCTTGTCAGATCGCGGTAATGATCCTAAAAAAGTTATCAAGGCGGATTTCTTAGACGATGATTTTGCGAATAGAAGCCTGGATGGCAAGCAAGTGAAGGATTTCGACGTGATTCATATATGGACTTTGGATGATATAACCTTTAAGGCAACTCCAAGGATAGTTCCCCATATGAAGCAGGGTTCGTACTTATTGATAGGAGGATTTGATCAGCCTTTTGGGAATGATGATGTGAACGATGATCTAATCAGCTATAATATTCCTGCCAGAGTTGAGCATTCTTGCCGCGGACAGTTCTTCTTGAGAAGAAGCTAAAGCAGTTTTGCCGGCGATTTCTCATATGCTCATCAGCACGACGCCAAGGATGATGAGCGATATTCCAAACCACTTGAACCTGTTTATCTTCTCGCCAAGGAACTTCCTTGAGAGAAGGGCAATCCAGATGTAGCTCATCGATGTCAATGCATAGACGATCGACACATTCTCGAACTTGAGCGCCACCAATGAGAACAATGATCCTACGCCATAGAGGAACAGGCCGATTATCAGGTTCTTCTCGAATATCTTGCTGATCAGGCTGCCCTTCATGCTCTTGGCTGATCTTTTCAGGTACAATGCCCCGAAAGCTCCAGCTATCGTAGCTATAAGGACCATGCCAAAGATGTACCATCTAATCATATCTCTCACTCAACCCTATGAAGCTGCATCCGATTATTATGCTGATTATGCCGACCCAATTCGTCAATGACAATAGCTCGCCTAGCAATCTTGTGCCTATGAATGCCACCCATATGAACCCCAGCGATATCAAAGGATAGAGCACAGACAGCGATCCTGACCTCAGCGCGATTATCATGAGCACTGCGCCGATTGCGTAGAGGAAGAACCCGAATATCAACGAGAAGTTGATCAGCTCAATCAATGTTATCGGCAGCGCCAGCTGGTTCATTCCTCTCTTTATGAAATACTGGCCTCCTGCGGCAAAGAAGGTGCAGAGCACTATGACAAGTATCGCCCACAGAGGAGTCTTCTTTCCTTCCTTCACTTTATTTTTATTGTTCATCTCTTCTTCTCTGCAGATTGCCTTTTCTTTTGTTTCATCCTCTCTATCAGGGTGCCATAGAGCCTCTCATAGCTCTTGAGTATCTTGCTTGAATCGTAATTGTCATCATAGTTCTTCCTTGAGTTCCTGCTCATCTCAAGCAGCTTCTTCTTGTCCTTGGCGATGGAGACTATCTTCCTTGCGAAGGCATCCATATCCTTGGTCTTCTCAAGCCCGCCGGTCATGCCTTCCTTCACTATGTCGCGCACGCCGCCGATATCGAATCCGACCACAGGAAGGCCTGCGCCCTGGGCCTCTACCAGCGCATTGGGTGTGCCCTCGAACTTCTCGTTCCTGTTGGGATGCACAAAGAGGTCGCATGCCTTTAGATACCTGAACAATACTTCCCTTGTTACCCAGAGCACCATCTTTGCGTTGGCTATACCTTCCTGCTTAAGGGCAGTCTCTATCTCTGGCCTTTGCGGACCGTCCCCTATCATGAGGAAGAAGATGCCTTTCTCTTTCTTCAGGAATGGTTTCAGGGAATTGAAAAGGAATGTTACGCCTTTGCCTTTCATGATCCTTCCAGCATAGACTATTACGGTCTTGTCCTGGGGCAAGCCGAGCTCTTTCCTCAATGTGCGCTTATCCTTCTTCACCTCGACGATTTCCACCGGATTAGGAGCATACATCACTTTATTCCTGTCGAGCTTGTAGTTCTTCAGGAGCTTTCTCTCTTCATCCCTGTTCTCTGCCACAACAATGTCGGCGGCCTTGAAGATCATCGGATTCATTATCCAATATTTGTATATCGAGTATGGGAGTGTCCTGACGCTGAAGCCTGCTCCTCGGTGGTGGAGCGCGAAGCTCTGCTTTTCTTTTTTCAGCAGGAAAGATATCGGGTCTGACATTATCATGTAATAGGAGTTGACATGCCAGATGATGTTCTCCTTTGTGTGGCATCTCCTCTTTATCTCCTTGAGCATCGAGGTTGATGTCTCCAGCGGGAGTATGCTTGGGAAATCCCTTGGGAAGACATGGATGTAGAATCCGTTCTTGTGCTTCACCCGCAGGGGCTTCTTTACCTTTGAGCTGATGATGAAGAATTCAAAATCATACTTGTTGGTGCTCTTGACCATGAATGATAGGTATCTGGTGCTGAAATGGTCAAGGTCCTTGACATTCATTATGTCCTCTTTTATCTTCTTGAAGAATGGCTCGAATGTGTGCGGCAGCACGAATATGACTTTTTGTTTTTTTGCCATGTCAGTCCCTCTTCCTTGTCCCTACTATTATCTTGTTGCCGGTCATGGTAGTCTCATAGCCCATGGCCTTTATCATCGGCAATAGCTTCTTGTAGGTCTGCTCCCCATTGACAACATGGTCTGCCATGATTATCAGCTTAGGGGAGAACCTGTCGATGGTCTTCCTCAATCCCTTGAAGGCCTCTATCTCTGCTCCTTCGATGTTCATCTTGATGCAGTCAAGCCTCTTTAGTTTCATATTTTTCAGGAGGTCATCTCCCTTGACAAGCTTTATCTTGGTGAATGAATGCTTCTTCATCACGCTGGAGCCTGTCCCTCCGATGGATATGGAGCCGGTGGTGTTCCTGTCCCAGAGGCCTTTCTCTATGAGCACAAGGTTCTTGTTCCTGTTGAGCGCAAAGTTCTGCTTCAGTATCTTGAGGTTGACAGGATCAATGTCAAAGGCAAGCACCTTGCCTGTCGGCCCCACTGCCTTTGAGCAGTAGATCGCGTATACACCGTAGAAGCTTCCGACATCAAGCACAACATCGCCTTTCTTTGGCTTGTAGAACTTGAGGTAGGTCTTGACTATGGACTTGTTGTCGATGGAGAACAATGTCTTGACGATGCTGAATTTTATATTGTCAAGAGAAAACTCCTTTTTGCCGACAGGGGCGGAGTAGATGTACTTGTAGAAGAACAGCCTGCTTCTCTCCTTCAGCCTTGACTCAGGGAACAGCTTGCTCGCAAGGTATGATGCCCTGAATACCTTCTCTCTCAGGCCGTTGTCCTTGAATTGCCGCTTTACCATTTTTTTTTCTCAGCTCATTTCAGCTTCTGTATGCAATACACTTTGTTCATGCCTATCAACGGGCTCTTGACTCCCAGATAAAGCTCCTTGCCCATAACAAGAGGCTGGACTCCGTTGGCCACATACGATATCAGCTTGAACTTCTTGTATATCATCTCCTGGAAGAAGAAATGGAATATCGGAGTTCGGTGCTTGTCCTTGCGCAGCTTTGGCTCATTGAACTCATAGCTCAGGTTCTTGCCGAAATGGTTGAACCTTCCGCCAAGCATGAAAAGCACTTTGCTAGTGAGGTTGTCAGGGTTGGGAGTGGTCAGGATGGCGTATCCCTTTGGCTTGACTATCCTGTGTATCTCCTCGATGAATCGCCAGGGATTCTCAAGATGCTCTATGACCTCGAGGGAGAACACCATGTCGAACTCGTTGTTTGCGAAAGGAAGCCTCTCGTGGAAATCAGCCTTCTTGAAATGGATGTCCTTGGGCAGGACGTTGTCAGATGACATGTCTGCTGCGAAGAGGTTGGTGTATCCCATCTTCCTGAGCTTCAATGAGAATGATCCCTTGCCGCAGCCAAGGTCAAGTATCCTGCTGTCCTTCGGCAGCTTGAGCTTCTCGAACTCACCCAGCACCGCACGCCTCGAGTACCTGTTGATGTCAGAGACATCCTCGCCTTCATATTCCTTCTTCTTCATGGTCGCACCTTCTCCCAATAGTGAAATCGTTACTTTGTCATTCAGTCGCTTCCCTCGACTACTTTCCTGTATTCTGCTGACAATCTTTTTGCTATCGATCCCCAGCTCAGCTCAGACATCATCTTCCTGTAGCCTGACTCTCCGAGGGTATCTCGCTTTGCCTTGTCTTTCAGCAATGAGACGACTGCCTTTGCAAGGGTCTTCTCATTCTCTGGCTCGATCAGGAGCCCTGTCTTCTTGTCGTCTATGAACTCATCAAGGCATCCGACATCTGTGCAGATTAATGCCTTCCTGAAGGCATATGCTATGGGCACTATGCCTGACGAAGATGCATCCCTGTAGGGCATGACTATTATTGATGAGCGCTGGAAATATGCAGGGACATCCGGCTCAGGGATGTATATGTTCTTTATCTCGATGTTTTCGCTGATGCCCGGAGTGATGAGTTTCCTGTATGGCTCCATGTCTCCCTCGCCGGCGATCACCAGCTTGATATCAGGGACATCCTTCTTTATTAGAGGCATCGCCTTGAGCATGGTGTCGAGCCCTTTGTAATGCAGTATCCTTCCGAAGAATAGTATCGTGTGCGGCTCCTCGATGATGCCTTTCTTCTTCCATTTGAGATAAAATGTGAAATCTCCCATGAGGAATACGAGTATCTTATCAGGGTCAAGCTTCTGCTGCGCCAGCAGGTCTTTCTTGAGCTTCTCGCCGAGCACAATGACTCGGTCAGCCCTCCTGTTGAGCACCCTGTTGACAAAGATGGTCATCTTCCCGCGGATGAGCTCTCCGAGATGCGGAGTGATCTCATGCTGTGTCACGAAGAAGCGCTTGTCATTGAATGCCTTCAGCAGCACAAGATACCATGGGTGGTTGTCGACAAAATGTATTATGTCAGGATTGACATCCTTTATCTTCTTTATCAAGCCCCTGAAATGGAGAGGATTGATTGTCAGGAGAGCTGTCTTGACGACATGAGGCGGAGCCTTCACCCTTATGATATTCACTTTCTTGTCGAACAATGAAGAGTCAGAGTAGTCTGGCAGCAGCACATTAACTTTTACTTTGCTCCCAAGCTCTTTCATCAATGAGTTGGCCAGCTGAGAAGAATAATGCAGCATCCCGCTCCTGCCATACAGCGAGCAGAGGAGGACTGTCTTAAGCTTTTTTTTCATCATCGGCCTTCTCTTCATCGTCTCATCAGCTCATTATATAATCCTTTGTATTTTTCGATTACCTCATCCCATTCGAATCCTGATATCTTTTTTCGAGCTTCCTCGCCCATCTTCTTCCTCTTGTTGCTGTCCCTTGCCAGCTCATTTATCCTTTTTGCGAATGCATTGACATCATCCTTTTTGCAGAGGAATCCGTTCTTGCCATCGTCAATCAGGTCAGGTATGCAGGGGATGTCGCTTGCTACGCAAGGCAATCCTGCGGCCATGGCCTCCATTATGACCCCAGGCAATCCTTCGCCCTCTGCAGGCAGGACAACAATATCGCTTGCCTGGAAGAAACGCTGGGTGTCTGCTCTCCAGCCAAGGAATCGTACGCTGCCATATAATCCTAATCTCTTGGCCTGCTGCTCATATTCGCCCCTCTTAGGGCCATCGCCGACTATCAGGAATATGATGTCATCTTTCTTACCTTTGTCTTTCCTAAGCTTATCAGCCATCTCGATGATCTTGCTGATGCCTTTCCTTGGGATCACCAAGCCTATGAACAGCACGATGACAGGATCGCTCTTTATCTTCAGCTCATCCTTTATCTCCTGCCTGCTTCTCTCATTTGCTTTCTGGCTAGCTGGCTTAATTTTGACTCCGGTGGAAAGTACCCTTATCTTTTCCTTGGGCACACCTGCCTTCAAGGCGTACGGCACAAGGCTTTTTCCGTAGAGAGTTATCGCATCAGGAGTCCTGAAGAGCAGCCAGCCAAAGAGCCTGTTGTAGATCCTGAAGATCTTATCCCATCTCTTACCCATGCTGAAGCTGTAGCCAGGGATGGTGTCCATGGTAAGGATGAGCTTCTTCTTCGGGAAGAAAAGCTTCTTGGCAAATATGATTTTCAGGCTGGTAAGATAGTAAGGCACCCACATGTGGATGATGTCGCTGTGCTTCATCATCTTCCAGCTGTTGATGCAGAAGACTGGTGTGACAGGAAGTGGCTGCTCTGAATCTATGAAAGGAGGGTTGATTATAGAATATGTGTAGACCTTGCTGTACTTCAGCAGACCGCAGTGATGGAGCGAAGAATCAACATGCCTGAAGAGCTTCTTTGGTATCAGGACGTTTGTCTTGTATCCCTGCTTCGACAGCCTGCTGCTTATGTCAGATATTGGTCTCTTCAGCAGCACCGGCGGATTGATGTAGCCTATGCTCGGCCTGCTCCTGATTGATTTTTTTTCTTTCATAAAAATGAGAGATTAGCGGATTGATGCGAGTGATGGGATTGTGATCCTGACCAGCCTGCATCCCTACTTGCTCTTCTTGCCCTTGCCGTTGTTGTCGATGGAGAATTTTCTCACCAGCGTGGTTATCTCTTTCTGCTGGTTCTCGACCTTGACATATATCCTGAAGATCAGGTAGAATATGAGGACGATGCTGACATAGACTATGAGGTCGACTCCTCTCTTGATGCCGAAGAACGACGAGACATAGCTGCTGATCCAGGGGTTGAACGATATTATTATGCCGCCAATCCAGAGGAGCGCCCAGAATACGAACTCTCCTATGCTCAGCCTGTTGTCCCTGAACCTCAGGTAGGCCCTGCTCAGTGCGAACAATGCAAACACAATGACTATGACGTGGATAGCGCCCATTTTATCCTCCCAAAATCATGCTTTATAGGGCTGTCTAATCAAAATCTCTTTATATGTTTTATGAAGTTGTATGGATAGCATAATCACAAAATTTAAGAAGGCCCTATTCTCCCTGGGATTGAAGATGAAGACGCTTTTTACACTGGGAGAACTGCATCTGTCTGATTTTCTGAAGAAAGGAGAGGCTCCTCCGCCGCGCGCAGAGCTGAAGCTCATGCTCGACGAGGACATCGGCGCTGTGAGGCTTGAGAAGTCAGCGCCAAAGCACCTGATGTACGGAAAATACTGGTACAGGTCAGGCATAAATACAACCATGACCAATGAGCTCAGGTCAATAGTCGAGAGCATAAAGAGCATGATGAAGCTCTCTCCTGGCGATGTATGGCTTGACATAGCATGCAACGACGGAACTCTTTTCAAGTTCATACCCGAGGGAATCATCAAGGTCGGCATAGACCCTGCGGATGACACATTCCTTGCCGAGTCAAAGCTCCAAGCCCATGAAGTGGTCCAGGATTATTTCTCCAAGAAGACATATGAGAAGCTAAAGCACGGCAAGAAAAAGGCCAAGATCGTGACAAGCATAGCGATGTTCTATGACCTTGAGAAGCCAGACCTGTTCATCAAAGATGTCTATGATATATTGGATGATGAGGGGCTCTGGGTGATGCAGCTCAGCTACACTCCGCTGATGCTGAACCAATTGGCATTCGACAACATCTGCCATGAGCACACATACTATTATTCGCTCTTCAACCTGAAGAAGCTTCTTGAGAGAAATGGCTTCAAGGTGGTCGACTGCCAGCTCAATGATGTGAACGGCGGGAGCTTCAGGGTATATATACGGAAGAAGATTGCTGATGTCAGGAACTTCTCCACAGCCCCAAACAGGGATGTCTGCGAATTCAGGATCAACTCGATACTCGCCCACGAGAGGGATGCCGGCCTTGACAAGCCAGAGACATGGATCGCTTTCTTTGAGAGAGTAGAGGAACTTAAGAAGAGGACAGTCGATTTCATAAAGAAGGAGAAGAAGAAAGGCAAGGTGATATGGGGCTATGGCGCATCCACAAAGGGAAACACACTGCTCCAATACTTTGGGCTCGACAATAAATTGATCGACGGCATAGCTGAGAGGAGCCCCTACAAGTTTGGCCTCAGGACAGCAGGCACCAACATACCTATATATTCTGAGGAAGAGATGCGCAAGGCAAAGCCAGATTATCTTCTTGTGCTGCCATGGCACTTCATCAACGAGTTCATCCAGCGGGAGAAGGATTACCTCGAGTCAGGCGGAAAGTTCATAGTCCCATGCCCGAGATTTGAGATCATCGGGAAGAAGAAAGAGTGAATATGTTTCTAGCGTTTTAGATATGGCAAGCACATCGTTAAGTAATCAGCAACGTATATGTGGAGACCCATCGCTTTCATTCTGTCTGCATTGATATCGCGTGGAGGGATGATCACAGGATCGCTGTGCAGATGATTGAGATCTATCTTGCCTTTTCCGACCGCGAAATATCTAAAGCCGATGGTGTCAGTTCCTTTTCCATGGCCTAATGGATCCTCTTCGAGGAGCACCCGCGTGACATCAAGAAATGCTAAATCGCTAAGCTCAAGGCCACACTCCTCTTTGGCTTTTTGCCTGAGAGAGTCTTCCATACTAAGGCCCCTGCTTATCCTTCCGCCGACAGGCCAGAGCATTCCTTTGCAAGGCACTCCTTCACGTTTCACCAGAAGCGCGCCGCCATCATATTGTATCATTACATCATGGCAGGCTATGACTGTGTTCGCATGCGCCTCTTTATATGATTCAAAAGACATAAGACCCTGTGGAATCATCCTTTTCCTTGCTTCAGGACTCATCAGGCCGCTTTCTCCTGCGTATTCAAGTACACGCATTCCGTTGCCATGCTTTGGTTTCATAGCACGAGAAAGAGATATAATACTATTTAAATCTTTCGGTTTTTGACCACTCTGCGGTAGTTACAGAACAGTAATATTTACTTCCTGCCTTTCTCCTTCTTGACAGCGGCCTTTGCCACTGGCTGTTCCTTTGTCTTCGGCTTCCCTTCCTTTGCCCCCTCGAGATAGAGCTTGAGGTCAGCAGCATCAGCCTCGATCATGTCTTTGACAAGGCCCTTGAAGGTTATTTTTGGCTTCCAGCCAAGGGTCTTCCTTGCCTTGCTCGCATCGCCGATCAGGTGATCTACTTCTGCAGGCCTGAAGAACTTAGGATCGATCTTCACGACAGCCTCGCCGGTGTCAGTCCTTAGGTACTCCTCTTCGACGCCTTTCTTGCCATTACTTTTTATGGAGATGCCGACTGCTTTGAAGGACTCTTCAAGGAATTCCCTTATGCTGTGGGTCTCGCCGGTGGCGATGACAAAGTCATCTGGCTCATTCTGCTGGAGCATCAGCCACATAGCCTCGATGTAATCCCTTGCATGGCCCCAATCACGGAAAGAGTCAAGATTTCCGAGGTGCAGGCATTTCTGCAGCCCTGCCTTTATCCTGACAACAGCTAGGGTTATCTTCCTGGTGACAAAGTCCTCTCCTCTCCTAGGCGACTCATGGTTGAAAAGTATTCCGTTGCAGGCGAACATCGCGTAGCTCTCGCGATAGTTCTTTGTGATCCAGTAGGCATAGACCTTTGCGCATCCATAGGGGCTGCGTGGATAGAACGGAGTGGTCTCCTTCTGGGGGAACTCCTGGGCCTTGCCGAACATCTCTGAGGTTGATGCCTGATAGAATTTTATGTTCTTGCCAGTCTCCTGCTTAATCTTCCTTATGCACTCGAGTATGCGCGCGACAGCGACGCCGTTGACATCTGCAGTGTAGACAGGCATGTCAAAGCTTATCCTTGCGTGGCTCTGGGATGCCAGGTTGTATACCTCGTCAGGCATGAACTCCTTCAGGGCATTGTTCATGGAGTTGGCGTCAGCCAAATCTGCGTAGACCAGCTTGAAATTAGGATGCTTGCCAATCATGTGCTCTATCCTCGGCCTTGTGAATATGGAGCTCCTTCGCACCATGCCGTAGACTTCATATCCCTTGTCCAGCAGGAACTCAGCAAGATAAGATCCGTCCTGGCCTGTCACTCCTGTTATCAAAGCTTTCTTAACCATAAATCCACCTCATTCCTTTGCCATTATAATAATAACGATGATTGAGATGAAGAGGAAGTTTATAAATATTAATGTTTTATCGTTCGAAAACTATTTAAACAGCCCTCTAGTGCCATATGACGCATAAAAGGGAAGCATTTAGGCGTGGTTCACGCAGCATATTTTCATGATAATGTGGGGTGGATTATTTGGAGCATTCTGACAATCAGGATAATAAATCAGGGAACAAACCCGAACATAAGAAAGACCATAAATCGGCTGAGCAAGAGGGCGAAGAGATGAAGTTCGACCTGACAAGGGTCAAGCATTTCTTCTCAAAGATGACCATGAGCAAGGCGAACTATGCTCTCCTGATAATCCTTCTACTACTGATACCTGTCTGCCTGACAGTATATATCAGGCTCCAGCCTCAGTACCTGTCCCAGACAGACAGCTGGGCGTCGGGCTCAGTCAACAACTACTTCAGAGGGCAGATCACTGACTCGGTCAATGCACAATACCCTAACCTTCCCCAGCAGAACAAGGACGCATTGATAACCCAGCAGTTCACGGAGTTCGCCAAGAACAACCAGCAGGTGCTTGACCAGCAGATAGAATCCACCTCCCAGTTCTTCAAGAGCGGATTCAGATATGAAGAGAACAATGTCACCTACACATTCCTGGGCGACCTGGACTCATACTTCTTCCTAAGGCAGGCAAAGAACATCCTTGATAAGGGCATGGTCTGCGACGCCATCATCGGCGGCGTGTGCATGGACACCTATAAGGTAGCTCCTATCGGGGATCCGGCAGCCCCTTCTCTGCATCCCTATGGCATAGCCTATCTTTACAAGTTTCTTAAGATATTCAATCCAAACACCACTCTCATGCGGGCAGCATTCCTGTTGCCTACGATATTGGCTGTCCTCTGCGCCATCGCAGTCTTCTTTGTCGGAAAGAGGATAATGAACGTCACAGCAGGGTTCATCGCATCCATGCTCCTCTCGCTAAGCCCAATGTTCCTCTCAAGGACGCTAGGCTCTGACACAGACATTTGGAACGTGCTGTTCCCGATATTGATAGTGTGGGCTTTCCTCGAGGCCTTTGAGGCAAAGAGCCTGGTGAAAAGATTATCATTCTCAGGAATCGCTGGCCTGCTGATGGGGATATTCGCCTACTCCTGGGGAGCTGGCTGGTGGTACATCTTTGACCTGATCATCGTCGCAGTGGTAGGCTACCTGGCCTTTATCACCATAAGGAACTACATTCACCACAAGAGCTTCAAGAAGATTTTCGATGCGAACATGAAGTCAGCATTGCTGGTAATCGGCGCACTGATTCTGAGCACCATGGTCTTTGTCTCCATCTTCAGCTCATTCGCAGTCTTCAGGGCAGCATTCACAGATCCCATCGTGAGGTTCACCACATCAAAAGTGGCGACCAATACAAATCTCTGGCCCAACGTCATAACGACAGTGGCTGAGATGAATGATGCCAGCATAGCTGATGTGGTGGCCCAGGCCTCTTTCGGATTCAACGCGTTGTTCGCGCTCTCGCTGCTGGGAATAATATTCCTGCTTGTCAGGAGAGAGCCTAAGCTGAAGGACTACCTGATAATCCTGGGGTCAGCCATCGTGTTCTTCTTCCTGATATCATCCAGCGCCCTGGCCTTAAACCCATTCATCTACTTGGCCATACTGATGATACCATTGCTGGCAGCGATACTATTGCTTCTCTTGGATAAGGATAGCAACGTTGATATCAAGCCAGCCATACTCCTGACAGTGTGGTTTGTCGGCATGATACTGGCAAGCACAAAAGGAGTGCGTTTCATCCTGCTGGTGATCCCGACATTCGCAATCTCGCTGGGAGTGGCGATTGGCTACCTCTATCAATACATCAACAGGGTATTTGAGAAGGAGTTCAACCTGGATAAGACAAAGGCAGCGATATCAGCGGTCGTCATCTTCCTTGTGATTGCCTGTTTCTTGTTCATGCCTTTCACGAGCAGCATGCCAAGGCTTGGCCTAGGCATAGGTGCGATAGGAGTATCGACCGGATCATCATTCACTCCTTCCATGACAAGAGGCTGGTGGGACTCGCTGACAAAGATAAGGCTTGAGTCAAAGCCAGATGCGATTATCAACTCATGGTGGGACTTTGGCCACTGGTTCAAGTATGTCGCTGACAGGCGCGTGACGCTTGATGGAGCATCCCAGAATCATCCAGGCGCCCACTGGCTTGGCCGCATACTGCAGACCAGCAATGAGGATGAGAGCGTAGCCATACTCAGGATGCTTGACTGCGGAAGCAACAGCGCCTATGATGAGATCAACAGGAAATTCCAGGACACGGAAAAGTCGCAGAATATAGTATCTGATTTGATTATGATGAGCAAGGCAAAGGCAGGCGAGAGGCTTGCTGCCTATGGATTCACGAAAGAGGAGAGCGACAAGGTATTGAGCTTGACCCACTGCGACCCGCCAGAGGACTTCTTCATAACCAGCGAAGACATGGTCGGCAAAGCCGGCGTCTGGGCTCATTTCGGGCTCTGGGACTTCGACAAGTCATTCATAGTGAACAATGTGGTTAACAAGAACTTTGAGGAAGGGACCAAGCTGATGATGGACCGCTGGAACTACACAGAGGACCAGGCAGCGACGATATACTAC
>JAZDMG010000006.1:0-19911 GCA_043801165.1 archaeon
TTTCAATTTTACTGGAATTTCATGCACAAAAATGAAGAAAAACTGACGCCAGCAATTCTCGAGCATCAGGCAATGAAAGTCTGGACGTGGGGAAACTTTCTTCACGCAAAATTAAAGTATCTGAATTAAGACAGTGCCAGATTTATATAATAATATTCTGTACAAAAAAATAAGGGGAGTGAATCGTTGGCTAAGCACACTGAAAAGGAGAAGAAATCTGCATCAGGGCAGGAGCATAGGACTCTTCTTTCAAGACCCCTATTGTTATTCCTCAGCTTCATAATCTTCTGCGCATTGTTCCTGGCGATATTCTATACAGGAAAATCATCAGCCATAAAGGGCTACAATGCTGCGAACAATGATGTGCTGAGCATCAGGAGCTTTGGAGGAGGAGAGAAGATCCTCGACCTTTTCACCAAGTTCGGAGCGCTATTCGGCCTAGGGCTTGGAGTTATAATGCTGATCAGCCTGTTCATCTGGTACAGCATCGCAAAGCTGTTCAGGCTCACGAAGCACAGGGTGACTGTGCCAATAATATTATTGATTGTCTACGGTTTCTGGTTCCTCATAGGATTGAAGCTCGCATTCTTCGAGAATGGCTACACGACCTGGGCCAACGGGATAATATATTTCGCAGCCAGGCAATTGTTCTACGCGACATTGATAATGATCATCGGCGCAGCAGCGCTCCTGTTCCTTCCATCCAAGAAGCGAGGTGGCAAGGATGAATAAGAAGCCGCTCGTGATAGCGATAATCCTGCTTTCAGCATTACTCATTACTGCCTGCGACTGGTCGCTATTGGCTGAGTTCCTGGGTGCAAGCTGCGATGATACTCCTGACAGCGCGCATTGCCATCAAGGCACAGGAGTGCAGAGTGGAAATACTGCTGAATGCGATAAAATCAAGGCGCCTGCAGAATACGCGAAGGTGGGAAGCAACCCTCCAAAGGACAAATGCTATCTGATGATAGCACAGAACACCGGCGATTATTCTATCTGCAAAAAAATAGCTGGCGGCTACGCATCCTACACTCAGGAAGAATGCTTCACGGATATTGCTGTTGAAAAAGAAGATCCTGCAGGCTGCCGGATGATGACTGGTGCTGCTTTTGACGCTTGTAAATCAAAAGTCGCTCCGACCATAACCGCTGACAAGCTCACAAGCATCAATGAGCAGATTGACGGGCTCAAGAGTGCAGCAGGAAAAGGCGACGAAGACGCCGCAAAACAGCTCGCTGACCTTGAAAAAAAGAAAAAGGATATGCTAAGCTTCATGACCCCGGCGGCACAGGCAGACTACTTAAAAAAGAATAGAGAGGAGATAATGGGCGATATTGATGATGAAGATGTGAAATCAGAGATCGCCCAGGACTTCATGAAGGCAAGGGCAGCAAATCCTACTCTCAACATAGACCAGCTTGTCCAGAAGCTCAAGGACATCAAGGAGCAGAAGGAGACTGTGAAAAGGCTTGACGAAGCAGCGAATACCTTGATGGACCAGATGAAGAGCCAGATGCAAGATTACACTGACGAGAAAAAGCAGGAGATGATAGACGCCGCCACAGAGAAAGGATGGGGCTGGATGAAGGAGAACGGCGGAGACAACCTCAAATGGGGCCTATCAAATCTTGAAAGCATGAAGGCAAAATATGACAAGGCTTCAGAAGCCTATGACAAGCTCGACAAACAGATAAAGAAGATAAAAGGAGTCTATGACGAGGTCATGGGAGTCTACAAGAAAGTAGATGAGTTCAATAAGATGGTCGCAGAAGGGAAGATAGACAAAGGCCAGGCAAAGGTGCTCAAAGGAGCGGTGCTCCTCGGAAAAGGCCTTGAGTACGCAACCCAATATGTGCCTGTCTTCGGAAGCACAGTATCGACCATATCAAAGGAGACATTCGGAGTCGTGGTGAAGGTGGCGACGCAGAGGGCGCAGAGGACCAACTCGATGCAGAAATGCCTGGATGATCCTGAGAACTGCGACCCGAACGGGATATCAGCCTACTAAGAGGAAATAAAATGAAAAAAATAATGATAATCACAATCATCATCACACTCGCGATAATGCTGATCGCCTGCGGGCCATCCAAGCTGGACACCAAGAAAGCGCAGATAATCGGGCAGATGCTCAAGGTCAACAACGTATCATACACAGCCATAAGCTCCAACGGAGACAAGGCAGAGATAATCTATGAATCGTCTGAAGCTAACAAGTATGACGCCCAGATGGTCTATGATTGGGGCATGATATTCGCCAGCGCAGCGAACTTCGGATACAATGAGATAATCATAGTCAACACGATCAATTACATGCCCGCGGCAAAGCTGACGACAGACAGCGAGAATGTCAAGGCTCTCGGCAACGGAGAGATAAACGAGTCAGTGTTCTGGGAGAACGTCAGGATAGAGGCTGTTGACTGATGACAGAAATATAAAAAAAAGAATAAAAAAAATATTATCTTATTTCTTGTTGAGCGAATCCCTGATCTCTGTCAAGAGAACAACTTCCTCGCTTGGCTTGGCTGGCTCTGAAGGAGCAGCTTCCTCTTTCCTGCGCATCCTGTTCATGACCTTTATGGCCATGAAAATCGCCAGCGCTATTATCAAGAAGTCGATCACCGTGCTGATGAACATGCCATATCTTATCGCCACAGCAGCCGTTGTCTCGGTGGCTGGCTTCATGACGAACATCAATTCCTTGAAGTCGACGTTGCCCAAAAGAATGCCTATGGGCGGCATGACTACATCGCTCACAAATGAGCTAACAATCTTGCCGAAGGCACCACCTATGATGATACCGACTGCCATGTCAACGACATTGCCTCGCATGGCAAACGCCTTGAACTCCTTTAAGAATCCCATCAAAACACCCCCTTAACAATAGAAGCAAACAAGAGCCTGTTTTTAAAGCTTTTCAAGGGCTGATAAATAATAAACTAAAAATCACTCCCCGAACAGGCTCTTCAGGAGCACCATCAGGCCGAGCCCTGCCAGGAAGAAAAAGAATGAGAGCAACGCTTTCTTCAGCTTTGGCTCCTTGTGCAGCTCAGGGATCAGGTCAGAGGCAGCGACATAGATGAATCCTCCTGCTGCAAAGGCAAGCATTATGGGAATCGCCCCCGCAATCTTTGATGATAAGAAATAGCCGAATATCCCTCCAAGCACGCAGGTGAGCTGCGATAGGAAGTTGAACATGAGCGCCTTCTTCTTTTTCATGCCGCCATGCACCAACACAGCAAAATCACCGAGCTCCTGGGGGATCTCGTGGGCGATGATGACCAGCGTTGTCACAATGCCAAGGGATATGCTGGAGACAAAGGCTGCGCTGATAATCGCTCCATCAACGAAATTGTGGATCGCATCCCCGAAAAGCACCAGATAAGATACGGGATTTGTTTCCATGTGATGGGTCTCGCAGTGCTCATCATGGCAGTGGTGCCAGTGGAGCACCCTCTCTATGATGAAGAACAGCACGAACCCTGCCATGATATATACTGATAGCGTCATTGGCTGGAGGAATCCTGAGACCTCCGGGATTATGTGGAAGAATGCGGCGCTCAGCAATGCACCTGCTGAGAACGCGACAAAGGTCATGAGCAGCTCATTGAAGAGCTTCTCGCTTAGGCCTAAAGCGAACACTCCTATGAATGCCACCAGGCCATTGACCAATGTCGCCAGCAAGATCCATAATAAGATATCCATTCGAACGGTAAAACCGAGCCATAATAAAAAGCTTTCTAAAAAAAATATTTTTCAGGGACAGCAGATCACATAACAAAATCTTTTGGCAGCGTCTCCTTTGTGGCTTCGCGCTTGAACTTGAACCATTTCATAAAAGACAATGGTATAATCGCTGCAGCGACAGTTATCGGTATTAAGATAGGCCACTTCCTCTGCTCTGTTGTCGTATAAAGGAATGGCATCCCTGAGGCGGTTCCTGTGACATAGCCTGCAAGGTATGCTCTTGAGAGGACGGAACTCATGTCAGAGAAGGCAGCTTCTGCGTCAAGTCCTTTCTCCTCCATCTTCCGCCTATATTTCACCAACAGATAATATTCACTAATCCTTGATCCGTATGAGATGCAAAAGCCATCACAAAAAGAGCCGGATCCGATCAATGATCCCCATATTATTGAGTTAAGCACAGGCCCTCCAGGGATAACGCTGATGACCTTCTCGCTCAATCCCAGAAGGCCAAGCATCATGCCGTTGTATGCCATCTCACCGAACTTTGATTTCTTCATCAATGAAAAATATTCCTTATTGAGCCTATGGAACTCAGCATCATTGATCTCGCGCTTATACCGTCCTATTGGCTCCTTGACAAATTTTTTCATGGCTTCATCAAGCGTGCAATAAACCTTCTTTTCCGGTAATCCAGCTTTTCTTATGGCGGCAGTCTTTGCTTCCTTGTAATTTATCAAAAGGTCGACAGCCTCTTCAGGTATCTCTTTTGCTCCAGATTCCTTGTCAAGCAAGAGCTTCACTGCAGATATCCTGTCTTCAAGGCTTCTTAATGGTTTACCCCCCTTCTGATTCTCAAGCTTCGAGATTGAATATGTTAGCAACGAACCAAGGGCATTCCTGTGGATATCGACAGAGAAAGGCTGCTTTTGCGCATCCGTTTCCTGGACCTGCAAATCTTGCAAATCATTGATGAGAGCCTTAACTCCATCTATCTTTGAATCAATATCCCCAACAGCATCATAATTGGTTTGTGCGATTTGCTCGGGCTTGGTCGGTAAACAAGATTTGACATTCGAAAGGAATCGTTCATAGCCTGCGGCCAGCTTCTGGATGTATCTTATTGATTTTATATTGAATGAGTTTTTCTGAAGGATGTCCTCAACCACTTGTCTTGCTCTGTTGAGGAACTGCCGGCCCATTATATTGTCAGCCTCATCAGATAGGTGCTGCTGGTCTGTGAGGAGGAAAGAGTAATACTCCTGCACAATGTGCTCCACTCCTGAAAAGTCTTCTCTTTTAAGGGTCTTTTTCTCTTTTAACTGCTTCAGCATCCTGTCATCTCTCTTAATGAGCATAACATCCTCACTCTCCTCGTAGAATCCATGCTTGACAACGCTGCGCAGGTTTTCGACAAGGTCGCTAAACCTAGGCCTAAGCCAAAGTTTCTCAGGCTTATCAATCTTGTCAGATGGCTGAGACTCAGGATGGATTCCTGATACCGACCTGAAAAACTTCTTCAATGAAAGCTCAATATTATCTGTGTTGATCGCAGTCAAATTTCTAAGATGATCATAAAGCACTTCATCTTTCTCCATTGAGGCTGCCCTGCTCCCAAAGATTATCTTGAATATGCCTGCTGATTTCTGCTCATTATCCTTCGCGCTTTTTAGGACCAAAGAGATATCTTCGAGCTTTGCGAGGTAGTTCTCCTCAAATCCTTTCGGCTCTTTTAATTCCTTGAATTTTGCGGACAAGTAGTCTTCTAACCCGAGCCTTACCTGCCAAGGCCGCTCATTGACAAATCCGCAATACTGCTGGAATATTTTTTCTATCTTCGCAGTCGGAGTATAAGGTGCCAGGCGCTCCTTGTTGAACTTCACTCCTTTTTTCTCACCTTTATATTTTCCAGGCATGCTCGCTACGAAATCAGTAAGGGCACTAGCCACGGCAGCCCCCTTAAGGTTAGAGAATATCCTGGCGCTGACAGATACCTCAAGAAGCCCTCTTGCGAGGCCAGAAAAATACTCTGATCTCACAAGAGTCTTAAGAGACGGCAGTATTTTATAAGCTGCGCGAAGGTTCGGGCTCTTGTCCCCGAAAAGGCCGAGATCCTCGTAGGGCTCAAACGCTATCCTATCCTTGTCGTCGAGATAAAACTCAAGTCCTGAATCAGCAAGGTAGTCTCCATAAAGCCTCACTCTCCAGACATTTAAAGCAGATCTCTTCTTGAAATGAAACTCTATGGTCTGTAAGGGCTTATTGGAATCTCCTATTACGATAGAGCCCTTGCCCGAATTCTTATTCTTGAGTTTTTTAACATCATGCTTTCCATTGCCATTCAGCCTCACATCTACATCGGTAAACTTATGCTCTATGAAATAGCTGCGCATCCCCTGCATGACTTGGTCTAGTGTTAATGGCATGGCCTGATTTCATAATGACTGGCTGTTTTTAAGCATATAGCAAGGATTATAAACTTAGGAAATAATAGTCTCCAGATGATGACGAAAACATCATGCACAATCCCGCATCTGAATGAAGAGAACATATCAAAAATCGCTTGGCAACATTTAAATAAACCCCTTCCTTACCGTATATTGTGATGAACTTGAAACTTATTGAGAAAAAAGTCCTTGAAAGGATAAAGCCGAAAGAGGAGAGCTTAAAAGAAGTAGACATCATCATAAAGAAGATCAACAGCCTGCTGAAAGAGAGCAGCATACAAGCAGAGTGCATGGCTGCAGGAAGCTATGCCAAGGGGACCATCCTCAAGGATGATTTTGATGTCGACCTCTTTGTTCGGTTCAACTATGATTACAAGGACAGGGACATCTCAGAGATGCTCTTCAAGGCGATCGCTTCCCTGAAACCAGAGCGCATACACGGCAGCAGGGACTATTACCACCTTAAGAAGAAGAGCATAATGTTCGAGATAATACCAGTGCTCAGGATAGATGACTACAGGAAAGCGGCCAACGTCACTGACATGAGCCCTTTGCATGTCAGCTATGTCAGGAAGCATTTCGACTCAAAGCCAGGACTGACAGATGAAGTGAGGCTTGCCAAGCAGTTCTGCAAATCAGCAAAGGTCTACGGGGCAGAGAGCTACATAAGAGGATTCTCAGGTCATGTGCTTGACCTGCTGATAATAAACTACGGCAGCTTCGAGAGCCTGCTCATGCAGGCAGCTGTCTGGGGCGAGCGCGTCATCATAGACCTAGAGAAGCATCTCAAGGATCCTGTTCAGCAGCTCAACAAGGCAAAGGTCGCATCGCCATTGATAATCGTTGATCCCATACAGCCAGACAGGAACGCAGCAGCAGCCCTCTCAAAGGAAGCATTCGAGGAGTTCAAGAGCAAAGCAAAGGAGTTCCTTGAGAATCCAAGCGAGAGATCATTTGAGGTCAGAAAACTCGACCTTGCAAAGGTGAAGAAGAGCGCAGGGAAGGAACGGCTGCTTGTGCTGGAAGCAGTCCCGACAGATGACAGCGATGATGTCGCTGGCACAAAGCTCCTGAAATGCCATGAGAAGATCCAGAGCGAGCTGGAGAGAAATGAGTTCAAGCTGCTGGAAGCAGGCTGGGAGTTCTCTCCTAAGAAGAGCACCCTTTATTATATCATAAAAAAAGAGGAGCTGTCAGCCAATATCATCATGCAGGGACCGCCAATAAAGGCCAAGCCTAACGCAAAGATGTTCCTGGAGAAGCACAGGAAGACATTCGAGAAGGACAAGCGCCTCTACGCAGAGGAGAGACGAAAGTATATGGCTCCTGAAGCGCTGATGAAAGAGCTGATAAAAAGCGGCTACATCTCAGAGCGTGTGAAAAAGATAAAGATAGCGAACGTATAGAACAGCTGATCTGATCACATGGCTGACAGAACCATAACCTTATTTCTGCTTATCCTTCTTCCGCTGCTCGAGCTTGTGCTTCAGGAACCCGAATGCGACAGGCACCAATGATGATCCGATGATGATTATGATCACAAATGAGAAATTATCCCTGACAATAGGGATGTTGCCGAAGAAATATCCTCCGAAGACGAACAAGGCGACCCAGACAAAACCTCCTATGACATTGTACGATAGGAACCTCCAGTAGTTCATCTCGCCTATGCCTGCCAGGAATGGGGCGAAGGTCCTTATTATCGGGACGAATCTCGCCAGCACTATGGTCTTTCCCCCGTGCTTATCAAAGAATGTCTGCGTCTTGTCGATGTATTCCTTCCTGACAATCTTTCTGACAATCTTTGATCTCATGGCCAGTATCTTCTTGCCTATGAAATGGCCTATTGAATAGTTGACGCTGTCACCCAGCACCGCCGCTAAGAAAAGCAAAAGGAACACTATCCATATGTTGAAAGAGCCTATGGCTGCGAAAGTGCCTGCTGCGAAGAGCAATGAATCTCCCGGAAGGAAAGGCGTAAACACCAGGGCAGTCTCAAAGAATATCACTAGAAACAAAATGACATAGGAGAACACACCGAACTTGTCTATGAGCAGGGCTATGTACTTGTCAACATGAAGAACAATATCAATCAATGACGTTGAAAGGCTCATAATCCCTAGCAAACACGGCTGGTTTATATTAGTTATTATATTATAATCTATAACGGCCCAAACAGCCCTGCCTTTGATTATCTTTAAATAGTCAGACATATTGATGCCTATGCTATGATGAATGCCATAACTGGACTAGATCAAACCATCAACGGCCAGATGGCCCTGCTGCAGGGACCTTTACTGAGCAAGATCATGCTGATAATAACCAACATAGGAAGCACACCATGCCTGCTGGCATTATCGATAGCCGCCATCGCTTATCTTGCCTTCAGGAAGAGATGGCCAAGCGCATTGGTGCTGGTGATAGGCATGATAGGCGGATTGGTGCTGGAGCTCTCGACAAAGGCGATAGTCCACAGGATAAGGCCGGGGAATGCCTTGCTGGAAGTCAGCAACTACAGCTTCCCAAGCGGGCACGCGACCATGGCATTTGTCTTCTTCGGCCTGATGATATACCTCTTCAAGGATGATATAAAGGCAAAGCTCTGGAGGAACATCTTCATGACCGCCTGCGCAGCCCTGACATTGCTTGTCGGCTTCAGCAGGATATATTTCAACGTGCACTGGCTCAGCGACGTGGTCGGCGGCTTCATCATAGGAGCCGTATGGCTGGCTTTCATCATCCCTGTGATAGCCAAGAGCATCACAAAAGAGAATCCTGCTAAATCGAGCCATCAATCATCTAAAAATTTATAAACAAATCTAGCTTGCCCTCAAATTCTATGCAAACCACAAACAGCAACATGAACGATCCATTCAAGAAGAAACTGTTGGAGTCATCATTCGAGGATATCCTTGGCCAGGACAAGGTCAAGCAACAGCTGAAGTCAGCCCTTCTCTTAGACAGGCACATAGTCCTCGTCGGCCAGCCAGGCATCGGAAAGACAACCCTGGCGAAGAACGTGGCGAAGCTGATGCCTGACAAGACAGTATGCGACTGCTCGTTCAACTGCTCAGTTGACAATCCCTGCTGCCCTGAATGCCTTGAGAAGAAGAAAAACAAGGAGAAGATAAAGACCAAGACAATGCACGGCAAAGAGCTCTTCGTGAGGGTGCAGGGAAGCCCTGACCTGACGGCAGAGGATCTCATAGGAGACATCGACCCTGTCAAGGCATTGAAGTTCGGGCCCCTGAGCATCGAGGCATTCACGCCCGGAAAGATATTCAAGGCCAACCAAGGGATTCTTTTCTTTGACGAGGTCAACAGGTGCAGCGAGAAGCTGCAGAACGCCCTGCTTCAGGTGCTCGAGGAGAGGAAGATCACCATCGGCAGCTACTCGTTTGACTTTGACGTCAACTTCGTCTTCATCGGGACAATGAACCCTGACGACAAGAGCACAGAGCCATTGAGCGATGTGTTCCTCGACAGGTTTGACCTGATCTATGTCGGCTATCCTGAGAGCGGAGAGATAGAGGTGCAGATTGTCAAGAAATCAGGCAAGGAAATCCTTGAGTTTCCCATGCCGCTCCTGTATAATACTGTGCAGTTCATAAGAGACCTCAGGATCGACAAAGACGTCGACAAGAAGCCGAGCGTCAGGGCTAGCATAGGGCTCTATGAGAGAGCGCAGGGCAATGCATTTGTGCACGGACGAAAGAAAGTCACCCTCAAGGACATACAGGACGTCATCGTCTCAGTCCTCAGCCATCGAATTAGCTTGAAGCCTAGCATCAAGTTCCTCAAGTCAACGGATGAGTACATCCGCGAGGAGTTTGAGAAGTTCTCAAGCAGGTCAGGTGAGTATCGGTAGCCCCGATTCTGTAGAATATGAGCTTGGCAGGGAAAAGGTCTCTAAATTAGAGAAGGCAGAGGAGCTCAGCGGCAAGCTCTCGAAGCAGGACGAGGAGAACAAGCTCATGAGCTCTGTCCTTGAGAATGACAAGGAAGAGATTGAGGACGGAAAGCTTCTCAGCGAAGGCATCAACCAGAACATCTCTAGCTTTGTCCCTGACCTGATGTTCAGGAACCTTGTGAAAGACTATAAGCTTGCGAAGCAGCTCTACGGTGATTTCATAATCAGGAAATTAACAGGCTATGACCCTGGATTCGTCGAGAAGAACATAAAGATCCCTGAGTTCCAGGAGGAGCTTAAGAAGAAGATTGATGAGACGATAAAAAGGCTCAAGGAAAAGGAGCTCATCGACCGTGAGGGAGAGATCACCAACAAGGGTGTGAAGCTCAGCTCGCTGGTCATGTATACTGAGGAGCTTGACAAGCTCCAGCTCAAGGGCCTGGGCGAGAAGAAGGAGCGGCGCAAGGACATCTACGGCGACAAGAAGGATTATAAGAATTACCAGAAGACAAGATACCGGGACATCGCTGTGAGGCAGAGCGTGAAGACAGCCATCAGGCGCCAGCACACTGAGATGCTCAAGGAAGACCTTCGTGTGTTCGAGCGGGAGAAGAAAGGCGGCATCAGCATAATCTATGCCCTGGACTCAAGCGGCAGCATGAAAGGAGAGAAGATCCGCGTGGGAAAGAGGGCAGGCATTGCCCTTGCCTACAAGGCAATAAGTGAGAGGAACAAGGTTGGCTTGATAATCTTCAGCGAAGAGGTGAAAGACATAGTCATGCCGACCCTTGATTTTGAAGAGATCCTGCGGGGGATAACAGTCATAAGGACAAAGGCAGAGACTGACTATGCAAAGACCATTGAAAAAGCCATCGAGATGTTCGGCAACACAAAAGAGACCAAGCACCTCGTGCTATTGACGGATGTGCTTCCGACCAAAGGCGACCAGCCAGAGGAGAAGACCATGCAGGCGGTGAGCATGGCGCGGGACGCTGAGATTACCATCTCTGTTATCGGCATAAATCTTGACAAGGACGGGCTTGAGCTGGCCAACAGGATGATTGAGATCAGCCAAGGAAGGCTCTACAAGGTGAAGAACCTTGAGACGCTGGACACGGTGATACTCGAGGATTATTACAGCCTCTGACCAGACCATGATTATTCTTAGTTAAAAATAAGCAGAAAAATCACAAAATTTATAATCTATACAGTAGTAACACATCCTATGATTCACCATTTCACGATAATCTGTGCTCCTGGGGACAAATACAGGCAGATGACCGAGCTGCAAGCAGCAAAGCATTACACTGATATGGCAATCGGTGCATTTGACAAGCAGGTCACTTTCGGGGAAGAATATCTTATGTTCAAGGATCAAGCCGATCTTGTGGTGCCATCCTTCACCAAGCAAGGCGTCGAGATTATACTTTCTCTTTATGCGAATCAACCAGTCAAAAGGATAGGAGATATTGAAGGTGATTTCGTCTCATCCAGCTATATGTTCAATCCAGAACCCAGAACTCAGGGATGCAAGAAAAAGGGGCTCATCCTTCCAGACCTGGATATCGTGCTCCTGAAAGGAGGCAGCCAAACGCCAGAGGCAGCCCTCACCATCGCAAAACTATACCTGAGAAATGGTTGGGAAGCATTCATTGAGCCAGGAGAGATAGAAAGAACTAGGCGTATGCCTATCGATAACACTAGGTTTGGCCAAACAATAATCGATATGGCGGTTCCTCAAAACATCTTTGAACTGGCTAACAAAAGAATTGGATATGACCTTGAAAGGCTGTGTTATCGCACATCGCAAAAACAAAGATAATATCACCTGAGTTGTTGCCAGGCAATTATCTTTTTCTAAAAATTTATATACCTCCTGTAGAATAAATATATGATGATAGTCCTGACATTCGGAGACACGCATGGCGAAGAAAGGGCGCTCAGGAAAGCAGGGAAGAAAGCAGGTCGTGCTGATATCATTCTCTGCAATGGCGATGTCACAATCTTCGAGCATAATCTCAAGAGAATCCTAAAGACAATAGCCGGCTTTGGAAAACCGACCCTGATAGTGCCTGGAAACCATGAATCAGAGACTGCGCTCAGGGGGGAATGCTCGAAATACAGCAACATGATATACCTCCATAAGGATTTCTACGAGAAGGACGGAGTGGTGTTCTGCGGCTATGGAGGCGGTGGTTTCTCAACAGTAGACAGGGAGTTCGAGCGCTTCACAAAGAAGATAATGGCAAGAAGCAAGGGAAAGAAGCTTGTGCTGCTGCTGCATGGTCCTGCCTATGGCAACATCACAGACCTGATGCCGATAGGGCATGTGGGCAACAAGAGCTATGCTGAGTTCATAAGGCAGGCAAAGCCTGTGCTGGTCGTGAGCGGTCACATTCATGAGACCAATGACACCTATGAGAAAGTCGGAAAGACCCTTGTCATCAACCCAGGACCCGAAGGAGAGCTAATTAAGATATAGAGATATAGACTATATGAGCAGAGCTCATAAAGATTCAGATATGATCGATTTTACATCCTTGACACAAATCCAGGCGGCCATGTTGCCAAAGCCTTTCTTGTCTATGGCAAAAGGCTTTATCTTCTGCGGATCCTTCAGGAAAACAAGTATGCAGAATCTCTTGTGCTTGAACAATTCAAATGATTTCGGGATGTCCGCGAGCCCGATGCCACCTGAGCCTCCATACCGCTTCAAGATCTGGCTGACAGTCTCATGGCTCAGGTCTTCGAACTGAAGAACTTTTTCAACCTGCGCTTTCACAGTGACAGGCTCTCCCGAATCCTTGAAATATATAGTCTCTCCTGCCTTGATGCGATCCCAAGGTGCATGCCTTGAGTGGTACCATCTTGACTCTACCTTTTTCTCTCCAGATAGTATCTTCTGGGTCAAGCCCCATGACTTCTTCATTATCGCTATGTGTTCCATTCCATGATCCTGCCCTTTATGTCTTTCTTCATCAGCAGAACAACCCGTGACTCTGGCTGCTCATCAACAACCTTCATGCCGAGGCATCCCGCAAGCTCCTCTGCAAAGCTGACGATCTCAGAGTGCAGAGGCATGTTGCCGTAGGACAGACGCTTCTTTGAATAGCCCACATGCATATAGGCTTTCACCTCGACGAACAGCGGATTTGCCATCTTTATCAGCTCAGCATATTGCCCCGGATGGAGCATGTTGACATCCTTTGCGAGCGTCAGCCGAACAGTGGTCCTTGTCTTCTTCCGCATGGCTTTCATGATGCTCAATGACTCAAGTATATTCTTCCAGGCGTTTTTTATCAGCGGAGCACAGCACCGGTTGAAGGTCTCTTCATTGGGAGCAGGAAGGGTTATGTAGAGCTGGGTGGGCGGAGCCTGCATCAGCTTTCTGAGCATCCCAGGATTTGTGCCATTGGTCACAAGGAATGAGCTGATGCCTCTTTTTCGCAACGCAGCCAGCAACCCAGGAAGCTCAGGATACAATGTTGGCTCGCCTGCTAGGCTTATGGCGAAATGGATGGGCTTCTGCGCCTCAGAATATTTCTTCGCATCCCTATTTTCATAGCCGCCAAAGCCCTGGAGCAGCTTGACATGCCCCTGGATGCATTCATCTATGACCTTTTCAGGGTCATCTGTCTTTCCAACCCATCTCGGGATGGTGTGGGTTATGTCCCGCCAGCACCATTCACAGCGGAGAGTGCAGTTGGGCAGGCTGGGAGTCATCTGGACGCATCGGTGGCTGTTGATTCCGTAGAATTTCTGCTTGTAGCAGACTCCCTGGCTGCGCAGGCTCTTCTTTGACCAGAGGCAGGTCTTGACAGCAGAATGATCGCCTACCAAGCGATAGCCCTGGCGCTCAAGATCCTTCTTCTTTGCTTCGCTGACCATGACAAGGTATCAGGGTACCGCTGCCGTATTTATTGTTTTCTAAATCCAAAAGATTTAAATATAATAAAGATAAATTATATAACTAATCTATATTATTGAAAAGCGAAATGTTTAAATATAATAAAGATAGCTTTTATAACTAATTGGTATTATAATATACTTTTTCGTATAGGGAAAGCATGCTGACTGAGAAAGAGATAAGGATTCTTGAATTGCGGGCCAAGAAGCTCACCCAGGTAGAGGTAAGCAAGAAGCTCGACATAAGCCAGGCAGCAGTTTCTCATTTTGAAAAGAACGCTCTTAGGAAGATAAAGGAATCAGAGCAGACTCTGGAGATAGCCAAGAAGCTAGGACTGAAAAAATGAACCCTGATGAAGAGATAAGGAAATTGGAAGAGACCAAGGAAGGGATAGTCAGGTTCACGAAAGAGCTAGATGAAAAGCTGCTGAGAAAAGAGGTGAACGGGATAGAATACCATCTCCTCATGAGCGAGAAGCTCTGCGGCAAGACCAAGCAGGAGCTGATGGGCTATCTGGACTCAAAGATCATGGAGATCAAGAACAAGCAGGCCGCAGAAGAAGACGGACAGAAGAGGAAGCATATCATAACCATAAGCGCAGCAGCCATAATCCTAGTGATGCTTGCGATAGTGGGAATACTGTTCACAAACCCGGACGCGCTCTCAGGATTCGCTGTGTATACGCCACACATCCAGACGTTCGAGCTCGGCAGTACATTCAGCCAGCTCACAGAGACACAGCTGAACATCACCAACATAACAAGCTTCAAGATAACAGGAGTGCTCGAGGGAACAGGAGCGGTCGTGAGGCTGAGGACTGACTCTGGCGAGTACGTTGTAGCGGAGATAAACAACAGTGGCAACAGCGCAGAGAGGATTATAACAACAGAATACTCACTGAAGACAGACAAGACCATCTATGCGCTTGGAGAGAACGTCAGCATCATGATTAACCCTGCAGTCACAGAGAAATCAGTCTACATAATAAACGGCGAAGAGACAAGCCTCCTCGATACGCCAGGCGAGACCTATACGACAACACAGCCAGGAGAATACAAAGTCAGGGTACTGCTGACATTGCCAAGCGACATCCTGAGACTGGAGACCAATTTCACCGTGGTAAATGAGACAGGCAATGAGAGAAATGAGACTGTACAGGGAGACAACACAGTCATCCAGCTGGTGAATACGACCACAAACGAGACCAACGGCACCAGCAGCACATATGCATTCACAGAGCTCTGCGAGCAGACCTGCACAATATCAGAGACAAGCAACCCTGTGCTGATAGTGGAGCCTGCAGAAGGCAGCAGCCTGACGATAACCAGCCTGGTCACTGTGCAGAACAGGGAGAACATCGCGCCGCAGCAGATAATGACGATACCTGACATCACGATCGGCACAGGCCAGGAGAAGACAATCAGCCTGGGCAACTACTTCATAGAGCCAGACCTTGAGACGATACAGTATGACATAAACAGCATACCAGAAGTGACGACGAGCATATCACAGGATCAGCTGACGATGATCTCTTCAGAGCCGGGAGAATACACTGCCTACATCTACGCCACTGACGGCAATGACCTTGTGACCAGCAACACATTCATGATAACGGTGATAGAGGGCGGCCTGATAATAAACGAGAGCACCAACGAGACAGCGAACATAACCATCAACGTAACGCTTAATGAGACGGAGCTGCTCAACCTGAGTATGAATATCACCAACGGCACCAACTGCTCTGCGACCAACCCCAATGAGAGGCCTATCGAGTGCATGTACCAGAACACGACAGACTTCTTCCCAGAGCAGGAGATAATGCTGTACGATATGGACAGGGAGCCTGTCGCAAGGTTCACCCCCATAGGCAACCTGCTGATAAAAGGAGAAGTGATCACCTACAGCAACTCAACGCCTGGCACTAGGGATTACCGCATAGGATACGTTGATATCGACGGGAACAACATCGCGACCATATGGATCAACACAGAGACAGGAAACCTGCATCTGCTGGGCAACCTGTACGAAGAGAACGCAAACCTGGAGCCGCTTGAAGGAAGCTTCTCCATAATCAACAGGAGGAGCATCTTCCTGGCATACGCTGACCAATACAAAGGAGAGCTGCACATCAGGGGGAACATCATACCATACAGGCAGAACCTCCTGAAGATAAAATGATGACCGCAAATAATACCAGAAAAGAGAAATTCCTGATGCTGCTAGTGATGATGCTGGTCGCGGCTCCGTTGGCGCTCGCAGTAGATAACAATCCAGGCCACGACACGCTATATGTATTGAAGATAGGAAGCAGCAATGTCATAGGAAGCATAAACATAAGCGAGAACCTGACAGCGAGATTTGTCAGGGTCACAAGCAAATTCTTCGGAGACTACCTTGACATACTGGCGAACGGCAGCGCAACCATAACCAATCCTCCCACCACAACAACAATACAGGCTGCCCTCGACACTCTTTACATCGACAGCACAGGATACCTTTACATAAATTCCTTGGCAGGCACCAGCAGCATAGTGCAGATAGGTGGCAACACGACCAACCTTATAACGCTCGACGTCAGGGGAGAGATAAAGAGGCAGGGAGTGAACGTGCCTATCGAGGGAAGGTGCAACGACACCCAGGTATTGCAGAACCTGACAGCCACAGGATCACAATGTAGGACCATAGCGAATGTCTCGTCCGCCAATTCAGCAGACAACGCAGACACCGTAGATCTTCATCACGTGACCGCAAGCACTGATAACAGGCTGGTGAAACACAGCACAGTCAACCTGGCTGATTCAGGCATATCAGACGCATCAGACGCGATAGCGATAACAATAGATGCAAGCGAGAATGTAGGCATCAGAACAAATAATCCTAACACGACCCTGTCAGTCAACGGCGGCGCTATAGAAGTGAACTATAGCAATATGGCGCATTACAGGAACGTGGTGCAAAACGGCTCGAAAGTCGCTACAGTCACTGGGACGATGGTAATCACTATGCCAAAGAACTGGTCGAGCACTATGATGATAGTAAGGATTGTGGGTTTTCAGTACTCATCCGCCGTACTAGGCCAATGGGAAGTTGTGGTGAGCGGGTATAACGCGGGCACACAAGCTACTTGGTACTACACAAAAGCTGAAATCAGAGGACGGGCACCATTCAATTCAGTCAGACTAGCAAACGACGGGTCATACAACGTAATCCTACTGGGCAACACCACGACTGCGTGGGCTTACCCCCAAATCGCTGTGACTGATTTCATCGCAGGATACGGTAGTGTTACTGGCTGGGGCTCTGGCTGGACAATAACAAACACCACAGATGAAACAGCGATGATAAACATCTCCACGCCGACGATTGATATGTATACAGATAGCAGCGGCAATGTGGGAATAAACACCACTGCGCCAGGGGCAAAACTTGATATTGTGGGAGGAAACGAGAGAATATATAATTCAGGCACTGACAGCGCAACAGGCCTTATCATAGGAAATCATACTTCAATCTCATCAAATACGGGAGGATTGGGGCTTCAGATGTACTTAACTCCATCGACAAAAGACCTTACCATTAGAAATGTTTATTGGGGGGTAAGCTATGAGCCCATCATAGTGAACGCATTAAATTTCACTGTGAGCACAGGATCAGGAAGTATCTCAGAAGGATTGGTTGTCAGTTCAACTGGCAAGGTAGGTGTCGGCGGAACCACTGTTCCAGAAGGATCATTGCATGTCGCCAAAAACATAATAATAGAAGCGACGACGACAGATCACAACATCACCAATGACGCTAACAACGACCTGCTGATAGACGCAGGCACTGGCGGAGATGTAATCATCAGGATAGGATGATTTCTTTCTCGAAAACATTACGAAAAAAGCTCGATGTATTTTATTAATCCGTTCCAATACAGCCGGTATCATGGCAATATTGCAAGTATTATTGCCGGCAGTATCAAAAGCCACACTAATTGAAGCTTCCGTCTGTTGTTTCACGGAAAGAGAAGGTAACTCCTAAAATCTCAGTATCGCTGCACAGGCCGAATAAATCCGTGGCTCTCAAGGGCATTCTATTAATTACGCTTCCCGAAGCGAAAACTTTATATAATACCTTGATTCAGGTAGGTTCATACCAGAAAAAAGGTATTAAGATGCTAACGCCAAAACAAATCAGGATATTTGAAGCATTTTTGAGAAAACCCTACAAAGAGCTGACTTACAAAGAGATAAAAGATTACTCGAAAGAAAAATCAAATTCAATTATCCAAAAAGCAGTTGTAAAATTTCTTGCAGAAGATATTGTTAAAAAAAGAGAAATTGGAAATATCATTTTATATGCTATAAATTTAGATAATAGCGCGGTTTTTTCATATTTTGATATAGTCATAAATGAGAAACGCTCTAGCCTAGTTAAAAACAGTTTAAAAATAATTAGAGAAGAACTGTCAAATACCGAATTTATATCTCTTGTAATTTTCGGATCATATGCGGAAGGAAAACAAAAAGAAAAATCCGATTTAGATATTGCACTCTTCGTAAATTCAGTGGAAGATAAAAAGAATTGTGAATTATCTATGAAATCCGCTGAGCTTAAATCAATTCTGCAAATAGATGCCCATATCATTACGAAAGATGAAATGCTCCATATGTTGAAAGACAAACACGAAAATTTAGGAAAACAAATAGCACACAAGCACCTCGCAATTCAAAATCCAATGATATTTTATGCAATACTTCAGGAGGGGATTGACAATGGATTCAAAATTGTATATTCATAGAGCAGAAAACGAGATAAAACTTGCAGAAATAATATTTGTGATAAGCGAAGAACCAAACATACAAAAAGAAACTTTCAAAGTAAATGACCCGGAAACATATTTTAGCGCAGTAATTGCGCATAGTTATTACAGCATATTCTACGGGGCAAAGGCATATCTGGCAAAGAAAGGAATTGGCGTGTCAGCGCCAGAAGAGCATAAAAAAGCATTCGCTGAATTCAAAAAGTTCGTTGAAAGCGGAGAGCTTGATGTTGAGCTTCTCAAAATCTATCAAGAAGCATTAGTTAGAGCGGAATATCTGCTGGGAATTTTCAAAGAAGAAAAAAAGAAACGAGGAGAATTCACATACAGAACCATGCCTCAGGCAAACAAAGAGCCAGCAGAAGAAAGCATAGAACACGCAAAAACATTCTTCAAGAATATGATTGCCATATTACATAAATAAGGGATATCATCAGCAACAGCCCAGAATCGATAGAGAGATACAAGAACCTCACGATGATGTTTACGAGAAGCATAAGCATTAAAGCTTAAAAAATAATTTACTTGTTCTTCAGCCTTGAGATGAAATTCCTGAGCTTAGCCGACCTGCCGAAGCCGCAGCTGGCGCATCTCTTGTCCTTGACATGGTAGGCACGCTTGCCGCATCGCCTGCAGCGTATGTGCGTCTTCTTGCCCGATTTCTTTCCCATTGAGGGAGTTCCTTTTGTCATATAGAATTCACCTTTACTGGGTTGAAATCAAGGTTATCATGTCTCCCCTGATAAACACTGTGCCTAGCTTTCGCTTCATCTCACCATCGGCGCGCTCCTCTGCGTCGTCCAACACCACATTTATGTGTATGTCAAAGGCGTTCAACAGTCCGATGTACTGCTTGCTGTTCTTCAAATCAACGATTACTCGCTTTCCTCTTGCCTTGTTCAAGGCATCCAATGGTCTTGATTCCATTCATATCACCTAACATCAAATTAATGGTCTATAGGCAGATGGTATCCGGGTCCATTTATAAATCTTATTGTGCACAGCTGATTTCCGTTGCAGCTGTGTTATCCTGAAACTATTTCCCTTCGATGCTCGGATTCGTTTCATGTTTATATAGCCTCCGCTCGCATTTTGCGTATGAATGCTTGTTGTGGCGTCTCAAGCTCGTCAAAATTGAGGCTTCTGTGAGGTCTTACCT
>JAZDMG010000012.1:0-3521 GCA_043801165.1 archaeon
AGTTCCGTTCGCATTTATCGTAAAATCAGTCTTAGGCTCTTTTGCAGCCCAGTCATGGGAAGGCTGCGCAGCGCAGTGGATTACAAGCTCAAACCTGTTCTTCATAAAAAGTTTTGGGATTTCTTTCTCATCCCTTATGTCCATACTGATATGCTTATAATCAGGAAACTCCTTCTTCAGCAGTCCCACATTCCAGCTTGTGGAGGCCTCCTCCCCGAAGAACTTAGCCCTCATATCATTGTCAATACCCACAACCTCAAAATCATTCTTGGCAAAGAACCTCACAGCCTCTGAGCCTATAAGACCCCCTGAGCCCGTAACTAAAACTCTTTTCATTGTATCCCCTCTCTAAATTGAATATGATAAGTATTGCCCTGGTGATATTATATGCAATTTATAAAATTATCCCCAAAAAGAGTATTTTCTTTACCAAACTTTTATATAAGCCCGCCTCTTTTTTCCTCTTATGACAGAGTTGGTTGCGTGCGTATCAACAGGCAAAGGCACCTGGCTTCCAGTCATCAAGCTGATAAACTCAGAGGCCTGGAGCAGGATATTTCTCATCTCCACAGCATTTGCCAGAGAGAAATTCCAGACAGACAGGAAAGTGGAATTCATAGTGATCGATCCAGAGAAGCCATTAAAAACAATTGTTGAAGACATCTGCAAGGGCCTCAATAAAAAATTATTTGGCCCCGAGGTTGCCCTGAACCTCTCAAGCGGCACAGGCAAAGAGCACATGGCAATAATCTCTGCAGTGTTAAGGCAGGGAGTGGGCATAAGGTTTGTCAGCTTCAGCGGCAGTTCAGTGGAAGAAATCTGATTACTTCTCGACATACACTATCCAATCCCAGATTCTGTTATATATCTTCTCATCCATGAATCTTTTTGGGTTCGGGTCAAACTCAACAGTCTCCCAGGAATACTCTACCTTCCCCAGCCTTATCTTCTTGAATCCCGCAAGCCTGAGGCGATAGATGAGCTCGAACCCATAGAAATGCTTCTGCCTCCCTCCGGAACAGAAAAACCCGTAGCAGAAATCCTGCTGTTTTTGTGATATCAGCCTGTTGGTGGCCCTCTTCGCCTTCTTCCTGCTGTGTCTCTTCTCAAACTCCTTGTCATAGGTGATCAGCGCATGATAAACCGTGGCATCAAACGAAGGGAATATCCCGATAAAAGTCCCGCCCCTCTTCAGCACCCGGTAGATTTTCTTCAGCACCTTGTTCACCTTGACTATATTCGGCATTATTATTGAATTCACAGCCACGATAACATCAAACTTCTCCTGCAGCCTGGTGATGTTGAGCATATCCATCACCTTAAACTCAACATTCTCAAGCGTGCTGTTCTTCTCCTGCGCGATCTCGACCATCTTCTTTGAGATATCTACTGCAATCACCCTCTTGAAATTCTTTGAGAGAAACGGCGCCAGCGTCCCTGTGCCGCAGCCCACCTCTAGCGCAACACCATTCTCCGGGTCTGCTACCTTCCTGATCATCCTGAAAATAGGGTTCTTCACACCCTTAGAAAAAGGGCTGTCTATATGCTTGTAGTATTCCGGGGCGATCTTGTCCCAGTCTGTTGACCTCATGAAGAATTTGCTGTTATCTGGATTTATAAAGCTTTTGCAGAAACAAATTTCTCGACGACAAAAAAAGGCTCAACCATCCAAGAAATCTATGACCTTTTGCAGTTCTTCTTTCTTGGATAATGCAAAATAACCCATTTCAGCTGCCTTTTGGCACATTGACTTGTCAACATCCGTACTGTAAATCAAAATCTTGTCACAATAGTCCTCTATTGACTTTGCCACTTCTCCCCAATGTCCTTTCAGCCCATCAATAATCGCATGGCTGAATCTGCTGTTGGGCACATAGTTCACACCCTCATACATTATTGCCTCAACCTCATGCCCTTCAGACATGAAAATCCTTTTGAGACTCTCCATATTACCCTTGTCATCCTCAATCAAGAGAATCTTTGCCATGCTAACCGGTAATCTGATTTCGTTTATTAATAGCGGGCGATAGCCTGCACTGGGTTCAATTCCCCGACCTTTAGGTCGAATTCTAGTAGAAAGATTTTAGTTGCGGCTTCGCCGCAGACTAAACTGCGGACGAAGCAGCGCAATTTTCTAACAAATTCAAGTTAGCGGTAGCTCTCGTCCGCGGAGGACGAGAAAATGATAAGCACTAAACTTTGTGGATACAGTCACAAGGTGGGATTGAATTTCTGGCACCTTGAATGGTGCACAAAGTACAGGTATAACATGATGAAGAAGTTGGAGATTAAAAATCTTGCGGAAGCAGCGATTAGAAAATCTGCACACGAGCATGATATCGTAGTGCATTTCATATCTGTGATGCCAGACCACGTGCATATCCTTGTCAGTCTGCCACATGGTATGACTGACTCAGACGCTTTACAGCTTTTGAAAGGTAGGTCCGCCTATCTGATATTTCGAAATCGTGAGCATGTTAGGCTTAGGTACCCACAAGGTCATTTCTGGGCTGCAGGCGGTTGTGCAATAACAGTTGGTTACAACGACCTCAATTCAGCTGTAGATTACATTCAACATCAGGCAGAACACCACGGTTTGGCCGTCTAACACGGGAAACCCCGTGCCTTTAGGCCGGGGAGGAGGTCATTATTTCCCCAAACCCAACAACATTATCCTAGAAAAAATTTCTGAATGATTATCCCTTCTGCTGCTCTTCCTTCTTCTCTTCCATCTCCTCTTCCTCTTTCGCAGCCGTGCCCTGGAACACCAGAAGGTCCTTTGTGGTGAGCTTCTCTCTCCTCCTTATCTTCTCCTGCACCTTTGTGCCCTTCTCCTTGAGCTCCTTCTCTATCTCCTCCCTCTTCTTCTTCCTGCTCTCTGTCTTCTCTGTGTTGATTTTCCCCTTCAGGATGCTCATCTGCGGCAGCTTCTCCTTGAGCTTGGCGTTTACTTCTGTGAACTCATCTTTGTATTTCTGGAATTTCTCCTTGTGCTCATTCTCCTTGGCCATCAGCTCGTCGACCTGTTTTGAGAGCGCAAGCATCTCCTCATGCTTGGCCTGGCTCTGGGCTGCGAAATTTTTCACATTCATGCTGCAGATATCAAGCTCATTCTTGATCTCCCTTATCTCTTTTGACAGCTTCCTCGCCTCAGAATACACAGCGTCAATCTCTTTCGCCTCATCAAGCTGCTTCCTGATTTCCTTGATCTGCTTCATCAGCTTCTGCTCTTTGTCAAAAGACATGCCCTCTGTCTCAATCCTCATCTCCATCTTGGCGATTGTGGCTCTAATCACATCAGGCGGCGTCTTGACGCTGCTCTTTTTCAGCAAGTCCTTCTTGTCCTCGCTGGCCCTCTTGAACAGAGCGATCTTCTCCCTCAGCGTAGTCCTTAAACTATCTCTCTTCTGCTTGGTCTCCCTGACCTGGGCAGTGAATGAATCTCTCTCCCGCTTGAGCGCCTTTATATTCCTAATAAGCTCAGAAATCTGCTTGCCGACCTCCTCTCGCTTCTGGAACTC
>JAZDMG010000042.1:0-64223 GCA_043801165.1 archaeon
AATAATTGGCATTATGTTGTCGGAGTGTTCAACGGAAGCTTCGTAAGAGTATATGTTGATGGAGTATCATCCACCCCTGTCAGCGCTGCCAGCCTTAACTGGCCAGTCCAGAACCTATTAATAGGAGACAGATCTGCTCTTGGCAGGGCTTTCTCAGGAAAGCTCGACGAGGTCAAGCTCTCGAACATAGCAAGGGATGATGCATACATCAAGACTTCTTACAACAACCAGAAGTCCCCATCAACATTCATCGGCGTAGGAGTGGAAGAATCAGAGGTCTGCGTTGATCTAGATAGTGATGGCTACAACAGTAACGGCGGATTAAGCTGCGGAGCATTTGACTGCGACGACAACAACACCTCAATCCATCCTGGAATAGCAGACGTATGCGGTAACGGCATCGATGATGACTGTGACGGGCTGATTGATGAAGGCTGTGTTTGCGCAATAGACAGCGACTGTGACGTGCTTGAAAATGTCTTTTGCGATAGCAACAACAGGGTGCTGAACAACTATGTCTGCCTTAATGCGACCTGTGTGTTCAGCACACCAAGCTTTATCAGTAACTGTTCAGACGGACTATTCTGCAACGGAGCAGAGAGCTGCTCAGAAGGAGCTTGCGTGGCAGGAACACCCGTTATTTGTTCATCCCACAACATTCCAGGAATCGCGACCTGCACTGACGTAGACTCTGATTCAAACCCATGGACATGGGACTTCAGGGATCAATTCACATCAGTCTGCATGGAGCCAGGGACTTGCTCAGACGGCAGCTTGACAATTACGCACACCTGTGACGATGTAGGCTGCTCAGCGCAGTGCGATGATACACATCCATGTGCACCTACTGTCTGCAGCGGCTACAATGTGACCAATGCATGTCTGGCTGACTGCGCGTGTGAGTACAACTCTTGCTGAATAGGCAAAGCGACAAGCCCAAATAAATTATTTTTTCTAATTGATTTTCCTGATTTCTAGAGACGCATTATATTAACAGGTTAGGTTGGATATCCCTATCAGGAGCCTGACCTTATGATTCCAAAAGATTCATATAGTACAATTGACTACATTTATGTAGCAGGGTTGAACGCCAAGGTGAGAAGATGAAATGTCCTGAATGCGGTTCTGAACTGAAGAAAGTAGAAGTCAAGGTGCACGGCGCGAAGAGCAAAGCCACAAGCTACCAATGCCCTGGCTGCGGCTATTTCGAATTTGACCAAGGCTCCTCTGAAAAGATCCTTGGAGAATTAAGGGATCAGCCTTTGAAGATAAAGCAGAAGATAATCAAGCTTTCTCAGGATAGGCTTGGCATGTACATCAATCGGGATGTTGCAAGAAGCCTAAACCTTAAGGGAGGGGAGGAGATTTATGTATCTGTGCCTGACAAGAAGCACCTGTTGGTGAGGATAGATTGAAATCAGATTACTTGCGAAATAAACACATATTTTCCGGATTTCTAGAGACGCATTATATTAACTAGCTGGTGATATCATCCTTTGCTTTCAAAAAAAGAAAAGTTTTATATACCTTAGGTGTATGTTTATACACCAAAGGTGTATTGATATGCTTACTATGAATGAAAGCAAGGTATTAAGGCTGCTTTTCGCAGCGGTTGATGAAGACTACTCAATCAATGGGGTAGCTAGGAAATGCGGCTTAGCCCCCAACGGAGCTGCTAAGATACTCAAGAAGCTCGAGAAGGAGGGCGTCCTGAGGGCAAAAAGCATAGCCAACATCAGGTCCTATAGGATAGATTTTGAAAACCAGAAGACGCCGGCAGTGCTGGAGCTGTCCATGATGGCTGAAGCGGAAGGCAGGCTCAAAAGCAGGCTTGAAGACCTGAAAGAGCTAAGAGAGACGGCAAAAGCCTGCATCGCCTTCGGCTCTTACATCAGCCCAAACAAAGAGCCAAAAGACCTGGACCTGCTATTCATCATTGACAAAAAAGATTACAAGCAATACAAGAAAAAGACCGATAGCTTAAGGCACATCCTGCCAGTCAAGCTCCATGACATCACACAGACAGAAGAGGACATGGAAAGCAACATCCGAAAGAAAGACAGGATAATCATCGAAGCATTAAGGGCAGGGATAATACTCTGGGGACAAAAAACAATCATCGAGCTGATGCAAAAATGCCAGAAACAAAGCTGGGCAAATGCCTCAAAGAAGGAGGAAGGGGCGGAGAACGCCACAAAGGGCTGAGACAAATAAAATTCTCAGAAGAGAAAATAAACGGGCACATCAGCAAGGCAAAGCACAACTTCAAAGCCATGCTCAGCTTTCACAGCATAGGATTCTCAGACTGGTCGGCCTCAGCAGCGTTCTATTGCCTCTACCACGGATTGCTCGCCATGATGGCAAAGGAAGGCTTTGAGTCAAGGAACCAAAGCTGCACCTTTGCCCTGATTGATGAGCTGATCACGAAAGGGAGGATCTCACTTACAAAAGAAGAGCTGGATGGTATATATGACCAGGACGCCACAGAAGATCTCGAGCATAGCAGCAAGATACTTGACCTGCGGGAGAATATGCAATATTCTGTGAAGACATCGCTTGAGGAGCAGGAATTCCAAATCCTCAGGGAAAGGACCAAGAAGCTGTTTGATAAGATAAGAAGAGAAGTTGAGAAAGAGGGTGAAATGGCCTTCCATTGACTTCGGTTAATATGTATGAACCTGGGTTAACAGATTAATGGCGCTGGCCGGAAGCCCTTAAAAAGAAAAGCTTTATATACGCGGGGTATACATCAATATATGTGATGTATATATGGTTCAAGCGATGATAAACATTGATGAGAGCACAAACAGGGTCTTGAACATAGTCAAGGCCAAGTTCGGGCTTAAGGACAAGTCTGAGGCGATAAACCTAGTCGTGAGCGAGTACGAGCAGGTCTCTTTGGAGCCTGAACTTAGGCCGGAATACCTTGGAAGGCTAGAAAAGATAAAGAAACAGAAAGGTATACGATTCAAGAGCATAGATGATCTGAAAAGGCATATTGAAAATGCGTGATTTTGAAATAAAGCCTGAACTGGATGAAAAACTTGTAAAGCTTTCTAAGAGAGACAAGAAATCTTATCAGGCTGTGATGAACAAGATCAAAGAAATCCTGGCCTGTGCTGATGTTGAGCATTACAAAAACCTAAGATATGATATGAAAGATTCGAAGCGAGCCCACATAGGCCATTTTATCCTAGTGTTCAGCTATGACGAAGCAAAAGATTTTGTCTCATTCGAAGATTACGACCACCACGATAACGTATACCTTAAGAAATGAGTTCATAAGCTTTATAAACTTCTGAGATTATTTATCTTCCATGGATAAGAAAATAATCTTCAGCGTCTTGTCAGGCATCTATGTGCTGTTGCTCCTCGTGGGCTCTTTCATAGTCAAGCCTAATTCTGTGTTTCCAGATGGTGGTTTTGATTATTATGCTCATATCATCGGTTTTTTTGTGTTTGCTGTGATGTTCTTTTTCACCCTGAAGTTCTACAGCGTGAAGAGCAAGCTCTTGACAATCGCCATCGCTTCATCAGCCTTGAGCGTCATTGTTGAGCTGCTACGCATCCCTGGCAGGGGCTTCAGCATTGTTGACTTGGCCTTTGACATCTTAGGATCATTGATAGGCTTGGTGGTAGCATGGAGCTTTTCCAAGCGATGAAGCATCAGTGATGGCGGCTCTCAAAAACAAAAAATCTATATGATAATTTTGAGTTACCATATGGCAACGAGGAGTTATGGGAAATTTCGCCGAGGTCTAATACCTCGCCCTTTAGGGCGAAATTTCTCATCCCAAAAACTCGCGATAAAGCGAGAGGCGAAAAACCTTGGGCTTTAGCCCGAGGATAGCCTCGAGCAGCGAGTTTTTGTTATTATGGCTTCATTGACTGAAAAGGAAAAAGAATCATTGCTCATCCTGCTGAAAAAACTTCTTCCGTAACACGGATAGAATTCTTCCGCTTTTTCTCAGCCGCATTTAATAAATGGGGTGCGATTAGAATGCTTAAGCGCATTCAAAGCACTGAACATTTTTTAGCCAAAAAAACCAAAATGTTTATATATCACCATATACTAGTAAGTAGTATATAGTGATATAAAATGACTTTCAGGCTTTTAATCAAAAAACTGTACCTTTATGAAAACAGATACATAGACAGCACTACATTGAAAGAATGGTGCGAAAAACTAAGGCTGGGATACAACAAAGCGATAATATACCTTACCGCCAACAAATACCTTGTAAGAATACTCAAAGGCACATTCTACAAGCTAAGCCTTGAAGAAAGAAAATTCAAAAAGATAAACGTGATCCACATGGAAGCCATTATGGAAGCCCTCAAAATGAAAAAGATCAACAATTGGTATTTCGGCCTGGAAACAGCCAAGAAGCTCAACGGCCTCACTCATGAATACTACGCCACCGATTACGTTATCAACGACACCATCTTCCGGGCAAAGCCGATAAACATACTGGACCGCAAGGTGCGCTTCGTCAAGCTCAAAACTTCCCTCTTCGGCTTCGGCATAACTGAGCACAACGGCATAAAGGTGTCTGACAACGAAAAGACCCTGCTAGACACAATATACCTCGCCAGATACGACGGCTTCTCCGATGAAGAGGTAAAAAACCGCATATCAGACATGGTCAAGCATTGCTCTAAAAAAAAGCTTTTAAGCTACGCAAAAGAATACAGTGGATCCATGAAAAGCTTTGTGGAGGGGCTCTCTTGAGCAAAATCATAGACCAACTAGCAGCAGACGCAGGAATAAGCAATAAAACCCTGCTGGAAAAGGATTTGCGCCTGCATATGTTGCTGCATGCGATTTCAAAAGACGAATATCTCCAGGCGAACCTTGCCTTCAAAGGAGGCACCTGCCTTATCAAATGCTACCTCGGATACTACAGGTTCTCAGAAGACCTCGATTTCACATGGATAAAGCAGAAGGAATTTGAGAATAAGAGCCAGAAGGAAATCAGGAGAATGATTTCAAAAGAGCTTGATATCATGCTAAAAATCATAGGTGAGATGACGCATAAGCTTGGCTTGGACTTCAGGCCTGAGAAAAACAACCACAAGTATGTCGAATTCGGCGGAAGCAACAAATTCCTGACCTTGAAAGCATGGTATGAATCTGAAATTCTCAAAACCCCGCAATTCATCAAGATACAGGTAAACTTCCTGGAAAAGATCATTTACCCATTCAAAACCCTGGAAGCAGAGCCGATCATCAAAAAGATAAGCCGGAAAGAGTTCGAATTCCTGTTCCCAGAATATAAAGACCTGCTTGAAGCTACCAAAATAAAATGCTATGACCTCAGGGAAATCCTGGCGGAGAAAGCAAGAGCCATACTGACAAGACGAGAAATCAAGGCCAGAGACTTCATCGACATATTCATGATATTGAAAAAAGAGAACATCGGTATTGCGACGCTAAAAGACCATATCATAGAAAAAGTAAGATTCATGATGAGATACGACAAATACGTCAAGAACCTCAAAGGATTCAGGCTGAGCAAATTCCTAATGGAGGAAGAAGAGAAACTGCTCCTAAAGCCCCTAGACCCCGGATTTGAAATATTCCTGAAAGAAACTGAAGAATATATTCTAGAATTAATGGAAGAGTTAAAAAAATAATTATGAAGAATGAAAAAATTGGCCAGACCTGCTATCCACAAGCGACATGGTGTTGCTGGCATGGAGCTTTTCCAAGCGATGATGCGTCGTTCATCTTATTTATATAGCTTTCGATTTTAATCGAAATATTTATAAACTAAGGCATATCATTATCGAAATATGAAAAAGACTGAGCAGGTATTCCGTGAGATACTGTACCAGGCGCTGGAGCATAAAAAACGGATCATGACGCAGGCAGAACTGTCTAAAGAGCTAGGATTCTCCCTTAGCACCATTAGCCTGGCGGTAAAAAAGCTTGAAAGGATGAACGCCATCAGCATAGGGCGTATGAGCTTCAAGGTGATAGACCCAAAAAAAATACTATACCTCTGGGCTTCTGAAAGAAACCTCGAAAAAGATATCATATACAAGGCGCGGGCGGATATGCCTGTGCGCGAGATCGAGAAGAGCATGCCAGGAATAACATACGCAGCTTATTCAGCCTATAAGCTTAAGTTCAAAGAAGCAGCCGCTGATTATTCTGAAGTATACGTTTACTGCGGCGAAAATGATTTGCCAGATATCAAGAAGCGGTTCCCTGAGAGCAACGGCCCGCCAAACATTTTCGTCCTGAAAAAAGACGAGAACATGAGCCGCTACTCAGCCACAGGAACATTGGCGCAGGTGTTCGTCGACCTATGGAATCTAAGGCAATGGTACGCCTCAGATTTCCTGAAAGCATTAGAAGCTAAGATGGAGCTGATGGTATGAAAGAGTTCTGGAATTCCCTCCTAACAGAGAAAAGCTGGCTACTGTTACATGAGATAGTAAAGAAGTATGATTTCATACTGATAGGGGGATGGGCGGTTTATCTGCTCACAAAACAGCAGAAATCCAAGGACATAGACATAGTGGTTGATATAAGCGAGCTTGACAAGCTAAAGAAAGAAGGATTGATAAAGAATGACCGCCTGAAGAAATATGAGCTTAAAAAAGAGGAGATAGATGTAGATATATACGTGGCTTATTATTCTGAAATAGCCATCCCCGCAGAAGAGATCAGCAAATACATTATTAATGTTGAAGGATTCAAAATTCCGAGGCCTGAAGCAATGATAGTCCTAAAGCAAATGGCTTACACAAGCAGGGAAGCATCGGTTAAAGGCCAGAAAGACAGGATAGACATACTCTCATTGGTGTTTTTCACAGGATTCAATGCTGAGGCGTACCGGCAGATTATAGCCAAGCATAACCATCAGGGCTATCTTGCGCAGCTTAGAAAGATTATCAAAGGATTCAAGGAGTATGATGCGCTAAATATGACTCCGAGAGAACTAAAGCTGAAAAAAGAAGCAATTCTCAAAAAATTGGGATGACTCGAAGCGTGTTCATAAACCGAAAGATATATAAATTCCTATAAATAGGAATACTTATTCCTATAAAAAGGAATGAACTCCCCTAAAAATAGGACGATTAGCATGCTGAACAAAGAATATGATATATTAAAGCCTTTTGCCGAGAGGCCATGGGAAAAGCTGACATTCAAGCAGGTGAAAAAAGCTTCGAAAAAGAAATCAGTGAGCTTTGTCTTCAAATCATTGAAGAAATCTGTAAAGGAAGGCATCTTGGTGGAAGAAAAAATCGCTAATATCATCCTCTACTCCGTCGATTTCAAATCAGGAAAAGCATTGTCCTCGTTAGGATACATCCTTGAGCACATCGGCTGGTCTAAAAAGCATATCCCTTATGATGATATGCAGGCAGCAATTGACAAGATACCTTTCAAAAGCCACATAACTCTGATAACAGGCAGCTATGCCAAAGGGACTCAGAGGCAAGATTCTGACATCGACGTGGTCGTCATAATAGAAGACCCCTGCGATCCAAAAAGAGTGTACGCTGAGTTGAATCTGCACGCAGAGCTAAGCATGCCTAAAATCCATCTTTATGTATTCAGGAACTCTGAATTCTTGCTGATGCTTAATAATGATAAGGCTAACTACGGAAAGGAAATAGTTAAAAACTGCCTGATATTAACCCAAGGGCAGGCATATCTAAAACTGATCGGCGAGGCAATAAAGCATGGATTTGATGATAAGCGTCTATCTTAAAAGGGCTGAAAATGAAGTCCTGATTGCTGAGAAGCTCAAAAACATTCTTATCAAACATAAAGAAAGTGATTGAGAAGAACAATCATTTGTGAGAATAACATGGATCTTTTCCAAGCGATAATACTAGGGATCGTTCAGGGAATAACAGAATGGCTTCCCATATCCAGCTCAGGCCATCTTGTGCTCTTCCAGGAGCTGTTCGGCTTTGGAGCCAACGTAGCCTTTGACGTGATGCTTCATGTCGCCACCCTTCTTGTCATTCTCATTGTCTTCTGGAAGGACATCTTGGCTATAATCAAGTCATTGTTTGCCTGGCGCTGGGATGAGCACACCAGGATGCTGCTGTTCATAGTCCTGGCCACGATTCCGACAGCCCTGATAGGGCTGCTGTTCAAGGACTGGCTGCTAGGATTGTTCACAAATATGCTGTTATTAGGCGTTTTTTTCATCATTAATGGCATCATCCTGCTCATGACTAGGTTTGCCAAGGAAGGCAAGGAATTGGGCTGGAAACACTCGATAATGATGGGGTTTGCCCAGGGATTGTCGATAATCCCTAGTTTGTCAAGGAGTGGCCTGACGATCTCGACAGGTATGTTCTTTGGAGTCAAGAAAGAGAACCTTGTGAAGCTGTCATTCCTCATGGCAGTGCCTGCCATCCTGGGGGCAGCGATACTTGAACTGAACCAGCTAGTCATGACTGATCTTATGCCGATGATTGCCGGAACAGTTGTTTCGCTCGTTGTTGGCTACATATCTTTACGCTGGCTTATAAAGCTGGTAGAGAATAGCAAGTTCCATGAGTTCGGGTATTACTGCATAGCGATAGGACTTATCATATTAGCTGTTGTGATATTCTAGAGAATTTAATCAAGCGCGCCTGCATCAAGCAGCAATCAGAATATGGCGCGGTTTATGTGAAGTTTAAAAATAAAAATAATAAAAATTTTTGAGTTTACCTTCTCAGCAGCAATGAAGCAATGAAGACTCCCGCCAATGCCAGCAGGAACATTCCTGTCATCATGGTGCCTGTTGAGGCTCCGTTGACAACAGCTCCTGTTATGCTATTGGTCTTGTCAAGCACAGAGGTGACAGGGTCTGTTATATCCTCATCCGCATTCTCTGCTTTCAGCTGGATGTTGCCAGTCACTACACTGCCTTGAGTCTGTTCGACAGGATCAGATTCCTCACTCTCTGAGGGATGTGTCTCTGTCACAACAGGAGCCGGCATGACTTTGCAGCTTTGGGTCTCTGTCTTGCTTGCGCCGTTAAGGGTGCATGTCCTTGTCTGCTTCTCAGCAGCACAAACACTCCAATTTCCGCATTGCCAATTGGTGGTGGTTGTTATTGATGATCTCCCGCCGCCACCGCCTCCGCCTGAAGACGACTTATGAACAATTGGAGTGTATTGGCAGGTGCAATCCTCAAGGCATGTGTCTATCGTGTTAGGATCCTTGTCGTAGCATTCATCGTCAGAGAGGCATTGTGCACCGCACCTTTCCTTGTCACATGTGTGAGTTATTGTCTCATTTCCTGTGGTGCATCTGTCGTTATCCTCATCGCAGACCGAGACGAACTGATGCCTGAAATCCCATGTGAAATGGAAATTATCAGGGCTGTTGAAGCAGGTCTCGATTAATGATATGTTGAAACCGTTGCAGATCTTTCCTGTTCCGCCGCACTGCCCTTCAGTGCAGACATCGTTGTCTGAGCACCAGAGACCGTCATCACAGCTTGTCCCGTTAGCCTTGTACTTTGTGTTGCCTGTGTCGATCCACTGAGTCCCGATGGTTGTGTAGGTGCAGTTGACTATCGCTCCTGCTGTGCAGGCGTAGTCCCTCTGCTCCTGTTCCTTCTGCTCTTTCTCATTGCAGACGGTGGTGTTTGACCATCTCTTGTTTCCTGTGTCATACCATCCGTCGAGCGAGTCACAGTTTAATGTGCTTCCGCCGCTGCAGGAGCAGCTTGTTGTCAGGTCGCATGTGCTGCCGAAGTGCTTGATGTTCCCGTCGCAGTAGTCTGCGCAGTCACTGTTGCCTGAGCATGTCGCTCCGCACCAGTCCTTTGTGCACGAGTAGATGAAGTTGTCAGGTGTGCATCCGCAGCTCGCGTCGCAGTTGCCGTAGGTGTCTCTTAATCCTCGCTTTGCGCCTATGCAGTTGGTGGTTGTCTGCTCGCAGTTCCCGTTGTTGTTGGTGTTCGGAAGCTCGCAGGTTTCTGTTCCTGAGATTAATCCGTCTCCGCAATAATCATTGCTGTCATGCTTGCATGTGCAGTTGGCAAGGCAGATGTCAGTTGTATAGGCAATCTGATCGTCACAGTCAGCGTCGCTCTCGCAGTCTGCAGTGCAGTGATCTTTGCTGCATTGGTGTGATATGCTCTGATTTCCGTTGCTGCATGAATCATTCGCTTCTATGCAGGTGCTTGTGAAAGCAGACCTGAAATCCCATGTGTAATGGATGTTGTCAGGGTTGTTGTCGCATGTCTCGATCTTGATTATATTCAATCCGGCACAGCTCACAGCATCTCCGCCGATGCACTGGCCTACGTCGTTGCAGACCTCGTTTCCGTTGCAGTAAAGGCCGTCTGAGCAGCTTGTGTTGTAAGGAGCGTATATATTGCCAGGGCATGCTGCTGCGCTGCCTGTGCAATACTCTCCAGGGTCGCATACTCCGTTGGCTGATCTGCACTCGAATGTGCTTGGCTTGAATCCGTTTGTCGGGCAGTCATTAGCTGTCCCTGTGCAGTATTCTTTTACATCGCATACTCCTGCGCTGTTCCTGCATATGTATGTGTCAGGTCTCTTGCCGTCAGCTGGGCATTCAGGGTTTGTTCCTGTGCAGTATTCTGGAACGTCGCATGTTCCTGCGCCTGCTCTGCAAAGAGCAGTTCCAGGAGCGTACTCTTCGGTGCATACTCCTGATTGGCAGACATCGTTTGCTTCGCATGTCCCTGCTTCTGTCGCGCAGATTGTCCCGTCTGCCTTGTTCCTTGTGCTTCCGCTGTCAACCCATCTTGTTGAGGTGACAGTGTATGAGCAGCTCAATAGGCTGGCTGAGCAGGTGTAGTCTCTCTCCTCCTGTTCCTTCTGCTGCTTCTCCTTGCACAATCCGTCATCGATCCATCTGCTGTTGCCGTTATCGTACCAGCCGTCCTTTGAGTCGCAGTCCTCGACAACGGTCTCATCTGTCCAGCTGACATGGTCTTTGCATGTGGCCTGGCAGTAGAAGTCATGGAGCTGCCTGTGCTTCTTCAAGAAGCTTCCTTCGCAGAAGTTCACATAGCCATTGTAAGAATCAATGTGCCTGTTGCTGTAATCATAGATGCACGGAGAGCCTGTTCCCTCGTTGCAGGAATAATCCCTGTCCTCACATCCAGTGCTGTAGGCGTAGCAGCCGTCGTTATCGTTGCAGTGCTCTGCTTCTGAAGTTATTGACAAGACACAGGTATTGCCGTTCCAGGTGTAATGCCATACTTGCCTCACTTCGCTGTCTGAGCACATCCATGCATCAGGAGGGCAGTTGTAGATCTTTAATTTAGAGGTCTCTGTGTCTGAGTCGCAGCAGCAAGGGTCGCAGCTGGTCTCTGTGGCTGTGCACTTCACATCGAACTCCTTTGCGGAATTGAGGGCTATGGTGCCGTAATCAGCAGGCCCGACTGATACAGGGACGTCGAATACGCTGGCAGCATTTGTCCCTGAGGCGAGGACCTTGTTGACTCCATTGCCGATCAGCTCTACCTTGTAGTTGGCTGGCCCGAGCATAGGGTCAACTGTACACGTAAAACTTGCAGTATTCCCTGACTTTATTGTCTGGTCTCCTGACATGAAGACGAAGATAGCTGCCACCAGGCTTGCTGAAAGCAGCAAGACTGTCATTATAACCAAAACGCTCTTGTTAATTTTCATCATTTTTCTTTCCCCCTTGCACCCTTTTATCAAAACCTGACACCAATCAGTCCGTATTTGGTTGTCCTGTTGCCGTCAAGCTTGACCACTGTCCCTGCGTATTCGAAGGACCTGTTCTGTCCAATCCTGACTCCGGCTCCGAACACCAGCTCTATGTCTCCGCCTTTGAGCGGGACCATGAACATGGCCTGGTATCTTTGTATGAGCCCGTTGAGGCTCTTGTTGCCGATGCATTCATACGGATCCTTAATGTCAGCTCCTGTCAGCTTGTCCCTTGCGGTCTGTATGAGCTTGTGCTCGATGCCCATCCATTCGTAGCCGAACAATGCTCCAAGCCCAAACCTGGTCTTGCCTTCTCTGCCAGCGACCAAGTTGAATCCGCCTCCAAGCGCATGGGCAGTTGCTGTGCTCTCAAGGTCAGTCCTTCCTATGATTGTCTGTCCCTTGACATTGAACTCATCATATTGTAAGTTGTTGCTTGCCATCTCTGGGAATGTCATCTCTCCGAACACTCCAAAGTAAGCCCTCAGCTTCTCGCCGAGCTTGAAGTTGATAGGCATGAGGTCCAATCCTGCTCTCTTTCCGTCAGAGTAGACGTCCAGTAATGCGCCGCCTCTCCTCTTGATGACTTCCTTCTCGACAATCTTGTCAACAAGCACCTTCTTTTCAACTTCTCTATCAACAATCTTTTCCTTGATTACTGGATCGCAGCATTTCTCTGTGTAGACAAATGTCGGTACGCTTGCCAGCAATTTCCTGCCGTCTTCGATGGCTGGGAATGCTACGTAAAGGGTTCCATCCTTCAGGCCGTAGTTCTTGATGTTTTCGATGAATGCTGGGAACGCATGCTCTCCGCTTCCTGCTATCTGTAGCGGGTTGTGGAGCGGCTCCCCTGGCTTTCCAGTCTTATAATTGAATTCGCTTATCACCATGTCAAGAGGAAGCTGTAATCCTCCTTTCTTTATGTGGATTATCGGGCTTCCATTGTTGTCTGCCACTCCGAATGATCCTCCGCAAGGAACTATCCTTGGAGGGCTCTTCAGGTTGGCGCCCTGCATTTCCTTGACTATTGTGACAAGGTTATGATTAGAATCGTAGGTTGATATGCTGAAAGGCGGTATTGTCGCCGTATTGTCTCCCTGCGGGCTTGATATTCCTGGCTTGTTCTGCTGTGCGTCAGGAGTTCCGGCATACCCTAATGCTGGCAGGCCAAGTCCGGCCAACCACAATGCGAATGCTGCTGCTCCGAGCCCCCATCTCTGGTTCATGCTCAATGGACTGGTTCTTTTTAGAATTGCGTTTGCCATGACGGCATTTGTGATCTCATCTGTGTTCACGACTTCCATAATAGATCCCCCCGAATCGTTTGTTGGTAATTAGCTCTAGGCTATATAATTTACTCTTTATTTCCTACGGAGAATCCTCACAGGATTTATAAAGCTTTTGCTTTTGTTCTCTTTGTCCAGTGATAACTAATTTATCCAGTAACCCGCTAGTGACTGATATCCTGCAGTGTTTTGTTATAGAAGATACTGTTGTAGCCTTAACTGATTCCGTTGATCCAAAACAGTACATTAATAAGATGAGGCAAATAGATGGGCAATTAGCCCAAGGGTGGGTACAAATTGTACATACCCTTATGATGAAAGAGAATATTCTGACCTGTTTATAGAAAAAATCATTGCTAAACGAACCGAAAAAATTCCGTTTTTTCTTGCGGTGAGTTTATTAAGCACTTCTGATGCTAGGGATCAGTCAATGATGCGGCCTGCAGCGAATCATGACTGCCAAGAACCGATGCAATTGTAAGAACCGAAATATTTAAATAGTAAGGTAAACTAACTTACCTTATGGTAAGTTTTTATACCTACTTGGGATTATACCTGAATGACCTAAGAAAGAAAGTCAGCTTAAGCGAATTTGAAAAGCACTTCAAAACACCGCACCAAACCATAAAAAAACACTTGGCTGTCCTTGTCAGTTCAAGAATACTGCTGGAAGAAAAAAAAGCGCGGTTCAGGTTTTATAGCCTAAACCTGAAAAACCCTCTGCTCGTTGAGTACCTGTCCATTTGCGAAAAAGAGAGGCTATTTGCGCTCCTTGAAAAAAGCACACTGATTAACAGGCTATACCAGCTGGCATCAGGCAGCCTGAAAAACGCGCTGATATTCGGCTCAGCAACAACAAGTAAAGATTACGATGATATTGATTTGCTCGCATTAACGAAAGATGGCCGGCTAAAAGCAGAGCTAAAGCAGTTCGAGAATACCTATGGTAAAAAGGTGCACTTGATACAGACAGGTGAAAAAGATCTCACTCCTGCTTTCCTTGAGGAGATAAAGCAAAAGCACATAATCCTGAATAACCACGACTACATAATTAGGGTGATCTACAAAAATGAGCTTGGACTGGTGCAGGAAACAAGGTATGAAGCTGATTGAGCCAAACGATAATCTGGCAGAAGAATATTTCCAAAACGCCGAAGCTACATTAAGAGTCACAAGCCTCATAAAGGATTCTGGCTCCAACATCGCAACATTCGCCTAATGCATAACCATATAAACGAAAAGTTTATATATCTGTTAAGATGGATAACCAGGTTTATGATGGTTGATGATGACTTGCTAAGGCGCCTGGAAGGCCTGCACACGATAGAGACCTTAGCCAAAGCCCTGGGGATGGGCAGGCAGAGCGCCATAAACTTTGCCAGCAGGCTAAGAAAGCAGGGATACCTGTCAAGCAGCGGGGGAGGAAAACAGCCAAGGTTCTATAAAATAACTGCCCGGAAGCAGAGAGAAAGAGTCCCTGGCATGTTTGACATACTGAACAAGCATTCTCCCCAGAAGCTCAGCCCCTGGTATGACCACCAGGTGCATGGGCGCTACGGAGTAGAGGAAGCATTGGTAGACGCTGTCAAGACAGGCAGTTTTCGGGCAATACTTGCAAGCCTGAGCCTATTCAACCACGTAAAGGATTGGCCCAGGCTTCACAGGCTCGCGGATGATAATGGCTGCTGGCAGAAGGTCGGCGCTTTGTACGATGCCGCAAGAATGCACCTGCGAGTCAAGAGAATGCCGGAAAGATATCGGAACATATCAGGAAAAGAATATGAATGGGTTAAGCTTACATCGCTAGAAAACAGAGATAATTTTTCTGACGTGCAGCAGAAATGGCATGTCTACATACCTTTCAATGAAAAAGATTTGAAGTCGTGGAATGAATGATAACTCACAATGATCAGAAACGCCTTTTCGAGCTCATAGCTGATAAGCTAACAATAGATATTGAGTGCTTTGCTTTCGGCGGAACAGCCATGATGTTCTACGGATACAAGGAAGAGACAAAAGACATAGACCTATTGTTCGAGAAAGAGGAAGACCGAAAAGAGTTCATACGCGCCATCGAAGTTCTAGGCTTTGAAAAAAGCGACCCAATTAAAATATACATACCTGAGAAGCTCCGGGATCCGCACAGGCCAATGATGTTTAAAAGAGGAGATGTCAGGCTTGACCTGTTTGTGCATAAGATATTCCGCACACAAATAAGCCCAGTAATGAAGGAAGACCTTTATGCTCTGTCAGAATTTAGAGAAAAAAATACTCTGAAGATAAAAGTTCTGAGGACTGAGCACATAGTATTGCTAAAAGCCATAACTGAACGGGATAAGGACTTGGAGGACATAATAACCATTATTAAAAAAGAAAAAAACTTTAACTGGGAATACCTGATAAACGAAGCGGCCTGGCAGCACTCGCACGGTGACAGCTGGGCGCTTCATGACCTGGAAAAGACGATGCAGGAATTAAAGAAGTATTTCTTCATCGAGGAAAAGCATTTCAAGAGGCTATACGCTGCGTTGAAAAATAAGTGATTCTAAAAAATTGATAAAAAAAATAAAATAATTTCAGTGCTTGTGGTGCCCGTGCTCTGGGTGATGCTGTTCTTCAGCCTGAGAGCCCTGCTGTGTGCCAGGATCATACTCGACCAAGGGCAAAGGCTTCTTCTTCCTGCTGTTGACCAAGAGCACAATGAAGACAGCCACTATCAGCACCAGCACTACGCCGATGACTATCTTGCCGATGAGCGCGCCGTTGATCTTCTCCTTGGCAGGCTCCACTGTCTTGTTCTCCTCAGCAGGCTTGGCAGCCTCTGGAGCCACAATGGTCTCTGCAGGCGGCGTATTGTCAGCTGAGATGTTGATCACAGGGTTAACTGCTGGCGTTGTCAGCTTGAGAGAGGTCTTTGCTCCGATGAGGAAATAGCTGAACCCAAGGCTCTCTGATTCATAGTATGCGTAGCTGCTATCCTCCCTGACCTTTGTGGTCTTGAGATCCATCCACTTGCTGCTAGAATACCTCTTGAAGAAGACATCGGCTGAGCTTATGCCGTTGGCGGTAAGCCAGCTCTTCTCCACTCTGAAGCTTATCCTTATGGGTGTCATGATCTGATCGTCGGTTATTCCTGCTTTTGTTATCTTCAGGTATTTGTAGATGCCGCCTTCTGCGGCATTCGCATCCGATGGCTTGCTAGGCAGGAGCTCAATGGTTATCTTTGCCACGCCAGCTGCCTTGTTCAATGAGAACTTAATCTCATAAACTCCGAGCCTGATGTTGCTGATATTCATCATCTGGATAACATTTGCAGGTATTGTGTTCCAGCTCTTTGATGACTGAGGATTAGTGCTGTTGGATGCAGGGACAGATCCTCCGCCACCGCCTCCGCCATGATTATTGTTGTCTTCAACAACAACGGGAGTGGAGCTATATGCCGCGAAGTCTGTAAAATGGTATGTCCAAATGATTAGGTCTGTATTGGTTGAATCGTTCGTATAGCACTCCCTTACTGAGCTGTTTATGTTTATATTTGTCGGGGCAGATTCATTATCGCAATATGTCAGAATATCAGTAAAGCCGGATGAATTCCTCGCCCACGCGGCCTTTTTACCAGCCATTCCCCCAATGACCAATTTGACAGGGCTTGAAAAGTTTAATTCACCAGAATAGCCAATAATTATGACTGCTTCTAAGGTTGTTGTCGCTCCAGAAATTGTTGGAGCGCTTAATCCAGATGCGGATTTTACGGTCGGGAGTATGAACTCTCCATCCCAGCCAGTGCCGCCGCTTATGATCACGTCTGCCGGTATTGAAATGCTGTAATTTACTGAGCTTCCTGTCCTGGAAATATTAACCTCTCCTCCAAAGCTCATATTGCCATTGGAATCGACTCTCTGCCCAAGATTCAATGTGATTGTCTCTGTTCCCGCCCTGTCTGAGGGTATGGTTATCTCAGATATGCTTTGGTTTGTCGGGAGGATGATTTCGCTGACATTCTCCGGGACAGAGAAGCTGGACTCGTTGGCTATCAGCTGGCCAGGCTCAAGCTCTCCTACGGCAAAGCTTATGCTCTGGCTGCGCAGGTGGCTATGGCTGTCATTCGCATAGAATGTGAATGTATAGCTTCCGTTTGCCAAGCTGATATAAGACTCTGAGCTGAAGGTATTATTTGCAGTGGTGTTATAATACCATAAGCGGCTTATCCCGCTTAGATCGCTTGCGCTAAAGTTGATCCTTATTAATTGCCCGACAAAATAGCTTGTGTTGCTTGGAGAAAGAACAGTCAATGTCGGCGCGATTGTGTCAATTGTGAGCGTCCTGTTGCCGGTGTAAGTTGAATTTGCATAGCTGGTTATGGCTTTGACGCGCCAGAAATATGTCCCGTCAGAGAGTGCTGTGGCTGTGTAGTTGTTTGCGGTCAGTGTGTAGTTTGATTGTGCTATGCTTACAAAGCCAGCATCACTAGCTATCTCTATCCCATACGTTACCGTGTCGCTGTCTGCGTCTGTGCTGGCTGTCCAGTTGAAAAATGGCGTTGCGATTGTGGCGTTGGTCTTGTTCAGCGGCTGATCAAGGGTTGGTGCTGTCGGCATCGTGTCCGCCACAACAAAACAGTAAATTGTCGAATTGTTAGAATTGCCGAGTGTGTCATTTGCCCAATAGTACCAGCATACGTTTGTTCCTCTTGGCGAGGTGATGTTTGCGCTATTCGAGGCATTGTTAGACGCTCCACTTATGTTGGTGGAGGTGTTCGCCCATGAGCCTGTTGCGTTTGTGAAGAACATGTAATGATCCAGCCCCACCAGGCTGTCTGTTGTTGTTATGTTAGCTGTGAAATCAGAGTAGCGCTTGAAATCGGCTGATGTGTTTGAGGGATTGGAGAATGTTGGCGCAGCCGTATCCAATATGATTATTCTAGTCCCTGTTGAATTCATATTGCCCCAGGTGTCATTGGCTGTCGCATTAAGCCTATATGCTCCATCAGGAAGATTCGTGAAATTAGCGAAGAGAGACGTATTGGAAGGATCAATGGTGTTATTCATGCTAGAATTATACAATCCAGATGAATTGAATAGGAATATTGAAATGCTGCTGACAGCGCTGGAGTCACCAACCGTAACATTCGCCCAGATAGAGCTTCTGGAATAATTCCCTTCCTCTGTTGATGCGGCATCGATGAACACTATATTAGGAGTAACATTCTCTCCGATTTCAAAACCAAGAGAGTATGAATTTGCGCTTGAGCTTCCAGACTCGTAATAAACGGTTGAATTGAGCGTATTAATCGCATTATAGGCAGTAGATAAAGCGCTGAAATTTGCGTATAGCGTATAAGATTGCCCTTGCGAAAGATTAACAGAGATGTTATTCCATGATATGGTGTGATTGGCATAGTCCACTCCATTAGGAGCTAATGACGCATTGGTATAGTTATAATTCGCATCAAATCCATCCACTACAGTCAGATTAGAAATATTAGCGCTTCCTGTGTTTGTTATATTAATCAACAATCTAATCATTTCTCCAACATTCGGCCTTCCAGAGTTAAGCAAAGTTAAATTTGCAGTCACATTCATTTCGGGCTCGGACTCATTTGCCTGAACTGAAAAGTTCAATGCATAGGTTGCGTTGTTCCCAGCTTCTTCTCCATAGTCCCATGCAGTTATTATTGCCTGATATTCTCCATTCGACAAATGAGAGGTCGTGTTGCATGAATATAATTCAGAGCCATTTGTCTGCGGATTGCAGGTTATATCATAGAGTGGCGGCTGATTATCAGGGTTATAAGACGATTCTGTTCCATTCAGCATCATCTGGACCCTGCTTATTGGCGTTCCAGTCCCATTTACGCTGAAATTAAAGTTTATTGTTGATGTGATGGTAATGTTTTGGCCATTTGCAGGATATGCCGGCGTTATTATAGGAGAGACATTATCTGAAACATTATATCCTGAGAATCCATAGACGCTGAATGTAAGGTTTCCTGTTATTGCATGGAAATCTGGTTCGTACCCGTTTGAAGTCCAGTTTATGGAAGATATGTTAATCCCTGTCGCATCATTCAAATCCGAAATTATTTCCGGCATCGTCGTGAATGGCAGATGATAAATTGTCACTGTTGTTGTTCTATTTAACTCTGCAAATGCAGAAGAATTCACATAAATCCTGGACGATCCATGGGAGTTCGGGGGCAAAATATCAAAATCCACTGCCGCCATCAGGTTTCCAAGCTTTTGCCCTGTTGAGGGGCTGCTGAAGTCCAATGAGCTGAAATTCCACAGCATCATCGTCATATAATCTTGCGGGAGCAGAGAATTATTTGCCTGGCAAGACATATTGACTTTTATTTCCATGATGAAGCTGATATTTGTAAAATCGAATTCGTCGTTAAAATTCGTTGTTAAAGACCCTATCTCAATGCATTCCATGCCTGGCGGTGCCTGCTCTCCTCTCGGTCCACCCAGCTGGGGAACACCAAGATCGTGGAGGTTTACTGGTGATGATGCAGGCATACATTCGGTGTTTCCTGGCCCCTCTCCCTGATCCTCACATTCTTGAGGAGGAGTTATTGAGGTATTGTAAACGCCTGCTGAAGGATTTCCATAAGTATCAACTGCTATGAAGCGCACATTGAAACTTGCAACAAAAGACCCATTACTTTCATTCCCATTGCCTGTGTAATTCAATATGTCTGACTGATTAAACAAATCAAAAGTGCAGTTTCCTTCCCATTTGCCTAATGAAGAATTGTATGCTAATTCAAAGACATCTCCGTCACAGGTTCCGTGCTTAGTGAAGTTCTCAAATTCAGATAGATCTGCGTACACATAGCCATAGCCCCAGGTCTGGTTCATCCCGATGTTATCGCTGGCTTTTACTGAAAAGTTGATGGTCAATTCATTGGGTGAAAAGAAAATATCTGCCTGTTTTGTGAAATTCCTGTAATCAGGTATAGTAATTGGGGTTTCAGTCATATTTTGGTCGACAGAGGTCGTATTCCACCAGCTGAAATGCAATTGCGGAGCTGTCAAGTCAATGGCAAACAAATTTTCCCACGAGCTATCTGAAGTCCAGACATAGTCCTGGGCTTGCACTAAGAAGTTATAATTTCCTTCTTCCAAATCCTGGACTAATTCCAGATTGCTTGGATTGCCGATTGCATACAGTGTTATCTCAGGTAAATTTTCTTTTGTGAAATTCCCTTGGCCGTTATATTTGTCCATTTGAGGCCTGAATTTTGTTTCTCCAGGATTTATCAAGGATGTGTTAATGCTGCACCCGGCGCCCTCAAGGCACCAATTTTCCTGAGTCAGCCCAATCAAGGTTCCGTTTCCAGTCTCAACAGACATATTATAGACCGGCCACCATCTGTATGCCTTGCAATTTGGTTCTCCTTCATATGTGCAACTATCATATTCCTGGCCGCAATCATATTCTGATGTAGCATTGAATTTTATACAGCCTGGAATTGCATTGAAATACGACTCATTGCTGATTCCATATATCGGTTCGAAATTAAATTTGTAATGGACAGGAACATGAAACCCGTTCAATGAACAGGAGCCAAGATCCCATTCTTGCAGGAATGTTCCGCTTCCAGGACTCGCGCATGAGCTATTCTGCGATATATTGCACAAGGTATCCCATTGAAGGACGATGTAATCGCTTGAATTCAGGATATATGCTGAAGCTTGGCTAAGATGCTCGTCAGAGACATTAAATGTCACATTCCATCTTCCCAAGTTATCTTTAACAAAATCATACAATGCTGTTTCATTTATATTAGGGTATTTGTTGTCTATAATTATCGGGTTTATCCTGTTGGCATTATCAGAAATGTTGTTTTGGTGCCCGGCATTGTCAAAAACACTCAAGACAAGGGTGACATTCCCGCATTCAGCTCCTATTGGGCAGAACTGCGTCGTATTCCAAAGGCACAGAGTTCCATTTATCGAAACATCGCTTGCATTAACGCAGGCAGTGCTATTGAATGCTCCGTTTGTGTAGATGCCCAATGACCAATTTTTCAGGTCTGAGTCATTGACATAACCTAAAATTTCCACCTCTCCGCCGCCATATTTAATTATCTCCCCGCTTTCATTGACGTAATTAAAGCCGCAGGCATCAGAGTATATTGATGTACTCATAAGGTTGACCGCGGTATCAACTGAAAAAGTCCGATTAAATCCCGCCCAGAAACTAGCTGATTCCCCATTCATGCACATCACATTCCACTGGTAATTGCCGTCGACCAAAGAATCAACAGTAAAGTTGTTATTCTGCCCTAATGATGCATTTGATACATTTGTATTCGTCTGGTTTTCTGCCCACACTCCTGTGAAGTTTCCCCAAAGAGAGCAATTGGAAACCATCCCGGAGCCATTAACAGTATAATTAAATATGAACGGCGCTGATGTAAAAGTGTATCCGTCAGAAGGGAATGTCAGATTCACAGTTAAATTTCCCATTTCTCCGCCGCATGTGCCGATGACAATCACATTGCCGCTAGCATTCAGCAGCCATTGGGTTGCGTTTGATACCCGCACAGTGTTAGTTAAATTGCCACTGCTTGCGGTAAAATTTGCGTAAATAACATAGCTCTCATTAGGCCCAAGATTTGAGATCGTCCAATAAACATAATTATCTGATGAAAAGTTGGTTTGAACTGGCGAAGACGCCCAGAAGAAAAATCCTGTGGTATTTCCCAAAGTATCATTGATCGTGATATTTGTAAGGTTATAATCGTCATTATTGGTCACATTGATGATGAACTGTATCATCGAGCTGCAGTTCACAGTGTTGTTTTCCATATATTTCACTACGGTTAGATTCACTGCTTCCGCTAGTTGTGTATAATTTAGGCTGTAATTCCCTTCCTGGCTCCAGGCACAGTGGTCAGCATCGTCACATCCATAGCAGTTCCATAAATAAACATCTGAATAAGTAAAATTATATTCAAAATACAGGTCGAGAGATGATGCAGACTCATTATAGGCTCCTGCGACGGAACGGTCATCTGAATAGGCAATATCCCCTGTTGAGTTCCATATGAAGATGGTTATATTCCTCAATTGGATATTATCGCTCATATTCCAATCAAAGCTTTCAGTTGCATTAGATGTGTTTAGCCCGTTGGCAGGATATACGATATGCACTGTCGGAGGGGTTGTATCAACTGAAAATGTTTGGTTGGATGCTGCCCATGATTCATTTTCCCCATTCGTGCACATCACATTCCACGCATATATCCCGTCCGTAAGAGACGATAATGTAAAATTATTAGTGGTATTAATATCGCCAATCGTCACATTATTGCGGGTCTGGTTTTCTGCCCACACTCCTGTGAAGTTTCCCCAAAGAGAGCAATTTGCAGAATCGGAGCCCGTGACTGTATAATTAAGGGTAAATGGTGCTGATGTAAAAGTGTATTCGTCAGGAGGGAATGTCAGATTTACATTTAAATTTCCCATTTCTCCGCTGCATGTGCCGATGACAATCACATTGCCGCTAGCATTCAGCAGCCATTGGGTTGCGTTTGATACCCGCACAGTGTTAGTTAAATTACCCGCGTCGTATGCAGTAAAATTTGCGTAAATAACATAGCTCTCATTAGGCCCAAGGTTATTGATTAACCAGGAAACATAATCGCATGATGAGAAATTAGTATTCATCGGCGAAGAAGTTTGGAAGGATAATCCGTTTGTGCATAGTGGCGTATCATTGACCGTGATATTTGTGAGGTTATAATCATTATTATTGGTCACATTGATGATGAACTGTACCATCATTGAGCTGTTTGAACTGCAATTAACAGTGCTATTCTCCGGATATTTTACCACTGAAATATTTGTCTCAGCAGCAAGAACAACCGGCACGAGCAAACAAAGAACAAGAAAATATAGAAATAATATGTCTGCCTTTTTCATTTTTCAACCCCTCTTTTATAAAGTACGCACTAAAAGCACGCAATAAGGTGTATATGAATACACATACTTATAAAATTGCCGTTTCGAACTGTATGGTTTAAAAAAGTAAAAAAATTATAAACAACCTATTTATGGTGTTCTGTGTGATGCTCAGAAGCCTCATCATATGATAATGAGCTCTTCTTCTTCCTCTTCAAGGCGAGCACTATGAAGACAGCGGCCAATGCCACCACTATGATGCCTGCTGCTATCTTGCCGATGAGCGCACCGTTGATCTTCTTCTCCTTGGCAGGCTCCCCTGTCTTGTTCTCTTCACCAGGCTTGACAGTCTCTTCTGGAGTCACTGTGCTCTCATCAGGAGCGGTATTACCCGCTGATATGTTGATCACGGGGTTGGTGAGCGTTGTCGGTTTAGGAACAGCCTTTGTTCCTATGAGGAAATAGCTGAATCCAGGGCTTTCTGCCTCATAGTATACATAACTGCTGTCCTCGCTGACCTTTGTGGTAGTAAGATCCATCCATCTGTTGCTCGAGTACCTCTTGAGCACAACATCGGCTGAGCTTATGCCATTGGCTGTAAACCAGCTTTTCTCCACTCTGAAGCTTATCTTTATAGGCATCACAACATCATCATCGACAAATCCTGCCTTTGTTATCTTTAGGTATTTGTACACGCTGCCCTCAGGGGTGTTGGCCTCCAATGGCTTGACTGGCAGCAGCTCGGTCGTTAACTTCACAACGTTAGCTGCCTTGTTCAACGAGAACTTTATATCAGCTAATCCCAGTCTAGTGTTGCTTATGTTCATTATCTGCATCGTATTGGCCGCTATGGTGTTCCAGCTCTTTGTTGACTGGGGATTGGTGTTGTTGGATGCAGATGAGCTTCCGCCGCCACCGCCTCCGCCACTTGAAGATGATGTTGCTGCAGCAACGCTGAAGCTTATTGCTGTGCTTGCGTTGTTGGCGTTTCCGCTCATGTCAGAGCATCTAGCATAGATGGCATAGCTGTTGCCTGCGCTCACGCTGTATGTTGCCGTGTGGCTTGTGATGTTGTCTGTGAAGTTGCCTGTCATATTTACATAGGCCAGGTCGCTCGTCGAATACCTGCAGGTCGCATTCTCATCAGTCGTCACAGATAGTGTGACTGCTGTCGTTGATGAGAGCTGGCTTCCGCTGGGCAGAGCGCCGCTGATACCCGGAGCTACTGTGTCAGAAATATTGAAGGTCACGCTTGAATAATTCATCAACCCTGCAGCGTCGATTACAAAGACAGCTAATGTATGAGAGCCATTTGCCAGATGCAGTGATGTGTTGATGCATGAAGCAAGGGTCACGTTTGCTGCTCCGTCAAGCGAGTATTTGCAGGTGATTGCAGAACCATCGCTGGCAGTGTAGTTCAATCCTGCATATGAGCCATTGTATGTGGTCGCGGTCGGGCTTGACACTGTCAGTGCAGGATATACTGTGTCAACCGTGAAGCTCCTCTCTGTGCTGGTTGTAGGGTTATTTGCGTTGTCTGTGCAGTTCCAGTACCATGTCTTTGTGCCGTTTGTAAAGTTGAGGATAGGCGCGATGCTTGTGCTGTTCGCCAAATACAGTGTCATGTTGAGCGATCCGTTGATGTAGAGCCCGCAGCTGATGTTAGTGTCAATACTATCAGAAGGTGTCATGTTGAAGGCAATTGATGCATTGCTGGTTGTCACGGCATCGGCCGGCCCTGAAATGCTTATGGTTGGTGCAACAGCATCCACGTAGTAAAGCCTTACTCCACTGGTCGCAATGTTCCCTCCGTTGTCTGTGCAGTTCACGAACCAAGACACAAGGCCATCTCCACTTGTCACGTTGATCCCGCCATAGGTTGATCCGTTGGTTGGGGTGATTGGCAAGTTGTAGTTCCAGTTTGAGCCGTTGTTCCAGTACATTGTGCAGTTGATGGATGAGCTTCCTGTGTCTGTCACATTGTAATAATGCAAGTTGGCACCGGTACTGACGGTGACATTGATTCCAGGAGATATTGCTGCTATTACAGGCACTGTGTTGTCAATGAAGATTGCTGTCAGTGTTAGGTCTTCGCTTGAGTTGACGTTCACAGCTGAGTTATTAACCAGAGTGGCCTTGACCACAAAGGAAACAGATTCTGCAATCGCATCAGTGATATTGACGACAACCACGTGGCTGTTCTCAGCTGTGTTGTTTTCGAAGCTTAGCTGCAGTATGGCCGAACCATTTATGGTTCCTGTAGCTGAACCGCTGGAGATGACGCTCAGGTTATAGATCCTACTAACATTGTCATTGTTGGTTATGTTCAGCGTATATGACATCACTAATGAGATGTTTGTTGTTCCAGAGGCCACAGATAGGTTCGTGAATGAGAGATTATAGACTTCTTCTCCTAGAGTGTAGGTTGAGAATCCTAGCGAGATCGGTATCTCCCATTTTATGTAGTCAGGCCCTGACTCGTTAAGCGTTGCCTGCTCTGATACATCGCTGCAATCGGTTATGTTGTTCTCGTTGCACTTGATGAGCTTGTTCCCTGATCCAGGAATCTTGATGGTTATTGAGTCGACTCCGAGGTTCTGGGCCAAGTCAAGCCATTTCTGGTTCTGCATGCCAATATGTGCTCGGCCTGATTCATTGGATATGTTGAATGCTGTTGATATGTTGAAATCCAATGCCTTTGACATATCTATGCCTTTAAGCTCTATCTCCCAATTGGCTTCAGGATTATCGAACTTCAGTTTTGCGTTCTCAAGATAGTTATTCTTTGTTTGGGTCGATCCCTGTGTTATGTTCTCGTATTCAGTGCCGTTCCATATCTTTATCATGGTTGTGTTCAGCATTGGGTTTGCTGGCGGAATGAAGTCGAACTTGAAGTTCACCGGCTGAGCGCTTGATCTGGTGGTGAAGTTCAGGCACGCGCTTGTTCCACAGTTGCCTGCTTTGTCACAGTTGCTTAATTTGTAGAAATATGTTGTCGAAGACGCAATTGATATTGCCTGGCTCTTTGAGTCAGTGTCGCCATTCTTTATGCCGATATCATGCCATGGCTTGTAATCATCAAAGCTCATTGGGCCTCCGAGCTCGTAGAACGTGTTGATTGCAGTGCTGTTCATGCAATTAGTATGGAACGTGACTGTCGCGTTCGTAGGTTCGTTCGTAGTCCAGTGCAGGAAGGCGAAGTCGTTGAAGGTCTCTACGCGGTTACCGACCACTGTTGGAGCAGTCTTGTCTGCTGAGATGTTATATTGGCCTGCGCACCATGGAGCCATCTGGCAGTCAGAGTCTTCGCAATTGGAAAGGCCGTCAAGATCCTCATCACCAGACCCTATGAAGCAATCCTCAAAAGGCATGAATTTTCCTCCTCCAATAATTCCGAATGCTGATCCGCAAGCCATTGGGTTGGCGAAGCAGTCATTGGGTTTGAAATCAACAGCCCCAGGAGTATAGTAAATTCCGTTATTGTCAGGTCCTAGGAGCGTATCGTTTGCGTTTTCTGCAGGGGTATCATTGGTGCCTGTTGCTGCAATGAATCTCATGTTGCCTGAGGGATTGCCAAGGTCTGTCTTGTCAACCGCAATTATGGCTACATTCTCGACGCATGATATCTTCTGAGGCTCTCCTCCGAACATGTCCATGTCAGGGGGTCCTGTCATCCTCGCAGGATAGAGGCTGAAGTTGCCATCAGGCATACATCTATAGCCTCTCCTGATCTCTAATGGGCCGTCTGTGCCGTTGTTCTGAATCTCATAATCGAACTTGTACTCAAAGCCGGCTTTCACAGACTCGCTGATGTTGGCATCGCAGCCTGTTGATTCATTTGCGTCAGTATCGACGAAGTAATAATAAGCTCCAGATCCAGTTCCTCCGCACAGCAAGGAGATTCCTGGGAACGGAGGAGGAGAGCTCATGTTGACGAATCCCTCCACCTTCACTCCCATGCCAAGGGCATTGCCCATGTCCTTTATCATGAACTCTCTGGCGTCAATATGCATAGGCAGGGGATCGCCTGCTGGCTCTGAGAATAGCATCACCGGTGGGCTCGGATCCATGTCGCTGAATAGCATCTTCTTCATCGCCTCGAATGGGTTCAAGGTGCCGTAGCCTCCGGTCAGGACGTCGATATCTCCTCCGCAGGCAGGATTGTTCAGGCACTGAGTGTCTGCGCAGTCTATCTTTCCATCTGCATTGTTGTCTGTTCCGTCGAAGCAGAGCTCATTTGAGGCGTTATAGCATACTTTGAACTGCACACTCCAATTGCCTCCTATACCATCACAAGCAGTGCTGTTGAAGCATCTGTCAAGCTTGTTAGCGCCGCAGGTGAACACTGAGTTAGAGCCTGATATCTGAACTGTTGATAGATCGCACCATGATTTTCCGAAGAAAGGATCGGTCACCCACTTGCATCCGTTTCCGCCCATAGGATCCGGATATGCTGAGCTAGAGCATGTCTCGTTGCTGTAGCAATATTTACAATTCTCGTCGCAGCTGCCTTGGCTTCCGAACATGAACTTGCTCATATCCTCGACGCATATCTTTGTTCCTCCGTCATCCCATGATTTGGCTTCTGGCGGGAGCATTGGAGGGGCAGCCATCACCATGCATTTGCCTTTTGCACCAGCCTGGCATTCCCCTGTGCTTTCGCAGGCTCCGCAAAAGTCAGAGCAATTCATACTGCCGAAATCTGGTTTGCACTTTTCCATGAAACTGTCCCATATGCAGTTCTCAGCTCCAGTTATGTTATCAGAATTAGTGGTGCAGCTTGTCTCATCAGAGTTATCATAGCTCATGCAGGGATGCTGGTCCTCGAACATCATGTCTTTTCCTCCTGCGAACATGATCTTGTCCATGAATTCTCCTCCTGAGAATCCGCCAAGCATCTCGACAGGCGGGCCGAAAACAGAGACCTCTGCAGCGAATTGCATGGCGGTGACGTTGATAGCCGACTCGTTTATAGCAATCAATAATGTTGATGGGGAGCCGCATGTGTAGTTGAAGCTTACGTTGTACATAGGATCAAAGCTTCCTTGGTTCATGACTGAGTAGCACATGCCTGGCTGTCCTATGACGCATGGTTGCGGGATGCCTCCATTATCTCTTCTGCTGTAATTATATATTTCAAAATCAATCTGGCCATCTCCCCAGAGCCACAATCTGAAGTCTGCTCCCGGGTAGCATGGCTCGCCCATCCTGCATCCTGTGCTTATGTTATTGTCTATATCGAATTGTATCGCGAACTGCCAGGCATTATTTGAGAATGGTCCTCCGCAAAATCCAGTGTCCGAGAGGTTGGGCGCCATGATTTTCCAGGCGATATATCCGTTTGACCTATCTACCCACACTGCTCCTAAATCAAAAACAGGATTGCTTTCATTTGGGCAGTTTTGGCCCGGAGTCATTGCTTGTTGTAATCCTGACAGTTCTGGGGTTCTGCATCCAGGACCGTTGGCCGCATAGGGTGTTGTTGATCCATCAAAAACCCTGAACTGAGACCAGTCGATTGCGCTGACATTGCATGCCGTCAATAACAAAAACAAAATAATTCCTGCCACTAGAAAATTCTTATTCATTTAAACCCACCCTCTTTTTTATCAGATTTATATCGAATTGATGATGTCGCTGTACTGATATCATGTACTGATAACAATCAAGTTTGACATAACCGTTATTTAAATATTTTGATTTGTTGTTCCCACTTCGTAATGATTTTTTGCTTAAAAGACGAACGGCAGCAGATTTTTTTTGTTTCATCTTTCTTAGTTAGTTTTTTAAACAAGGCAAGATTCATATTGCCAGAAGAAGCTTGAAATCATGAAAAAGAATGTCTTTCCCTGGATGCATGAGAAGAAGGTCTTGGTAAAGCGTGAGGCTGCGCATAACAGCGAGCTTGGGCAAGACCCTTGCAACAGGCCAATCGCTGAGCTGCTTGATTACAGCATAGTCAACATCGACAAGCCATCGGGTCCAAGCAGCCATCAGGTCAGCGCCTATGTGAAGAATATCCTCTGCATCGACAAGTCAGGCCATTCAGGGACCCTTGACCCAAAGGTCACAGGAGCGCTTCCAGTAGGCCTTGGCAGAGGGACAAGGATTGTGCAGTCATTGCTCACAGCAGGCAAGGAATATGTCTGTCTGATGACAGTTCATGATGACAAGGACCCTGAGAAGATCAAGCAGGCGATGATGCGCTTCGTCGGTGAGATAGACCAGCTTCCTCCTGTCAGGAGCGCTGTCAAGAGGCAGCTGAGGAAAAGGACTATATATTATATAGACATAATCGAGATCAAAGGAAGATTTGTTCTTTTCAAGGTCGGATGCCAGGCAGGGACTTATATCAGAAAATTATGCAACGACATTGGACTGCAGCTTGGCTCTGGAGCGCACATGGCAGAGCTGAGGAGGACCATGGCAGCCTCTTTTGATGAGAGCACCCTCTGCACATTGCAGGATCTCACTGATGCTTACTATTATTATAAGGAGAAGCAGGATGAGGCGCCTCTGAGGCGCATCCTGCAGCCGCTGGAAGAAGGAGTCAAGCATCTTCCAAAGGCCTGGGTTCTTGACAGCACAGTGCACACCCTCTGCCACGGGGCATTCCTCAACATCCCTGGCATCGCAAAGCTGCACGACAGGATAGAGAAAGGCGACCGCGTCGCGGTGATGACCCTCAATGAAGAGCTTGTCTGCGTCGGCATAGCCCAGCTCTCTTCTGATGATGTGATGAAGAAAGACAAGGGGCTTTTCCTGAAGCCAGAGCAGGTCTTCATGTTCCCAGATCTTTATCCCAAGAGCCCTTGAATGCCTTGGCACCATTGATGGCGGTCAGGTACAGCATGACCAAGAGCACCACTATCCCCATTCTGCTGTAATCAATCGAACCTGCGATGTCTCCGTGCAGCAGCCTTGAGACAGACCTTGTCAAGCCGCAGCCAGGACATTCGCAGTCCCTGAAGATCCCTGAGGATGGGCATTCATGGAAGACAGCCGGCAATATTATCGTCTTGAAGATGCATGTCGCCGGTGCATTGTTTATGGCAGATGTTGGTATGATCGCCAGCAGCACTAATATCAGTGTGAGGTTTATCGCTACTGCTCTTGGAGAGTCAAAGCTTATGTGCTCCAGAAGGATTCTCTTTATCTTTGTGATTTTCATCTTAAAAAAAGAAATAATTTTTTTGATGACTGCTCAGTTGCCGATCCACTCAATTCCCTGGAACGGATGCTTGGTAGCGATGAGTATTACGTCGATCAGCCACCAGATGCCGCAGCCTCCGAAAGTGATCAGCTTCAGAATCCCAAGCCCCACGTGGCCCATCAGGAACCTGTCTACGCCTAGCGTCCCAAACAGGACAGACATTATGAGTGTCAGGATCCAATTTACTTTCCTAGCTCCCACGCCTGTGTTGATATTGTTGTTTATCACTATCTTGCTCTCTTCTCCTGATTTCTTCTTTTCTGCCATATCGCACCTCACAAAAAAATATTATAAGATAAAAATGTATAATATAAAAATAATAAAAAATTTTAGCCTTGGAATGTTCAGAAGGTGAACTTCTCAGCAAACCCGCCGATGATTGGCAGTGCTTTCTCCTTTCCCGTGGCTGCATAGATTATTCCTATTATAAGCAGCACCAATATTGCCAACCAGACCAGTGTACTGATCAGTGAGCCCAGGATCCAGAAGATTGGCATCCATGCGAATATCATCCAGAGTATCGAGATCGCGACCCATGCTATCACATCAACGATGAGCAGCACGAGCGCCTGCTTCGCATGGAATTTCGCGAAATTGTTCTTTCTCATGTTATCGTCAGCGAAGAACCATATTATTCCCACTAGGAAATAGCTTAGTATCGCGCATGCTGTGCCGTTGTCGCTTCCTCCCTTGCTTGATGATGTTGCCTTTACAGGACTTCTCTTAGATTCAATCTTAGCCATTGGTAGCACCCCCTCGACTTATTTTATTAACCTATTAATCCTTTGATTAGGACTTGTTTTGGCTCAGGACTATAAATAGTTTGCTATTTCATCGTACTCAGTCTGCTGCGAACAGCTCGCTGTCGCTGACCTTGAAAAGCCTGATCCTTGCTCCGGCATCAAGCCAGGCATGGGCGTAGTTCACGGCAGCGAATGCCAATACATAGTTCCCCTGCTCCCTGAAATGCTTTGCGTCAGAATAATATCGCTCAGCCATGTCAAGGAAATCAGCCGCCTCTTTCCCTCTTAAAGAATCCTTCTCTGCAGCCCTTACTTTCTCAAGGGCCCTTCCTGTTATGTCAAAATACTTATCTAACCGCTTGTCGCAGACAACATCGACTTTCTTTGGCTTGTCAGGCATCATGAAATACCATCGAGTGATTAATTATATAAAATTTGTCATTATCAGACAAAGAGTCATGAGCCAGCAATCAAAAACAAGCTGGTTCATCTCTTGTATTCACGCGCCAGCCTTTCCAAAAAGCCTTTGTTCTCATCAGTAGCTGGAACATGCCCGATGATAGCCACTTTGCTGCTAGGATCATCCTTCACACGTTTGATGTCCTTCAAGAACAGGATGTAAGCTTGGCCAGTCTCCAGGATGGGAGTGGCGACTTGAGTGGCAGCTACACTATCTGCTTTTGCAGCGGCAAGCACACCATCTGGAACGGTTGTGTCAGGCAGTACGCCTTTGCAGGCCGCTTTTATATCAACAGATGTGCCATCAGCCTTTTTGATAATCGTATTAGTTTTGTATATATCTGGTCCATAGACTACAGTGTTCAGTTTGTATGGTATGTTTTTCTCAGCGATATAGAGACTGAATACTCCTTTGTTTGGCTTATTATATTCAACTCCTTTCTCTTTGATTGTGCTTATCGTTACTGTGTTTGCTTCGGTGAACCAGCTCCTGAGTTCGGCAGGTATAGGTATCTCAACCGGTGCTTGCTGCGGAGTTGCCTCCTGCGCAACCTGCTCTAGGTCTGGTTTGGCGCTGATTCCTTTGATAGCACTTCCAATAGCAAGCGGGCTCACCGCCAACATCTCCAAGAATGTTCTCCTTTCCATGATTATCCCTCCGATACCCTTTTCCCTGATGTAAAGATGTTTCATATATAAAATTAACCATTCCGCAGTGGGAATCATCACAGAAATCGCAATCATTATAAACTATCGCTAGGAGAGCTATGGCATCAAGCATGGCTATGAAAAAGAAGAGAAAGAAAAAAACTGAACTGATGATTGGCGGCCAGGCAGTGATAGAAGGAGTGCTCATGCGCTCCAAGGAAGAATATGCCGTGGCAGTCAGGAGAAGCGACAAGAAGATAATCATCAAGAAAGAAAGGTTCATCTCTATCACCAGCAAGAGCAGATTGCTCGGGCTTCCTTTTATCAGGGGGATGATAGTTCTCTTCGAGACACTTATCTTGGGAATAAAGGCCCTTAACTATTCAGCAGACCAGGCTCAGCTAGAGATTGAGGACAAGCCTTCATCAAAGAAAAAGGTCGAGCAGAAGAAACCAGATGACAAGGCTTTCTCTGCCGCCCAGCTTTTTGTTGTCATGCTCTTCTCGTTCGGATTCACGATTCTTCTATTCAAGCTGCTTCCTCTGCTGGCAGCCACCCTGATCAATAAGCTCATCGGCGGAAACAATGTCGTGTTCAACCTTATCGACGGCATATTCAAGCTGGTGATATTCATAGGATATTTGCTGCTCATCTCGCTGATGAGCGATGTCAGGCGCCTGTTCCAATACCATGGGGCAGAGCATAAGACCGTGAGCTGCTATGAGAAGAAGAAGCCCCTGACGGTGGCGAACATTAGGAAAGAGTCAAGGGTCCATCCTCGCTGCGGGACCAGTTTCATAATACTGGTGCTGGTGCTCAGCATAATATTCTATCTTGTGATCCCGATGCAGATGGGCTTCTGGCTCAAGCTGCTGATAAGGATTGCTTTCCTGCCGATAATAGCAGGCATATCCTATGAGCTAATAAAGTTCAGCGGCAAGCACCATGATTCTCTTTTCAGCAGGATATTGATTGGGCCGAGCCTGCTGGTGCAGAAGCTTACGACGAGAGAGCCTGATGATGACCAGATAGAAGTGGCGGTAAAGGCGCTGAAAGGGGTCATATAACCAATAATAAATTTCACATCTTCTCGATGACCCGTCTTGCCTCGTTCCTTGTGACAAAGCTCTCTGGAGCCCAGACATCGATCCTTTTCTCAAAGCGCTTGAACTCATCTGCCTTGACGCTGCTCTTGAGCTGGCCTATGAGCGCAAGGATAGTGCGCTGCACCAGGCGGATGTCATCTTTCATTGAAGAGAAATCTTTCTTCAGGTCATTGAGCTGGCGTCGGATCAGGGTCTTCCTGAGATCGATCTCAGAGTCAAGCCTTGTGCCTGCCTGCTCCATCTCCTTGATGCTCTTGCTGAGACCGGCTATCCTTGAAGAGAGGCTCTTGAGATAGCCTGAGATCTCAAGCACATCCTGGTTATCAACATAGTCTGCTGCCATCAACAATCCCATTGCCTGCGTCATATAAATACTTTATTGTTGATGTGCCTTGGCTTTGCTGATGATCGGCTGCGCCCGCCCTCCTCGAGCCTGCTCTGCTCCACGAGAACTATACCAAAAAGTTTTTATACTAAAAGATGATTTAAGCGTATTATAGTAGAGGGGTGAGTGATTGACAGAGGATATTTTGCCGCCATTGCCGCCAGGCGAGAAGTCTGCCGCTAAGAAGGAAGGGTTCTTCAGCAGCTTTTTCAAGAAAAAGAAGCAGGACAATTATCCTGGCAGCCAAGATTTTCGCTCAGGCGATGTGCTGCTCCAGAGCGCACCCCCTGCGCCGATGCCAACATCACAGCTCGATTCTCCTCCGCAGGCGCCTGTCATCTCTGATGTCACTCTGGATAGCATAAGGAAGCAGCTCGGCCTTGACATCGTCCAGGATGATCATGATGATGTCCATGAGCCTCCCAGGATCATGCCTAAGCAGGATGATTACAAGACCAATCTTGACAGGCAGATATCTGATTGGTCTTCTCATGCGGAAGATGATATTTCTCCTTTGAAGAAGCAGGAGAAGATTATTGCTCCGCAGCCTTCTAAAGATATTGATTTTACCAAGGATGCTGATGAAGAGGTGGATGAGCCTTCGAAGATAGCGCCTACAAGGATAATGCACACAAAGATAGTGCCTGCAAAGGCAGCGCCTATAGCGCTTCCTAAGGTTGAGCCGCACAAGAGGCAAGAGCCTATCCTCTCTAAGAAAGCGATGAAGAAGCAGAAGCAGCAGAAGCCTGCGCCAGAGCCTGTGGCTGAGGCTGTCAAAGATGATATCTCTGAGTGGACTAATTTTGAGCACAAGGCACAAGAGGAAAAAGCTGACTCTCCATTCATGAAGGATGTTGAGCCTGAGGAAATAAAAAAGCTCGCCAAGGACATCCATAGGAAGAAGTTCGAGGATAAGAAAAGGATAAAGTATGAGCCTGAGCTTTCTGAGGATGAGATTACCAGAGAGATCAGGCAGAGCGCCAAGAGCTTTGACCATGACATGAAATCATTAGAGACGGAAAGCCTTGAGCCAGCTCCATTGCTTAAGAAGCCATTAAAGATAGTCGAGCCTATCATTGTCAAAGAGCCTGTCAAGGACGAGATGAAGGATCATGATGATAATATCATGAGCGCCGACAAGATTGATTTCACCTCTTCCATCGAGATAGAAGAAAGAGAGCCTGCGGCCAGGGAAGTCAAGCAGCAAGAGCCAATCGTCAAGATCAATCCTGCGAAGGAGGCCAAACTGAAGAAGCTGCAGGAGAAAGCAGCCGTCGCCAATATGCACGAGCTTCGCAAGGAGATAGAGAGCATAATCAAGGATAAGATCCGAGACAAGGTAAGAGAAGAAGAGCGGGCAAAGCTCGACAAGGAGCTGACCGTCGAGAGGGACAAGCTTAAGAAGGAGCGCCAGGCAGTCGAGCAGGAGAAGATAGCCGTAGCAGGCAACTCCAACAAGCTTGACTTCAGGGAGAAGCATCTGGCCCAGGCCAGGACAGAACTGGAGCACGATCGCTATGCCCTGAGAAAAGAGAGAGCCCAGTTCGAGAGCGACGAGAAAGAGCACCAGGAGCTTGTCAAGAAGCTTCCGATGATGAGAAAAGATTATGAGAAGCTCAAGGACCGTATGGTGGCATTCGGGGATAAGATAAAGCTCAATACTAGGCTTGAGGAAAACATAGCCAGGAGAGAGAAGGCCTTGGCAGATGCCCAGAGGCATCTTGATGAGATGGAGTCAAGGATAAAGAAGGATGGCTTCTCAGGATACCTTGAGACCGAGATCAGCGGCCAATCATTCATATCAAAGAAGCTCAGCCAGGGGGACATCCTGAAGGAGAAGAATCCTGAGCTCTACGCGCTTGTCGACGATTGCAGGTCATCCATCTGGCGCAACCAGCTGTCCCATGCGAAGGAAGCCTATATGAAGCTCCGCGGAATGTATCATTCAGCCAAGATGAGCGATGCGGAGAGAGAGCTCCTCTACACGACGATAAGGGAATTATACGACGACATAACTCTTGCGAGCATGGGCTCTGAATAGCTCAGAACATGATTCTGTAAATCTATCACCACTGCTTCTCGCAGCTGATGGTATTTTCCTTGATGGTGAACTTAGAATCAAGGAACTTCTCAGCCACATAGATGTTTGACCTGACATGGTCTGTTATCTTGGTTGTTCGGATGACTCCGCCGGCTACTGCTATGAAAGGAATCAGTTGGTCTGCAAGATATTCATCAACAGCAGCGCCTGATTCAATGATCTCAACCAGCCGCTCAGCTGCCTCCATGCCGACGAGCTCTGCCTTCTTTCCACGCTCTCCGAGGGAATCTGCTCCAAGAACGATTGGGTTTGCCTGGTCTATCTCATCATCTCCGAACACAGCCCAGAGGGTTATGCCGCTGCCAGTGCTTTCTGATTTTGAGTATTGCGTCGAGATCCTGATCGGCACCTTCATTTTTCTGAGGCTCAGCTCTGCATTCGCTGCCTGTCGGTCAGCCACCTTTGCATCTGCAAGGTCTGCTGATGCATGGCTCACTCCCCTCATCTGCAGCAGATGCTTCTGCTCCACGAGCAGCAGTGAAGGAGCATCCTCCGGGGAGCATCTTCCGTTGATGCTGATCCTTATCTCTCCGCCGCCTTTAGGGTAATATCCTCTCTTGAAAAGGTTCGCCTCGATGTCAGCATATCTTCTTGCCTGAGCGAGGAAGACTGAGTTGAAGTAATCGAATGGCTGGGACCATTTCACATCAGTCCCTCCGATGATTATGAAAGAGACTTTTTTTCCTGAGAATATGCTGGGAAGAATCAGCGATTGCATCAGAAGAGTTATTGATCCTGCTGTCCCGATGTCTATCCTATAGCTGCCGCTCTTGAACTCTCCTGGCTTGAAAGAGACCTCTGTGCTGCCAAGATAATTTCCGACCACCTCTGCCTCGCAGAGCTTGGCTGCGGCCTCAAGGCTTGCCTGGTGCTGTGGAGCAAGACCAGGATTCTCACGCCCTTTCCTGATGTTGACTATCCTGAACTCCTTGCCTGTCAGGATGCTCAAGGCCAAGGCCTGCCTGAACACAGAGCCTCCTCCTTCTCCAAAACTTCCGTCAAGCTCTATCATGCATCATAAGAATATTCAGTGGTATAAATAATTTTGGCAATTGGGAGAATGCCATAAAACATTTCAGGATAAATAGAAAAATCAGAATAAATAAAAATTAAAATAATTTTTAACGCTCGAAAGGCTTAAGCCTTCTCACACCAATGGGAAGCACTCCTGCATCGAACTCCAGCTTGGCGATGTCAACAGGGTTGTACTTCAGCTCTGCGAGCTGCTTGGGAGAAAGCTTGACAAGGAAAGGAGCTCCCATGCTTATCTGGAGCGCCCTTGAGCCTATAAGTCTTGCCTTCTCATACTTGGTGTATTCGTTCTCTCCGAGCGGTTCTATCTGGTGGTCAATCATCTTAATGCCTCTTTAACCTTCTGCCTTAGATCATGGCTCTTCCTAATCGCAAGGTCTACCATATCATTTATATCTTTTGCGGTAAGGCTCTCAGTCCCGCCCTTCTGCATGGCGCAGAGAGTGCCATCCTCGAGCACAGCCACTGTCAGGCGTGCATCGATGCCTTTCTCCTCATCGTCCGTAGGGTCCAATATGAAATTGTCACCTACCTTGAACACCGTGACAGGGACCGGCATGGTTGTGACAGGCAACATCTTGTCTGTCTTTGAGCCGATCACGATCTTGTCATTCTTGAGCTCAGGCATCTTTGTGCAGTAGAGAGCAGTCAATGCTGCCATGCCGCCTACATCTATGAGGTTTCCATCATAGTTGAGAGGGACGATATCAATCATCACGTTCCAGACCAGTTCGCCTGCCCTTATGCATAGCTTCTTGGTGTCGATGGCTTTTCCTTCCCTGATGCCCCTGTCGATGACTCTTGCCACCTCTATCGATTCTATGCTTGGGGGTCCTGACTCAAACCTAGGGTTTGACATCGGCAGGAGCTCTGACCCTACCATCATGACTCCATCTTCCTGGGTGTCAGGATAGGGCTTGGCGACCTCTAGCTTTATGCCTGCGACGACAACTGTCTCGCCGCACTTGACCATGGCGCTTCCCTCGGCAGTCGATATCATGTTTGCGGTTATCTCTATCTGCCTGAACTCGTCGCGCTTCCTTCCGTCGGCGCGGATTCCTTTTTTCAATGCCTCATTGATATGGGCTTTAATTTCTTCATTCATCTTGATTCACCTTTAATCATTCGTTGTTCGTGTTATAGTCCTGGCCGCTGCTCTCGCTCGCTGATGGCTGAGCATCATCCTCTGCCACAGCTCCCTCGAATCCTTCATCCTTGTATTTCTCCTTGAGGGCTTTGCGCTGTATCTCAGCTATTTTCTTGAGCACAGGAGTCACTTTATCGATGCCTTTCAGCAGGTCTTCCTTTGTGAGCTTTCCGTCGCACTGCAGCAATGTCACCTCGCCGGTGCTAGGGACCATGGCGATTGGTATGTCTGCCACATCCAATTCATGCTGATGCTCCTCATCTCCATTAAGGTCTATGACGACCTGATGGTCAATCACTCCTACGCTTACGGCTGCCACCATGTCCTTCATGGTGATGCCTGCATCAGCAAGGGCTATGGCTGCTGCGCATATGCCTGCGCACCTTGAGCCTGCATCAGTCTCTGTCAGCTCTATGAACACATCGACCACTGCGTTGGGGTAATCCTCAAGGTTCACAGCAGGCAGCAATGCCTTCACCGTGACCATGCTGATCTCCTTGCTTCGCCTGCTTGGCCCTGGCCTGATCCTGTCTGTGCCGCTGAATGGCAGCATGTTGTAGTTGCACCTAAGCACTCCTTTCTTTGGGTCCTGCATGTGCTTTGGGTTCATCTCTCTAGGGCCGTAGACTGCTGCGAATGCTGCAGTGTCCCCGATCTTGAAGAATGCGCTTCCATCTGCCTTCTTTATGACGCCTGCCTTTGCAGAAATAGGCCTTGTTTCGTCAAATCCTCTTCCGTCCAATCTTTTGGTGTATTTGCTCATTGTGATCCCCTCGGTTGATAGGTTCGCCTTGGTGGGCCTCTGTATCCGCCTCCACCGCCGCCTCCTCTGTTGCCGCCATAGCCACCACCGTAGCCACCGCCTCCTCTTTGCTCGTACTCACGCCTTGGCTCTCGGGGCCTGTATTCTCTCTGCTCTCCGCTAGAGCTTTGGCCCTGGCCTTCATCATGCTGCTGGTACTCGCCGCCTTCATCGCTGCCAGACTCCAGGCTCTCAAGCTCTATGGTTTTGCCGGTGGCTTTCTCAAGGAACTCCTTGATTCTCTCGGTCAGGCCGCTGGTGTGGGATTTGTCCTCGATCATCCTGATGGTGTTGATGGCTATCATCTCCATCTCAGCTGCTCCGCTGACCCAGGCCACGCCGTTCTGTCCGACGATGACCCTGCAGTCAGTCGCTCTCTTGATCATGGAGACCATGGAGCCTTTCTTCCCGATTATCCTTGGCACCTTGTGGGTGTTGACATGGATTATCTGGCCGCCCCTTATCTTCTGCAGCCCAGGCCCTTTGCAGGTGACATCCACCAGCTTCTGGCTCGTGACATTGGTGATCTTGACCACCATGTAATCCTCGAGCTCAAAGTATTGGGTCAGGTCAGCTCCTTTCTCTATGAAATTGAAGCTTGCATCCTTCAGCGGAAGAACTGCGGTGTAGGGGCTGTTGATATCCATTCTCCAGCCGCTCATGAGGATGTCAACCACTTGTCCGATTATGACATCATTGCTCTTGGGAAGATATCTTCCTGAGAGCGGAACAGTCTTCAATACTTTCCCGTCTATCATTAACAATCCCAGGCGGTTGGCCATTATCGTGTCGCCAAGCCTGTAGCTGCCGTATCCTGGAAGATAGCTCATTCCCTGAGCAAGCACTTCACCCGGCACTACCACGTCCCTGTCTTTTACAAAAAGTTTCTCTTCATTCATATAAATCACTCCGTGTTTGTGTTGTTTTATTGTCTGTCTTTGTATATTGTTTATTGTGTCTCTGCTGTTTTTTGTGTTTTGCTTTTCGTGTTGTTGTTTTCCTTTTCTATCTTTTCTTTGCCGTTGCAGTCTCCACATTAATCTCCACATCGCCGTGGGTCTTGCTCTTGAGCTCGTCCATGAGCTCAGAGACCTTTCCTGCAGGCAGCTCTGCCCTGCAGCTCCATGAGCCGTCGCCGAGCCAGTTCTCGCTCACTATGCGGGTCCTGCTTGTGACGGTGCCGTAGAGCTTTGCTGCATTGAGCGCAGGAATCCTTATGGCAAGGATCTTCTTCTCGAGCGTGATCGGGAGCGCTGTCCTGAGCTTTGCTATTATGTCAGGCAGCTGGTCCTCTGGCTTCTTGTAGATGTCTATGTTAATCTTCGCCTTTGACATGGCGCCTGTGATCTTGCCCTCTGTCAAGGCATTGCCTGTGTTGGCATCGGCCGCGTCCCTCAGCAGGATGGCAATGATGACTTTTTTCTTGTCGTTCCTGACATTGTCCTTGTATTCGTCGGTGAAGTGGAGCTCCCCGTCCTTGATTATCTTCTCTGCGACGGCGGACTGGTCGTTGGTGTTGAATATCTCCTGCATCAGCTGCTCGCTGGCAAGCTCTCCCTTCATGGCATCCCTGAAGACATTTGGCGCCTTGAGGGCGTCACGTATATTTGCCTCTCCGTGCCTGAGCTTGATGGCGTTGTCAGGGTCTATGACCACTTCAAAATCATGGCCGTGGGTCTTGAGCTTCGCCAGGCTCATGCTAACTTTCTCCTTGTCAAAGGTAATGTTGTGCATGATATTCACCTCTTTCTGGTATCATAAGCCCTATTCTCACAGGAACTTTTTGAGCTTCTCCTTGGATATCTTCTTCATCATCTTGTCTTTCTCGTCGATGTAGGCAGCGTCTATCCTCTCTGCGTTGAAGTTGGTGTCCAGGAATTTCTTGAGCGCCTTGAAGCAGAGCTTCAATCCTTCATCCAGTGTCATGTCGTCCTTGTATTCTTTCTGCAGGATCTCCTCTACCTCGGTCTCTGCCTCTCCGATGACAGTGGCCTTGTACTGGTAGAATATCCCTGTCGGGTCTGTCATGAAAAGCTTTTTGCCGCCCTCGTCGATGCCTGCTATGAGCAGGGAGACTCCGAATGGCCTGAGGCCTCCTGACTGTGTGCACATCTGCTTCAGGTCGCAGATGCTCTTGACCACTGTGATTATGTCGATCGGCGACTCATAGAGGACCTTGTTCTGCTGGGCCTTGACCTGGGACTGCTCGATGAGCACTCTTGCGTCGCTGATTATGCCTGCTGCTGTGGCCATTATGTGGTCATCGATCTGGAATATCTTCTCGATGGCCTCGGGCACCACAAGCTTGTCAACTATCCTCTTGTCGGTCACAAGGAGCACTCCGTCCTTGCACACCATGCCAATGGCTGTGTTGCCTAGCCTGACGGTCTTCTTGGCGTACTCCACCTGGAGCAGCCTTCCGTCTGGGCTGAACATTGTGATCGCTCTGTCATATCCCATCATCTGGTGTTGGACTGGTTGCATTTTTTCACTACCTCCTTAACTCATTTCCTTTTGTTTTTTGTATTATTCTTGTTAACGCAATAGGCCTGATTGTTTCTTTGCCTCTTAATTTATGTGCTCCCCTGCCCTGTTGAGCATCCCGCTGACGTATAATGTCCTTATGAGGACTTCCTGATTATTCAGGCTTTTAATCATCACAAAGCATGCACGTACAAAGTCCACGAACTTCCGCTCGACCTTGAGCAGCCCTCTTTGCTTCTCAGGATTGTACTTGACTGGCATGATGCCTGCCTTGCTGGTGTTGAAAACCCCGAGCAGGTCATTGATCCTCGCTATCAGCTGCCTGTCAGCATCCCTCTGCAATGGCTTGTCGCTCATGAGCTCATAGGCCAAGTAGCGCTTCTTCTCGCGCATGCACGGTCTTAATATGTTGACCTTTGGCTTGTTGCTCTTTTGCGTGTTAGGCTTGTTAGTTGCCATGATGACCGTTCAGAGAAAAAAAGCTTCATCAAATATTCGTTTTCTAGTCTGTTGTTCAGTAACGGTCTTTCGCTCGCTCTTCTTCTCTTCCAAGCACAAAAGAATTACGGACGGTTTAAAAAGGTTTCTAAAAGCATAGCTTTTAGGACCAGAAAATCGTAGATTTTCTCGTTTCTAAAAACATGGTTTTTAGGAACTGCAAATCATTCTTCTCCCTTATAAGGCGGCAGTAGCTGGTCGTAGTTCTCCCGCCTGATGCCGTGCTTTTCTAGGTGCGATTGGACCTCGTCGAATAGGTCATAGAGAAGTTTCCTAGTGGAAAACGATTCAAGCACCACCACAAGTACCGCTGAGTTGGATGATGCCCTGACCAAAGCCGAGGAGCCGTCTTCCAATACGACGCGGACGCCGTTGACTGTGATGAGCTCTCTTATCTTCCTGCCAGCGAATGGCGTTCCTTTCCTGTGCATCGCGTCAAATTCCTTGATTATCTTGTCGACAATCTCGTATTTTATCTTGTCGTTCTCGACCGCTGGCTCCATGGTAGGGCTCTGATGGCTCTTTGGCTGCTCTGCGATGAGCGCAGAGAGCAGTTTCTTTTGACGTGATAGTATGGTGCAGAACAGGGCTGCCGAGAGGCAGGCGTCATCATAGCCGTGGCCAAATGGCTCACGCAAGAAGAAATGTCCGCTTCGCTCAAAGCCTGCAAGAGCATTTACTTCTCGGGTCTTTGCCTTTACATATGAGTGGCCTGTCTTGCTGAACGTAAGGGTGATGCCATTCTTCTTGAGGACAGGATCCATCAGGTATGCCCCTGTTGATTTGACGTCGATGACAATCGGCTTTCCTTTTTCCTGTTCGCTTATGAAGCGCGCGATGAATAAGCCTGCCCGGTCGCTGAAGATCTCATGCCCTTCTTCATTCACGACGCCGAAACGGTCTCCGTCACCGTCAGAGCCGACACCTAGGTCTGCCTTGTGCTGCTTTACTGCATCTCCCAATTGCTTTAGGAATTTGATATCCTCTGTGTTCGGGTTGAAATTAGGGAAATCCCAGTCCAGGTCACAGTTGACTTTTATGATGTCGAAACCAAGCCTTTTCAGCACTTCTGGCAAGAAGATACCTGCTCCGCCGTTAGCCGTCGATACCACCACTTTGAGTTTTCTTTCGCAGGGATAGGGCTTGCAGCGCTTCACAACCTCTGCTATGTACGCTTCATTGATGTCGAGGCGCTCATATTTGCCGCTTCCTCTCTTGAACTTGCCTGCATAGACGCTTTTCTTGAACGTCACGATGTCATCAGGCTCGAAAGTTCTTGAGAATCCCTTCGCGAGCTTAAGTCCGCACCAGCCGTTGTCGTTGTGGCTTGCGGTAATCATGGCTGCTCCAGTAAATTTCAAGAAATACTGCGCGAAATATAATGTTGGCGTGGCAACAACCCCTATGTCGACCACATCAACACCCGTGCTCATGACGCCGGTCATGAAGGCATAGGCCATGCCACGAGAATATGAACGATAATCATTTCCGATGACAATCTTCTTCTGCTTGAGAACATTCTGGGCATATGTGCCGTATGCCTGCCCAAGGACTCGAATCCCATCGGCATTGATGCCCGGGAGCACTGCCTTTCCACCCTTATTCAATGTCCAGATGGGGCTTCGTAGGTCATATTCCCTGAAAAGGGATTCTGCGACAACAGGCTCAGTCGCCCATTCAATCGACTTATACTGTGCTTCCTTGAGAATAAGATAATCCTTCTGCTTCTTAATCTTTTTTCCAGTCATAAGGCTCACCCGATGATGTAAATCCCGTGTAATATTTAAATATTTAATGGAATTGAAGTAAACTATGAGTAAACTATATATACCACCTGATCCCAGGAGCTTATTTGATGGACAAACAGTTCAAAGCACACCCTATTGAGAAGTTTTTCTGGATAGTAATAGTGCTTGTGCTCCTAGGATTGATTGCATTGATGTATGCCTGCAGCCTGAGCGCCACGCCTTGATTAGGGGCTCGGCTCTATGGCTCTATCATTCTGGCATAGCTGTAGCTTGCATGAAAGAACTCTGAAGAATAGAATCATAAAAATAATATGATAATTTATTTCTTCGCAGGCGCTGCCTTTCCAGCTGGTGCTGCTGCTTTTCCGCCGGCTGCTGGCTTCCCGCCAGCTCCACCGCCCTTCTCTGTCGGCAGCAATTCCTGGATGATGATGTCTGGTATCTCGAGCTCCTCCATCCTCTTCCTGATGATCTTGCTCTCCTTGCCTTCCATCTCCTTCATCACTGACTGGGCCTTCTTGATGAACTCATCCCTTCTTGTGGTGAGCTCTTCCTGGAGCTTCTTCCTCTCCTCGGCTATCTGCTTGAGCTCCTCTGCTGTCAGCTCTGTCTTTCCAGAGGCGATCTTCTTGTCGAAATTGCCTGCGTCAACAGCCTTGATGGCATCTCTCGCATGCATCTCCTCGACCATCACGCCCATTGAGTTGCAGGTCCCTATGATCTCCTTGACCCTGTCCTTCAGGGTCTTGCCGCTGAGCGCATCCTCTTTCATCTTTGCGATCTTGATTATCTGCTCTATCTTGATGTCAGCCACGTGCTCGAGCGGGTTTCCTGCGCCCTTTTCTATGCCGGCCTCTTTCTTTATGAGCTCAGAGGCAGGAGGCGTCCCTACTGTTATCTCAAACTCTTTAGTAGAAGAATCTATTGTTATCTTGACAGGCACCTGCATCCCCTTGAAGGCAGCTGTCTTCTTGTTGATCTCAGAAATAACTAGGCCTATGTTGACTCCTTTAGGTCCCAGTGCTGGTCCCAGCGGAGGGGCTGCTGTAGCCTTTCCTCCTTCCACCAATGCATCAACAACTTCTTTTGACATGTTCTCCTGGAAATATGGCCCATTTATAAATCTTACGGCCGATGAATAATTGAAAAGAAAGAAGAGAAAAAAAGAAAAAAATAATTATGGATTATTCCAAAGAATCATTTCTTCTTCGGCCTGTCCTTCTTGTCTGCTGTCGGGTTGCATAGGCAGCAGTCGTCGTCGAAGCACATGCACTCAGGCTCATAGTATTCTCTCGGGTGCTTGCAGCAGGGGCATTTCTCTGGCGGCTCTGTGCCTTCGTGGATGTAGCCGCACTGGCTGCATTTCCATCTTATGGGCTTGTCCCGCTTGTAGACCATGCCTTTCTCAACCATCTCAAGCAGCTTCTTGTACCTTTTCTCGTGGTGGGCCTCTACCTCTCCCGTCTCCTTGAAAAGCTTGGCAGCATCCATGTTCTTGTCAGCGAGCGCCTGTTTCTCGAAGCCTGGATACATCTGGTCAGTCTCATAATGCTCTCCTTCGATCGCCTTCTTCAGGTTCTCCTTTGTGCTGCCGATTCCCTTCAGGAGCTTGAAATTCTCCTTCGCATGCTGCACTTCGTTCTCAGCAGTCTCCTCGAAGATCTTTGCTATATAATGCAATCCCTCATTCCTCGCTGCCTTGGCAAAGTAGACATACTTGTTCCTTGCCTGGCTCTCTCCGGCGAACGCCGCCTTAAGATTTTCCTCGGTCTTGTTCATGCTCTCACCCTCCTAAACTGATTAGACAATAATATTTTTATGCTCTTGGATACCGCAAAGGCCAGTTATGTTATAAATCTTTTGGACTGCTGCGCCCTGTGCTTTTCTGCAGGATGCTTGCTGTGGAAAGATTTATAAAAACCAATCCCCAATGCATCCTTTATGGAGATAACCAACGAGAAGCTCTACCTTGAGCTGCTGAAGATAAAGAAGCTGCTCCAGGAAAGCCTTGACCTCCAGCGTGAGATGAGCTCAGTCGAGGATGAGATCAAGATTTTTGAGGGCCGCCAGGCCGATGAGGAGAAGCTGCTCGCAGAGGCTATCCAGCGAAGGAAGTTCAATACGCTCATGGACTGGAAGGGAGCTGTTTGGGATCATTGCTCTTCCAGGAAGGAGCAGCTCTCGCAGAACACTGTGTCTTTCTATTGCGAGATCAGGAAGGGCCCATGCAAGTTCGAGTCCTGCCCAAAGAATATTATCGATGAAGTGCCGTGAAGAGGTTTTCGGCGATATTCTTCTCTTGAAAGAAAAACACTTATAAATTCGCTCTCTTTCTTATTGGATGGTTGTTTCTGGCATTTCTATACGCGGGGGTGCCGGAGTGGAAAACGGGCAGGACTTAAGCCCATGAGAAGACAGCGAGGAAAACCGAGTTTTTCTGGGTCTTCTCTTCGAGAAGACATCCTGTGGCTTAGTGCCTACAAGGGTTCGAACCCCTTCCCCCGCATCATCTTTTCTTGGGCTATTCCTGTCATATCTTATCTCATTTGATAATATTTAAATAAAACCTATTACTCTTTCATCGTTATGAGCAAGATAAACGAGATTGTCGACCCAAAGGAGAAAATTTTCAAGCTGCAGACCAAGAGCGTCCTGATAAGCCAGCTTGAGGATGAGAAGACTGACAACCAATACAAGACCGCCATACTGAGGCTGTTTGATGTCAACAACCCTCATAAGAAGGACGTCTTCCCGACGCACATCTATAAGTTCAGCAACACAGAGAAGGTCAGGATAAGGAGGCTCAATGTCTCATATTATCTTGAAGGTGAGGACATCGTGGTCAATGACCTTGAGGAGCTTTACATCACCCACGAAGGCAACAAGCTCATCCTGCGAGGCTATCAGGTAGAGGTTGAGAGCCGAGCCGATAAGAAGAAGTAGCTGAGCCGTAGTCATAATCATTTCTTTTTGCTTGTCCTATTCATTTTGATCAGGAGCTTGCCGTACTCCTGCTGGTATTTTGCGATAAGCTTCTTCAGCTCTGTGTCGTACTGCTCCTTGTGCTTAGGGATGTTCTCGCTGTCCTTGCCTATGCGATCCATGAAACCGTTGTCAAGCTTCTCCTTCTCTGCTCCGTACCAGCTTTCTATCTCTTCCTCAGAATCAAATCCCATGCATCGATTATTTTTTCCGTCATATTTAAATATTACTGAACCACAGCGGCATGTATGAATTACAAGCAGGCAATCCTTGTCAGGGATGATCTTAAGCTGCCGAAAGGCAAGATGGCGGCCCAGGCAGCCCATGCCAGCGTAGCAGCTGTCTTCAGGGCAGATGATCCCATCGTCAAGAGATGGCGCCTTGAAGGCATGGGCAAGATAGTGCTGAAAGTCCATGATGAGAAGGAGCTCTATGCCTTTATTCAGCAGGCAAAGGACATCGGCATCGCCACCAGCGTGATAACCGATGCAGGCCACACGGTTGTTGAGCCAGGCACAGTGACCTGCGGAGCCATAGGCCCTGACAGCGCAGAGCGCATCGACATGATAGTCTCAAAGCTGAAGCTGATGTGACAAAGGCACCAATATCTTCCAATAGTCCTATAACGAAATATTTATAAACAATATGAAGTTACTACTCGCCATGAGTGTCAGACATCCACTTACTTACTGGGAAGAAAACAAGCACCATAGAATGGTCGATGAGTTCTATGAAAAAAAGAAGAAATATAAGCAAGATCTTCGTCGAGGTATTCGTGGTGAAAAACCAGAGCATCCATTCCCATTATCCGATGAATTCTTTGACTGTTTTGTAGCGACAGCAGTTTACGGAAATATAAATGCTCCGCAGGTTGAAGTTCTAAGACAGTTCAGAGATAACGTCCTTGCCAATAGCTCTTTTGGGAGGGCATTCATCAATTTTTATTACAGCGGCTCGGGAGAAAAAACAGCCAAATTCATAGAAAAGCATTTGCCTTCAACAATTCCGATACTAAGAAAAAGCCTTGATGTCTTAGTTCGTATATACTCTCCGCAAGGAAAGTAATCATTTAAATTCACACATTCTAGAATGAACTCAAGCTATAGATTAATCATTATCTAAAGCAATTGTAAAAGAATAAAGGCTTCGAGTCAAAAAATTTATATATACTCTTGCCTGTCTCATGAGCCATGGATACGGAATCAAGAATCCTCGGCGAAAGAAAAGATAAAGTCGCTGCCCTGATGAAACAGGGCATCAATCCTTATCCATACTCTTTCAAGAGGAATGCTGACGCCGCTGAATTAAGGAAAGCCTATTCCCATCTCACCGCAGAGCAGAAGGACCCTGCTGGGAAAATTTTCAGGATCGCAGGAAGGCTTATGATAACAAGGATCATGGGCAAGGCTGCCTTTGCCAGCGTCATGGACGTGACCGGGAACATCCAGCTATACCTGAGGCAGGATACCCTGGGAGAAGAGAGCTATGCATTATTTAAGGCCCTGGATATGGGTGATTTCATAGGAGTCGAAGGCGTTGCTTTCAAGACCAAGACCAATGAGCTGACTCTTGAGGTGAAGCATCTTGAGCTTCTCTCTAAATCGATGAGGCCTTTGCCTGAGAAATTCCACGGGCTGAAGGATCATGAGCTAAGGTACAGGAAAAGATATCTTGACCTGATATCAAACCCTGATCTGAAGAGAACATTCATCCTGAGAGCCAGGATGATCCGCGAGTTTAGGAGATACCTCAATGAGCAGGAATACGTAGAGGTCGAGACACCGATCCTTCAGGCGCAGTACGGAGGGGCTGCGGCAAAGCCTTTCATAACAAGGCACAACGCCCTCAACACAGACCTTTTCCTGAGGATCTCTCCAGAGCCTTATCTTAAGAGGCTCTTGGTCGCTGGCTTTGAGCGGGTCTATGACATGAACAAGAACTTCAGGAACGAAGGCATTGACTTCGACCACAACCCTGAGTTCACGATGATAGAATGGTATGAGGCGTATTCTGACTACAACAGGATGATGGATATGTGCGAGGAAGTCATAAAGCGCGCAGCCATGAATGTCTTCGGCAAGATGAGCTTCAATTTCAGGGAGATGGAGATAAACCTGGAGGGAGACTGGCCGAGGATGCCCATGGCTGAGGCTCTCAAGCAGTATGCTGACCTTGATGTTGATGCGATGAGCGATGATGAGCTCCTTGAGCTGGCAGAGCAGCACCAATACCACCTGCCTGAGAAATCAAGAGGCCATCTCATAAACTTCCTGTTCGAGGAATTGGTCGAAGAGAAGCTGGTCAACCCAACATTCATAATAGATCATCCTGTCGAGGTATCGCCGCTCACCAAGCGCCACAGGAGCAAGGATGGCTGCGTAGAGAGAGCAGAGCTCTTCATGGCAAAGTCCGAGATAGCCAACATCTACTCTGAGCTCAATGATCCTGCTGAGCAGAGGATCAGGCTTGAGGAGCAGGAGCGCCAAAGAAAGCAGGATGAGGAGCATAACTATCCCATGGACGAGGATTTCTGCGAGTCGCTTGAATACGGCATGCCTCCGGCTGGAGGGATTGGCATCGGTGTCGACAGGATCTTCATGATTCTCTCAGAGACTTCATCTATCAGGGAGGTAATATTATTTCCTACCTTGAGGCCGGAAAACAAATGAGCGCAGAGCAATCAAGTTCTCAGTCGACTGATGGTAAGACCATTGTAGGCCTGACAGAGTTCGTTGTAGTCAAAGGAGCTCTTGAGAGCAAGGATCTAATAGCCAGGATTGATACTGGCGCCACAAAAAGCAGCATAGACCTTATGCTTGCCTCAAAGCTCGGGCTTGGGCCTGTTGTCGATTCAAAGCTCATCAAGAGCGCCTATGGCATACGCCTCAGGCCTGTGGTGCAGGCAGATATCATGATCGCAGGCAGGATGATAAGAGCTAAATTCACTTTGGCTGACAGGCTTCACATGAGATTCCCTGTCTTGATAGGCCAGAACATATTGAAGAAAGGATTCCTTGTGGACCCTTCAAGAAGGGTTGATCTGCCGCCAAAGAAGAAAGAAAATGAGCAGGTAGAAGGCAAATGATCTCAACTAATTCAAAAATGCTTGAGGTGGTTTTGTTTTGAAGCTTAAGGCAGCAATCCTAAGCCTTGGAAGCAAGAGTTCAGAGTGGACCTTCGAGGCAATGAAGAAGTATTTTCCTGAAGTTGACCAATTGGACATAAGGAAGATAGACATAAAGATATCAGGAAAGGAAGAAGAGATATTATACGACGGAAAGCCGATCGGCCCATATGACTGCATCTATGCAAAGGGATCATTCAGGTATGCTGAGCTGCTAAAATCATTGACCAGCATCCTTGAGAGGAAATGCTATATGCCTATCTCAGCAGAGGCCTTCACCACTGCCCATGACAAGCTTCTCACCCATCTTGAGCTCCAGAAATTCAACATTCCCATGCCAAGGACATATATCACTGCCACTTCGCAGGCAGCCAGGCATGTCCTCAAGAGCATGAACTTTCCTGTGATGATGAAGTTCCCGCACGGCACAGGAGGAAAAGGAGTGATGTTCGCAGACTCATATGCCTCTGCCTCTTCGCTGCTTGATGCTCTCTCGACACTGAGACAGCCTTTCATAATCCAGGAGTACATCGACACCGGCGGGATTGACCTGCGTCTTATTGTCGTCGGCAACAGGGTCGTCGCCAGCATGAAGAGAAGGGCTGGTCCTGCAGAGGCAAGGGCTAACTTCCATTCAGGCGGCTCTGGAGAGCATTTTGACCCCGACCCTTACACCAGAAAGCTGGCGGTTGATGTGGCAAAGGCCATAAAGGCAGAGATATGCGCGGTGGATATATTGCCCAGCGCACGAGGGCCTCTTGTTATCGAGGCCAATATCAGTCCAGGCCTTCAGCTGATATCAAAGACGACAAAGCTTGATGTCGCTGACATGATCGCGAAATTCCTCTACGAAAGGACTCTTGAGCTTAAGTCAAAGGACGGGAGCACAGAGGCATCAAGGCTGATAAGGGAGATAGAAGGCAAGAAAGGAGGAGAGAAGAAGCTTTTCTCGAGTCTTACTTTCAGAGGCGGGACCATCCTGATACCTGACATCGTTGTCAGGGGTACAGAGTTCGAGCCATCGGACACATTCGAGATAACCGCTGAGCACGACAAGATAACCATCAAGAAGATGAAGTTCGGCCAATAATTATTTTCTTTGCTTAAAGCAAGTCCTTGAGCTTGTTGATGTAGCCTGCGACTTCCTGGCCTCTCTTTGTGAGGGTCAGCACCTTAAGCCTTCCTTTCTTCTCGAAAGCGACCAGGCCTGCCTTCTGCATCTCCTGCAGTATCTTAACGACATGGCTGTAGGTGCAGTCGACGACTTTAGCAAGGTTAGAAGCATATATCTCATCGGTCTTGTTGTAGAGGATGACTAGCATCATGGCTGGCTTCTCTCTGAAGAACACATTGAATATTTTCTTCTGCTTCACTGGCTATCACCCGTTCATATTTCCTGTTTTTGCTGATTATAAATATTTATTTGCTGGGTTATAACTATTGCGAAGATTATTTCTATTTATATAGTTTTCCATTCATATTATGAGAAAGAGAGTTTCATCTTCACTCCTATGAACATGAAAAAATGCTAATATTTATATAGTTTTCTGTTCAAGGAGATTATCATGAAGCTTATATTCCATGGCGCAGCAAAAGAGGTGGGCAGGAGCTGCATAGAGCTCCAGACCCAGGGCGACCGTTATCTTCTTGACGCAGGGATCAAATTCAAGGAAGGCGGATTTGAGTATCCTGAGAAAGTGCTTGATATCCCTGAGATCGACGGTCTTTTCATCAGCCACGCCCATCTTGACCATTCCGGTTCCCTTCCGTTGTTCGAGCACTATAACATAGTGTGCCCTGTCTTCTGCACAGAGCTCACATTCGCTCTCGTGAAGGTCCTTCTCAAGGATTCATACAAGATTGCGAGAATCAAGAACTTGCATCCTGCCTATGACAAGCTGGATCTCAAGAAGGTCGAGAAGAGCACTCGTTTCATGAAATACGACCAGGAGTTCGTGCACAGGAAAGTGAAGGTGACCTTCAGGAATGCAGGCCACATCCCTGGCAGCGCGATGATTCTGTTAGAGGCAGAAGGGAAGAAGCTGCTCTACACTGGAGACACAAAACTAAAGACCACTGAGGTGGTCAAGGGCGCTGACACTAATTTCAATGATATTGATACGTTGATCATAGAGAGCACCTATGGCGCAAGGGTGCTGTCTGACCGAGCAGAGATTAAGAAAAGGTTCCTTGACAAGGTCGAGGAGGTCATCGGCAAAGGCGGCTCAGTCATCGTACCTGTCTTCGCCCTTGGAAGGGCCCAGGACATCTTGGTGATGCTTTCTGAACGCGAGTTCAAGGCTCCGATATACTATGATGGGATGTGCAACACAATTAGCAAGAAGATGCTTGAATCATCAGACCCTTACCTCAACAGCCAGGAAGCTCTTGAGAAGATGGTATTCCACAACGCGATTCATGTCAACAACGACATGCGAAGGCAGGCTGCGATCAAGAAGCAGGGGATTTTTGTGACCACAAGCGGAATGCTGCAGGGTGGGCCAGTGCTATCATATGTAAAGGAATTATGGCATGACCCCAAGAACGCGATACTGCTCACAGGATTCCAATGCAAGAGGACCAATGGAAGGACTCTTGTGGAAGAGGGCTATGTCTATATCGATGGCTGGAAGACCTATGTCAAATGCTATGTCGAGAAGTTTGATTTCTCAGGCCACGCAGACCAGTCAGACCTGAAGGAGATAATAACAAGGATAAACCCAAAGATGATAATCTTCCAGCACGGAGACGAAGAGGACATCACAGCCATCAGCACCTGGGCTGGCCAGCAGGGAAAATACAAGATATTCGTGCCCTCGATTGGCGATGAGATAGAGATATGAGAACTGAGCAGAACATAAGAATCTAAGAAATAAAAACTGATTTCGCTTTTTGCGATCACAGGTCTTCTTCGGTCATCACATTGATGCCGTTCTTCTTCAGCAAAGCAGTTGTTATGCCGTCGCCCTTGATGATCTTGTCTGAGAAAGTCCCGTCATGTATCTTTCCGCAGCCGCAGGATGGGCTGCTCTGCTTCATTATGGCCTCTGTGATGCCGAGATGCTTTGCGATGTTGAGAGTCTCCTCGGCGCCGCGGTTGAACTGATGCGTGAGGTCATCCTCAAGATCAGTCACTACTTTCTTGCCGCGTATCTCGCTCGGCCTCCTGGGAGTCGCTAGTCCTCCTAGCTGCTCAGGGCAGACAGGAACAAGGACATCAAGCTTTGCCATGCTGATGACCCTAGAATCTGGCTTGCTGGCTCCGTCATATCTGCATCTAACCCCTAGCAAACATGCACTGCAAAGTTTCATGCGTCATCCTCGGGTTTTCAGATTAATAAATCTTTGCTTTAATCAACCACTTCAGTTGCTACCTTGTCAAGCTCGCAGAACTCTGTGTGGAAGTTGTAGGCGCCGGCATTCAGGAATATCATCTTGTCGCCTTTCTTCAGCTTCCTGCTCTCGGGGAAATAGGCGCGATACCTGAAGATGTCAGTAGAGCAGGGCGTGATGCCTTTGACGACATAGGGTTTTCCCTGTTCGCTCTCTCCCTCGATCATGAGCTTTATGGGCACGATGAGAGTGTCTGGTGACGCGTTATACACCGAGGCATCGACGACAATCGTGCTGCCATGCATCCCGACAATCTTAGTCTCAAGCCTGATCGCAGGCCCTGAGATGTATCTTCCTGGCTCGATGATCATATGCACTCTCGCAGAGGAAAGCCATTGCTTTGCCTCATCAAGCTTCTCAAGCACAGTAGGGATTATCCTGTCGGTGATATTCTTGTAAAGGACAGGGATTCCTCCTCCTATGTCAAGATAATCAATCGTTTCAAGCACCTCTGGCAGTATTATCTCAGAGAGCTCTCGCTTGAGGTCCCATTCTGAGACGTTCTGGGTCTTGCGGTGGATATGGATTCCCAGCTTTTTTATGAGCCTGTTGCTCTTGAGCTCAAGAACCTTCTGATTGACAACATCTGACTCGATGCCGAAGACATAATATTTCTCTGTCTTTATGGTGTGCTCCTTGAGCTTCATCCTCAGCAGCAGCTCAATCTCCTTGTTGTGCTGCGTGATATAGCTGATCAGCGCGTCCAGGTCTTCCATGTTCTCTATCACGAACTTGCTCACTCCCATGGCAAACAATCTCTCGAGGATTTCTTTGTCAAGAGCCTGGGCCAGGAACCACACCCTTCTCCTATCATTTATCAGCTTGAGCTCATTGATGAAATGCACGCTGAACATGCAGTCAGTCGAATCCTCAAGTATCTTTCCGACGATGGGATTGGTCTTGAAGCTGTAGGATATGATCCCAAAGCCTTTGAGGCTGTTGTACTGCTCCAATACTTTTGACTTTGACAGTATGAACCTTGCCATTCATCCCACCTTCAGCAGCCCTTCTGCGCTCAAGCTCTCAAGAGCCCTGATCATCGCCAAGGGAAACATTATGCTGACATCTCCTATGACTGTCGCTGCGTCAGCATCCTCCTTTATCTTTCCCCAGGACTTAGCTTCCCTTGTCGTCGCTCCGCTCATGCTGCCAGAGGCCTGGCTTGCGGTGGTCATGTAGACAGCGTACTCTGCACCGCCGTTGAGCAATGTCGCCAGGATGGCATGATGCTTTGAGATGCTTCCGCCAAGAGCAATCACTCCCTTCGGCTCATCATTGGAGGTGCTGAATAGTATGTTCTTGAAATCATCGACGACATCTATCATGAAATCCTTGTGCTTCTGCTGGAAAAGAAAAAGGTGGAATCCGAATGATCCATCTGTTATCGCTGGGCAGAATACGGGAACATCATTGCGCGCGGCCTGGTAAAGAATTGAGTTCTCATCATCAAGCATCAGCCCTATCTCCCTGAAGAGCTCTGATGGGGTCCATTTATTCTTCTTCTCGTAGAGCTTTCCCAGCATCTCTGTCAGTATGTCCTCGAATTTCATATAGCTCTCGTTCGAGACAAATATGTTCCCGACCCTGTTGATGCCTTTCTCATGGAGCTCAACGTCATCAGCCTGGAAACTACCCACCAAGAACTTCTCTCCGCAGGCCTTCATGATATCCTCCTCGATCCCTCCGACCGTGGTGACTATGATGTTGGCCATCTTGAGCCTTATCACCTGGCTGAAGAATCCCCTGAGGCCTGATGTGACCATGTTAGAGGTGAATGTCAGGAATATCTTAGCTCCTGCCTTTTTCATCTTGACGATTGCGCCGGCGGCCTTGTTGAGCTCTATGCTCTGATAGCCTACTTGGCCAAGGTTCTCAACGAAGTCCTTGACGCTCATCCCTTGTTCCCACTTGAAATCCTTTATGTAATGCATATTATCACCTTTGAATTGTTTTATTGAATGGTTGATTTATGGAATAACAACTAACCAAATCTAAGAATTCAGGCATTTGCTCGTACAGCGTTATCCATTGCAGCACAGGAGCGGTGGCTGGTTTAAAAATATTGCGGGGATTGCAGTTATAACCTATTAACAGAAGTCAGCAATATCTTTATAAGCCTCTGTGCATTCGCTTTTTTGCATGACGTACATAGACCTGGGCGATGAGAGGTTGATAGCGCGGCTGAATATCAACAACGGGCAGCTGATAGGTCTTTCGCTTGATGACAAGGAGTTCTTCCACGACGGCGGAAGCCCTGATTGGGAGAAGAACGGCTGGGCAAACTCTGAGATAATAATGTTCCCGCTAGTAGGGCCGCCAAAGGATTACAAGGTCACGATAGGCAGCATCGGTTTTCCACAAGACCAGCATGGCATATCAAGGATACTGCCATTTGTCATAAAGCAGCACAGCAAAGGCTATGTGCAGCTTATCCAGGAATATAAGCCGCATAACCTGCGCAACCCAAAATATCAGCCAGGCAACGGGCATCCTGAGCATCTTTTCTGGCCATTTGCCTGTTCCATCGAGAAAGAGTTCAAGATCATCGATGATAGGCTTGTTATGACCTTGTCTGTGGCCAACAATTCAAGCGATATCATGCCCTACAGGGCTGGTTGGCATCCTGGGTTCAGGCTTCAGGGCTCTGTAGTGGATGGTGCATTTACGGTCGATGATGAATCAAGCATATCATTGGATGAAGTTATCAATGCATCGCTTGATCCGACTAGGAACGCCTACGCGCTGAAGGATGTCCATTCTGTCAGATACTCTGATAATAAGACAGGGAAAGGGATACTGGTCTCAAGCGATGATTTCAAGCACATGATGCTCTGGAGCCCTGGAAAGGACGCAGGCATGTTTTGCATAGAGACAGCCACCCATCCTCTTGGCCAGGCCAAAGGCGAGGAATTGTTTGTGCACGGGCGTTTCGAGCTCCTAAAGCCGGGCGAAAGAAGGTCATATTCAGTCGTGTTGAAGCCTTTCTGATTAATATTCGAAAACAATATAAGCACCATTGACTTGTCAGGCATCAATCAAGTATCAGTCAAGCATTAGTTTCTCGGAGAGAATGGTCAAGACCAAACAAAAGAAGAAAAAAAAAGGAGAAGCAAACCAAGAGGTCATCAGGGCAGATGATGCGGCCGGATTGCATGATGATCCTGTTGAGAAAGGTGATGTTTCAGTCAAAAATGACCAATCTCGACGGCTTCCTGGACCAGGTGTTGGAGAAGGACAGAAAAACAAGGCTAAAGAGAAGAGCATCATCAAAAGGCTGTTCATCATCGGATTAGCGGCAGCGGTGCTGCTGTTGATAATATTCTTTGTCAGCTCAAAGATAAGGTTCATCTTCAGCGATGAGCTGAACATGAGGGTCTCACCTCTCCAGCAGAGCTTCTCGGTCACGAACCGTGACGCGGTTGTGGCGAACATAACATTGGTCAACAGCAATTTCATACAGTGCAGAAGCCAATGCAAGTTCACTCTCACAAACCTTGCTGATGAGAGCATAATCTATTCTAGCAATGAGTCTGTGAAGCACAATGAGCAGCTCAACAAGCAATTCATCATCAGGATGCCTGGCAAAGGGAGCGGCCAGCTGCTCTACATGTTCGAATCAGAATGCATCAACCTCAGGTCGGTTGTCTGCCTGACCGATGAGAACCCGCATTACAAGAGCAGCATGATAATAATAAACTATGGCCTCACCGCAGAAGAGGCGCACGCCAAGGAGCTGATGCAGCAGAGCCTGGATGGTTTCCGCAGGCTCCTATCAGAGGTATCTGCTCTGCATGAGGAGAACCTAATCCTCAGCAGGAATCTTCCCTCTGGCGCAGTTGAAAATCAAGCCCTCATATCATCTCTTGAGATTAACCAGCAGGCGCTCGACAGGTTCCGCATCAGAAGCCAGGCCCTCACGTCTCTCTGGGACCAGGAAAATTATCTTGGGCTGATGAACTCTTTCTCTGGAGAAGAGCTTAGCGCTCTTTTGTCATTGAAAGACGAGGTTTCCAAAATGCGGAAGGAGATGATTGCCCTTATAGAAGCCAGGAACAAGAACATTGAGCTGCTGCAGAAGACATCTGATTATGCAGCTGATGTCAGGGAGATGGCATTGCGCTATAGGAATGAGAGCAATCCGCAGAACAGCCTCCTGTTGGCAAAGCTGAACAGCGTTGCAGAGGACATCTCCCGAAATTATATTTTCATCTCAACAGGCACAGTCCATTCAGAGGGAGAGATAGGCAAGGCATTGGAGGATGACCTGCAGAATCTCAGTGTATTAGCCCAGGATCTTGATCTGAAGAAGGCAGAGGAGGCATTCCTGCTGATCTACGGCAGCAACCTGCTGCGCCAGAAAGGAATCAATATCAACTCATCTGTTAGCTCAGGGTGTGCTGGCCTGCGCGGGCTGGCCTCGAATATCGCCCTGACCAACGTGAACTCATCGCTGCGCAGAGCCTATGATTACAACTGGAGCATCGGCAACGAGAGCTTTGACCAAGCGCTTAAGATGGCTTCAATAAATATCGCTTTGCAGGCATTGAACAAGAGCCGTGAACAGGTCAACCTGCAGGCTTCTGGTGGTCCGTACAATATGACTGTGATTAATAGGACAAGGATCATCATGATGATTGACGCTGAAGAAGCTCGCCTCAATGCTGACCTTGTAGGCCTTGGAGCCGCAGAAGAGATAGGCCTCGAAAGCCTCAAGTCCCTGGTCATGATAAACGGTTCAATGAGCAATGAATACATCATCATGAACTGCGCTGCAGCTAATCACTCATCGACAGGATCTGTCGCAGGCATCATAGCATTCCTTTCGATACCATTCAGCAGCATCCTCGACCTCAGGGCATCATCAGAAGTCACTGTGATCAATGCCAGCCTTCCTGGGCTCGGATCGAATCCTGCCCAGTGCTGTGTCTTTGGGAAATGTACACCCTGCTGTTCAGAGCCTGGATGCAGAGGAGCCATCAGCCCAGTGATATTCATCCACGGGCACGTATTCAATGATGCAAACACCCCTGAGTATTCCATGAACTCATTCACAAAGATCCAGAGGAAGATGATGTCTGACGGGTTCATCTCATTCGGAGAGCTTGACTTGAAGGCCAACAAGGAGAACGCTTCATTCGGTGAGTGGAGTGAAAGCCGCGTTCCTGCTACTGTCAGGGTGAGCTATTACTACATAACATATTACACTCTCGCTGATTATTCTGTCGCCGCCCAGAAGACTGAGAGCATAGAAAGCTACGCTTTAAGGCTGAAGGAGATCATAGATCTTGTGAAATACAAGACCGGATCAAACAAGGTATCAATAGTGGCTCATTCCATGGGAGGCCTTGTGGCGCGCGAATACACGTCACTCTTTGGCTACGATGATCTCTCGAAACTCATCCTGGTGAACACGCCCAACAGCGGGGTCAGTGGAAAGGTCAAGGATTTCTGCTCTGTCCTTGGAGCTAAAAAGGAATGCGGTGAGATGGCAGAGGGGAGCATATTCCTGAGCAGGCTTAACGTAAGAAAGATTCCTGCAGATGCAATGGTATACGCCATAAGGAGCACTGGCTGCGAGATGGATGGCAACAGGGACGGAGACGGCATTGTGACCGCTGAGAGCGCCTATCTTGAAGGAGCCAAGAAGAACTACGAGATTAAGGGCAACTGCACAGGCTCATTCAAGGACAGCCTTCACTCAGACTCACTCAATCCTGAGAAATATCCTGAGACCTATGATTTGATTTTGAGCATCCTGACTTCTTAGAAGATCGCGCTGAACAGGTACTTGAAGACATTCCAGCCATCGAAGAAAGGTATCGGTAGCATGTTGAATATGAAAAGGAACATGTTGATCCTGCTGGTGAGGAAAACTATGTGATATGCAGTCCTCTTGAGCTTGACTTTTTTCATCAATATCTTCGCCCCAAGCCAGAATAAAAGATTGACCAGTGGGCCTGCGAAGGCCACCCCTGCCATCTGCAGGGCAGTCCCTCCTCCACCTATGCTTGTATAGGCCGGGACAAGGAATACGAATCCGAATCCAGCGAGCTTCAGGATGATGCCCAGCCCTAGCCAGAAATAGGCTGCCTCGAATGTGGCGCTCATGCCGTTGGCGATGGCAAAGAACTTATGGCCGAACTCATGCAGGATTATGCTCGGAGCGACCACTGCTGCAGCAAACCAGAAATCATTCATGCTGAAGAGCGGCCTTTTCTTCAGGTAATATTCTGGGGTTATGACCTCAACCTTTGGCCTGTAGCGGAAGACATCCTTGAAGATGAATCCTATGGCGAACGTCATTATGAATACATCGATTATCTCATTGATCGAAAAAAACATGACCTGGGTGCAGGGCATGATGTTTAAATGTTTTTTGCATCGGTAAGCAGATGGCCGGCTTGCTATGATAAAATTTAAATAGCATGGTAGGTAATTCTTTCTCTGCAGAAGAAGTTAAGAGGTTATTCATGGGTTTCCTGAGTTTTTTAGGTGGAAAGAAGGCTGAGAGCATTAATTTCTCTGAGATAGACCGCTGGCTTGACAAGCAGGTCGAGGGCAAGCGCTTTGACCAGAGGATCACCAGGACTAAGTCAGTGGTGAAGGATCTAATAGCAGACGGCCACAGATATCTTGAGGAGCTTGAGAAGGCAGGACTGGTCAACACCAACATACCTGAGCGGGCCAAGCAAATGATGGACGGCCACAGGAAGGCATATATCAGCCGCATAAAGAGATTCCTTGGCGATATCAGCATCCCAGATGATTTCTCCCAGATTGGGCATTATGCGGCAAGGGTCTCTGAGTCATTGGATAGCCTAAGCCAGGAGACCCGGAAGAATTACATGATTATCAGAGAATTTCTAGAGGTTGAGCTCACAAGAGTGATAAAGGTAGTGAAGGGCATAGAGGAGGAGCTTGCAAAGCTGCAGTCAGAGATCGACAAGGAAGGGGTTGAGCTGATAAGAGAGGCTAAGATAAGGCTTGACCAGTTCAAAGATGATGCCATGAAAAAAGAGAGGCTTGAGCAGGAGAAGACACGGCTCGAGTCTGAACTGGAGATGCTCCTAAAGAAGAAGGAGAAGCTTGACGGAAGGATTACGGAGCTCAAGAGCAGCAAGGAATATGAGCAGTTCAGGGAATGCCTTGATGAGAACAAGCAATCAGAGGAGAGGATCAATGCGATAGAGCAGGAGATGATAAGCATATTCTCTGAGCTGAACAGGCCTCTCAAGAAGTACACCCATAACACTTTGCACGAGAAGTTCGTCGATAGGTATATCGCTGACCCTGCCGGCACATTGCAGGAAGATGACAGCCTTGTGATCAGCGAGATCCTGAAGAAGATGGGGCAGGAATTGGATACTCTTGAGCTGAAGGACAAACAGCTTGACAAGACCAATGAGATGCTGGCGAAGCTGAGCAGGGATTTCTTAGTTGAGAGAAAATCTGAGCTCAGCAGGCTGAGATCTGTCTGCAGGGATGCCGCCACCAAGATCAACAGGAGCGTTGCAGCCCTGAACATCTCTGAGAACGATAGCTGGCTCAAATCACTAGACAACAAGATAAGCCAGGCAGAGAAGGGCATAGCTGCCTTGAACAAGCAGATCGAGGAGATAAATCTCGACTACCTGAAGCAGAAGGTAAAGGAGAAAGTAAAAGAGATCGCGACCCACGTCAAGATAATAGATGATTAATCCTCTTTCTTCTTCTCAGAGAATATTATCGCTTGGAACTTATATATCTTATTTGAGATATCTTTCCAGTCATTGAAGCCAAGCCCTGCCTTCTGGCAGAGGCAGTTCAGAAACTGCTGGATGCTGAAAGCGTTCTCTGTCGCGACCTGCGGCAGGAGAAGGCCTGATCCGTACGAGCCCTCGATTATGAGCCCGTCCTCACCTATCTTTATCATCTTGAGATAATCATTTGAATGCGTCACCTTTATCAGCTCAGGGACGGTGAGCACTGATATCTCGATATATATGTCATTGAGCTCTGGCTGCGAGAGCTGTTTGAATCTTGGGTCCTGGAAAGCAGCGCTCCTGGCAGCCTCTGCAATCGCTGTGCACAGCGAATACGCAGGCGTCGGAAACCCGATGCATCCTCTCAGCTTCCCGCGCTTTTCATGCAGGGTCACAAAGACTCCGCGCTTCTCTGTCAGGTGCTTTGTCTCGCTCATGTCAGGCTTCTTGCCTGAGAAATAGGTACTGATGGATTCGCGTGCCAGTTTAAGCAGCAGCTTCTTGTCTTTATCGTTCATTGATGAGATTAGTGCATAGCACTATTAATATTTTATTATTTTTCCAGCTGGCTGCTTGAGAAATATCGAGAAATACCTACAGTCTCACTTTGCCTTCTTGAAAGCGGTCTTGAACTCATCGTTGAGCTTGCCAAGGCGCTTTGCCGCTGCCTTCATGACATCTGTAGGCTCCTTCTGGCCGCTGGTCTCGATTATGAACTTCGGTATTCGCACCAGCGGGTGCGCGATGTTGTAGGTCGAGATCTTGACATTGTCGTCGTTCAAAAGCTCTTTCTTCAGCGCATTGCAGAAAGTGTGGTCTGCGCCGATGAGCTCGAAGATCATCCTTTTCTTGGTCTGCTCTATTACTTTGATTTCCATCATCCCATGAAGGACAAACCAGGGGTTTATAAATATTGCGCTGAGCTGTCATGATGAAAATCAGCTGAAGGGACTGTGATGAGCCGAGGCTTGGTCATGGTCTGTCTCCAGAAACAGAAACCTTTATAAACCGCCCATTAATTCTTGAGGATGGGTTTAGAGAACGATTCTGTACAGGAATTAATCATATGACTAAGAAGGGATTTAGAATGAGTGTTTCAAAACAAGAACTGATAATAGCGATTTCAGAGCAGCTCAAGCCTATGCTTAAGAAGCCGGAATGGGCTGACTTTGTAAAGACAGGTGTACACAAGGAAAAGCCTCCGGTCAATCCTGACTGGTGGTACGTTAGAGCGGCAAGCGTCCTCCTCAAGATTGAGAAGCTTGGCCCGATTGGCGTCTCAAAGCTGAGGGTCAAGTACGGCGGCAGGAAGAACAACGGCGTCGCTCCAGAGCATTTCAGGAAAGGCTCAGGCAACATCATAAGGAAGGTGCTCCAGCAGCTTGAGAAAGAAGGGCTCCTGAAGAAGGAGATCGGGAAGCACAAGGGAAGGATGCTCACGCCAAAGGCGCATTCATTGATAGCTCAGACAACAAAGAGGATTGAATTGGCTAAGCTAAAGAAAGCAAAGGCAGTGCTCGCAGAGAAGGCTGCTCCTGAGCAAGATTCTGCTTAAAGGTATTCACAATGGCAAGATACAAACCAAGGGCAAAGAAGAAAAGGCTCATAAAGAAAGGCTCACAGACAAAATGGGCTCCATACTGGACCGTGCCAAAGATATACGGCAAGACCAGAAGGGTCCATCCTGGAAGGCACACTGTCGTCAAGAGAAGCTGGCGCAGGACCAAGATTAAACCATAGCTGAGTTGATGATCAATGGCAAAGAAGAAAGAAGTCAAGAATGAGATTGAGAGGGACTATGTGGTCCCGCTTAGAAAAGGATTCAGGAGAATCGCAGGCTACAAGAAGTCAGCGAAAGCCATGAGGACTTTGAGGATTTTTCTCGAGAAGCACATGAAGAGCGACAAGGTCAGGATCGGCCTGCACATCAACGAGTACATCTGGGCCAACGGAGGAAAAAACCCTCCCCACCATGTCAAGGTCCATGTCTGGAAGAGCGACGATGAGGTAAGGGCAGAGCTGCACGGCTTTGAGTTCAAGGAGGCTGTGAAGGCAGAGAAGAAGAAAGAGCCTGAGACCATGAAAGAGAAGCTCGCCGCGAAGCTTGGCGTAGATGAGAAGGCAGAGAAGGATTCTGAGAAGAAGGAAGCATTGCCTGAGGCGGCGCCTGAAAAGAACGACGAAGCCAAAACAGAGGAGAAGAAAGAATCATCTGCTGAGCCAAAGGTCGCCAGGAAGAAGCCGGCTAAGAAGCAGTAAACTATTTTATTTCTTTTAGTCTTTTTTCATATTTTTGTTTCTAGATTCATATCTGCTGAGCATTTCAATCTTCGAAGAAAAATACAAAATAATTTTACAATCTCTGCCTTACCAGCCCCTGTCGCGCTCCTTCTGCTTCGACACGTCTCGCTCTGCTTCGCCAAAGACCTTGCTGAGGACAGAATCCAAGCCCACAAAAAGGTTCCTTTCGACTAGCTCAGAGAACACAGAGTTGCCTTTGATAAGCACCTTGGCATGGAGCTCATATTTCTCGCTGCCTTCGGTCTTGTGCACCGGCTTCAGTGTGACTGTCATGTGCTCGAAGTCAGGCACCAGGTCGCTGAACTTCCTCGCGTAGCTGCCCACCAATTTCTTGACAACGACAAGCTCGGCTTGGTCTATCTCCTTAAATCCCACAAGGGTAATGTTTCCGCCCAATTCAATCACTGTGAGTACCTCCTTTTGCAATTGGTAGAAAAACAGCTTGGTTTTAAATAACTTATGAAAAATTAGTATAAGACAAAAATAACGCATAGTTTATATATTAGTTCTGTTATTGCGTTGTTATGATAAAATTGCCTACGAGAGAACTAGTTTTAAGATGGAAAAAAGAAGGAAAGACACAGCAAGAGATTGCGACATTAGTTGGTTGCAATCAATCAGCCATCAGCAGGCTGATTGAAAAATTCAGGCAAACAGGTAATGTAAAGAATCTGCCACGAAGTGGCAGACCAACACCGTTAACAAAGAAAACTCTTGCAAAACTCAAGTCAGAATTTACGCGAGAAGCAAGAGCCGCTAACAAGAAATTCTGTTCAATAGACGTGAAACAATTCTCTCAAATAATTGAAAACAAAACACGAAAGAAATATTCTTCAAGGCATGTTATGCGCGTACTTCATAAACTAGATTTTTCAAGAATAACGCCTCGTAGCCAACACATCAAAAATGACCCCAAGAAAGTCAAAGAATTTCGTGCAGAATTTAAAAAAAACTTGAAACAAAATATTTGGGTTATGAGATTATAGCAATAGATGAAGCCAGCTTCCAACTAACAACAACTTACAAAAAGATTTGGTATCCTCGAGGAGAAACTCCTCGAGCAGCATTCTTTTGGAGCAACAAAAAACTCATAACATTCGGAGCACTAACAAGCAATCACAAATTTTATTATGATTTTTATGAAGCGCAAAACAGCATGACCTTCATGAACTTCTTAAGAGAATTATTCAAAAAAATAGACCAAAAAAAGAAATACGTGCTGATAATGGATAATGCAGGATTCCATAAAACAAGCTGCGTAAGAAATCTAATTGCAGAATATTCTGACAAAATTTGCGTGGAACACATTCCACCATATTCTCCAGAGCTCAACCCTATTGAGACTTGTTGGAAAGTCACAAAAAACTCTGTGACCAAGTCACAGTATTTTCCAACAATAGATGGCATGCAGGAAGCACTGGAAAACTTCTGGACAGAACATA